>URSD01000031.1 GCA_900550395.1 uncultured Porphyromonadaceae bacterium | reverse complement strand
TGGAACTATGAAATGAACCACCCCCCGGCTCATTTCATAGCTAATAAATGTTAAAATTGAGGATAACTCGCTGTGGATTAGGGAGAAAAAATTTGCATTTTCGTCAGAAAAATTTTTAGTTTGGGGGAAATTGCCAAGTGGGTGTTATCGATACAAAAATACAGAGATAACAAAAATAACAGATTGAAATTTAATTAGATACAAGTCCACCACTCCGTGGTTCTCTGCTATGGGAGACTCTCTACCACGCGTTCCGCTGCGCTTCACACGTGGTTAATCATGGACTCGCGCGTCCCGCGCTTTTTCTTCTTGAGTTGATAGTTTATTGGGGATAGGTGTAAGGGGGCGGTGGCTGCTTCTGTGGATGCGGGCGCGATGTATCGCGCCCCTACAATTTGCTAACTGGACTCGCGCGTGGAGCGCTCCCACGCTCTTTCTTCTTTATCTGATAGTTGATAACTTATAGGTAAGAGGGCGGATGTGGGTTACGTAATTTAACATAATACGGATTATCAAACTTTTATTTGGAGATAAATGTTTGCGGTTTTGGTTGATTATCCTTATTTTTGCAATAAAATTGGAAATGTGGATGGAAAAGGCATCTAATGAACAGCGTCCGTATCGTCTCGGTATTGCCCTCAGCGGCGGCGGTGCTCGCGGTTTTGCACACGCCGGAGCGCTGAAGGCTGTCGAGGAAGCCGGTCTGAAGCCTGATATTATTGCCGGTGTGAGTGCCGGCTCGATAGTTGCCGTGCTGTATTCGGCGGGTGTGTCGCCGGAGAATATGCTGCGGCTGTTCAGCGAGCGTGGCTTTTCCGATTTCGCCACTCTCCAGCTCGGCAGCGGCGGATTGTTCGGCATTGAGAAATTCAAGAATTTCATAATGCGTGCTATCGGCGGCGAACGTAACCTTGAGGATCTTCCCATTCCTACATATATAGGTGTAACCGATCTGGACCGCGGTGAGCCGTTTGAATTCCACACCGGTCCGATAGGTCCGCGAATGATGGCCTCATGCAGCATTCCGATTGTATTCAAGCCGGTGAAGATAGATGGAACATATTATGTGGACGGCGGCGTGCTGCGCAACCATCCGGCCTGGATTATCAGGGACAAATGCGAGACGCTGATTGGCATAAACGTGAGTCCGATGCGTCTGACCCACAAGAGCAACACGCTGCTTGGCGTGGCTCTGCGCTCGTACAGCATGATGCTGAAAGCCAATCAGGCCGAGGATATGGCGCTGTGCGACATATCGGTGCAGACGCCTGAAATCTCGCATTATTCGCCTTTCAATCTGAAACTTATACGAAATGTCTACGAAAGTGGGTACATGCATATGCGGCGTGCTCTGCGCGATGCCGGTATGTGGCAGAATCCCCACCCCGACCGCTGATATTTCTTGCTTTTGAAACAATAGACCCCATGAAACATACACAACGTCCGGTAATATATCAGGTTCTTCCCCGTCTTTTCGCAAACACATGTCTGTGCCCGTTGCCCGGAGCGCCAATCGAAGTGAACGGTTCCGGAAAACTGAACGGGTTAACATCAGAAGCCATAGGCTACATTAAAGGCCTGGGCTGCAATCACATATGGCTGACAGGAGTGATAGAGCACTCTCACGACGCCGACTACACACGCTACGGCATCCCCCGCGACAATCCACACGTCATCAAGGGCCATGCCGGAAGTCCTTATGCCATAACGGATTACTACGACATAGACCCTGACCTTGCAGAGGATGTGCCGCACCGTCTCGACGAGTTCGAGGCCTGCGTACGCCGCATCCACCATGCCGGCATGAAAGTGGTGATTGACTTCGTGCCCAACCATGTGGCAAGGGAATACCGTTCGGACGCTGCACCTGCCGGAGTCAGGGACTTCGGCGACGGCGACAATACAGACATGTTCTTCTCGCCCGCCAATAATTTCTACTACATCCCGCGGCAGAAATTCGAGCCGCACGCAGACATGGGCAGCGGCGACGACGCTTATGTGGAGTTTCCGGCGCGCGCCACCGGAAACGACTGCTACACAGCCTTCCCCGGCGTCAACGACTGGTATGACACCGTGAAGCTCAACTACGGCGTTGACCCCGCCAACGGGAGCAAGCATTTCGACCCCATACCGCCGACATGGCTGAAGATGCTCAGCATACTTCGCTACTGGGCAGCAAAGGGCGTGGATGCTTTCCGCTGCGACATGGTACACATGGTGCCCGTGGAATTCTGGCACTGGGCCATCGCAAACGTCAGGGCGCACTACCCCGACATCAAGTTCATCGCCGAAATTTACGACGTAGGGCTTTACCGGCCGTACATATTCGAGGGCGGATTCGACTACCTCTATGACAAGGTAACGCTTTACGACACGCTGCGCGCGATAGAGACAGGCAGCGTGTCGGCCGCCTGCCTGACATCCTGCTGGCAGACCGTAGAGGGAATATCCGGCCACATGCTCAACTTCCTGGAGAACCACGACGAGCAGCGCTTCGCGTCCGTGCAGTATGCCGGCGACGCACGGCGCGCCCTACCCTCGCTCGTAGTCAGCGCCGCCATAGGCACCGGTGCGATGATGATATACTTCGGTCAGGAGATAGGCGAACCGGGAGCCGACGCCGAGGGCTACAGCGGACATGACGGGCGTACCACCATATTTGACTACTGGAGCGTGGCAACGGTAAGGCGTCTGTACAACAACGGCGGCTGCGACGGTCCGCTGTCGGCCGACGAGGAAGCTTTGCTCGCCCAGTACCGCCGTGTGCTGGGCCTGATAAACTCCGAAGACGCACTGAGGGACGGAAAGTTCTTCGACCTGATGTACGTGAACTACGACAACCCGCGTTTCAATCCTCACCGTCAGTATGCCTTCCTGCGCGGAGGCGCCGATGCCACCCTGCTTGTGGCCGTGAACTTCGGCGACAGCGAGGCGGACATGCTCATAAACATCCCGCAGCATGCGTTCGACACGCTGGGCATAGAGCCGCGCAAGACCAGGGCTACCGAACTGCTCGGCGGCGACAAAGCCGGCGTGGACTTCTGCGCCGAGAAGCCTTTCCCGTGCCGTCTGGCACCCCATGGGGCCGCAATCTGGCGTATTCCTCGCAAAAAAGTATCGGGAACATCCCCGAAATCTTCAAAAAAATGACTAATTTTGCGCATCCAATCATACCCTAAATAACAATGGAAAATTCCATAACCACTCCTTTCAAAATCTTCTCCGGCACGCGCTCGCGCTACATCGCCGAAGAGATTTGCAAAGAACTCGGCGTCGAGTTGGGCAAAATGAAGATAGAACGCTTTGCCGACGGTGAATTCGAGGTATCGTTCGAGGAATCCATCCGCGGCTGCGAGGTGTATCTCGTACAGAGCACTTTCCCCAACTGCGACAACCTGATGGAGCTGCTTCTGATGATCGACGCAGCCAAGCGCGCCTCGGCCAAGAACATCGTGGCCGTGATGCCGTACTTCGGATGGGCCCGTCAGGACCGCAAGGACAAACCCCGCGTCAGCATCGCCGCAAAACTCGTCAGCGACCTGCTCACCACCGCCGGCGTTGACCGCGTGATATGCATGGACCTCCATGCCGAGCAGATTCAGGGATTTTTCAATGTGCCGGTGGACCACCTTTATGCTTCGTCGGTGTTCATTCCCTACCTCCAGTCGCTCAAGCTGGAGAACATGGTGATAGCCACCCCCGACGTAGGCGGCGCGAAGCGAGCCAACAGCTACGCCAAGTACCTCGACCTGCCTCTGGTACTCTGCCACAAGCAGCGCGCCAAGGCCAATGTGGTGGCAAAAATGACCGTCATAGGCGACGTGAAGGACAAGAACGTCATACTCATAGACGACATGGTGGACACTGCCGGCACCATCACGAAGGCCGCCAATCTGATGATGGAGAACGGCGCTCTGAGCGTACGGGCTCTCTGCACCCACGCCATCATGAGCGACCCCGCCAGCGACCGTGTGCAGGAGTCGGCCATCCAGGAGATGATCTTCACCAACTCGATACCCTACCACGGCACCTGCACCAAGTGCACCATCATTTCCGTGGCCCGGCTTTTCGCCGACACGATACGCCGCGTACACAGCAATCAGAGCATATCGTCGCAGTATCTTATAAAATACTGAGGCAGGAAAATACCCATCTCGTCAAGGCCGGGAACCCAGTTTTTCCGGCCTTGACGGTATAAATAGCCATAAATGAGAAGAATAGACCAGGAAACAGTACGGCACATACTCGACACCGCCAACATAGTGGAGGTGGTGAGCGACTTCGTCAGCCTCAAGCGACGCGGTGCCAACTATATAGGTCTATGTCCTTTTCACAACGAGAGGACGCCGTCGTTCAGCGTCTCTCCGGCAAGAGGAATATGCAAGTGCTTCAGCTGCGGCAAAGGCGGTTCGGCCGTCAACTTCATCATGGAGCACGAGCAGATGAGCTTCCAGGAAGCGCTGCGCTATCTTGCCCACAAATATAATATAGAGATCCAGGAGCATGAACTGACCGACGAAGAACGGCAGATGGAGAACGAGCGAGAATCGCTCTTCGCCGTCAACGACTTCGCCATGGCTCACTTCGAGGAAAACCTCAGCTCCACTCCCGACGGCCGGGACATAGGTCTCGCCTACTTCCGCGAACGAGGCATCAACGACGAGATGGTGCGCCGCTTCCATCTCGGCTACGCCCTCGACAAGAGCACAGCCCTCCATGACGCCGCCATAGCCAGGGGCTTCGAGGAGAAATACCTCGTGAAAAGCGGTCTGTGCATCCGCAACGAGGAACGCCACAGCGTGTACGACCGCTTCAAGGGACGCGTCATTTACCCCGTACATTCCATCTCAGGCAAGGTGGTGGCCTTCGGAGGCCGTACGCTGCGGAACGACAAGCAGGTAGCCAAGTACGTCAACTCTCCCGAATCGGAGATATACAGCAAGAGCAACCAGCTGTACGGTCTGTTTCAGGCCAAGCGGTCGATTGTGGAGCGCGGCAAGTGCATACTCGTGGAAGGATATATGGATGTGATATCCATGCATCAGGCCGGAATCAGCAACACGGTGGCCTCGTCCGGTACGTCGCTGACCGAAGGGCAGATACGCCTGATACACCGCTTCACGGAGAACGTGACCGTGATATACGACTCCGACGCGGCAGGCATAAAGGCATCGCTGCGCGGTATCGACATGCTCCTTGCCGAGGGCCTCAACATCAAGGTGCTGCTGCTGCCCGACGGCGACGACCCCGACTCGTTCGCCCAGAGCCACAGCACGGCCGAGGTGGAGAAATATATCGCCGACAACGAGACCGACTTCATACGCTTCAAAACGGCAATCCTGCTGAAGGATGCTGCCGACGACCCCATACGGCGCGCCGACGTGATAAACGATGTGCTGCGCTCGGTAGCCGCGATAGACGACCTGGTGAAGCGGCAGGTGTATCTCGCCGAATGCGCGCGGAATTTCGGTGTAAGCGAGGAATCGCTCGGACTCCAGCTCGCCCGAATCAAAGCCGGAAAGGCGGAGGACGTCGAAAAGAAAGCAATGCGACAGCGTGCGGCACAGTCGCTTGAAACACAGCCGGCACAGGCAGAAAAAGCCCAAAGAGCCGGGAGCGAGGCAAACGCCCTCGCCTTCCTCTACAGTTACGAGCTGCGCCTGCTGCGTTATGTCGTGAAATACGCCCTGTGCGAGCTCTGCGACGCAGAGGACGAGGACGGCAATCTGGTGCCCATGAGCGTGCTTGACTTCGTCACCACCGAGATGCAGCGCGACGCCATAGAGTTCCGCAATCCCATATGCAGT
This sequence comes from uncultured Porphyromonadaceae bacterium, assembly GCA_900550395.1. Classification (GTDB taxonomy): domain Bacteria; phylum Bacteroidota; class Bacteroidia; order Bacteroidales; family Muribaculaceae; genus CAG-873. The sequence goes on along the minus strand of URSD01000031.1, from coordinate 23,174 downwards.
CGCGTCATGGACATGATACGCGAGTCCGCCGGTCAGTGGCCCGCATACCGGGAAGAAAGGATCCGGCAACTGAAGGATGAAAGCGCCTCCCGCATGGCCGAAGCCATAGCCGCCCTGCGGAACGAGGACCTCTCGGTGAGCGCCATCAACGCTCGCGAGGCCCAGATCAAGGCCGAGTGCGAGGCTTTCGTGGCACAGGAGACGGATATGGCCGCCGAGGACTTCGTGAGCCGTACGCTGTGCTCCTCTCCCGACGACGAGGTGCGCGTGCTCGCAACCAATCTCACCATTGACAAATATCAGCTCAGCAAAGTACATACCAAGCACAACAAAGTGGAGAGCGAGCGTGAGGGACTGATACGCCTTGTGCCGCGTGCACTTTCCGAACTGAAAAGTGCAGTGCTGGAGGTGGAGATACGCACATTGCAGGCACGGCTCGACGCAAACGGGAGCTCTGCCGACGACCTGCGCGAGCTGATGCGCCTGAACGAGTTGCGCAAGGAATTCGCCCGTTGCCTGGGCGAACGTACAATCACTCCGCATAAGATATGATGGTACAACAAGTTGAATTTTCAATCCGCCCGTTGCCTCGCGGCATACACCTTGTGACCGGCGAGGTGCTTCGTGCCCTACCCGCCCTACCGGGGAAAGGGCTGCTGAATCTGCTGATAAAGCATACATCCGCTGCGCTTGCTCTCAACGAGAACGCCGACCCGGATGTGCGCCACGACCTCAACGCCATATTCGACCGCCTTGTGCCGGAGAACGCGCCCTTCTATCTGCATACCGACGAAGGACCCGACGACATGCCGTCGCACGCCAAATCGGTAATTGTAGGCTCGACTCTGACGCTCCCGATAAGCGGCGGACGACTGAATCTCGGCACATGGCAGGGTGTGTATCTGTGCGAGTTCCGTGATTACGGCGGTCCGCGGAAAATAGTTGCCACTGTTATCGGAGAGTAAACATCGGTGTAATTATAACTTATCGGGTATAATTTGTGCTGAGTTGAAGAAATTTATACCCGTTATGGTGTAATATGAATATAATTCATTATATTTGTACCCAAAAGGGTATATCTCATGACTCAATTAGCAAAATACGTTAAAGAAATGCGCAGGCAGTTCGGGCTTACGCAGGTGGATCTGTCGCAGAAGTCCGGAGTCGGACTGCGCTTTGTGCGCGAGCTGGAACAAGGAAAATCAACTCTTCGTCTTGACAAGGTAAATCAGGTGCTGGCTTTATTCGGTGCCGAGATGACTCCGGCAAAAATTACTAAAGTATGAAAAAGGCTAACGTATTTATGAGCAATGTGTTTGCGGGAGTTCTGACGGAAGATGATACCGGTTATGAATTTCGTTATGATTCCGAATATCTCAAGATGGATGCTGCCATAGCCGTTAGCCTTACGTTGCCGCTTACAGATAAGCCTTACCGCGATAAGGTTCTGTTCCCGTTTTTTGACGGACTTATTCCTGAAGGCTGGCTCCTTGATATAGCGGAACAGAGCTGGAAAATATCGGCACGAGATAGATTCTCATTACTGCTTGCCTGCTGTAAGGACTGCATCGGAAATATCAGCGTTATACCTATTGAAAGAAAGGAGTATGGCGATGAATAAATGTCTGTTTTGCTATAAGCCTCTGGCTAAGGGCGAAGTCGATTACCATAAGGCGTGTGCCAGCAAAATATATGAATCAACAACGGTACCAACGTTGCCATATACACGCGCCAACATCAAAGAACTCGCAAAGGAGATAGTGACAGCAAGCACGACTGTAACCGGAGTTCAGGCAAAGCTGTCGCTTGACATTTCACGTAGTAATGCAGGAGAACCTCAACGGTTCACTATCGTAGGACTATGGGGGCGGTATATTCTGAAACCTCAGACCGACCGCTTTGCAAATCTTCCGGAGAATGAAGATCTGACTATGCACATGGCGGAAGCGGCGGGAATAAAGACTGTACCACATTCACTCATTCGTTTTGCAGACGGTGAGTTGTGTTACATCACACGCCGCGTTGACCGCACTAAGGAAGGGGAAAAGATTGCGATGGAGGATATGTGTCAGCTATCGGAACGGCTTACCGAGGATAAATACAAAGGTTCATATGAGCGTATCGCAAAATTGATTCACCGATTTTCATCAGCTCCCTTGCTGGATGTTGTCAACTTCTGGGAAGTGGTGTTGTTTTCTTGGTTGACAGGAAACGCCGACATGCACCTGAAGAACTTCTCGCTTTTTAGTCCGACCGACAATTATGTGCTGACACCGGCATACGACCTTCTGTCAACCGCACTCGCCATGCCGGAAGACGAGGAAGAGCTGGCTCTGACTCTAAACGGGAAAAAGAAGCGGATAAAGCGTGAAGATTTCGAGAAAGCGATGTGTGACAGCGGTATGGATAAAAGTGCTGTAGCAAAGCTTTTTAACAGGTTCGTCAAGGCAGTACCCAAATGGCATGAGCTGATAAATGAATCTTTCCTCCCTAAGGATTTGCAGGAAGCATACCATGACAAAATAAACACAATGGCAAGGAGAATATCAATATGAGAGATATGGAAATAAATAACAACATATCTCCGGAAATCATTGAATATGTGGAACAGGAGATTATACCTCGCTATGCGTCCTTCGATAAGGCGCATCAGGAAGGCCATGTCAGGATGGTGATAGAGCAGAGTCTGAAACTTGCCGAGCACACTCCGTCGATGGATGCAGATATGCTCTATGTCATTGCTGCATTTCATGACCTTGGCCTGGTGAACGGCCGGGAAAACCACCATAGGGACTCGCGCAAGATTCTTGAAGCGGACGAGTTCGTCAAATCGCATTTCACCGCCGAACAGGTCCGAACTATGGGCGAGGCCGTTGAAGACCATAGAGCGTCCAACAGTCAGAAACCCCGCAGCGAGTACGGCCTGACAGTAGCAGAAGCCGACCGCTTTATTGACGCCGAGACGATAATCCGAAGAACCATCCAGTATGGATTGGCTAATTTTCCTCAATTTGACAGGGGCGGGCATTATCAGCGGACAATCGACCACCTTAACAAAAAGTACGGTCCGGATGGTTATCTGAAAATATGGATTCCGTGGAGCGACAATGCAAGAAATCTGAAGAAACTCCATGCCATTCTGGCCGACAAGACGCGGCTTGACGAGATATTCAACCGCATCTTTGACGAAGAAACAAAGGAGTAATCAGCAATCGGAGAAAAGGCGTCCCTCGATAGACTTTATGCTGCGCAGGGGGATGGATGTGCCGTCGCTCATGATGATGCAGGAGGCATATTCATCGAGCTTATTTATCCGACCTGTATGCACGCGGTAGGAGCCACCGTGTTTTCTGTCGTCCGGAACAAAGTATGTGACACTTACCTCCGAATCTTTTTCGTCAAGAGCTATGGCGAGGCGGCGAGTGAGTTCGGCCTGCTCGTCGGGCGACAGTTCCTTCATCTCACTTGTAAGGCGTGCCGTCTCGCCGATGGCCCGGTCGTGCCCCGTGAGGGCGGCAAACGGCGCGAACTGAGCCGCACGGTTCTCCATAGACATAGGCCGACGCCATGGCGACACGTGGTGCGGCAGGTTGATGATATCGTCGTAACGGCTACTCATGGTGTCCTCCTATCTGTCCGTTGCGTTCCTTCTGTGTGGCACCCTCGGCATAGTTCAGTCCTTTGAGGATGGCATTCTTGCCGAAGCTGCTCTTGATGCGCAGCATGGTTTCCTGAAGGCGGCGCTCCTTTTCAAGGCTGCGCCGTGTGTCATGTCCGTCGGAAAACAATTCGAGCTGTACCGGAATCTGTGCGGCAATATCCTCGCTGACAAGCTCAAGGACTGAAACCGTAAGCCGGCGTATGAGCAGGACGGGATTGACGATGCGGTCGAAGAGATCGCCGACGCATTTCATCATGACAGCTGAGGATGACGTAGGCGCATCGGGACTTATCGTGCCCGTGGCAGGTGCGGGAACGCGCTTTCCGTAATGGTCGAGCGCCACTTTGCCGTCATATTGCGAGGCTATGGACGGAGTAGTCAGCGAAGCGGCGTCATAGCCCACATGCAGCATGATTTTTGGTGTGCGCAGGCGCTTGCCGACAAGGTCGAGAGCCACGGCGTCGGCCATCTCGAGCGCGACAACCCGCGCCTTTTCGGATGTGTACGGGCAGCTCAGCACCTGTCCGCTGCACAGCGACCGACTTTCGGGACGGTAAGCCTTTATGTCCTTGATAGTCACAGGTTCCCATCCCCACGCATGGTCGATAAGCAGTTCGGCGTTGACTCCGAACAGTTTGTAGAGCAGTCCCTCGTTCACAAGCGACTGACGTGCAACATCGCCCATCGTGCGCAGGCCGTAATCCAGCAATCTGTTGCTTATGCCGCGCCCCACGCGCCAGAAGTCGGTAAGCGGCTCGTGCTCCCAGAGTTCGCGGCGATAGCTCATCTCGTCCAGCTCCGCGATGCGTACGCCGTCCTTATCGGGTTTCATCTTCTTTGCCATAACATCCATCGCAACCTTGCACAGATAGAGGTTGGTGCCGATGCCGCATGTGGCCGTTATGCCGGTTTCCTTCAGCACGTCGCCAATCATTGTCCGGGCCAGCTCATGGGCCGACATGCCGTAGGTTTTAAGATATGTCGTTGCATCGATGAAAACTTCGTCGATAGAATATACGTGGATGTCCTCAGGCGCGATATAGCGCAGGTAGATGCTGTAAATGCGCGTGCTATAACTGATATAATGCGCCATGCGGGGTTTCGCCACAAAATAGTCGGCCGCGAGCGACGAGTCGGCATCAAGTTCGTGGCGGAAATACGATTTGCCGCGGCGTCCTCGTCGGGAATTCGCCTCACGTACTTTCTGAACGACTTCAAAAAGCCTGGGACGGCCGCCAAGGCCAAAGCTTTTAAGCGACGGAGACACGGCGAGGCAGATAGTCTTTTCGGTGCGGCTCTCGTCGGCAACCACCAGAAGCGTGTCGAGAGGATCCAGTCCCCTCTCGACACATTCAACTGAAGCGTAGAAACTCTTAAGGTCGATGGCGATATACTGACGAACGGGCGATTTCATGCGATACTATTCGAATCAACAATCACAATACAAATATACGAAGAAATCATGGGATTTTAAACGCCAGCATAATTTTGTCGGCTAACTAATTTTCACTAAATTTGCACAAAATCTTAAAACCTCGTCTATCATGCAATCCATTAAGACACGTTTGGCCGCACTCGGCTTTCTGGAATTCGCCGTATGGGGCACCTATCTGGTGTCGATCGGCCTGTACCTCAGTTCGGTAGGACTCGCCGACTACATTTTCTGGTTCTATACCGTGCAGGGCCTTGTGTCACTGTTCATGCCCGGCATTGTGGGCATGATAGCCGACCGCTTCATTCCGGCGCAGAAAATGTTCAGCCTGTGCCATGTGCTTGCAGGCGTATTCATGCTGGCAGCCGGCTTCTACGGCGCGCATGCAGGAGCCGAGGTACACTTCGCCCCGCTGTTCACGCTATATACCCTTTCGGTTGCCTTCTTCATGCCGACTATCGGACTTAACAACTCAGTGGCATTCAACGCGCTGAACAAGGCCGGGCTTGACACTGTGAAGCACTTCCCGCCCATACGTGTGTTCGGCACAGTAGGTTTCATCGCCGCCGAATGGTTCGTCAACTTTGTGAAGATAGACGGAGTGTCGCTCTCCAATAGCTACACGCAGCTCATAGCCTGCGGTACGGTGAGTCTGGTGCTTGCAGCATACGCGCTCACGATGCCTGCCTGCCCCATCAACCGCAATGCCAAGAGTTCGCTGTCCGAGGCCCTCGGCCTCAACGCCTTCAAGCTGTTCAAGCGCAAGGACATGGCTATCTTCTTCATATTCTCCATGCTCCTTGGCGTGGCCCTTCAGGTCACCAACAGCTACGGTACCACATTCATCGAGCACTTCAAAAACGTGGAGCAGTATGCCGGTGATTTCTTTGCATCCAACTCCGTGTTCCTTATATCGCTGTCGCAGTGCAGCGAGGCATTCTGCATCCTGCTGATACCCGTGTGCCTGCGCAAATTCGGCATCAAGGGCGTGATGCTCATGGCTATGCTGGCGTGGACGCTGCGCTTCGGATTCTTCGGACTCGGCAACACCAGTCCTTCGGGTGTGTGGCTGCTGATGCTTTCGTGCGTGGTCTACGGCGTGGCCTTCGACTTCTTCAATGTCAGCGGCGGCCTCTATGTCGACAGGCAGACCACCCCTGAGATTCGTTCGTCGGCACAGGGTCTGTTCATGATGATGACAAACGGCATAGGCGCCTCTCTCGGCACCTGGATTGCCGGTACGTTCGTCGTTAATAAAAAAGTGTTCGCTCCCGGCCTTGACGCCGTACAGCAGCTGGAAGGCTGGCGTGAGTCGTGGTATATTTTCGCCGCATACGCACTGATTGTGGCAGTTCTGTTCTTCTTTATCTTCCATGAGAAACCCGGCGACATAGACGGCGAAGACGTGAAGGAAGCAGAAGCTGACACTACCATAGAGGCCGAGTAAAACTACGATGATACAGTTCTTCGCTCCCGACATAGCCACCGACCCCACCCTCCCCGAAAGCGACTCGCAGCATTGCGTGCGGGTGCTGAGGATGCGTGAGGGGGACACGGTGCAGTGTGTCGACGGCCGAGGCCGGCGTTATACATGCCGCATAGCCCTGGCTCATCAGAAACACACGATGCTGGAGGTAATGGACGTCGAAGAACAACCCCGCGTGTGGTGCGCCGACATAGCCGTGGCCGTCGCTCCTACCAAGCATATTGACCGCATGGAGTGGCTCGTGGAAAAGCTCACGGAGATAGGTGTGGACAGAATCACACCTCTGCGCTGCGACCGTTCGGAACGCAAGGAGATAAATGCCGAGAGGCTGCGCAAGATTGCGGTATCGGCCATGAAGCAGTCGCTCAAGGCAGTGCTGCCGCGAGTCGACGAAATGACGCCGATAGCCGAATACCTATCTGAGACCGGTACAGACGGCGAACAGCGCTTCGTGGGCTATTGCGACGAAGCGCGGGTGCAGAGAATGCTTCTGGCACGGAGCTATCGTGCGGGAGCGTCCGTACGTTTGCTCATTGGCCCGGAAGGAGATTTTTCCACCCGCGAGATAGACATGTGTCTTCAGGCCGGATACATACCCGTCACGATGGGCGACAACCGCCTGCGCACCGAGACGGCGGCACTTGTGGCCTGCGACACCATACATATAGTCAATCAATTATTGCAAACAACAAAGTGACTACAAGCGAATATCTGCAATCATCGCCCTGTGGCAGCTTGCGTCGTCTCACCGAACTTAAGAAAACAATCAACCGTATAAATCAGGAATGAATCAATCTATCCGTACCGTAATACTCGGCGCATGCCTGCTGGCATCCGCCGCCAGCCCTGCCGACGCGCAGCGCCACCGGCAGACCATCAACAATCCGGTGACACAAGCCGTATTCCGTGTGTATCAGGAACAGCTCAATCAGAATCCGAAGAATTACGACACACTGCTGCGTCGCGCCAACGACTATTATCACTTCGACGAGTTCCGCAAGGCGCTTGACGACGTTTCCCGCGCTATAGAATGCACGCCGTCCTCGCAGACCGACCATCTGTTCCGCGAATATCTCCTGCGCGCTTCCATATACAACAAAACGGGGCGCCACGAACTTGCCATTCCAGACCTGCAGAAGGCCTGCCAGCTGGAGCCGGCATCACAGAAAGCACTGTCGATGAAGGCTCATACCGAACTTGAGACCGGTAAGCTCGCCGAGGCCAAAGCCGACTTCCTGCGCCTCAAGCGCCTGAACATGCGCGACCCCGAAGCCACACTCGGTCTTGCGCGCATAGCCATGCAGGAGAACAACCTCGGCATGGCTAACGACTACCTGGAGGAAGCCGTGGCTCTCGACCCCAATAATCCGGACATCTATGTGCGTCGCGCACGCGTACGTCAGCAGATGAATCAGCCGCAGGCGGCTGTCGACGACCTGCTGCTCGCTCTCGGCACCAAGGGCGGCGACACGCAGAGCGTAATAGACGCCCTGATGGAGTTCAGCCACAAGGACTATCCCTCCACTATCGCCTCTCTGAGCAATGCAGTTGCACAGGTTCCCGACAACGGTATGTACCGCTACCTGCGAGCCAGCATCGAGAAAGAGCATGCGCATTATCTCGACGCCATCAACGACTATCAGTATATTCTCGACAACAACCTCGATAACTATCGGGGAATATATGGCTCCATAGCCGAGTGTCAGTTTGCTCTCGGTCGGCTGGATGACGCACTCAACAACGTGGAGTATGCGCTCACCACAGTCAGCGGCAACGGCCCTTATCACCTGTTGCGCGCGCGGATACTGCGCCACAAAGGTCAGTTGCCTCAGGCGCTCAAGGCTGCGGCCGATGCGCTTGCAGCAATGCCTGAAAACGGCGATGCGCTCGCCGAGATGGCTCTTATATATGCCGAACAGGGCAATTTTGACGAAAGCATGAAACTGTTCGGTGAGGCTTCCATGAACCATGCGGAGGAACCGATGTATTACCTGCTTCGCGCCAACGTGCTTGAAAACAGCATGAACCAGCCCAACGCCGCACGCGGGCTGTACCGCCGGGCCGCCGGCCTTGACGTCACCGGTGACAATACACTTCGCTCGCTGAGCGCTTTCGCGCGGCTCTTCGCCGGAGATGATGTAGCCGAGATTACAGCACAAGTAGAAAACGAGCTCGCACAATCGAGCGACACCAATGGCTATCTCAACTACCTTGCCGCATGCTTCTTCGCACAGGCCGACGACTTCGACCGTGCGCTTGCGGCCGCCGAGAAGTCGCTGAAGAACGGATATGCCAATTACTACAACTGGACGGAATACAGCGACGGACGCGTGAACTGCGCACCGCTGCGCGACGACCTGCGATTCCTCCAGCTCCTGCACCGCAACAAATCGCTGTTCACCAACGATTGACATTGGTATAAAAGAAAGGCCCGCAGACCGGCACATGTCGCAGTCTGCGGGCTTATTTTGTTATCTCAACTATCAGTCGATCTCGATGACGAGGTAGTTGCTGAGGCTCCAGAACGAAGCGGGATTTGTGATGCGGAGAACCTTCTGCTGGCCCTGATCTTCAATCACATAGGAGGATGCGGGCTGATTGGTCAGCACTTTGGCTTTGTCGCTGTGCAGGGGAAGCGTGGTGAGAGTGCGCTTGTCGGCCGTGGTGAAGAAATTCTGGTCGAAATCGCCCTTCATGATTTTAGTCTTGCGAAGGAAGCCAGACTCGATGATCTTGTTTTCCTTAAGTTCTTTTTTGCTTCCGATTGCATAGTAGCAAGTGTTGAGCTCGTTAGCAAGGTCTACACTCTGCTGCTCGGCCTGCTCTTTTTCTTCGGTGACGGTGGTGACCGTGGTGTTAAGCGAGTCTACTGCCGTGTTCAGCTCGCCGATACGTGCTTGAGCCTCGTTCAGATTGTTCTTGAGGGCGGTTATTTCATTCGCCTGAGTGTCGATCTGATTGCGCAAGGTGGCAATAGTGTTGCGCAGATTGTTGTTGGTGAGGTTGGAGCTGTTGAGGCGCTTTTCCAGTTCGGCAAGCTTCTCGCGGCGTTCCTGGAGAGCCTGCTGTATGGCAGCTATGTCGGCCTGGATCTGCTCTCTCTGGCTGGGTGTCTCGCCGCTGACGTTGGCATTTACCGTCAGGATATTCTCGAGAGCCTTGATCTGGTCCATGCCCTGAGAAATTTCATTTACGAGCAAGAACAGCTGATCACGGTCTGCTACAGCGTTTTGAAGTTCCACCTTTGATGCATCGGCAATCGCCTGCTGGTGTTGTTCGTCTGTTTCATCCTTTTTGCTGCATGCTCCGAGTACGAGTGCCAGCGCGAGGCCGGCCAATAATGTCTTTTTCATGCTTTTACGAATAAATAGTTTGTGACGTATATGCTTGAATCTCAGTTATTATCAGTTTCGCGGTACTTATTGCGATGCTCTCTGGAGCGTTCACGTTCCTTACCGCTTACAATTATAACAATCTCGCCGCGAGCCTGGTTCACGGCGAAATAATCGCGCAACTCGCCAAGTGTGCCGCAATGAGTCTGTTCGTGGAGTTTTGATATTTCCCGGGCGATGGCCGCGGGACGTTCTTCTCCGCATTTATCGGCAAGCTCCACGAGGGTTTTTGCAAGACGAAGCGGCGACTCGTACAGCACGAATGTGCGTTCGTCCGAGGCGAGTATGTCAAGTCTGGTCGCCCTCCCTTTTTTGGGCGGGAGGAAGCCCTCGAACACGAATCTGTCGCAGGGGAGTCCGCTGCTCACAAGTGCCGGCACGAAAGCGGTGGCGCCGGGAAGTGTAACCACCTTAATCCCGTTGCGGCGGCATTCGCGCGATAGCATGAATCCCGGGTCGCTGATGCCGGGGGTGCCGGCATCGCTTACCAAAGCAATATCATCGCCTGCAAGCAGCCGGTCGACAATCGGTTGCAGACTGTCATGCTCATTGTATTTATGGTGACTGGCCATCGGCGTGCTTATGTCGTAATGACGCATCACAACGGCCGATGTGCGGGTATCCTCCGCCAGAATCAGCGCCACACTTTTGAGTATGTCTACAGCCCGTGGAGTCATGTCGGCAAGATTACCGACAGGTGTCGGTACTATATATAACGTTCCGTTCACTGCCTGCTGTCGAAATGGGCCTTGATGATGGCGATGAAATCTTCATTGTCCTCCCCGTTTTCCGGGAGGATGTCTTCAAGATGCGACATAGCGGTATCAAAATCCGGCATCGCCTCAAGCTGTTGCAAAGTCTGACTGAACTTTTCGTCGCTTCCGCCAAAGATTGTGCGACGGAAACGGAACTTATCGTTCAGCGTGAATGCCCTGCGCAGATCGGCAGATTCCTTGCGCGCTATGAGCTCGTCAACCTTTAGAGTGTCGGAAAGCGGACGGACAGGCTCAGGCTCAGAGATGACCTCTGTTTCCTCCTCTGCATTAAGAACACCATCGGAGGTATCCTCTGCGCTGTCTTCAGTATCTTCTATTTCCTCAGCCTCTTCAACCGTGAGTGGCGTTTCTTCTTCAATTTCGTCAGCCACCGGTTCTTCCTCCGGTTCAGTTTCCACGACAGAAATCACTTCATCTTCCGCAGTGTTCGGTTCCTTATTCTCTGAGAACAAGGAACTGAACAATGCCGAATACATTTCAAACGCCTCACGTATCTGCGGCACAGTGTCGGCATCGGCATCCGGACGTTCCAGCGACACACGCAGGAGACCCTCAAGTCTCAAGCCCGCGGCAATGAGTCCGCACAAGCGGCCTTTACGGTTTTCCTGATCCATGAACTTATTGCTTTTCTGTAAGTTTTTCTATGAGATAATCCGATATTTTTTCCCGAAGTGCAGCCCTGGGGCAATAGAACGCGTTTACCATCAGTACGACAACGTGTGTAGGCCGTTGCCCCTCGTCATCCAACAGATAGCCTGCATAACACTGCACTGCACTGACGCTTCCTGTTTTCAGGGCCAACCTTCCTCGCAGCGGTGTTTTAGCCATGAAATTCTTGAGAGTACCGTCAATACCTGCACGCGGGAAAAAACCGATATAGTCGGCGGAGTATTCACCCGAAGCCATCGTTTCAAGCACACGCCCAAGAGCAACGGGAGAAATACGATTGGCACGTGCAAGTCCGCAACCGTCGAGAACCGCCGAGTAACGCAGACTGACTCCAAGAGAGTCCCACAATGCTTTTTCCTTGCGCAAAGCGTCGGCGCGCGTCCCGTCCGGTTCGACAGCACGCAGCATGCCGTCGGCCATCATGTTGTCGCTGCGTACCATAAGGCTGCGCATGATAACGGCAACCCGCGGCGAACGATGTGTGTAAACCGATGTAGTCCCGGCTGCTGACGGCTTTATATCACGTCCGAGTATCTTTATTCCGGCAGCACTGAGGCGTTCTTTCAGTTCGTGGACGAAGACGGCCTGCGGATCGGGCATCGTGCTCGTGATGCTCCACTTCCGGTTGCCGGTGTTACGTCCCCACACCTCGAGATTGTTGCTGCCTACACCGCGAAGCAAGTCATTGCCGTCGGGCGAATGCCTGAGCGTAATCTTAAGGTCCGGGATGTGCGGTTTGGTGCGTCCTGTGGCGGGCCACAATCTAAAAATATTGTCGCGCCAATTGAATCCGTACAAAGAGGCGCCATAGCTCCATGCCACATCCTCAATCTCCCATTTGGGAGACGGGCCGGCATCCTGCATCGGCGCCTTGACACGTATGCGTCCCGCAACGCGCTGTATGTTCATTGCGCCGAGACGCGCCACAATGCTGTCGCAGAAACCGAGATTGCTTTCAAACTCCGCACTTTCGAGCGAAGGATCGGCAGAGGCGCATACCTCAAGATCTCCGGTCCATGTGGAACCATCCCGAGAGCCGGTAAGACGGACCTCGGTTGTGAATCTGAACTCAGGGCCAAGCAGGCGGAGAGCCGATGCAGTAGTCAGGGCCTTCAGGGTAGACGCCGGCACCATAGCCATTTCTGCATTCTCCGCGGCGACAATACTGCCGTTACGCAGGTCCTTTATGTATACGCCTACGCATGCCGCTTCCTCTCCCGGGAAACCAAGCACCGCAGCGGAGGCCGCCCATGGAGAGGCGAGCAAGAGAGCTGTCAGGAGAGACTTGAGCATCAGAAAATCGGGAAATTTGACGGATTGGTTATAAATTTCCTTTCAAATTCATCATTGGTTATACACAGGAAGTAAATGCCTTGTACGAAGGTCAGGATGGACCATAGTGAGCATGTGACAATGCACAGCAGAATGGTAAGCACTCCGCCGGTGATTTTGCCACAATAGAAATAATGTATTCCAAGCCAGCCGAGGAAGATGGCAAGCAATGCGGCCACACCACGGCTCTTGCCCTCGGGACCGGCGGCATCAAAGGGGTTGTTGCTGTAATAGGAACCCGGCTGCCGGTAGGCACCGTATTGCTGATCTCTGTATTGCGGAGGATTGTTGAAATCGTAGCCGCACGACTGGCAGAAATTCGCATTGTCGGGAACGGCTGTACCGCATTTGGGACATTGTTTATACATGACACAAAGGTATATAATATTTACGAAAAAGCAAAGAGGCAACAACGGCCTTTTTTCATGGCTGTCGCAACCTCTTTGATGTATTATCGCCGTACGGAAGTATGGCTTACTGCTCCTCCACGCCTGCAAGCACAGGGTCGATCATGATACGGCCGCAGTACTCGCACACGATAACTTTCTTGTGGAGCTTGATTTCCATCTGCTTCTGCGGGGGAATACGGTTGAAGCAGCCGCCGCATGCATTGCGCTGCACATAGACGATGCCGAGGCCGTTGCGTGCGTTCTTGCGGATGCGCTTGAAAGCTGCCAGAGTGCGGTCGTCGATTTTTGTTTCGAGTGTCTTTGCCTTCTGGCGCAGGTTTTCCTCGTCCTGTCGGGTCTCGCTGATGATTTCGTCAAGTTCCGACTTCTTTTCCTCAAGAATGTGGGTCTGGTCCTGTACCTTCTCCTGAGTGGCTGCGATCTCGGCTGTCTTTACCTCTATGGCGCGGGTATGGTCGTTGATATGCTTTTCGGCAAGCTCGATCTCAAGGGTCTGGAACTCGACTTCTTTTGTGAGGAGGTCGAATTCACGATTGTTGCGCACGTTGTCGAGCTGCTCCTTGTAGCGGTCGATCAGCACCTGGCAGCTGCGGATTTTCTCTTTTTCAGCAGCTACGTCGCGCTTCAGACTCTCGATGTCGGCGTTATAGTTGTCAATACGGGTATGGAGGCCGGCGAGGCTGTCCTCAAGGTCCTTGACTTCCAGAGGCAACTCGCCGCGAATGGTCTTGATGCGGTCAATCTCGGAGAGTATTGTCTGAAGCTCATAGAGCGATTTCAGGCGCGATTCCACATTGAGGGTGACATCGTTTTTCTTTTCGGTGGCCATATGGTTCTTTACAAGTAGGTTATTGGGTTGTGTTCGCTTGCTGCGATATAGACCGCAAAGTTAGCGAATTTTTCTTTAATAAGCTGCATTAAAATCATTTTTGTGCAGGTCTCGGTCTCGAAATGCCCCGCATCGACCAGCAGAATGGAGCTGCCCCACTCTCCGAAGTCGTGGTAGCGTATGTCGGCCGTGACGTAAGCATCGGCTCCGGAACGGACTGCGTCGGGGATAAATTCGCCTCCCGCGCCACCACAGAATGCGATGCGTCGCACCATGGCTTCGGACGCCGTGCGGCTGCAACGCAGTACGTTTGCGCCGAGAGCGTCCTTTACTCGTTTGATGAAATGCTCCACACTGATTGCCTCCGGCAGCTCGGCTACCACACCGAGTCCGTAGCGGAGATCGCGGTCGGCAAGTCGCTCGAAACTGTATGTGACATCGTCGCCGAATCCAATAAGGGCCGTTTCTGCATCATGACGCTGAAGTGCGGACACCGTAAGTGAGAACGATGTCAGCGGCCTGTGAATCAGATTTATCACAGGTACACTGTCAGCCTCCTCCTTCATGTCCTGACGTAGCGACTGCGAGTCTGACGCTATTATCGCACCGGGCGACAGGCTGTCGGACAGTGCCGTCTGCACGTCATCGGCTTTTTCGCGCGGCGCATATACGGTGAGTCGCAGCATTTCGGCATCCATTGGATGGAGCACACGGCGCACACGGGCGCCGAGCAGCGCGGCAAGGGCATGGCTCACGCCGCCGTCGGCACTGTCGAGTGCCGTATGACTGCTGTAAACGGCCATATTGTGGCTGATGGCGGCGATAACGCAGCGTTCGGCCACTGTCGCCCCCGTTAGGCGCTTTATGCCACGGAAAATCATCGGGTGATGCGACACCACGAGGTTGCAGCCGCGGGCCGACGCCTCCTCTATCACATCGGGCGTGACGTCAAGACATAACATCACTCCGGTGCATTCCGCGGAGGCGTCGCCGCACTGCAGTCCACTGTTGTCCCACTCTTCCTGAAGGGATAGCGGGGCAAAGCGTTCGATGACCGATATTATATCGCGTATCAGCATCAATCCTTAAGGTCAAGGGCAAGCTGTAGCTCGTCGAGCTGCTTCTGGTCGAGAGGAGCCGGAGCATCAAGCATGACATCGCGGCCGCTGTTGTTTTTCGGGAACGCGATGCAGTCGCGTATGCTGTCAAGACCGGCGAAGAGCGATACCCAGCGGTCAAGACCGTAGGCGAGGCCGCCGTGAGGGGGTGCGCCGAACTTGAACGCGTTCATCAGGAAGCCGAACTGCTCCTGAGCTTTCTCGGGCGTGAAACCGAGAATCTCGAACATCTTGGCCTGCAGTGCACTGTCGTGGATACGGATAGAGCCACCGCCGACCTCAACACCGTTGACAACCATGTCGTAGGCATCGGCACGTACGGCCGCAGGGTCGGTGTCGAGCAAAGGTATGTCTTCGTCCTTGGGGTGCGTGAAAGGATGGTGCATGGCCATCAGGCGCTGCTCCTCGTCGCTCCACTCGAACATCGGGAAGTCCACAACCCACAGGCATGCGAACTTGTTCTTGTCGCGGAGTCCGAGGCGTCGGCCCATCTCGAGGCGCAGTTCGCAGAGCTGCTTGCGCGTCTTCATGGCGTCGTCGCCACTGAGAATGAGGATGAGGTCGCCCGGCTCGGCGCCAAAGGCCTCCTTCATCTTCTGGAGCGTTTCCTGCGTGTAGAATTTGTCGACCGACGACTTGACGGTTCCGTCGGGCTCGATGCGGGCGTAGACCATCCCCTTGGCGCCGATCTGCGGACGCTTCACGAACTCCGTGAGCTGGTCAATCTGCTTGCGGGTATAGTTTGCAGCCCCCTTGGCGCAGATGCCGCCGATATATGCGGCGTTGTCGAACACACTGAAACCGGAACCCTTGAGGATATCCATCAGTTCGACGAACTCCATGCCGAAACGGAGGTCGGGCTTGTCGGAACCGTAGTATTTCATCGCGTCGGCCCAGGGCATACGCTGGAACGGCTCGGTAAGTTCTACGCCGCGAAGCTCCTTGAAAAGATGCTTTGCCATCCCCTCGAAAAGCTCGATGATGTCGTTCTGCTCCACGAAACTCATCTCGCAGTCGATCTGGGTGAACTCCGGCTGACGGTCGGCGCGGAGGTCTTCGTCGCGGAAGCATTTCACAATCTGGAAATATCGGTCCATACCCGACACCATCAGCAGCTGCTTGAGAGTCTGAGGCGACTGGGGCAGAGCATAGAAGCAACCGGGATTCATACGCGAGGGAACCACGAAATCGCGGGCACCCTCCGGAGTGGAGCCGACGAGCATCGGAGTCTCGATTTCAAGGAAACCCTTCGAATCGAGATAGCGGCGCACCTCCATGGTCATGCGGTGACGCAGTTCGAGATTGCGGCGCACGGGCGTACGGCGCAGATCGAGGTAGCGGAATTTCATACGGAGATCGTCGCCGCCGTCGGTATCGTCCTCGATGGTGAAGGGTGGAACTTCCGACGGATTGAGCACGCGGAGCTCCGAGGCGATAATCTCGATATCGCCGGTGGGAAGGTGAGGATTTTTGCTTGTGCGTTCAGCCACACGGCCTTTCACCTCCACCACATATTCGCGGCCGAGATGACTTGCGACATCGCAGAGCGATGCGTCGGTATCATTGTCGAATACAATCTGAGTGATTCCATATCGGTCGCGGAGGTCGACGAAAGTCATGCCGCCCATTCTGCGCACGCGCTGCACCCAGCCGGACAGCGTGACGCTCTTTCCCGCATCGGCGAGACGCAACTCGCCGCAAGTGTTGGTTCTATACATAGCTTGATATATGAAAAGCTTTATTAAATTTTCTGAAAGCAAGGGTTACGGCACTGAGGAATCGACGCATTTCGTCTCTCCCTCGTTCCGTATGCAAATTTAGCAAACATTTCGGAATTGGCCCTCATTCCCACCCATTTTCCCGCGAATTGGAGGTTTAGGCCGACCATACAAAGAGTCTGAAAGCCTGGCGTCAGGGGAAATATGTTTTATAACACGGAAAATGCATCGGCCGTTAGATGGGAAATGGCTATATTTGCAGAAAGGGAGGATAGCCGGGCGCACAGGCCCGATGCTTCCCGTTAATATCACAACTTTCAGGCGAATAGGAAGCCATTTCAGAAAATATGGAGCAGCAGAGAATCATAGAGTGCGTACCTAACTTCAGCGAAGGGCGCGACAAGGAGAAAATCCAGGCAATTGTAAACGCTATAGAAAGCGTCGAGGGGATAACGATGCTCGATGTGGACCCCGGCGAGGCAACCAACCGCACAGTGGTTACATTTGTCGGAGTGCCTGAGGCAGTGGTGGAGGCCGCATTCCGCGGTGTAAAAAAAGCCGCCGAGGTAATCGACATGAGCCAGCACCATGGCGCCCACCCGCGTATCGGTGCGACAGACGTTCTGCCGCTCGTGCCCGTGGCCGGCGTGACGCTCGAAGAGTGCGCCGAGATGGCCCGGCAGCTCGGCCGCCGCATAGCCGAGGAGCTACGTATCCCGGTTTATTGCTATGAGGCGGCGGCTTTCACGCCGGAGCGCAAGAACCTTGCCGTATGCCGCAAAGGCGAATACGAGGCCCTTGCCGCACGCGCCGACGCCCCCGGCGAGGCACCTGACTTCGGCGCCCGTCCCTTCGACGACGAGATGGCTCGCTCGGGTGCCACGGTTGTCGGTGCCCGCGACTTCCTTATCGCCGTGAACTATAACCTGAACACCACCTCGACCCGACGCGCCAACGCCATTGCATTCGACGTGCGCGAGAAAGGACGCCCCAAACGCACCGGGCCGCTCGTGACCGACAAGCCAGAAATCGGTCCCGACGGAAAGCCCGTGATGATTCCCGGCACACTCAAAGGCACCAAGGCCATCGGCTGGTATATCCCCGAATACGGCATCGCGCAAGTGAGCATGAACATAACCGACATTAACGCCACCCCGCTCCACGCGGCCTTCGACGAAGTGAGCCGCGCGGCCGCCGCACGCGGCGTGAGAGTAACCGGTGCCGAAATAGTGGGACTCGTGCCCCGACGCACCCTCATCGAGGCCGGCAAGCACTACCTGCGGCTTCAGCAGCGTTCCGCCGGCATCCCCGACGACGAGATAATCCGCACGGCCATCATCTCGATGGGGCTGTCGGAACTGAAGCCTTTCGACGTAAACGAAAAGATAATCGAGAACCGCATATCCAAGCCGGACACCGACGCCCTGACGGCCATGACTTGCCGCCGCTTCGCCTACGAGACCGCGAGCGAATCGCCCGCACCCGGCGGCGGTTCAATATCCGCCTATATGGGCGCCCTGGGGGCCGCCCTCGCTACGATGGTGGCCAACCTCTCGGCCCACAAACCCGGCTGGGACGCCCGCTGGGAGGAATTGTCGGAAGTGGCCGTAAATGGGCAAAAACTCACTGACCGCCTGCTGGCCCTCGTCGACGAAGACACGGCCGCATTCAACCGCGTGATGGACGCCTTCAAACTCCCCAAAGGCACTCCGGAGGAGAAGGCCGCGCGCACCGAGGCAATCCAGCAGGCCACACTCTACGCCGCCGAAGTGCCCCTGCACACTATGGAGGCTGCCTCCGAGGCCTTCCCCCTGCTTATGCAGATGGCCCGCACGGGCAACCCCGCCTCGGCAAGCGACGCCGGAGTAGGTGCCCTCGCCGCCCGCAGCGCCATACTCGGAGCCGAGCTGAACGTACGCATCAACGCCGCATCGCTCACCGACCGCAGTCAGGCCGACAAGCTTATTGAGAAAGCGAAAAAATTGGCAACCGAGGCTTGCGCCGCCGAAAAAGAGATACTCGCCGAAGTAGAATCGAAACTTTAACCTTTCATATGACACTCCAGGAATTTCAGGACGACCTCCGCACAGGCATCCCCGCCCAGCTTCCGCCCGACCCGATATACGACCCCGAGGTGAACCACGCCCCGCGCCGTAAAGACATACTCACAAAAAAAGAGAAAGAACTCGCCCTGCGCAACGCCTTGCGCTATTTCCCCGCCGAACTCCACAGCCGCCTCGCCCCCGAATTCGCCGACGAGCTGAAGCGCTACGGACGCATATATATGTATCGCTACCGTCCGCAGTATCCGATGTACGCCCGGCCAATAGACCAGTATCCGGCCCGGTCGCGCAAGGCCGCGGCCATCATGATGATGATTCAGAACAATCTGGACCCGCGCGTAGCCCAGCATCCCCACGAACTCATAACCTACGGGGGCAACGGCTCCGTGTTTCAGAACTGGGCGCAGTACCGCCTGGCTATGAAATACCTCTCGGAGATGACCGACGAGCAGACGCTCGTGATGTACTCCGGCCACCCGCTGGGACTCTTCCCCTCGTCGACATCGGCGCCGCGGGTTGTGGTGACTAACGGAATGGTGATACCCAACCACTCCAAGCCCGACGACTGGGAGCGACTGAATGCCCTCGGCGTGAGCCAGTATGGGCAGATGACAGCCGGATCGTATATGTACATCGGTCCGCAGGGAATCGTGCACGGCACAACGATAACCGTTCTCAACGCGGCCCGGCGCCAGCGTGCAGCGGGATTCGGCAAAGACCGCGGACTGCTGTTCGTAACCGCCGGACTTGGCGGCATGTCGGGCGCGCAGCCCAAGGCCGCCAACATAGCCGGAGTGGTGAGCATAACCGCTGAAATCAACCCCAAGGCCGTAGCCAAGCGCCACGAGCAGGGATGGGTCGACGAAGTACACACCGACCTCGACGCCGTAATCGACCGCGCCGAGCGCGCCGTAGAGGCCAACGAAACCATTTCTCTGGCATATCTCGGCAACATCGTAGACCTATGGGAACGACTGGCCGAGCGCAACGTCCATGTAGACCTCGGGAGCGACCAGACCTCGCTCCACAACCCCTGGGCCGGAGGCTACTACCCCGCCGGATTAAGCTACGAGGAGTCGCAGGCCATGATGGCCGACAATCCCGAAGCCTTCCGCAAGGCCGTGCAGAGCTCCCTGCGCCGCCAGGTTGCCGCCATCAACCGCCTGGCAGCCGACGGAATGTATTTCTTCGACTACGGCAACGCCTTCCTGCTCGAAGCATCGCGCGCCGGAGCCGACGTCGGTGCCACCGACGGTAGCGAAGGATTCCGCTATCCATCGTATGTGCAGGACATCATGGGCCCGCTCTTCTTCGACTACGGATTCGGTCCATTCCGCTGGGTATGCAGCTCGGGCGACCCCGCCGACCTTGCCGCCACCGACCGCATAGCTGCGCACGTGCTCCGCGAGATGCTTGAGGAATGCCCCGACGAAATCCACGGCCAGCTGGCCGACAACCTCCACTGGATTGAGAAAGCCGCCGAAAACCACCTCGTGGTAGGCTCGCAGGCCCGCATCCTCTACGCCGATGCCGAAGGCCGCGCACGCATAGCCCGCGCATTCAACGACGCCATCCGAACGGGCGAAATCACAGCCCCGGTAGTGCTCGGCCGTGACCACCACGACGTATCCGGCACCGACTCCCCCTACCGCGAGACATCGAACATCTACGACGGGTCGAACCTCTGCGCCGACATGGCCGTACAGAACGTGATAGGCGACTCGTTCCGGGGCGCCACATGGGTATCGCTCCACAACGGAGGCGGCGTAGGCTGGGGCGAGGTAATCAACGGTGGCTTCGGCATGGTAATCGACGGCTCGGCCGACAGCGCCACCGCCATAGACCGCATGCTGCTATGGGACGTGACCAATGGCATAGCCCGCCGCAGCTGGGCCCGCAACAAGGGCGCCGTGAACGCCATCCGCCGCGAGATGGAGCGCACCCCTACCCTGTGCGTCACCCTTCCCAACATGGCCGACGAGCAGGCAATCGCCGATGCCATGAATATTTTCCACTAATACAAACACACTTAAAGCATCCATATGGAAGTCCATCATATCAGCCCCGACTGGCTCGAAATCGACCGCGTAGCTCAAATCATCGACAACGACATGAAGCTCGCCCTGAGCGAAGAATCCGCCCGACGCATAGCGCGCTGCCGCGAATATCTCGACAACAAAATGGCGACGCAAAAAGAGCCCATCTACGGCGTATCGACCGGATTCGGGTCGCTCTGCAACATCTCTATCGACCCCGACCAGCTGGCCACACTCCAGAAAAATCTGGTGATGAGCCATTCGTGCAGTATCGGCGAGAAAGTCGACCCGGAGATTGTAAGGCTTATGATGCTTCTGAAAATCCAATCGCTCAGCTACGGACATTCGGGCGTGCAGACCGCCACGGTGGAGCGCCTGATTGAGATGTTCAACCGCCACATCACCCCGGTAGTGCGCCGGCTGGGCTCGCTGGGAGCCTCGGGCGACCTCGCACCGCTTGCCAACCTCTCACTCCCCCTGCTCGGGCTGGGCGAGGTAGACTACGAAGGGCAGACAATCTCCGGCGCCGAACTGCTGCGACGCACCGGATGGGAACCGATAACCCTGCAGAGCAAAGAGGGACTGGCACTGCTCAACGGCACCCAATTCATGTCGGCCCACGGCGTATGGGCCATAATCCGCGCACGCCGCATCATGGTGTGGGCCGATAAAATCGGCGCACTCTCGCTCGACGCCTTCGACGGACGCATCGAGCCCTTCCTGCCACAAATCCAGGCCGTCCGGCCCCACCCCGGACAGAAATCGACGGCCGACGCCGTACGCTACTTCCTCGAAGGGAGCGAATTGCAGAAACAGCCGAAAAAACATGTGCAGGATCCCTATTCCTTCCGCTGCATACCGCAGGTTCACGGTGCCTCGAAAGATACTCTCGAATTTGCCGCACGCGCGCTGGAGACGGAAATCAACTCCGTGACCGACAATCCGACCGTTTTCCCCGAGGAAGACCTGGTGGTATCCGCCGGCAACTTCCACGGGCAGCCCATCGCCCTGCCGATGGACCACCTCGCCGTGGCCCTCGCCGAAATCGCCGACATCTCGGAGCGGCGCACCTTCAAACTCATATCGGGAGTGCGCGGACTACCATCCTTCCTCGTGGCCAAACCGGGTCTGAACAGCGGCTTCATGATTCCGCAATACGCCGCTGCCTCCATCGTAAACCGCAACCGCGCCCTGTGCTGGCCCACGTCGTCCGACAGCATCCCCTCCTCGCAGGGACAGGAAGACCACGTGTCGATGGGCGCCAATTCAGCCACGAAACTCTGCGAGATAGCCGACAATACCTACCGGGTGCTGGCCATCGAACTTCTGAACGCCGCCCAGGCACTCCACTTCCGCCGACCGCTCCATACGTCGCCTTTGCTTGAGAAAATGGTAGCCGAGCTGAGGCTGACGGTACCATTCGTCGACACCGACACAGTAATGTATCCGCTTATCGACGCCACCACCGAATTCATCAAGACCACGATGCCCTGACTAACATTTCCGACTATCCATGAAGCTATTCATAAACATCGGCGTGCTCGCGGGCGCCGACCCGCGCACATCGGCCCGACGCGGCGCGGAAATGAACGTTTTCAAAACCATCGAGGCGGCCTGGCTGCTCACCGACGGCGACACTATAGCAGCGTGCGGCGAGATGGCCACACTCGGCGAAATGCCCGAGAACGCCGAAATCATCGACCTCGACGGCCGCTGGGTGTTCCCCTCTTTCTGCGACTCACACACACATATAATATACGCAGGCGAGCGCTCCGGCGAGTTTCTCGACAAAATCAATGGTTTGAGCTATGAGGAGATTGCCCGGCGCGGGGGCGGAATACTGAACTCCGCCGACCTTCTTGCCGCCACCCCCGAGGAGGATCTCTACCGCCAGGCAATGGAACGCATCGACGAGGTAATATCCAAAGGCACCGGAGCCATCGAGATAAAGAGCGGCTATGGCCTGACCACCGAGAGCGAGCTGAAGATGCTGCGCGTGGCTCGCCGCATAAAGGAGACCGTCCCGCTGGAGGTGAAGACAACTTTTCTCGGCGCTCATGCCGTAGGGCGAGCCTACGCGGGGCGCCAGAGCGACTACGTCGACATGCTTTGCCGGGAGACGATTCCCGAAGTCGGGCGGCAGCGGCTGGCCGACTACGTAGACGTGTTCTGCGACCGCGGATTCTTCACGCCCGACGAGACATCTCGCATCCTCGAAGCAGCCGGCGCCTACGGCATGCGGCCGAATATCC
>URSD01000030.1 GCA_900550395.1 uncultured Porphyromonadaceae bacterium | reverse complement strand
CACCGAGACCTACATCCCGCTGGAGGCGGATTCGCGCTTCGAGGTCAGGGACGTGACCATAGGCGTCGACTTCCACTGGCAGCGCCGTGAGAATCAGGTGTTCGGCGGCTCGTTGACGCTGAAAGCCGTGGACGGCGGCATAACTGTCATCAATACTATAGGTGTGGAGGACTATCTGCGCAGCGTCATATCCTCGGAGATGAGCGCTACGTCGTCGCTGCAACTCCTGTGCGCGCATGCGGTGATCTCGCGCAGCTGGCTTCTTGCCCAGATCGAGAAAAACCGCCGGGTTGCCACCGGCGAGATGAAGGCCTACAATTCCTGCACTGTGACAGATGACGAAATCGTGCGCTGGCAGGACCGCGAGGACCATACCGACTTCGACGTGTGCGCCGACGACCACTGTCAGCGCTATCAGGGCCTTACGCGCCAGACAACACCCGCCGTGGCCGAGGCCATAGATGCCACGTCAGGCATAGTGCTGACAGATCCCGATACAGGCGCGCTTGCCGACGCGCGCTTCAGCAAATGCTGCGGCGGTGTGTTCGAACTGTTCGAGAACTGCTGGGAACCCGTGCACCACAGCTATCTTACCGTGCGCAGCGATGCGCCGGACTCGCTTGTGTATCCCGACCTGCGTTACGAGCCGCGCGCAAGAGCGTGGATAGAGGCCAGTCCTGACGCTTTCTGCAATACCGACGACCGCGAGGTGCTCTCGCAGGTACTGAACAGTTATGACCGCGAGAGTATCGACTTTTACCGCTGGACGGTGCGATACACTCAGGACGAGCTGTCGAAGCTGGTACACGAGCGCACGGGCATCGACTTCGGCACCATATGCGAGCTTCTGCCCGTGGAGCGCGGAACCTCCGGCCGCATCGTGCGTCTGCGCATCGTCGGCACGAGGCGTACCATGACTATAGGCAAGGAACTGGAGATACGCCATGCGCTAAGCACCAGCCATCTGCGTTCGTCGGCCTTTGTCGTCGACCGTGACGGCACCGACTTTGTGCTGCGCGGCGCCGGATGGGGTCACGGTGTCGGCCTCTGCCAGATAGGTGCCGCCGTCATGGCTTCCAAGGGATATGGCTGGAAGGAGATTCTGGCCCACTACTTCCCCGGAGCCTTACTTGAAAAGAAATACTAAACGATAAATATCATGAAAAACAGTAGCAAACGCTCGCCTTGGGCCTGGATTCCCACGCTATACTTCGCGCAGGGATTGCCTTATGTGGCCGTGATGACGATTTCCGTCATCATGTACAAGCGCCTGGGTATATCCAACACCGACATAGCGCTTTATACCGGATGGCTGTACCTGCCCTGGGTCATAAAGCCTTTCTGGAGCCCGTTTGTCGACATCATACGCACCAAACGCTGGTGGACACTCGTCATGCAGTGGCTCATAGCGTTTGCTCTCGCCGGCATTGCGTTCAGTATTCCCACCCCCTTCTTCTTTCAGCTGACTCTTGCCATATTCTGGCTTGTGGGCTTTACCTCGGCAACGCACGACATAGCCGCCGACGGTTTCTACATGCTGGCGTTGACAGAGCACGAGCAGTCGCTCTATGTGGGCATCCGTTCCACATTCTATCGTGTCAGCACCGTAGTGGGGCAGGGCCTGCTGGTGGTGCTTGCCGGTCTTATCGAGACCGGTACCGGCCTTGACGCCGTCAAAGTCGGCGTGGAGGTGGACCCCTATATGGCCTGGGAGGCTCCCGTCATGGCCGATCTGGCTCTTCAGAATCCTGACGAGGCCGCCGAGATGAACTTCTTTACCGGCGGCGATGTCAAGGCTGTGGCAGTCAAGGCTCCGGCGATAGTAGAGGTGGACGGCGAGCCCATGACGTTCGCCACCTATGCCGCCATGATGCGCGACAGCGTCCGCCGTGCCAACGAGGCCAACGGTTTCACCGCCCCATCGGCCCCCAAGACGGAGAACAAGGCTGAGGCAGCCGCCGAAGCCGAGGGACCCGGTGCCTTCACACGCTGGGTAGCAGCCACTTTCGGCGAAAAACGCGAAGCTGTGGCCGAAACTGCCGCCAACACTTTCGCCATCCGCGGCATCCGGCTCAACCGCCAGCCTGCTCCCGGCGAGGAGGTGATAGTGAACATGAGCCATACCAGCGGCGACGCCGGCATAAAGCTCGCCGAAGGCGAGCGCCTTGTGTTCAACGCCGACAACTGGGACCGCACGGCATGGCTCTACTACGACGTCGACCACAAGATCAAGGAGCCGGTGCGCGCCGGTTTCGAAGGTGCCAGCGGCAACATACCTATGGCATGGCTCGTGGTGTTTGCCGTGCTGTCGGCATTCTTCCTGGCTATGGCGATGTACCACAGCTGGGCGCTCCCGCGTCCTGCCTCCGACAGCCGTGAGCACGGGACAAAGCGCACGGCCGCGGAGATTATACATGAATTCTTCGAGACCTTCCGCAGCTTCTTCGCCAAGAAACAGATAGGCGTGGCTCTGGCATTCATGCTCCTGTACCGTCTGCCCGAAGCCCAGCTTGTGAAGCTCATCAACCCCTTCCTGCTTGACACTATCGACAAGGGCGGACTGGGTCTGAGTACCGGTGAGGTCGGTTTCGTCTACGGCACCATCGGTATCATCGGTCTGACTATAGGCGGCATCATCGGCGGCATCGTGGCCGCGCGCGGAGGCCTTAAGAAATGGCTGTGGCCTATGGCATGGAGCATGTCGCTGACCTGTCTTACGTTCGTCTACCTCAGTTACTGGCCCACGCACTCGCTGCTCACCATCAACATCTGCGTGTTCATCGAGCAGTTCGGCTACGGCTTCGGTTTCACGGCCTACATGCTTTACCTCATTTACTTCAGCGAGGGCGAGCACAAAACGGCACACTATGCCATCTGCACGGGCTTCATGGCTCTCGGCATGATGCTGCCGGGCATGGCTGCCGGCTGGCTTCAGGAGACCATCGGCTACCGCCACTTCTTTGTGTGGACCATGATATGCTGCGCCGCCACCATCGGCGTGTGCGCTTTCTTGAAAATCGATCCTAACTTCGGCCGGAAGGTGAAGTCTTAGGGTCTAAGGTTTAAGGCTTAGATAATACTTCCTTATGAATAAATCAATCATAGCAACAATACTTATGGCACTTATGGCGGCATGCACACTGGGCATGGCCGCGCAGGTGCTCCCCGGCGTGGAGGTGCTGCGCAACCGCAATTTCGACGTCCTGCAAGGCAAGCGCGTCGGACTCATCACCAATCCCTCGGGTGTGGACAATAAGCTCAAGAGTACCGTCGACATCCTGAACGAGGCGCCTGGCGTGAAGCTTACGGCTCTGTACGGCCCGGAGCACGGTGTGCGCGGCGACGTGCATGCCGGCGACAACGTGGGTAATTCGGTGGATGCCGCCACAGGCGTGACCGTATACTCCATATATGGAAAATACCGCAAACCCACCCCGGAGATGCTCGACAGCGTGGATGTGCTGGTCTACGACATCCAGGACAACGGCTGCCGTTCGTTCACATTCATTTCCACCATGGGTCTGGCGATGCAGGCTTGTGCCGAGCAGGGCAAGGAGTTTGTGGTGCTCGACCGTCCTAATCCCGCCGGCGCCGACAAGATTGAGGGCTGCATAGTGGAGGACAGCTGCTACTCCTTCGTGAGCCAGTTCCCCATACCTTATTTATATGGACTCACGCCCGGTGAGCTTGCCACCTATCTTAATGAGGAAGGACTGGTGCCCGGCGGAAAGAAGGTCAAGCTGACCGTCGTTCCCATGGAGGGCTACAAGCGGTCGATGTCCTTCGAGGACACGGGTATGCCATGGGTGCTTCCGTCGCCCCATCAGCCCAACGCCGCCTCGGCGCTCTACTATCCGGCCACAGGCATACTCGGCGAGCTGTACTATGTCAGCATAGGCGTGGGTTATACATTGCCCTTCAAACTCGTTGCCGCCGACTGGATTGACGCCGCCGAGCTCAACCGGCGGCTGAACGCGCTGGAGATACCCGGCGTGATGTTCCGTCCCATACACATCAAGCCGTTCTACGGCACCGGCAAGGGCGAGAATCTGCAAGGCGTGGAGATATACGTCACGGACGCGCAGGCAGCTCCCCTGACCCTGATACAGTTCTATATCCTTCAGGAACTTGCCGACATGTACCCGGAACGCAGAGTTATGGATATGCCTGAGGCGGCCAAGCGTTTCGGCATGTTCGACAAAGTGGTGGGCAGCCGCGAGATCCGCCGTCTGTTCACTCCCCGCCACCGCGTTGAGGACATGCGCTCCTACTGGGACAAGGATGTGGAGCCCTTCCGAGCCGCCTCTTCCCGCTATCACCTCTATAAATAAGTAAATCCCCATAAATAAGAAATCACCGACTTAGGGTATTATCGGTACAAAAACACACAAATAACAAAAATAACAAACTTAAAATTAATCAATAAGTTTAAGTTATCGTGTGATTTGTATCTATAATGTCCACAGCAGAAGTAATATAAGGAACAATGTCGAGGATAAAGACCTTTCTTGATGAAATAGGCCGCATGCAGCCGAGGCCGGTGGTTTACACCGACGGACTTCGGAGGCTGGCATGGGGAACCGATGCCGGCTTCTACCGCATGGTGCCGCAGGCGGTGGTACGCACCGATGGCGAGGAACAGGTGAGCGCTATCCTGCGCACTGCGTCGCGCCTCGGAGTGCCCGTCACCTTCCGCGCGGCAGGCACCAGTCTCAGCGGCCAGGCGGTGACGGATTCCGTTCTGCTTGTGGCCGGCAAGAACTGGGAAGGCTATAGCGTGGGCGCCGGTGGCGCCACCATCACATTGCAGCCCGGCATAATAGGCGAGCGTGTCAACGAGATCCTTCGCCCGCTGGGGAGGCAGTTCGACCCCGATCCTGCCTCGAAGCGTTCCGCGATGGTGGGCGGCATTGTGGCCAACAATGCTTCCGGCATGAACTGCGGTACGCATGCCAACAGCGACAGCATCCTGCTGCATGCGCGCATAGTCCTTGCCGACGGCACCGTGCTCGACACCGGCAGCGACGAGTCGCGCGCGGCATTCCGCGTCACTCATGCACCGCTGCTTGCCGAAATAGAAAGCATCCGCGACGACATCCGCGCCGACGCTGCCCTGGAGGCGCTGATACGCCACAAGTACAGCATCAAGAATGTAACGGGTCTGAATCTGCGTCCGTTCGTGGCGTTCGATGATCCGTTCGACATCATAGCCCACTGCATGGTGGGCAGCGAGGGCACCCTCGGCTTCATAAGCAGCGTGACGGTGCGCACATCGCCTCTGCTGCCCCATGCCGCCAGCGCCATGCTCTGGTTCGGCAGCATGCGTGAGGCGGCTGAAGCTGTTGTGGCGATGCGTAAGGGCGCGCCGGTAGACAGCTGCGAACTGCTCGACGCCAAATCGCTGGCGTCGGTGGGCACGGAGGGCGTCACCGACGGCCTGACGGCTCTTCTGCTCGACACCAAATCGGCAACTCCCGAGGGATTGCAGGATAACATCAACGCCATCATGAGCGTGGTAAACCGCTTCAACCTGGTGCGCGAGGCGCACTTCTCCACCGACCCGGAGGAGACCGCCGCCTGGTGGCAGATGCGAAGCGGTGTGTTCCCTGCCGTGGGCGGCACACGTCCGGCAGGCACCACGGTGCTCATCGAGGATGTGGCTTTCCACATCGACGACCTCCCCGAGGCCACGGTGGCGCTGGTGGAGCTGCTGCGCGAGTGCGCCTACGACGACGCATGCATCTACGGCCATGCCCTTGAGGGCAATTTCCACTTCGTTATATCGCAGAGTTTCGACACTCCTGAGGAGGTGGCGCGCTACCGTCGGCTCATGCATGGGGTCGAGACGCTTGTCGTCGACCGATTCGGAGGCTCGCTCAAGGCCGAGCACGGCACCGGCCGCAACATGGCTCCTTTTGTGGAGAAAGAGTGGGGCAGCAAGGCCTTCGGCATGATGCGCTGCCTCAAAAACGCCATGGATCCGCTGGGTATATTGAACCAGGGCGTCATTTTTAACGACGACCCCGAATGTTTCATCACCGGTATCAAACCGCTGACGCGCGTCGACGCCGATGTGGACCGTTGTATCGAGTGCGGATTCTGCGAGGTGAACTGCGTGAGCTGCGGACTGACGCTTTCGGCGCGTCAGCGCATAGTCGTGGCCCGCGAGATAGCGCGGCTGCGCGCCCTCGGCGACGAAGGCTCCATGCGCGAGGCCGACGTGCTGGAGCATGATTTCCGCTACTACGGCCTCGACACCTGCGCGGGCGACGGCCTGTGCAGCACGTCGTGCCCCATGCGTATCAACACAGCCGACCTTGTGCACCACATGCGCGAACGTCTTGTGCCTGCCGGCTCGACGGCCTATCGCGTCGGCGACTATGCAGCGCGCCATGTGGGCGGCCTCAGCCGCGGACTGCGCGGACTGCTTGCTACCGCGCGCCTGGCACGCGACGTCATGGGCGACAGGGCTGCCGACGGCGTTGGCCGCGCCCTGCACGGCATCGGCATGCCACAGTGGACGGCGGCGCTGCCCGGTCCGTCGCATCCGGGCCGTGAGGAAGCCGAGGTGGCGAAGGCACCGCGCCACAGCCGCAAGGTGGTATACTTCCCCTCGTGCCTCAACCGCAGTCTGGGCGCCCTTAAAGAAAACGGGAAACCCGTGGCCGAGCTCATGACGGTGGTACGTATGCTGTGCGAGCGCGCAGGCTTCGAGGTGGTGTTCCCTAAAGGCATGGATGGACTGTGCTGCGGCATGATATGGGAAAGCAAGGGCATGCCCGACATCGCCGACCGTAAAACCGCCGAGCTGGAGGCTGCCCTGCTGGAAGCCAGCGAGGGCGGCCGTCTGCCTGTGCTCTGCGACCAGAGCCCCTGCCTGCACCGCATGCGCAAGCACATAACGTCCATGCATCTGTACGAGCCGGCCGAGTTCATCCACGACGTGCTGGCACCGTATCTCGATTTCCATCCCACCGACCGCCGGGTGGCCGTACACGTCACTTGCTCTACCCGTCATATGGGACTTGCCCACAAGATAATCTCCCTGGCCCGGATGTGCTCGCGCAACGTCACGGTGCCTGCCCAGGTGGGCTGTTGCGGCTTTGCCGGCGACAAGGGCTTCACCTATCCCGAGCTCAACCGCTGGGGACTGCGCAAACTGCGTCCGGCCATCGAGGCCGCGGGCGTGCAGGAGGGCTACTCCAACTCGCGTACCTGTGAGATCGGTCTGACCGACAACAGCGGCATACCGTACAAATCCATCGCTTACCTTGTGCTGGAATGCACCACCCCTAAATCATGTGCCAATGAGTAATATTGTCAAACCCGGGCGACTGCTGTCGCTCGACATACTGCGCGGCATCACCATCGCCGGAATGATACTGGTGAACAATCCCGGTTCGTGGGGCAGTATCTATGCTCCGCTGCGCCATGCCGAATGGCACGGCCTGACGCCCACCGACCTTGTGTTCCCGTTCTTCATGTTCATCATGGGCGTGAGCACCTACATGTCGCTGCGCAAGTACGACTTCCGCCTGACGGGCGCTTCGCTGCTGAAGGTGGTGCGCCGTTCGGTAGTCATCTTCCTTATAGGCATAGCCATAGCGTGGCTGAGCCTCACGCTGCGGCGCATCTCGTCGGGAAGCGGTGTGGTTGAGGCCATGATTAATTTCGACCATATCCGCATGCTGGGCGTTATGCCAAGGCTCGCCATATGCTACGGCGTGGGCTCGCTGATGGCTCTGTCGATGCACAGAAAGGCACTGGCATGGACGGTGGCTGCGCTACTGGCCGTCTACGCTGCCGTGCTGCTGCTCTGCAACGGACTGATGTTCTCGGCCGATAATATCATTGCCGTCATCGACCGTGCTGTGCTGGGGGAGGCCCACATGTACAGCGACACCGTGGACGGCATCACTCTCAAGTTCGACCCCGAGGGGCTGCTGAGCACGATACCGAGCATCTGCCACATGCTCATAGGCTACCTGTGCGGTGCCATGCTGATGCAGACGACCGACAACCGCGAGCGCACGCTGCGGCTGTTCATCGTCGGTGCCGTGCTCACTTTCGCAGGCATGCTGTTGAGCTACGGCTGCCCCATAAACAAGAAAATCTGGTCGCCCACCTTTGTGCTGACAACCTGCGGCCTGGCCTCCACGCTGCTGGCTCTGCTCATCTGGGTGATAGACATCCGCGGCCACAGGCGCTGGTGCCGCTTCTTCGAGTCGTTCGGCGTGAACCCGCTGTTCATGTACTGCCTCGGCGCCGTGCTGAGCATCCTGTTCGGCTTCATAAGCGTTGGAGGCACCAGTCTGCACGCATGGCTTTACGCCGACGTGTGGACTCCTCTCGCCGGAGGCGACAAGGTGCTGGGCTCGCTGCTTTATGCGCTGGCGTTCGTGGCCCTGAACTGGTGTGTAGGCTTTATTCTATATAAAAAGAAAATATACATAAAGATATGATACTCATAGCAGACTGCGGAAGCACCAAGATCGACTGGTGTGTCGTCCGCGATGGAAAAGTGGAGAAGCAGGTGTTCACATGCGGTATGAATGCCGTGATGCTGACAGAAGAAGAAATGCGCACGCGCATCGCGTCGGAACTCGTGCCCGACCTCGGCGACCGCGCCGCACAGATTGACACCGTATGCTTCTACGGCGCCGGATGCATCTCGCCCGAGGTGTGCGCCAATGTAGAGCGCGCCATACGCGCCAATATCCCTTCCGCCACAGCAGTGGAAGTGCATACCGACCTGCTGGCCGCCGCGCGCGCCCTCTGCGGTCGCGAGCCCGGCATCGCCTGCATTCTCGGCACGGGCAGCAACTCGTGCTACTACGACGGTACGGAGATATGCAGCAATGTCTCGCCCTTAGGCTACATCCTCGGCGACGAAGGCTCGGGCGCCGTACTCGGCAAGCTGCTCGTGGGCGCAGTGCTCAAGGGACAGCTCCCCGCCCCGCTGTGCGAAAAGTTCCTCAAGCAGTACGACCTGACGCTGCTCGACATCATACGCCGCGTCTACAAGGAGCCGCAGGGCAACCGCTTCCTCGCTTCGCTGACGCCGTTCCTGCTCGACAATATCCACGAGCCAAAGGTGTATGCGCTGGTGTTCAACTCGTTCTGCGACTTCTTCCGTCGCAATGTAAGCCACTACGACGGCATGTGCAAGCCCGTGGCGAACTTCATAGGCAGCATAGCCTACTACTACCGCGATGTGCTCGGGGCCGCTGCCGCCGAATGCGGCTACACACTGGGCACCGTGCTCAAGAGCCCGATGGAGGGCCTGATCCGTTTCCATTCGTAACAAAACCCCCTCCCCTCTTACCTATAAACTATCAACTATAAACTCCCAACCCAATGGCATTCGTAAAGATTTCCGAACAATCTTCCCTATACAACGACCTTGAGAAGAAAAGCGTGGGCGAGCTGCTGCGCGACATAAACAACGAGGACAAGAAGGTGGCCTTCGCCGTCGAGAAAGCTATCCCGCAGATCGAGAAACTGGTGGAGGGCATTGTCCCGCGCATGAAGCGAGGCGGCCGCATATTCTACATGGGCGCCGGCACTTCCGGCCGACTGGGCGTGCTCGACGCGTCGGAGATACCGCCGACATTCGGCATGGACCCGTCGTGGGTCATCGGCATCATTGCCGGCGGCGACAAGGCCCTCCGCTGCCCCATCGAGAACGCCGAGGACGACAAGCTTCAGGGCTGGCGTGACCTTGAGGCCTTCGGCATCAACGACAAGGACACCGTCATAGGCATAGCCGCGTCCGGCACGACGCCCTACGTTATAGGCGCACTGGAGGAATGCCGCCGCCACGGCATACTCACCGCCGCCATCACATCCAACCCCGACGCGCCCGTAAGCGCCGCCGCCGACATCGCCATCGAGATGGTGGTGGGTCCGGAGTACGTCACAGGTTCGTCGCGCATGAAGAGCGGCACGGGACAGAAGATGATATGCAACATGATCACGACCTCCGTGATGATCAAGATGGGCCGCGTCAAGGGCAACAAGATGGTGAACATGCAGCTCAGCAACGCCAAGCTCGTGGACCGCGGCACACGCATGGTGATAGAGGAACTCGGACTCAGCTACGACGAAGCCAAGCGCCTGCTGCTGATGCACGGCTCTGTAAAGAAGGCTGTGGACGCTTATCGTGAAGGCCATGCGCAGGCTTGATTTCGCTATGCTCGGCGCTGTCATGGGGGTGCTGGCGATGCTTTTCGGCGGCCAGCGTGCCTCAGCCGAGAAGCGCGGCGAACTGTGGGGCCAGCGCGCATCGCTCTTCGAGATGCTCGGCACGGACAGCACCAGCATCGTATTTCTGGGCAACAGCCTGACGCACGGCTGCGAATGGCATGAGCTGTTCGGCAACCCGCACATACTGAACCGAGGCATCAACGGCGATGTAGTAAGCGGTCTGCGCGAGCGTCTGACGTCGGTGACGGCAGGCAAGCCCGCCAAGATATTCCTGCTGTGCGGCGTCAATGACATCAGCCACGACCTCACTCCCGACTCCATAGTGTCGGCATTGGGCGCGCTCATCGCCGACATCCGCGAGCAGACGCCCTCGACACGCCTCTACGTGCAGTCGCTGCTGCCCATCAACAACAGCTTCGGCCGCTACAAGGCCATCTTCGGCAAGGAACAGACCGTGCGCGACGTCAACCGTCTGCTGCGTCCCGTGGTGGAGCGCGCAGGCGCCACGTGGATCGACATACACGGCCTCTTCGCCGATGCCGACGGCAATCTGCGCGCCGACCTCACCAACGACGGGCTACACCTGCTGGCGCCGGGCTATGCGATATGGCGCGACGCCCTGCGGCCGTATGTTGACGAGTAGGATTTTTGATTTTTGAAATAATCGTTCAGTCCATCCACTGGCTGAACACACTGTCGGGCAGCGCCGCAAAGGCGCTGTCCACTTTTGCTGATATGTCCGTAAGAATCACGAGGGTGCCGTCCGGTTCGACGGTGGCCTCTTCTGTCGCAACGGGAATCGCCACAGCCACGGGCAGTTCCGGCGCTATGACGGGTGCGTGCTCAAGGCCTTTGGGGCGGGTGGCGCGCGCGGCGTAGGTGATGGCGTCGACGCGTCCGGCGCGGCGGTAGCGCTCGCGGTAGTATCGCTCGCCTATGTCGCTGACTATGACACCGCGGCTGCTGGAGGCGTGGATCATGCGCCCGTCGCCGACGTACAGCCCCACATGCGCTATGCCGGAGCCTATGCGGCTGCCGTCGAAGAAGACGAGGTCGCCCGGCTGGAGCATCCTGTCGGGCACCTTGCGGCAGTATTCGGCCTGTTTGCGCGAATTGCGCGGCAGGCTGACGGCGGCGATGTCGGCGAAAAGCCGCTGGAGGAATCCCGAGCAGTCGGCGCCCTTGCGGGTGGTGCCGCCGTAGACGTAGGGCGTGCCTATCCAGGAGTAGGCACCGTCAATGATGCGGGCTACCAGTTCGGCGTCGTTGCTGTCGGAACTGTTGCCCGTGACGGGCACTCGGCCGACGGCGGGCAGTTCCGTGACGCCGCCGTGTGGCGGACGCACAGTGGCGCGTTTGTGCGAGCCGCATCCCGTGAGCAGGAGAGCGACCGCAGCCCACAACAATATGAGGCGGTACTTTTTCATTGCTGTTGCAAAGATAAACACCGGGTGTCAAACTGCCAATAGCGGGTGACGCAGTGTCACGATGTCATTAACAAAAATTATGCATTTTAACACTCCTTTCGCTAATGAATCGTAAACTTGCGGAGTTTTGGTAAAAATAAGCTAAACGACGTTCGTTCAGCCGTTTTTTGACATTATATTTGCAATGTCATCACTTGTGAAACCAAAAACCAGTCAATACGATATGAAATCATTCGTCATCACAGTCGCATGCCTGATGGGAGTCGCCACAGCTGCATGCGCGCAAGTCACCGACGGTGGTAACGGCACGGCCGATGCTGCCGACACAGCCGCTGCATACGTGCCGGCGGCCACAATCTCGCAGGCGGATTTCATCCGCGCTTCCGAGCAGACTGTCAACGGAGTCGTCAGCGTCAAGAGTTTCGCCACTCCGCGCCGCAACCGGCAGGCGCAGCAGGGCTACGGCAATCCGTTCAACGATCCTTTCTTTGAATTTTTCTTCGGGCAACCCGGAGGACGACGTGTGCGTCCCGAGCAGCAGCCCGAGGAGGAGACGCGCCCGCGCCAGATAGGGCTCGGCTCAGGCGTCATCATCAGCGCCGACGGCTATATAGTCACCAACAACCACGTGATAGCCGAGGCCGAGACTCTCGAAGTCACCCTCAACGACAACCGCAACTTTACGGCTACCGTGGTCGGCGCCGATCCCACCACTGACATCGCGCTGCTGAAAATCGACGCTCCAGCCGACCTGCACGTGATACCGATGGGCAACAGCGCACACCTCCACGTGGGCGAGTGGGTGCTCGCCGTGGGCAATCCCTTCGGATTTACCAGCACGGTCACCTCGGGCATCGTCAGCGCCAAAGCCCGCAACATCTCCTCCAGCACCGGCATGCCCGCAACAGGAGGCATCGAGAGCTATATCCAGACCGATGCCGCCGTCAACAGCGGCAACTCCGGCGGCGCTCTCGTGAACCTGCGCGGAGAGCTCGTCGGCATCAATACGGCGATCTATTCGCAGACGGGCGCCTATGCCGGATGCTCGTTCGCCATACCCACGAGCATCGTGCAGAAAGTGACGGCCGACCTCAAGAAGTACGGCACCGTGCAGCGCGCTCTCCTGGGTGTGCGCTTTGTGGAGCTCAGCCCCGAGCTTGTGAAGGAAAAGGACATCACGGGCGCTACTTCCGGCATATACGTGGCATCTGTAGAGGATCGTTCGGCCGCACGCGAGGCAGGCATACGCGAGGGCGACATCATCGTGGCCGTTAATGACTATCCTACGCTTTCAACCGCGCAGATGCAGGAAGCCATCACCAAGTTCAGCCCCGGCGACAAGGTGCGCGTGACCTTCATCCGCGACGGCAAGCGCCAGAGCGCCCAGGCCGTGCTGCGCAACGCACAGGGCACCACCGGCACCGTACGCGCCGCATCGGGCGACCACCTCGGCGCCGAGTTCGCCGCCATCTCTCCCGAACGCCTTGAGGAACTTCAGATCAGCGCCGGCGTGGAAGTCACCAAAGTTGAGGACGGCGGTCCGTTTGCCCGTCAGGGAGTGCGTCCCGGATTCATAATCCTCTCCGTAAACTCGCAGCGTGTGGCGTCGCCCGACCATCTCAAGGCCATAGCCCGCGAGGCTCTCAAGGCCGATGCCCGCGAGCGTGTGCTCTTCCTCTCGGGCTTCTATCCGGGCGGCCGTCAGGGCTTCTATGCCATTGATCTGAACGAATAACCGGTTCGCATGAGAACATTTTGCGTGGTTATGGTGTTATCAATGGTACATAAACAAATAGCCAACACGTAAAACAGATTCGTTATGAAAACCACAAGCGTTATCCTTGCCGTAGCAGGCGCAGCCGTAGCAGGCGCAGCCACTGCTCTTCTGCTCGCCCCGCATTCGGGCCGCGTCACCCGTCGTGAAATCCGTCGTTTCATCGAGGACCACTGTCCCAAGTGTGCTTCCAAGATGGACGCAATAGCCGACGAGATCGCCGACGAAATCGCAACTAACGTCAAGAAATGAACAAGAAGCGCGTATTCGCAGTCGGCGCCCTTGCGGGCGCCGCTGCGGTGGCGCTGTTCACGACAGCGCCGGGCTGGCTCCTGCGCAAGAAGCTGCGCGAGGCACTGCGCAGCCGCGGACTTTATCCGCCGGTGCAGGAGTAAGCAAAAAAGCGGAAATATTTCCGCTTTTTTGCGTAACTTTGGCAGACGTACAACGCCACACATTCATCACCATCTCCATCACAATCCCTCATGAGCGACAAATACACACAAACCGAAGATTCCGTGCGCGGCATATTGTCCACGCTGTGGAGCATAGCCCGCGGTATGGCCGACGGCATCAGGCTCTCGGCCGCCGAGCGCCTCACGCTGCTGCTCTCGGCGATTGCCGTGGCCGCCCTGGCCGTGATACTCGGCACGGCTGTGGTCCTGTTTCTGAGTCTTGGCGCGGCGCGCATGCTGTCGGCTGTCACTCCTCATGGTGCGTATTTCATTGTGGCGGCGTTCTACGCCGTGCTGCTTGTGGTGCTGATAGTCATGCGCCGCCGGCTGATAACAGACCCCGTGTGCCGTCTGGTAACGCGCCTGCTTGTGGCTCCACCCGAAAAAACTTCCGAACATGACAAAGAATAGCACCGACTCCTGGCGCGGCTATACCCTCGACGAACTGCGCTACCGCCGAGCCGCCGCAGCGGCGCAGACCCAGGTCTCACGCATGATGCTTACGCGGCAGGCCGACGCCTTGCGAAGCGGCAACCCCATCACCCGCAGCTGGCAGTCGGCCCGCAACCTTCTGGCCGCAATCGGTTACGTCAACTCGGCCCTCATAGCCTTCCGCATCCTGCGTTCCCTACGCAGCGTGTTCCGCACGGCCCGCGGACGATGACGGTGAAAGTTTTTATTTGCATATTTGCAGAAATGTTGCTACCTTTGCAGCCACAGAGGAAAAATTTGGCTGCTTGCAACCTCTTCAAAAAATGCTAAAACTGCAATTCCGTGCCGCGCAAATAGTATGCGGCCGTCAGCATATACCGCACAGCAGCCTCTCCGGGCCGCTGTTTTTTTATGCCCGGCCTCGGATTGAGAAACTTCTAAAACACAGTGAATATGCATTATCTTTTCACTTCTGAAAGCGTATCGGAGGGACATCCCGACAAAGTCGCCGACCAGATCAGCGACGCTATTCTCGACGAATTCCTTGCCCGCGACCCGCAGGCCAAAGTGGCATGCGAGACCCTCGTCACCACCGGCCAGGTGGTGCTCGCCGGCGAAATCAAGAGCACGGCCTACGTAGACCTGCAGGAGGTGGTGCGCCGTGTCATCAGCGAAATAGGCTATAACGACAGCAGCCTCGGTTTTGACGCGCAGAGCTGCGGCATACTCTCCGCCATCCATGAGCAAAGCGGTGACATCAACCGCGGCGTCGAGCGCGAACTGCCCGAGGAGCAGGGTGCCGGCGACCAGGGCATGATGTTCGGCTACGCCACCAACGAGACTCCGCTTGGCATACCTGTGACGCTCGCTCTGGCTCACGCCATACTCAAGGAACTCTCGGCCATCCGCCGCGAAGGCCGCTTCATGACCTATCTGCGTCCCGACAGCAAGAGTCAGGTGACGGTGGAGTATGACGAGCAGCATCGTCCGGTGAGCGTGCGTACTATCGTGGTGTCGACCCAGCACGACGAGTTCGTGAACGCCGGCGACGGCATGACGCAGCAGCAGGCCGACGAGGCCATGCACGCCCGCATCGAGGCCGATGTGCGCGACATCCTCATGCCGCGTGTGCGCGCCGTGCTCCCCGAGGCCATGCGCGGCCTTCTCGACACGGAGTACGAACTGCTGGTGAATCCTACGGGCAAGTTCGTCATCGGCGGTCCTCACGGCGACACCGGCCTTACCGGCCGCAAGATAATTGTGGACACCTACGGCGGCCGCGGCGCCCACGGCGGCGGCGCTTTCTCCGGCAAGGACCCCAGCAAGGTGGACCGTTCGGCTGCCTATGCCGCACGCCACATCGCCAAGAACATCGTGGCCGCCGGCGTCGCCGACCGTGCCCTGGTGCAGGTGGCCTATGCCATAGGGCAGGCGCGCCCCGTCAGCCTGCTTGTAGACACGCAGGGAACGTCGCACGTTGCCATGAGCGACGCCGAAATCTCGGCCCGAGTGAGCGAGATCTTCGACATGCGTCCGCATGCCATCGAGCAGCGCTTCGGTCTGCGCAAGCCCATCTATCGCGCCACCAGCACCTGGGGCCACGTGGGCCGCACTCCCCGCAAGGTGCAGCTTGAATTCGGCTCGCGCTATGACGCCGAACCCATACGCGTCGATGCCGAGCTGTTCGCGTGGGAGAAAACCGACTACGCCGAGCGTCTGCGCCAGGCCTTCGGACTTTAACGTAACCATATGAAAGCAGCATTTGTGCGTATGGGCAGCAGGGGACTTATAGCGGCTCTGATGGCTATAGTTGCTGTAACTGCCGGTGCACAGACCGTGCAGCGGCTTGAGCTTGAGCTGCGCTTGGGCCTTTCTATGCCGTTGGAACCGTATCACCACAGCGACTATGTGATAGGTCCGGCTCTTGCCGTGGAGGGACGCTCCAATTTTCCTGAATCGGCATGGGATGTCGGTGTCACGCTCTGGGTGACAACTGCTGTGCATAAATTCGACCAGGAGTGGGAGCAGAGCAACCGTTCCATAGCGTTCGCCATCACCGGCGACTATAATTTCCGCAAAGGCAGCCGTGTCAGTCCATTTGTAGGCGCCGTGGCCGGTGTGTCTTTCAGAGATGCACTGAACGATGTGCTGTATCCTTCATCCGGCACATCTCCGATATTTGCCCCTCGCGCCGGAATAGAATTCTGGAACCGGTGGCGCCTGACGTATACTCTTGGGTTCACACACAGAGGATTCAACAACCAGGAATTGTCGATAGGCTTTGTATTCGGTGGGCGACCGCGATAAGCGCTGTGCTTCCGTACGGACAAAAATGAATTGAAAAATGCGTGCTCGGCACGCATTTTTTGCATTATTGGCAGAATTTGCGTATCTTTGTGCGCTTATATCGAAAAAATAATAAACTACTCATAATATCAAATGGCAACATTAGAAAAAATCAGAAGCAAGTCAGTGCTGCTCTTCGTGATTATCATCGTGGCACTTCTTGCGTTCATTCTCGGCGACTTCCTTACCTCCGGCCGCACCTATTTCGGCTCCGGAACAACCGTGGCCGAGGCCGCCGGAGCCAAGGTGGACTACAACGATTATCAGGCACGCCTCTCGCAGCTCAGCGAGCAGTTCCAGGCTCAGGGTCGCCAGTTCGACAACGACCGCATGAGTCAGAGTGTCATCCAGGATCTTCTTGTCGAGAAGCTTCTTGAGCAAGAGTACGAGCGTCTGGGCATCACCGTTACGGATGCCGAGCTCACCGAAGCCATGACCGGTGCCGTTCCCCACATGATGGCTCAGCGCTTTATCGGCGCCCTGTCGCAGCAGATAGGCCTCAGCGCCCCCAACGGCGCAGCCGTCTACGACGCCATGAACAATCCCGCCAAATACGGCCTCACGCCCGAAATCGGCGAGCAGATAAAGACCGCATGGGCCGCTACCGAGGCCGACGTGGTAAAGACCATGAAGGATGAGAAGTTCAACCGCCTCGTGGCCGGCCTGTTCACCGCCAACAAGCTTGACGCAAAGGCTGTGTACGACGATGGTGCCGTCACCAGCAACATTGTATATGCCTCCAAGCCCCTGAGCGCAGCTTCCGACGTCGACGTCACCGACCAGGACGTGCTCGCGCAGTGGCAGCAGGACAAGGAATCCTACCGCCTCAACGAGGAGACCCGCGGCGTCGAGTATATCCTCGTCAGCATCGAGCCCTCGCAGGCCGACCGCCTCGCAGGCCAGAAAGAAGTCGAGGACGCCCTCCTCGCCCTCAACTCGCAGCCCGGCACTGACGGTGTAAGCTCCAACACCCGCTTCATCGTCAACCGTGTCGACGCTCCCGCATCGCAGATCACCGACCGTTCGCTGCGTGCTTTCGCCGATTCCGCCGCCGTAGGCAGCGCCGTCATCCTCAGCCACACCGGCGACAACTACACTCTTGCCAAACTCATAGACAAGAAGCAGAACATCGACTCCATCCAGGTCAGCTATATCATGGCTCAGGAAGCCGCCATGCTCGACAGCGTGCTCGTAAAGGTACAGGGCGGAGCTTCCATGGCATCGCTCAGCGACGGACAGACCATCCAGGGTGTCGACAGCACATGGACTGCTCTCGGCGCAGGCTTCCCCGAGAATCTGGCCGCACGCCTCACCGAGGCCAACATTGGCGAGGCATTCATCTATGTTGACTCCATCCAGGGCCAGCAGGCTGCCGGCATCTACCGCGTGGAGCGTCGTCATGCTCCGGTGCCTTTCTATGACATCGCAGTCATGGACTACACCATCGACCCCTCCAACGAGACGATAGCCCAGCTCTCCACCGACCTCAACACCTTCCTTGCCGCTAACTCATCGGCCGACGAGTTCAGCAAGAATGCAGCCGAAAGCGGCTACACAGCCGTACCCGCTATGGTGAGCGCCTCCACTCCTCTCGTAGGCAATGTTTCCGACAGCCGCGGCGCAGTCAAGTGGGCCATGGACGCCCGTAAGGGTCAGGTGTCGCCCTCTTTCCAGGACAACAAGCAGACATACCTCATGGCAGTAGCCGTAACCGACATTTACGACGGCGACTATCTGCCCCACACCGCGCAGGCCATCAACGGCACCCTGCGTCAGCAGGCTCTCGCCAAGAAACGCGGCGAGGCTCTTGTAGCCAAGTATGCAGGCAAGGCTCAGAACGTGGCAGGATATGCCAAGGCTATGGAGAGCAAGGTCGACACTGTCGCCGTTGTGTTCTCTCAGGCTATGGTGCCCGGCATCGGATTTAACGAGAGCGCTATCCAGGGCGCTGTGGCTTCCGCCGAGAAGGGCAAGCTCACAGGTCCCGTGGCCGGCAATAACGCCGTTATCGTATTCC
This sequence comes from uncultured Porphyromonadaceae bacterium, assembly GCA_900550395.1. GTDB lineage: Bacteria > Bacteroidota > Bacteroidia > Bacteroidales > Muribaculaceae > CAG-873. The sequence continues at coordinate 11,787 of URSD01000030.1, read as the reverse complement.
AGGTTCTCGACACCAAGAGCGAAGGCCGTCCCTACAATTTCGACGAGTATGCCGCACGCTTCAACCAGACGATGGGCCTGAACCACTTCATGCCCCTGCAGCTGCTGCTCGGCAAGGAGAAGGTAAAGAACCACTCGCTCAACTTCGTGCAGAGCGCTGTACAGCAATAAAAAATCTCTGACACTAAATACTCCTGCCGGCGGCCGCGGACAACTACCCGCAGCCGCCGGTATTCATAAACAAAATCCCCGTCCGCAGCGTTTAGTCAAAATAACCACAGATTCACCACGCTATGCAAAGAGCTCTTTTCAACAGCCATTACAACCTTACAGCCGGCGAGACCGACGCACAATCGCTCATGCCTGTGACGCTGATTGTGGAACGCCTTATCGAAATTGCCACGCGCCATGCCAACAGTCTCGACATAGGCTACGACCGCCTGAGCACGGCAGGCATAGGGTGGGTGCTCAGCCGTCTGAGTCTTGAAGTGGACAGCTATCCGCGCATAAACGACGACTATGCGCTCAACACATGGATCGAAGCCTACAACCGCCGTTTCAGCGAGCGCGATTTCGAGATGATGGATGCCGGAGGCAATATCCTTGGCCGCGCACGCTCCACATGGGTGGCTATAGACATGCGCACGCGCACAATGGCAGACCTTGCCGACTTCGAGCGTGACGCCTTCCCGTGCCTCGACCGTCCATGTCCGGTAGTGCCGGCACGCAGGCTTCAGCCGATGCCCGCCGATGCCGTCGTCGTGCCGCTGAGCTTCGGATATTCCGACATCGACTTCAACCGCCATGTCAACACGGTGCGCTATCTCGCCCGCGTGCTTGACTACTGGCCGATGGCCCACCACGACCGTTACGCCGTGCATCGCGTCGACATGGCTTTCAATCATGAGGTGCGCTACGGCGACGCCGCCACCCTGCGCGTACACACGTTGCCCGATGCCGCCGAGTGCGAGATACTGCTGCCAGACGGCCGCCGTGCCGCCGCTTTGCGCATCGTCTGGCGTCTGCGCCGCGACATGGAGTGAAGATGGTGCGGCAGCCGCCTGTGGTATTTGCAAATTACCGTTTTTTTTCGTAAGTTTGCACCCGCAATGCTCCGGTAGTTCAACGGATAGAATAGAAGTTTCCTAAACTTTTGATAGCAGTTCGATTCTGCTCCGGAGTACTAATTACAACTCTTACCTTATGAAACGATTCGCAGCGTGGGCCCGCAACTCTCAGGTGTGGGGCTTTTTTGTGTCTGTAGCGATAATAGCGGTTGTCTCAGTCGCTTTCTTTTATCCCGACAATTTCGACGGCTCCGGACTGCGTCAGGCCGACCAGCAGCAGGGTCTTGCCAACGGACGTGAGGCACAGGCCTACGAGGAAGCAACGGGCGAAAAGGCATTGTGGACCAACGCGCTGTTCTCCGGCATGCCTACGTTTCAGATAGCTCCGGAGTATCCTTCCAACGCATTGTTCTCGTGGCTGAACGACGTGTACGGGCTGTGGCTGCCTGCTCCCAGCAACCTGCTGTTCATGATGATGCTGGGTATGCTCATTCTGCTTTACGTGATGGGTGTGCGCTGGTATGTGGCGCTCCTCGGTGCCATAGCCTGGGGTTTCTCAAGCTATTTTGTCATTATCATCGGTGCCGGCCACATATGGAAATTCATGGCGCTCACCTATATCCCGCCAACCATCGGCGGCCTGATGCTGTGCTATCGCGGGCGCTATCTGGCGGGCGCGGCCATGACGGGCATCTTCGCCATGCTTCAGCTGGCCGCCAACCATCCGCAGATGAGCTACTACTTCTTCTTCGTGATGGCGGCGATGTCGCTGGCCTATCTGTGGCAGGCATGGCGCGCCGGCCGTATGCGCCGCTGGCTCACGGCTACGGCGGTGCTGGCCGGTACCGGACTGCTGGCTGTGGGCGCCAATGCCCCGAGCCTGTACAATACCTATGAGTACAGCAAAGAGACGAAGCGCAGCCAGAGCGAACTGACGACGGACGCCGCAGCGCCGACGACCATCGACCCGGACGCTCCGCGCCCCACGGGCGGTATGCCTTACGAGCAGATTGTGGGCTGGAGCTATGGCGGCGCCGAGAGCTTCTCGCTGCTGATTCCCGACATCAAGGGCGGCGCGTCGGCGCGTCCCGAGGGAGGCTCTATGGTTCACATGGGGCTGGACCGCCTGCCCGGGGCTTCGGCCTATTCCGGTCAGCCCGTGGCGCAGCTATTGCCCTACATGACTCAATATTTCAATGACTCCGAAGGTACGAACGGCCCCGTGTACGTGGGCGCCATAGTGTGCGCGCTGTTTCTGCTGGGCTGCATCGTGGTGCGCGGCGCCATGAAGTGGGCGCTGCTCGGGGTGTCGGTGCTGGCGCTGCTGCTGGCTCTCGGCCGCAACTGCGCATGGCTCACCGACCTGATGATATACCACTTCCCGCTGTACAACAAATTCCGCGCCGTCGAGAGTATTCTCGTCATTGTGGAGTTCACGATGCCCTTGCTCGCGGTTATGGGGCTGCAAAGGCTGCTGACGGCGTCTGACGCCGAGCGTCAGTCCATGATGCGTCCTTTGATTATCAGCTTCGCCCTACCTCTGCTTGTGTGCCTTGTGGCCGCAGCGGCTCCCTCGGTATTCGGCAGCGCCATCACCGAGCAGGATCGTGCCACATCCGAGGCCATCCAGCAACAGATTATCGAGATGGGACGACAGTACGGCGCCACGTCGGCGCAGATTCAGGAGGCTGCTTACGGCTATTCGCTTTCCAATCCGGCCAATGTGGAGGCTGTGGAACAGCTCCGTTACGGCCTCGTGCGCGACGACGCCCTGCGCTCCGCCCTGTTTCTCGCCATCGGCTTAGGACTGCTGGCACTGATGACCCGCGGCCGTTTGCGCCAGGGCGTGGCTGTGGGCCTTTTAGGAACGGCTGTGCTCGTCGACCTCTACGGCGCCGACAAGCGCTATGTCAGCCACAGCAGTTTCTGCACGCCGGAGGTTGCAGCAGCCGATGCTTTCGAGCCGGACGCCATCGACCGGGCCATCCTTGCCGATACCACGGCAGGCTACCGCGTGATGGATATTCCCGGCTTCAATTCGCCGCAGCGTTCTTACCACCATCACATGCTCGGCGGATACCATGCGGCCAAACTCAACCGCTACGAGGACCTCATTCAGCGCCGCCTCGTACCGGTGCAGCACTATGGATATGACCCTGCATTGCGTTCCGACAGCGTACGCGCCCTGTACAGCGGCGACGAGCGCCATGTGGCCGATGCGCTGGCTTCGTCCTACCGAACCCTCGACATGCTCAACGCCCGCTACATAATCACCGGCGACGCCGAGGCACCTCTTGTGGTGAACACCTCGGCTCTTGGCCCGGCATGGCTTGTGGGCGACATCTCCTACGTGGACGGTGCAAATGCCGAGATGGAGGCACTCGATACGCTCGACCCGGCCCGTGAGGCTGTGGCCGACTCCCGCTTCCGCGACGTTCTTGGCGAGCGTTGCCCTGCACCGACTTCAGGCGATACCGTACGCCTCGTCAGCTACACGCCCAACCGCATCGCCTATGACGTGTCTGCCAAGTCCGACGCCATCGGCGTATTCTCGGAAATCTATTTCCCCTGGGGCTGGAAAGCCACTGTCGACGGACAGCCGGCGCCTCTGGCCCGGGTCAACTATGTGCTGCGTGCGATGCGTATACCGGCCGGACACCATGAGGTGGTGATGACTTTCGACCCCGACAGCCTGCGCTACAGCGGCGGTCTGGCCTATGGTTGCGTAAGCCTTATCTACCTGCTGGTGCTTGCGGCGCTGTTCGTGGCCTATACCCGCCGCGAGGACTCCGCGCCCGCCGGGAAGGAGGCCTGCCGATGAACACTCCCGGCCGCGGATGGTGGCAGCGGCTGCGCCATGGGCGCGGCTTCGGCGTACACTCTCCGTTCGCCTATCGCTTCATCCGTGAGGTACTGCGTGAGCGCTGTGCTTTCTATGCCTACGAAGCTGTGGACGCCGAGGCTCATGCATGGCCCGGCGGGAGCCGCGGCGCGCGTCTGCTGCTGCGGGTGACCGCGTGGGCGCACCCGGCTTCCGTAGCTTTGGGCGGCCCCGGAAGCGAAGTCTATGCAGCGCGCCGCATTGTGGCGCTGGCTTGCCCCGCAGCTTCGATACGCACCCTGAGCGACCATACCGGCGCTTGCGACATGGTGGTGCTGTGCCGGGACGCTGCACCCGGTGAGGCCGCAGCCGCCGCGCGCGCCTGTGCCGACGGAGCGCTGCTGTTTGTCCCCTCGCGGCACGATGCCGTGGCCGCCGGTCTGCTGGCGACCTTGCGCGGTCTGCCATACGGCCATACGTTTCTCAACGGCAGCGGCACGGCTATTTACGTGGGTCGCCGAACTCTGCCGTCCGAGGTTTTCAACGTGCGCTTTTGAGGGGCTGCTTGGTCTATCCGGCCAAAAAATTAGCGTATTTGGCCCATGAGTGCGCGCTGTCATGAAAAAATAATTACCTTTGCACGCTCAATCACCATATTATGCGTCGAATCATATTCTTACTGGTCTTTATAGCCGGGTTGCTTGCTCCGGGAGCAACCGCGCAGATTGTGAGCTTTGACGGACGCCCGATGGATGTCGACAGCGTGCGATACGATTTCGAGCATCAGCCGTATTTCGGCCTGTATAAGGACAATTACTTTATCGGCGGACCGGCCATAGGCCAGCGCATTACCCGCGAGAACACCAACGTTAAGTTTCAGGTATCGGTGGCGCAGCGTCTTACACGCAGTGTGCTGCCGTTCGGTACCTACCTGTATCTCTTCTATACGCAGAAAGTGTTCTGGAATGTGCTTCAGGAGTCGCTGCCGATGACCGACCTTAATTTCAATCCGGGCCTTGGCCTTACCAAGCCTCTTTTCGTAAAGGACCGCTACATAGGCAAGCTGACACTTCTGCTCGAGCATGAGAGCAACGGCCGCGACGGCGACGAGTCGCGCTCGTGGAACAAAGTGTCGCTGGCGTGCAATATTTTCATAGATAAGCAGATAATGGTCCATGGCAAGGCGTGGATTCCGATTATCGACAGCAGCAACAACAGCGATATACTCCACTACTGTGGCCTCTATCAGGTGGGCATGCAGGTGATGAGCCGCAATCAGCGCTTCACCGGTTCGCTGACGCTTGTGCGCCGCACCGGAGCGTTTTTCAACTACAACTCCATTCTTGAACTTGCCTATCGCTTCAATCGCCGCGACAACCAGTATTTCTTCCTTCAGTACTACAACGGCTACGGCGAGGGATTGCTCGACTATAACAAATTCCACAGTCAGCTGCGCGTGGGTATCGTGATAAAACCGCGTTTCTTCAGCGATTATTAGAAAAATTTTGTACCTTTGCTTCCTATAATGCTCAAAAACCAACAGAATAGGATCTTGCGTTATGGCTTTTGAAAATTTAAGGAAGAATGTATTTCGGCCTCTTACCGTGCGCAGCATGCTGTCGTCGCGCAATCTGGCGGTTCAGATAGCCGGCGCCGTGATAGGCCGCAGCGCCATGCGCTGGTTCCTGCTTGCCGGTCTGTTTTTTGTGCTGCGCTACACGGTGAAGGCGTCGTGGTTTCACGGCGTGATGCTCACGCTGATGACGAAGATTCCGGCTCCGCGCCAGTTCTGCAGTACCATAGCCATCTCGCTGCTGCTCGCCGGCGTAGTAGCCATAGTGAACCGCCTTACGCCTATCTTCAGCCTCAGACGCCAGGAAGAGCGCGTAACCATGGGGCAGATTACAGTACTGCTGACTTTCGGCCTGTGGCTAATCGGCATCATTGATATTTGGAACTGGTACCACATGAACGACATGCTGCCGGTGGCAATAGCCGGTGGTGTGCTCAGCATCATGTTTCAGGAGACAATCAGGAGCGTTGTCGCTTTCTTCTATGTGCGCCTCAACCATCTGCTTGCCATCGGTGACTGGATTGAGGTGCCCTCGCAGAACGTCGACGGCATGGTCAGCATGATTACACTCACCACCGTCACCGTAGAGAACTGGGACACCACTCTGTCCACATTCCCGACTTACCTGCTTCAGTCAGCCCACTTTATCAACTATCAGCGCATGGTCGACGGCAAGACCCACGGACGCCGCATGATGCGCACCTTCGTCATAGACACAGGCTGGATTCAGCCCATGACGCAGGCCGATGCCGACCGCATAGCCGCCCTTAGCCCCGACGACTACTTCGTGTCGCATGTGCTTCCGGAACGTGTACGTGAGGCCGAGCGCAGCGGCCGCCCCGTGATGAACATGGAGCTATACCGCCTCTATCTGCACCACTGGCTCATGAACCACCCGCACATCTCGCGCAAGCCGCGTCTGGTTGTGCGCTGGCTCGAACAGCAGGGCGAAGGTCTGCCGCTGCAGGAGTACACCTATATTATAGACAGCAGCCTCGAGGCCTTTGAGTGGAACCAGTCGGCCATCGTGGAACACATCGTCAGCTCGCTGGCCCTGTTCAATCTGCAGCTCTATCAGAGCCCCTCCGGCTACGATGCCAGCAACAGCAATATTTATCTCACCGACCACGAGGCCGATTACAAGAAGCTACGATAATGGCGAATCTGGAAAAACTGTTCGAGAGACTCAAGCGCCGCGACGGCTCGAAATTCGGCGACGACACGGTGCGGAACTGGTATCGAGCCCGGCGCTATGTGCTCGCCCGCATGGCCGACATGGACTGCAACGGCAAGTGCTCTGCTCCGCACGTGGTTGTGGAGGGCATGTCGCCACTTATGTGCAGCGTCGTGCGCCATCTGGTGCTCGTGGCTCACTATCCGGGCTTCGACGAGGTGAAAGGCAGTCCCCGCACGCGTATTACAATTCTGTGCCGCGGCATGCACACTGTGAAAGAACTTGAGGCTGCGGCCGCCGGTCTGTCGGCTGAGGAATATCTGTGCAACTACGCCCTGATGGCTCCCCGCATCTTCCGCAAGGCGCCGAACGAAGAACCGCAGCAGCGCGACGCCGTGCTTCCCTGGCTTGACGTGGAGCTGGAGTTCGTTGGCGTGGACGAGTATTCCGACTACACGGAGAAATGCGAACTGCGCACTACTGATGCCGATGTCGACGCAATAGTCGCCGCCATTCCTGACGATGAGCTCTACACGATAGACACATCCAAGGCCGTTCTGGCCAATATGGTCTACTGGGTGGGTGCCGATCTCGAAAACCTTCCAGCCACCGACACCACCGCCACGAAGCGCTACGACCTGGCGCTGAATACATTGTGCTACAAGAAACAGCGCAGTAAGACCAACAACGCATGGAAGAATGCCGGCGACGTGAAGGGCAAACTGTCGAACGTCTTCCTTGCCGACACTTTCGAGGCGCGCCTGCGATGGATCCTCGCCGAAGAATGCGATGCCCTCGAAGGAAAGCTGAAACACAAGCCTCCTTTCTACAAACGCAGGTTACGCGCTCTGTGGCAATACCACAAAAAGGATATCGACCTGCTCACTTACGCCTCGCGTTGCGAGCGTTCGCTCATGCGTCTGGTGGCTGGCGAGCTGAAAGCTCTGTCGCGTTGCGAACATTCACGCTGGGTAGCCGAAAAACTCGTGATGGGCTTCCGCCCGCTGTCGGCCGCCGAAGCTTACCGCTTAGAGGGACTGTTCGGCGCAGATAGAGCAGCCTACTGCAAATCGCTCAAGAAGAACTCCGCCGATCCCACCCATATAGACCTATGCTCCTATGCAGAGCTGCGGCGCGTAAGTCCGGCCGACATGAAGTACGACTGCCTGCTGGTCCTCGCCATGCCGCACTTGCTAGTGGAGTCGCTCACGGTAAAGCAGATAGAAACGAATGAAGATGAAAAATAACAACTATATACCGCAGCCGGAGGATACTGCCGGAGTGGAAATCCCTGCCGAGCTGATGGAACTGGCAGAACAGATGGCGCGCAACGTCCACGAGGTGTGGGCGCGCAGCCGCATGGCCGAGGGCTGGACCTGGGGTCCGGAGCGCGACGATGCTGCCAGGCATCATCCGTGCCTGGTGCCCTACGACGAGCTTCCGGAGAGCGAGAAAGAGTATGACCGTGCCACCTCGCAGGAAACATTGCGCCTTATCCTTAAGCTTGGCTTCGGTATCTCGCGCCGCTGATGCAACATATATGCCGTGTCAGGCGTTAGATAACAGAACTGATAACCAAGATCAAGTATGACATCGTTTGAAGATATGGGCATTAGCCCTGAATTGCTGCGCGCCGTGGCCGAACTGGGTTTCGAGGCTCCCATGCCCGTGCAGGAGAAAGTTATTCCCGAACTGCTCGGCGATCACCGCGATCTCGTGGCGCTTGCGCAGACCGGCACCGGCAAGACTGCTGCCTTCGGCCTGCCTCTGTTGCAGCGGGTGGATGCGTCGCGCCGCGAGCCGCAGGCACTGGTGCTGGCGCCCACGCGAGAATTGTGCCTCCAGATAGCCGGCGACCTGGCCGACTATGCCAAATACATGCCCGATGTGGAGATTCTGCCCGTCTACGGCGGCTCCAGCATCGAGAGCCAGATACGCGCCCTGCGCGCCGGCGTGCAGATCATTGTGGCTACTCCGGGACGTCTCATCGACCTGATAGGCCGCGGCACCGTCAGCCTCGACGGCGTGCACACGGTTGTGCTCGACGAGGCCGACGAGATGCTCAACATGGGCTTTAGGGAGGACATCGAGACAGTGCTCGAATACCTGCCACAGGAGCATCAGACAGTACTCTTCTCGGCAACAATGCCAAAGCCTATTTTGGAAATTACAAGAAAATATCAGCATGATGCTATCAATATCAAGATTGTGAAAAAAGAGCTGACAGTCGCAAATATCGACCAGTATTACTATGATGTGAAGCGCAAGGACAAGATAGATGTACTCACAAGACTGTTGGATTACTATAATCCAAAGCTCTCACTTGTATTCTGCAATACCAAGAAGATGGTCGACGAGCTGGCATATGAGCTTTGCGGACGCGGCTACAGTGCAGAAGGACTTCATGGCGATATGAAGCAGGTGCAGAGAGATCGTGTCATGAAGAACTTCAGAAACGGAAAGACAGATATTCTTATTGCCACTGATGTCGCAGCGCGTGGAATTGATGTGGATGATGTGGAGGCTGTTTTCAATTATGATCTGCCTCAGGATGACGAGTATTATGTACATAGAATCGGTCGTACAGGAAGAGCAGGCCGCTGTGGAAAGGCATTCTCCTTTGTAAAGGGCAAGGAGGTATATAAGCTCAAGGACATACAGCGCTACTGCAAGACAAAAATTTATGCACAGCCAATTCCATCATCTGATGATGTTGCCAAAATCAGGGCAGAAAAGATTATGGACCAGATTTCCACCATTATAGATGAGGAAAATCTCACAAGTGTCATTGATATTATAGAGAATCAGATAAATGAGTCAGATTACACAGCAATGGATATAGCGGCGGCATTTTTATACCAGGCTATGGGTGCTTCAGAGATATCCACAGCTGAATCAAAGGACGACTATGATTTCCACAATACAGGAGCAGAGGATGGCATGGTACGTCTGTTTATCAACGTAGGAAAGAAGGACAAGATAAAGCCGGGTGACATTTTAGGCGCCATTGCAGGCGAGTCAGGCATGCCTGGCAGGCTTGTCGGTGCAATTGACATGTACGACAAGTATACATTTGTTGAGGTGCCGGCTGAGTATGGCAAGGAAGTGCTCAATGCCATGAAGAATGCAAAGATAAAGGGCCGCTCTGTGAACATGGAGCCTGCAAATTCACGATAGCAAAGTCAGGCTTTTCTGATAACGCATCAGCTTTTCTTGTTCTCAGTGGTTCTGAATAGTTACGATGGTTGTATAAAAAATACCGGGACACAAAATGTGTTGCCCGGTATTTTTGATTACTTGTCGTCATCGATTCCCCAATGCTCTTTCATGTAATCCTTTCCCATTCCTCCGCCGATATCATTTTGATTTCTGCGAAGATAATTTACAAATATTCCACCAACAACTGCAAAAATGATAAGTGCTGCAAGTACTACCATATGGTCTCCCTTCTGAAACATCTGTCAGTTTCAAAAAAGCTGTAATTATTCGCTCGAAAATAAACGAAAAACAATTGGTTGCCATCATTATAGCAGAATTGTCGGATAAGTCAATGCATAAATCAGCTATTGTTTACACTAAAGCGTAGTCGGAATACCGGTTACACTGTTAGTAGTGAACAGCAACGTGGCCGTGGCTGGTCACACTGTTAGTTGTGAATAGTAACTGACCGGCAGCAAAATCACGCGTCAGCCAGCATCAGCACATGCTTCACAATTGATTTGATTATATTAACCGCAGTCTCCATGCCCTCCACTGATATGTGCTCAAATGGGCCGTGGAAGCCGTAGCCGCCGGTACCGAGGTTTGGACAAGGAAGTCCCATGAAGGATAAACGTGCGCCGTCTGTACCGCCGCGAACCGGGCGTGATAGCGGCTCTAGACCGTTTTCCTCTATAGCAGCCTTAGCCAGGTCGATAATGTACATGTTGTCCATTATGATTGAAAGCATATTCTCGTAGGAGTGGGTGATAGTCAAAGAAACAGTGCCCTCACCATATTTTTTGTTCATCTCTATCTCAAGAGAGCGGAGAGTATCAAGTCTTTTAGCAAAAAGAGCCTTGTCGTGGTCGCGCACAATATATGACAGATGGGCTGATGCTACATCACCGCTCATATCACACAGATGGTAAAAGCCCTCTCTGCCCTCAGTTGTGGCAGGAGTCTCGTTTGCAGGCAGCGCTGCGGCAATCTCGCAGCCAACCAAAGCAGCATTGACCATAATGTCCTTTGCTTCGCCCGGATGCACGTTGACGCCCTTTATTGTAAATTCAGCGCTTGCGGCATTAAAGTTTTCATAGGCCACTTCGCCCTCGTAATCACCGTCCACGGTGTAGGCAAAATCTGCCTCGAAATAGTCCAGATCAAACAAATCCGCACCCTTTCCAACCTCCTCATCGGGGGTAAATCCAACCCAGATATCGCCGTGAGGAGTGCCCTCTGCGATAATCTGCTCTAAGGCGGTCATAATCTCAGCCACACCGGCCTTGTCATCGGCACCAAGCAGTGTAGTGCCATCTGTGGTAATGAGAGTGCGTCCGGAGAGGGCTTTAAGCTCAGGAAAATCGCTTACTCTCAGGTATTCGCCACTGCCTCTAAGCAGCACATCGCTTCCGTCATAGTGACGCAGCAACTGTGGCTTGACATTTTCCCCGGAAAAATCAGGTGCAGTATCCATATGTGCAATAAATCCGACCGCTTTTTTGTGCTCCATGCCGGCAGTGGCAGGCAGCAGACCATACACGTAACAATGGTCAGTGAGCACAACCTTGGATAAGCCAAGCTCCTTAAGCTCTGACTCAAGCTCTCTTGCGAGTGCAAATTCCCTGTCACTGCTTGGTATTTTATCACTTGCTTCATCAGATGTGGTGTGATAGCCCACATATATTAATAATCTTTCTTCTACTTTCATTATCAGTAAATCCTTTCTGAGAGACTTTGGATGGGAAATCTGGAATAAAAAGTCTCTGTATATAGAAAATAATATAGCTTAAAACGGTGTAAAATCAACTGTTTTACAAAAAATCTAAAAAAAATTTAAAAAAATTAAAAAAAAGTGTTGCATTTCTATAAACTATACTATATAATAAATTTCGCGTTAAGGAAAACGCAAACAAATTAATAAACGCGCTTCTAGCTCATTTGGTAGAGCACCT
>URSD01000029.1 GCA_900550395.1 uncultured Porphyromonadaceae bacterium | reverse complement strand
CAAGGGGTTAACTCTATTTTATCCTCAGGGGTCAATCGCTCTTGCCGCAGGGGGTCAATCGCTCTTGGATTTTCCAGCCAGCCATGAAAGTTTCATAAACTTACCACTTTACAGGTTCATTGAGAATGTTTCCGTCAGCTGCGTCCTCGGCGGTGAATGTGTTGCCGCGATATTGCACGCAGAGCATCACCAGGGGTTCCGTGCCGTTGTTGCGCACGCTGCGGCGGCCGTCGGGAGCCACGCGGACTACGGTGCCTTCCTCTACCGGGAAAACCTCGCCGTCCACCTGAAACTCTCCTTTGCCTGCGAGGAAGAAGTAGAGCTCCTCATGATTCTTGTGCGTGTGGAGAAAGCCCGTTTCCTGACCGGGAGCGAATACCTGGAATGAGAACTCGCCGCCTGTTGTGCCGACAGCGTGACCACCGAACACTTTTCCGGGTATTCTGACTTCCGGCCCGAGTTCAAGAACGTAATCCTTGATGTCGGCGAGCTTGCCGAAGTTAGCAGCGCTGAAGTTCGCGCTATTTTCGATTGTCTGAATCTGTTTCATATCTGAGATGTCGTTAAGATGTTAGTTTGATATTAATTCTGTAGTGCAGGGATAGCACCTAATCGAATGAGCATTGAGAAGATATCCGGCAGTCCGTGCTCACGGATAATCTTACCGCCCTTGAACTCATAGATGTTCATGGCTGTTACACATACCCTTTTCCCACTTGCAGGCATACCCATAAACGGATTTGTCTGTGTGCCTGTCATCGTGAAGCGTACCATCACTTTGCTGTCGTCAGCGATAAATTCCTCTGCTTTCCAGCTGACATCCGGCATGGCACCGCGCATCATATCAAGAACCGCGGTATAGCCCTGAAAACCGTGCATGGGTTCGGGAGATGTCGGTGCATAGAACACAACATCCGGTGAGATGATGGATTTGCCGAATTCAAGGTCACCCGTGTTTATGAAGCGGATGAACTTGTCCATAATTTCAAGATTGAGTTTTTTACTTTCCATATAGTTTTCCTTTATTGTTTTCCGACTGCAAAGTTACAGCAATAGCACCTAACTGTCAAGAAGTTACATTTTTAACCCATAGTAACCTTTTTATCGGTTTTGCTGATTATCAGAGAGATAAAATTTTCATGGACAACTGTTTTTTCCAGTCAAATAAATGTATGGTGAATTTTTCGATGGTATATCAAAACAAATTACTAACTTTGCAAATAAAAGTAAGCACCCCGATATATGAAAAAGAAAAAGGAAACAGGTTCCATCATAGAGATGTGTCCCGTCAGAAACGTCATAGCCCGTTTCGGCAACAAGTGGGCTCTCCTTACTGTGCTTATCATAGGCGAGCAGGGGGTTGTAAGATTCAACGAACTCAGCCGCCTGATTCCCGATGTGTCATCGAGAGTGCTTTCATCCACACTGCGTACGCTGGAGGCCGACGGCTTTATAGACCGGAAGGTGTATGCCGTTGTACCGCCTAAAGTCGAATACCGGCTTACCGAGGTCGGCAAATCACTTCTTCCGCTGATTCAGCAACTTACCGAGTGGGCGCAGACCAACATGAAAAGAGTAATGGACCACCGCAGAGCTTACGGGCAACCGATGTGACATCTACGCTATCTCCAAACAAAAACATTTATCATTCAAAACCTATAACAACCATGACAGACAATAGTAGGCAACAAATGCCTGAATTCTATTTCAAAGCAGAAATACCCGGCATCGGGCAAATCCCGTGCAGTGAGATTTCAGGACTCGATAGCGACGAAGAAATTACATATGTAAACAACATTGCGTCTAAATTCATAGTCAAAGCTCACAGATCTCTCAAAAACAAAAAAGAAGTGACACTAAAAGAAGCAGAATGTACGGGAGATCAATTCAAAAAAATAGATGATTGGAGCAAGCTCTACAAAGAAGAAATCATCAGGCCCGAGACCGTGACAATTCAACTTCTTGACAAAGACGGACAGGTAGTACGCCAATGGGTTCTAAACGACGCATACCCTATATCCGCCTCGCAGATACACTTCGCCGGGGATTCACGTGTTATAATCGGGTTCCTCGTATTTTCGTCCAAAGACATTCATTAATCGGATCACGGCTTGTCCGTTCCGATGCTGTCGGCCTCGGCAAGCGCTTCCGCCTCGAATGCTTCAGCCTCCCGGGGAGTCAGCTCCCCCTGAAAAATACCCAGACGGTCATATTTAAGGTCCTTGCCGTTTGCAAGACCTATTGTATAATAGAGCGAGGAGCGACTTATCCGCACAATCTTTTCACCGGGATATTTCTTTGCGACATTGCCTCGTATGGCCTTGGGCAACAGCGATTCCGGCACACTCTTTTTCTTGCAGTCAACATGGGTCCACCTACCCTTGCTGCTGAATTCGATTTTCGTACCGTTGGTGAGCTTGACGTCATAGTCTGTTCTCTTGAGCAGATGACGGTCGACCTTTATCATGCTGACCTTGGCTTTCGGAAAATGCTCGTCAAGCATCTCCCGCGCAGCTTCGGGTAAATCCTTGCGGTCAATGCTGTATTTATCAAATGGAAGTGCCGCATATGCACACATCACGCCGAACAGCATGGCTACCATAAAAACTAATCTTCTATACATATGCTTTATAATAATGATTCTGACATAGAACGAAAAAACAGGCCATATGTTTGACGGATGCCTCATTTTTACGATTGATTAAAACAACATCCCGGATGTTTGGTTAAATATCATTTCATACCCCTAAAAGCAGACAAGAGGGGTTCTCACGAATCCCTCTTGTCTGACACACATCTGTGTGCTATCAATTAAGTGTCTATTCCATATTACTCATGAAAAGAAAGCAATCTTTATTGCAGACATTTTTTATTTCCCACTGCAAAATTAACTAAAATATTTTTATTCTCCAAACTCACGTATATAGCCGAATCCCGGCATCGCAGAGCACCGCTAAAACAAAACGTCCTTACAGATTGGCAAGATGAAACGCTTTTGCACTTACAATTTTAAAAGCACCACAAAATATACTCAAATAGTTTCACTTTGACAATGGATAATTATTACATGTTATGCAAATATTCTTTATAAACATGTTATTAAACATATATTTTTAATCATTTTTACATCATTTTTATAAATTTTCGGCAGTTACGGATTGACACGGCATTCGGTCTGATGATTGCAATCGGGTTGCACGCCGAAATAAGTATCTTTGCAATCAAAACCAAAAACCATACTGACAGATGAACAAAATATTTGCCCTGCTTGCATGCGCTCCGCTGTTACTCGGAGCATGCCACAGGCACGATGCGGCCGACGACGAGCTCAACCACCATCATAACCACGGCGGTGGCGAGACGGAAGCTGAAGCAGAAAACAAAAACGGCGACGAGATTGTGCTTCACCACGACATGGCCGAGCGATTCGGAGTACGCGTCGACACCCTGCGGCCGGCTCCTATGGTAAGCTCTCTGCGGGCCACCGGCGTCGTGCTTGATGCCGCCGACGGCGCGGCAGTAGTGGTGGCTCCGGTTGCCGGCACCGTGCGTTTTGCGTCCGGAATTGTACCCGGAGCGCATCTGAACGCCGGAGCCACTGTCGCCACCATCAACGCCGCAGCCACTGCCGGAGGCGACACCAACGCCGCAGCCCGTGCCGCCCTTGACGCGGCACGCCGCGAGCTGGAACGCCTCGAGCCCCTGCATAAGGAGCGCCTTGTCACGGACGACGTCTACAACTCGGCGCGGGCCGCCTACGATGCCGCACGGGCCGCCTACAGCTCACGCGCCGACGGCGGACGCGCCACCACACCCATAGCCGGCAACATCACCACCCTTAACGTAGCGCAAGGACAGTATGTAGGCATCGGCGAGCCTATAGCCACAGTTTCAGCGGCAAAGCGGCTGGTGCTCCGTGTCGATGCGCCCGAACGGCTGCGCGCCCGGCTCGGTGCCGTCGATGGCGTCAACGTGCGCATCCCCGGCTCCGAACAGGTCATAAGCCTCAAGGGCCACCGCGTGGCCTCGGCGCCGGCAATGCCCGCATCCATGCCGGGCTACGTGCCTGTTTACTACGAGTTCGACAACGACGGTTCCCTCGCTCCGGGTTCTACGGTCGACGCCTGGCTCACATCCGCCTCCGGAACGGCTTCCGTACTGAGCGTACCCCGTTCGGCCGTCACGGAACAGCAGGGCAACCATTACGTATATGTACGCCTCGACGAGGAGTGCTATATGAAAGTTCCGGTCGAACTCGGCGAAAGCGACGGCGTGCGGGTTGCAATCCGTTCGGGACTGAAAGGAGGCGAAGCGGTCGTCACCGAAGGAGCCACTACAGTGCGCCTTGCCGAGACGTCCGGCGTTGTGCCTGAAGGACATTCCCACAACCACTAATTCCCGGTCCGCACACCATGCTGAACAAGATTATACACTGGTCGCTGCACAACCGCCTCATTGTCCTGGTGCTGGCGCTTGCCATCCTCATTGGCGGCACAATAGCCCTGTTGCGCACCGACATCGATATTTTCCCCGACCTGAACGCGCCCACCGTCGTAGTGATGACCGAAGCACCGGGCTACGCGCCCGAAGAGGTGGAGATGATGGTGACTTACCCCATAGAAACCGCCGTCAACGGCGCCTCCGGCGTGCGCCGCGTGCGCTCCACCTCCAGTCCGGGTTTTTCTGTAGTCTGGGTGGAATTTGACTGGAAGACCGACATCTACCAGGCCCGACAGATTGTGACCGAGCGCCTCAGCGCAGTAGCCGAAGCCCTGCCGGCCGGAGTGTCCTCGCCGGTGCTCGGCCCGCGGTCCTCCATTCTCGGCGAAATGATGATTGTAGGACTTACCGCCGACAGCACGTCGCTTCAGGACCTCCGCACCATTGCGGAAAAAGTAATCCGTCCACGGCTTCTCGCCATGGGCGGCGTTAGCCAGGTCAGCGTCATAGGCGGCGACATGCGCGAATACCGCATCCAGCTGCTTCCGGAGCGTATGGCCGCTATGGGCGTGACTCTGGCAGAAGTGACAGAAGCGGCAGAAAGCATGAACGACAACGCCTCGGGAGGCATCGTCAACGACTTCGGCAACGAATATATTATTAAAGGAGAGCTGCGCACTGCCGACACCGACGAACTTGCAAAAGCCGTCGTGAGAGCCGACGAACGCGGCATCGTCACCCTCGGCGACGTCGCCCGGGTGGTCGTGGGCGGTGCGCAGCCGCGTTTCGGCGCCGCCTCCGTGCGTACAAAGCCTTCGGTCATCATCACCGTCGCAAAACAGCCCGACGAAAGCACTCTCGAGCTCACCGACCGCATCGACGCAGCGCTCGTGGCCATGCGCCCCACCCTGCCGGCCGACATAACGGTCAGCACCGACATCTTCCGGCAGTCCGATTTCATAACCAGGGCGATAAGCAACCTCCAGAGTGCCCTGCTCGAAGGCGCCTTCTTCGTCATAGTGGTGCTGTTCTTCTTCCTAATGAACCTGCGCACAACGCTTGTCAGCCTTGTAGCCATCCCCATGTCGATAATTGTGTCGGTGCTCGTGCTTCACCTTCTGGGATTCGGCATAAACACCATGAGCCTCGGCGGCATAGCGATAGCCATCGGCTCGCTCGTCGACGACGCCATCGTGGACGTGGAAAATGTGTACAAACGGCTGCGCGAGAACCGGGCGCTCCCTCCCGACAGGCGGCGCAGCGTAATCGATGTGGTATTCCACGCATCGGCCGAGGTGCGCATGCCCATTCTGAACTCCACGCTGATAATAGTGGCCGCCTTCCTGCCGCTGTTCTTCCTAAGCGGCATTGAAGGGCGCATGCTCATACCACTCGGAGTCGCATTTATAGTGGCGCTGGCCGCATCCACCGTAGTAGCGCTCACCCTCACTCCCGTGCTTTGCGCCTACCTGCTCGGCAGTCAGAAGCAAAACTCGGAGCTCACAAAAGAGCCCGCTACGGCCGCGTGGCTCCGTCGCGTCTACGCACGTTCGCTCGAAGGCGCACTCAGGCACCCGCGGGTGGTATGCGGCTGCACCGCCGGATTATTCCTTGTGGCCCTGGCATTGTCCACCACGCTCGGACGCAGTTTCCTGCCGTCGTTCAACGAAGGCTCCTTCACTATCAACATCGCCGCCCTTCCGGGAATCACCCTTGAGGAGAGCGATCGCATAGGCCGCGAGGCTGAGAAAATCATTCTTGATGTGCCGGAGATACTCACCGTAGCGCGAAAGACAGGCCGCGCCGAGCTCGACGAACACAGCATGGGAGTGAACGCCAGCGAGATTGAGGCGCCTTACTCCCTTGAGAACAGCAACCGCACAAGAGGAGAGGTTGCGAAAGAACTGCGCGAGAAACTCGGCCGGTTACCCGGTGTCAACGTAGAGATAGGACAGCCCATCAGCCACCGTATCGACGCCATGCTAAGCGGTGCGAAAGCGCAGATAGCCGTAAAGATTTTCGGCGATGACCTCCAGAGGCTCCACCGCCTCGGGACGCAACTCAAGTCCATAGCGCATAAAGTGCCCGGCATAGTCGACGTCAACGTGGAGCAGCTCGTGGAGCGTCCCGAACTCACGATACGCCCGCGGCGCGAGATGATGGCACGCATGGGACTGCGTATGCCCGACCTGCGCCGTATCATCGAAACCGCCCTCGGAGGCACTGTCGTTTCCCAGGTGTACGACGGAGGCGTGCCTTTCGATGTCGTCGTTGTGCTCGACCCGAGCTACCGTTCCGACCTACAGACCATCGCCGACCTTATGATCGACACTCCTGCCGGCCGCGTACCTCTCGGCAGTGTCGCGGAAGTCACCTCCTCCAGCGGCCCGGGCTCGGTCAACCGCGAGAACGTGCAGCGGCGCATAATCGTCAGCGCCAACGTCGAGGGGCGCGACCTCCGCGGGGCCGTCGAGGAGCTGCAACGCGAAGTAGCCGAAAACATTTCCCTGCCCCAAGGCTACTCCATTGACTACGGCGGTCAGTTCGAGAACGAGGAACGCGCGTCGCGTACGCTGCTTTGGACCTCATTGCTGGCGCTCGTGATTATCTTCATGCTGCTCTACAGCGAATTCAGGGACATACGCCAGTCACTCGTGATCCTCATCAACATGCCCCTCGCCCTCATCGGCGCCATATTCATACTCGTGTTCACAGGCTCCGAACTGAACATACCGGCCATCATAGGCTTTATATCCCTGCTGGGCATCACCACCCGCAACGGCATGCTGCTTATAAGCCACTACAACAGTCTTGAGGAAGAAGGGCTCGATGTGGAACGGAGAGTACGCACAGGATCGTCCGACCGTCTCCTACCCATCATCATGACTGCCCTCACCTCGGCGCTCGCGCTCATCCCGCTGGCCGTCAACGCCGACGCTCCCGGCAATGAGATTCAGGCTCCGCTGGCTATTGTCATTCTCGGCGGCCTGACTTCATCCACCGTCCTGAACGTCTACGTGGTGCCGGTGCTGTACAAATTCATAAACCGCAAGAAGAAATGAAATCCTTAATAATTGCATCTGTCCTCGCAGCGTTGCCCGCGGGCGCCTATGCCTCGCAGCTTGACTCTCTGGCTCAGGCCATAGTCCTCGCCGACCCCGCATGGCAGGCTCGAGAGGCCTCCCTGCGCGCATCGGCCGCCGCCGTAAAAGCCGCCAATACCCTCCCCGGTCCGGAAGCCGAAGGCGAATACCTGTGGGGACCGGCCGGCGACAACCGTTGGGGCGCAGGCGTAAGCCAGAGTTTCGACTGGCCCGGCGTATATGCCGCCCGGCGTGCGGAATCGCGCGCAACCGCCAACGCATTCGACCTGCTGGCGTCCGCCGAACTGGCCGAACGCACCCTCGCCGCACGTCTGACTCTAATCGACCTCATTGCGGCGCGACGCCGTGCCGCCACCGTGGGGCGCATCGCCGACAACCTGCGCCGGCAGACAGAGCTCACGCAGCGGGCTCTTGACCACGGTCAGGCAACCATACTCGACCTGCGCAAGCTTCAGATAGCAGCCCTCGAGGCAGGCACCCGCCTTGAGCAGGCCGAACAGGCCCGCGCCGAAACCATCGGACAGCTGCGCGCCATGGGGCTGCGCGCCGAAGTGCCCGACGGACTGACCTATCCTGACGCGACCGACACCGACGCGGCCGTACAGAACTGGAACGCCATGCCCGGCGTACGCGCAGCCGAGGCCGAAGCCGAGGCAGCCGAAGCCCGCGCCCGGGCAGCCGCACGCAGCTTGCTGCCGGGATTCTCCATAGGCTATCGCCATCAGTTCGAGGGCGGCAACCACTTCAACGGCATAAGCTTCGGCATATCCCTCCCATCCTGGGGGTCGAAGAAAGCCCTCAGGGCGGCACGTGCCGAGGCCGAGGCTGCACGCATGCAAAGCGAAGCTGCCCACAGCGACCACGACGCGACTCTCGAGACACTGCTGCGCACTCTGCCGGGCCTGAAAGCGCGCACGGAAGCCTACCGCAACGCCCTGGACACATCCGACTATCCCGTGCTGCTTGAAAAATCGCTCAACGGCGGCCAGATCAGCATCCTCACCTACATTCAGGAACTGAATTTCTTTCTTGAGGCCGAGATGGCGCGCATCGAAGCCGAGCAGCAATATCAGGCCGCACTCGCCTCTCTTTCCCGCTTTAACACTTGGCATTAACGAGTGTGAAAGTTGTGTAACATATGAACCCAAACGGCGCGAGGGCGTTTTATTGGTAAACAAACCGATAAAACGCCCTTACGATATGATCTACGAACAACCGCAACTACCCTATGCCAACGACGCTCTCGAGCCTGTCATCAGCGCCGAGACCATCAGCTACCACTATGGCAAGCACGAGAAAGCCTACATCGACAACCTCAACCGCCTCATAAAGGGGACTCAATATGAAGATGCCGAACTTGAAGACATCATAGAGGAAGCCGACGGCGCGCTGTTCAACAACGCATCGCAGGCCTGGAACCACATCTTCTACTTCTTCAGTTTCTCGCCCGACGGCTCACGCGAGCCTGGCGGTGAGCTCCGCAAGGCCATCGACCGTGACTTCGGGTCGTTCGAAACATTCAAAGACGCATTTGTGGAGGCCGGAGCAGGACTGTTTGGTTCCGGATGGGTATGGCTCTCGCGCGACAACGACGGCAAGCTCCTGATCACACAAGGACCCAACGCGGCCAATCCACTCAAGGACGGCCTCACGCCTCTGCTCACTTTCGACGTCTGGGAACACGCCTACTACATCGACTACAAGAACCTGCGGGCCGATTATCTTAAGCGCCTCTGGGACATCGTAGACTGGGACGTGGTGGAATCAAGATTCTGACCCACGTCAGTACGGCAAAATAAAATCAACGAAAAGAGATAAAGCTTCATCCAGATAAGATAGCACTTAAAAATTAAGCATAATGTGATGAATGGGAAAGGAGGCACCTGTGAAGGCACCTCTTTTTCTTTTATAACTCTATCTGAAGTCCGTCGTAAGCCAGAGAGATGCCCTCGGGCAGAATCACCCCGGCATGCGGCGGCATGTCGTGGCTCATGTGCGTGAAGAACGTTCGCCCGGCGCCCACCCGTTGCGCCAGCGCCACAGCCTGCCCGAGGCTCATGTGCGACATGTGCTCCTGAGGCCGCAGGGCATTAACCACGAGAGTGTCCACACCCTCCAGCAGCCGCACGGTGCTTTCAGGCACCTCCTTGGCATCCGTTATATAAGCGAGGCGTCCGATGCGGAATCCGATTATCGGCAACCTGTAGTGCATAACGGGCAGAGGCACAACCTCCTCGCCGGCGGCGAAGAACGGACGGTCGCGGTCGATGCGGCACATCCGGAACGACGGCACACCGGGATACGGATGCCTGGCGAAGCAGTAGGGCAGCCGCGAGCGCAGGTCGCGCTCTACATCTTCCGTGCAGTATATGTCAAGGTCATGTCCGTGCCGGCACCAGGGGCGCAGGTCGTCGATGCCTCCAACGTGGTCGTAGTGTATGTGCGTGAGCAGCACGGCGTCAATGTCGGGAGAACCGGTCCGCAGCATCTGCTCGCGGAAGTCCGGACCGCAGTCTATCAGCAGCGACCGGCGGCGGTCGGTCTCTATCAGTGCCGAGCAGCGCAGCCGCTTGTCGCGCGGGTCGGGCGAAGTACACGTCGGGCAGCTGCATCGCAGCTGCGGGACTCCCGTAGATGTGCCAGTGCCGAGAAAAGTCAGTTTCATAATCTGTATCCGGCAAGTGCGCCGTCCTCGAATATTAGATATATGCCTTCGCCGTAGCTCCAGCGTTCAACCATTCCGGCTGTGGTCGGTATCTGCTCAGTACGCTCCGGCGCTCCCAAAGCCAGTCGGCACTCGTCGCGCGTCATGCCGTTCTGCACCTTCGAATGCACTATCAGATTCCACACCTCGTCGGTGATGTGCGGATAGCCGTCACGCGGATTTTTAAAGCTGAAAAGAGTGGCGAAATTGCGCGGAGCATTGTCTCCGCCGAGGCCCATCATCACCAGTGCGGTATCGGCCGGAGTGCCTGCCGGGGAGAAGAGTACAGCCGCCGGATACACGGCATCGCCGCCGGGCATCACACCAAGCACCCTGACGGGTACATGGCGCAGCCCCTCGCGGCTGCGTCCGTCACGATCGCGCCACATCGGCGTATTTATATAATATGTGTGTCCGCGCATCAGGCTGTCGGCACGCTCCACCGGGTCGCGCTCTATCGTGAACGGAATCTCGAGGCGTTCGCGGCTACGCAGTGCCTCAGGCGACGAATCCACCCTGTAGAGCAACGTATCGCCGCGCTGCGTCAGCAGCACTATGTCGGTGGCGCCCTCTCCGGTAAGCGACGGAGCCGCACGCATACCCTCGTAAACGAGATCGGTTCCCTGCAGGCTGTCGGCGGCTTCAGAACGGGCGAAGAGCATCGCCACGCGGCCGTCGGCCACATAGAACTTCTTGCCCGGCCGCCACTGCGCCGGAGCCTGCGGCCCAACCCCGGCAAGGAACTGCATCTCCGCCGTAGGCTTCGCTACGCCCTGCCGGCGAACATCGCCGGCAGTGATGCGCGGTGTGCTCTCGATACCGGTAAAACACCCGTGCAACGCGCAGGCGGCAAGCGCAAGAGTACAAAATATTATATTTCTGCTTCTTTTAAGGTTCACTGAGTGAGAGTTTGAAATAAAACAACGCGTTTTTGTCGCATAATTATATGCAAAATTACAAATTTTGCTCTAAAAATTTCATAATATCATACAAAAATACTAATTTTGCAGTGTGTATCCCCGTTTCGGCGGGGATATATTGCAGCGAGTCACATTCATGCTTGTGTCCGCGCCGATAGTGTTTCGTAATATAAGAAATTAATACTCAATATGTACAGCTTATGAAAAAGATTTCCCAACGCCTCCTTGCCGCAGCTGTGGTAGTTGCTGCAGGTGCATCGGCATCGGCCGAAGTCCTGAGCCCCGAAGAGGCTCTGGGTCGCGCCCTGCCTCAGGCTCGTCACGCTGCTCCGGCTCTCACGCAGCCCGTACTGGCATATACGGCTGAAGCCGACGAGCTGCCCGCCGTCTATGTGTTCGCTAAAGAAAACAAAGGTTACCTCGTGATAGCTGCCGACGACGCAGTCACCCCCCTGCTCGGATACACCGACAAAGGAAACTTCGACGCCGACAATATGGCTCCCGCACTCCGCTACTGGCTCAACGAATACGCGCGCGAAATCGCATACGCGCGTCAGAACGGCGTAGCCGAGGCTCCCGCACAGCTGGCCCGTCCCGAGCGCAACGCCATCGCTCCCCTCGTCAAGACTCAGTGGGACCAGACTCTACCTTATAACTTGCTCACCCCCATTCAGACCGTTCAGGGCAACCAATACCGCACGCCCACCGGCTGCGTGGCAACTGCTGCCGCACAGGTAATGAAGTTCTATCAGCACCCACAGAAAAACGGCACCGGCAAGTTCTCCTGCCCCGACGGCACTGCCCTCACCCCGCAGGTCGACGAGATAAATCTCGCCGAGTGGGACATCCAGTGGGACAAGATGCTCGACACCTACAACTCCTCCTCTCCCGAGGAGAATCAGGAAGCTGTTGCAGAACTCATGCTCGCAGTTGGCTATGGCGTCGGCATGACATATACCGCTCAGGCTTCCGGCGCACAGACTGTAAAGGTAGGCGGCATACTGGCCGAGAATTTCGGCTACGACAAGTCCGTCACCTACCTGCAGCGCAACTGCTTCAGCCTCGCTCAGTGGGAAGAGCTTATCTACAATGAGCTCGCAGCAAACCGCGTTGTGATCTACGACGGCAACGCTCTCGACCTCGGCGGCCACGCTTTCGTATGCGACGGCTACGACAAAGACGGCTACTTCCACTTCAACTGGGGCTGGGGAGGCGTCAGCGACGGCTACTTCCTTGTCGGTATGCTCAATCCGAGCACTCAGGGAACCGGTGGTGCCGGCGACGGCGAAGCTTTCAACTTCAGTCAGGACATCACCGTCAACATCATGCCCGACCAGGGCGGCAGCGCAGTGCCCTCAATGACTGCACAGGGTTCCGGCCTGGTAATCGCAGGCAACACAGCCGGCCAGTTCAACCTCGGACGTGAGGTCACCGTTTCCTACGAAGGCGGCGGATTCTTCAACCACAACTGGAACACCATCACGCCCAAGTACGGCCTCCACATCGTAGGCAGCGGCAAGGATATCTACCGCTGGAGCTCCTCCGCAGCAACAGAGACCGCACCCAACATCGGCCGCGCAAGCTACACTGTCCTGCTCTCCGGCGTTGAAGCCAACAGCACGTATGTTCTTACTCCCGCTTTCAAGGTAGGTGACCAGATTTACGAAATCGGTCTCCCCTACGGACAGACACGTTCCTACATGCTCACCACGCAGACTTCCACCGGCGTTCTCACCCCCATCGCCAACAACCTGACCGTTGCTGATATGGAAGTGCCCGCAAACTTCAAGTTCCGCGACAAATTCGACCTCAAGGCCAATCTCGTGAACGAAAGCGAAGCATTCTACTTCGGACATATCACACCCGCTTACTTCCAGAAAGTATACGGTGAGTATGAAATCTTCAAGACCTTCCCCAACTTCACCATCAACCTTGAGCCCGGCGAGTCTCAGGAATGGACCAAGAGCGAGCGCTATGCCACTGCTTCCGCCAGCGGCTTTGAACTCGGCAAGGACTACTACTTCGGATTCATGAGCCTTGACGAAAGCGGCAACGCCACCATCGTCAGCGAACTGAAGAAAATCCATTGCGGCGAGCTCTCCGGCATCAACGACGTCACCACCGACAACGCCACCATCGCTGTCATCACTCCCAACCCCGCCGACAGCTACTTCACCGTGCAGGGTGTGGAAGTCAGCAGCGTCAAGGTCTACAGCATCGCCGGCAACCTCGTGGCAGCAGCCGCCGAGGCCACCGTCGACGTGGCCGACCTCGCAGCCGGTCTCTACCTCGTGGAAATCGTAGATGTCGATGGCAACCACACCACCGCACGTCTCATCAAGAAGTAATCGATACTTCATATCCAACCCTAACAATCGCCCTGTGCCCCCGACGGGCACGGGGCGATTCTCATAACGCAGCATAATGAAACTACTTCTCGCCATCCCGGCCATAATGACGCTCACTGCCTGCGGCGCTGCCACGAAAGCGGCCGCACCGGGTAGCGACGCAGGCCTCGTACAGGCTGCGCCGTCGGTGGCAGCCTCGCCGGCACAGTATGCACGGCCCCGGGCACTCGTGTACAAGACCAACGTACCGTGTCCTGACAAGGTAGCCATCAGCCTCAACAGCTCCCGCACAGCCGTGCTCAGCTATCCCGCCCCCTCCGACGTCAGCGCCGCGAGCGCTCCGCTGCAACTCGCCGGCGGATGGTGGCTCGACCGCCGCGGTCTCGGCCCCAATCCTGCGTTCATCAACATGACCTACGAGCAGTACGCCGCCCTGCCCGCTGCCCCCTCCCCTGCCGAGCTCATGAAAATGATACTCCCCGGTGTTCACGTCACGGAGGCACGTCGCCTCGACATGACGCCTCAGGAGGCCGCAGCAGATACCGCCGCCGTCAACGCTTTACTGAAATAACCTCACCCATATCAATCACCATGAAACTCAAACACCTCGCAATCCTCACAGCCTCACTCGCCGTCACGGCGGGAGCCTACGCCGAGACGAAGACCGTCGACGGCATCAGCTACCTGCTGTCACTGCCGAAAGACATGAGCCAGGACTTCCTCGACCTGAGCAACACCTACTTCTTCGCCGACAGCCTCGTGAGCTTCGACACAGCTACCGGGCGCGGCACACTGGAGTGGAAAAGGCAGCAGCTCATGCCGCGCCAGGCATTCAATGCCAACACCTACCTGCACCAGCCGCTGCAGTCGCTCGACTTCCCCAACACTGCCTATCCGCAGAACCCCGTACTGGGCTTCAGCGTCACACCCGTCAACGAGCGCACCCTGCGCCTGCGCGTACACACCTCCGACGTGCTTCCTCCCGACGCAGGCGCCGACGAAGTTATGCTCGTGGCCGAGCCTCAGGCACAGCCCGGCAGCTGGAAAGCAGTGCGCCGAGGCGATGACGTAGTCTACACCTCGCCCCGCGGCTCGCTCGAAATCAAGGCCCATCCCTGGCGCCTCGTGCTCAAGGACCCCTCCGGCCGCATACTCACGCAGACACGCGTATGGAGCGACAACGACAGCACCCAGATCAAAGTCCCGCCCTTTAGCTTCATCAAGCGCGGCAGCGACAATTCGCGCAGCATCAACCCCGTTTTCTCCCTCGCGCCCGGCGAGCACATCTACGGCCTCGGTGAAAGCCCCACGGCCATGAACAAGGCCGGACAGAAGCTCAACATCTTCGTCACCGACCCGCAGGGACCCGAAGGACGCGACATGTACAAGCCCATACCCTTCTGGTTCAGCGACCGAGGCTACGGCATGTTCATGCACACATCCGCACCCGTCACCATGGACATGGGCAACAGCTACATCGGCGCCAACAAGATTTTCATGGCCGACGAGGACATGGACTTCTTCATCTTCCTCGGCGAGCCCAAGGAGATACTCAGCGAGTACACAGCCCTCACCGGCCGCCCCGACATGCCGCCGCTGTGGAGCTTCGGCACCTGGATGAGCCGCATCAGCTACTTCACCGAGCAGGAAGGCCGCGACGTGGCCGCACAGCTGCGCAAGAACCGCATACCCGCCGATGTAATCCACTTCGACACGGGCTGGTTTGACGTCGACTGGCAGTGCGACTATGAGTTCTCGCCCGAACGCTTCGCCGACCCGCAGAAGATGATACGCGACCTGCGCGACCAGGGCTTCCGCATATCGCTCTGGCAGCTCCCCTATTTTGTGCCCGGCAACCGCTACTTCCGCGAGCTGGCCGACAAAGGGCTCGCCATACGCAACGGCCGTGGCACCCTCCCCTACGAGGACGCCGTGCTCGACTTCACCAACCCGGCCACCGTCAGCTGGTACCAGGACAAGATCAAGCGCCTCATAGGCATGGGCGTCGGAGCCATCAAGGTCGACTTCGGCGAGGCCGCCCCCATCGAGGCCGTCTACCACAACGGCCGCAGCGGATGGTACGAGCACAACCTCTACCCTCTCCGCTACAACAAGGCCGTAGCCGACGCCACGCGCGAAGTCAGCGGCGAGAACATCATCTGGGCCCGTTCGGCATGGGCGGGGAGCCAGCGCTATCCCCTGCACTGGGGAGGCGACGCCGCCACCACCAACACGGGCATGCAGGGCACCATCCGCGCCGGCCTCTCGCTGGGTCTCAGCGGCTTCCCGTTCTGGAGCCACGATATGGGCGGCTTCGTCACCTCCACCCCCGAGAGCCTCTACCGCCGCTGGCTGCCTATGGGATTCCTCACTTCCCACACCCGCGCCCACGGCGCGCCGCCCACCGAGCCCTGGCTCTACGGCAACAAGGACTTCACCGACTACTTCCGCCGCTGCGCCGAGATGAAGTACAGCCTCATGCCCTACATCTACACAGAGGCCTCCGAGAGCGCGGCCAACGGCTGGCCCATGTTCCGCGCCATGCTGCTTGAGTTCCCCGACGACCCCGGCGTGAAGGACATCGACAACCAGTATATGTTCGGCTCGCAGATTCTTGTGGCACCAATGATGGAGGACGGCGATTCGCGCGCCGTATATCTGCCCGGCGACAAACCCTGGTACGACTATCAGAACGGACGGGAATATCAGCCCGGCTGGCGTACCATCGCTCCGGGCGGCCCCATAGAGTGCATCATCCTCGTGCGCGACGGCGCCGCCATTCCGCATGCCAAGGTAGCGCAGCACACGGGTCTCATCGATTGGGACAACATCGAATGGCGCACCTACGGCTCGGCTGCCGACACACCGCGCCGCCTCGTGCGTCCGTAAAGCCTCAACAATCGCCATCCTGCGTTCCCTCTCTCCCGGAGGCGGCGCAGGATGGCTGCGATATGACAAACATGTTCACAAATCTTCTTGCGATATTCGTCGGCAGCGGGCTCGGTGGAGTCTGCCGCTATCTTGCCGGCAATGCAGTGCAGCGCCTCATACCGGGAGCCGTGTTCCCGTGGGGTACGCTGGCCGTCAACGTGGCCGGATGTCTGCTCATAGGTTTCATCTACGGCCTCATCGACCGCGGCACCCTCGTCAGCCCCCAGCTGCGTCTGCTCGCTACGGTGGGTTTCTGCGGCGGCTTCACCACGTTTTCCACATTCATCAACGAAAACGCGCTGCTCTTCGGCCGTGCCGGTACGGCCGGACTCGCCGTCGCCGCACTCTACCTCTGCGCAAGTCTCGTCCTGGGATTCGCCGCCCTCTACGCCGGCCACGTCCTGGTGCGACATTCTTTTGCCCTTTAACGGGATTTTCAGTAATTTTGCGGCATGAATCAGGAAAACATCCTTCATGACCAATGGGACAGAGAACATCTCTGGCATCCCTATACATCCACAATCGACCCGCTGCCGACCTATAAGGTGGAATCAGCCCGCGGCGTGATGCTGCGTCTGGCCGACGGCACCGAGCTTATCGACGGCATGTCGTCCTGGTGGTGTGCATGCCACGGCTACAACCATCCGCGTCTCAACGCCGCCGCCAAAAGGCAGCTCGACAGCATGAGCCATGTGATGTTCGGCGGCCTCACCCACGAACCCGCCCTGCGTCTCGGCCACCTCCTGCTTGAGATGGCTCCGGACACCATGCACAACATCTTCTATGCCGACTCCGGCTCCGTGGCCGTGGAAGTGGCAATGAAAATGGCCGTACAGGCAGCCATCAGCCACAGTGGCGACCACCGGCGCACCAATTTCGTAACCATCCGCAGCGGCTACCACGGCGACACCTGGAACGCCATGAGCGTGTGCGACCCCGTCACTGGCATGCACCAGGCCTTCGGCTCCGCCCTGCCCGTGCGCTTCTTCGTGCCGCAGCCCCGTTCGCGCTTCGGCGGCGAGTGGGACGACGCCGACATAGAGCCTCTGCGACGCACTCTCGACGAACACAACGGCGAGATAGCGGCACTCATACTCGAGCCCATCGTGCAGGGCGCCGGCGGCATGTGGTTCTACCACCCCGAGTATCTCCGCCGGGCCGTGGCGCTGTGCCGCGAGCGCGGCGTCTACGTCATCTTCGACGAGATAGCCACCGGCTTCTGGCGCACCGGACGCTGCTTCGCATGGGAGCACGCAGGGGTTCAGCCCGACATCATGTGCGTGGGCAAGGGGCTCACAGGCGGCTACATGACGCTCAGCGCCGTACTCACCACGCGCGAAGTCGCCGACACCATATCGCGCGGCGAGGCCGGAGTGCTGATGCACGGCCCGACGTTCATGGCCAACCCCCTGGCCTGCGCCGTCGCCGCCGAATCGCTCACCATGCTGCGCGAGCAGGACATGGGCGCCGTCGTGGCGCACATGGAGGACATGATGCGCCGGCGCCTCGCTCCGGCCGCACAGCTGACCGGCGTCGCCGACGTGCGCGTACTCGGCAGCATAGGCGTGGTGGAAACGCGCCGCCCCGTCGACGTAGGCACCTTCCAGAAAGCCTGCGTGCGCCGCGGCGTGTGGATACGTCCCTTCGGACGCAACGTCTACATCATGCCGCCCTACGTCATCAACGATGCCGAGCTGCACGCGCTCTGCGATGCACTCGTGGAGCTTGTGGAGGAAGCCACGGCATGAGCATAGCCGAAACCCTCGGCGCACTCGCCGCCGCCGACAACCTGCGCCGCATACCCGCCGACAGGCGCCGTTCGGCAGCCCTCGACCTCTCCGGCAACGACTACCTCGGCCTCGCCGTCCGCGACAACCTGCGCCGCGAGTTCATGGAGGAAGCCGTACGCAACGGCTACGCCATGACGGCCTCCGCGTCGCGCCTCCTGGGCGGCCTCCAGGACGAATTCAACGCCCTCGAGCAGTCCGTGGCGACGACCTACGGACGCCCCGCGCTTCTCTTCAACAGCGGCTACCACGCCAACACGGGCATGATAGCAGCGCTCAGCTCCGACCGCCACACCCTCGTGGTCGCCGACCGCCTCGTGCACGCCAGCATAATCGACGGCATACGCCTCGGTGGAGCGCCCATGGAGCGCTTCCGCCATAACGACTACGACCATCTGCGGCGCATCCTGCGCAGCAAGGCCGGCGCCTACAGCCGCACGCTCATCATCGCCGAGAGCATCTACAGCATGGACGGCGACCGGGCCGACATAGCCGCCCTCGTCGACGCCAAGGAGTCCGTGCCCGGAGCCATGCTCTATATCGACGAGGCGCACGCAGTGGGCGCATGCGGACCACGCGGGCTGGGACTGGTAGAGGAGGCCGGTCTCGGCAACAGAGTCGACATCGTACTCGGCACCATGGGCAAGGCTCTGGCGTCCACAGGTGCATACGCCGTACTCTCCGCCGAGCTGCGTAGCTTCATGGTCAACAAGGCCCGCAGCCTCATCTTCTCCACAGCCATGCCGCCCATTTGCGCCGCGTGGGGACGCTTCGTCTTCGAGCGCATGCAGCTCATGGACGACGAGCGACGCCACCTCGCGCAGCTCTCGCAGGAGCTCTATTCGGCCCTCGGCATCGGCGGCACGCCCTGCCACATAGCCCCGCTGCTCGCAGGCAGCTCCGCGCGCGCCCTGGAGATGTCGGCCGCACTCGAGAACCTCGGCTACCACGTGCTGCCAATCCGCACACCCACAGTGCCACCGGGCACCGAGCGCCTGCGTTTCTCCATATCAGCCGCCATGAGCCGCGAACAGATTCGCGGCCTGGCCTCAGCCGTCGCTTCGCTATGAGACACGCCTTCATCAGCCGCAACGGTTCGCCGCGCCTGATAGTGATTTTCGCCGGCTGGGGCATGGACGAACGCCCTTTCCGCGGCCTGGCACGTCCGGGCTACGACATACTCGTCGTCTGGGACTACCGTTCCCTCGACTTCGACCCGCAGTGGACGGCGCCGTACCGTGAGGTGTGCGTGCTCGCATGGTCGATGGGCGTTCAGGCGGCGCAGCTGTGCCACGCCGCCCTCGGTCCGCGGGTGACGGGGCGCATAGCAGTAGCCGGTACACCGTGCCCCGTCAGCGACACGCTCGGCATTCCCCGCGACATTTTCAAGGCCACAGCCGATACCCTCAGTCCCCGCACGCTCGAACGCTTCATGAGGCGCATGTGCGGCGGCCAACTGGCATGGTCGCAGTGGTCCTCATGTGCGCCGGAACGCCCTGTCGAGGAGCTGCGCGACGAGCTGCTTGCCATCGCGGCACGTCCCGCCGCCTCCGGCACGCCCCGATTCGACCATTATCTGCTCACCCTGCGCGACGCCATCTTTCCGCCCGATAACCAGCGACGCGCATTCGCCGGATGCGACGTTGTGGAAACCGACAGCCCGCACCTGCCCGATTTTCAGCGCATCCTCGACGAATATTTCATCGACAAAAGCCTCGTCGGCGAACGCTTTGCAGGCGCCGGGACGAGCTACGACAGCAACGCCGCGCCCCAGGCCCTGATAGCCGACAGCCTGGCCGCGCTGCTCGACGACAAGGACACCCGTGCAATCTTCGCTCGGCCCGGTAGCCGCATCCTGGAGGTGGGATGCGGTACGGGACTGCTCACCAAAATGCTGCCGGCGCGCTGCGAAAGCGCCACGCTCCTGCTTTGGGACGTGCTGCCTCAGGCGCCTTTCGCCCTCCCCGCCGGAAGCACCTACCGCAGCGCCGACGCAGAGACTGCCGTCCGCGACGTGCCCGACGCATCCCTCGACATGATTGTTTCAGCGTCCACCATCCAGTGGTTCAACTCGCCGGAGCGCTTCGTAGCCGAATGTCTGCGCGCATTGCGCCCCGGCGGCATGCTGGCCCTTTCGACCTTCGGACGCGACAACATGCCGGAAGTGAGCCGTGCCTGCGGTGTGGGACTGCATCTATGCGATGCTGCCACATGGCGCGCCGCCATCGCTGAGATACCCGGAGTCGAGACCGTACTGCTGCACGAGGCGCGACTGCAATGCAGCTTCGGCAGCGCAATGGAGATACTCCGCCACCTGAGCCTTACGGGCGTCAACGCCATCACCCGCTCGGGCAACGCCCGCGCCGCCGCAGCTGCCCTGCAGCCCGACGCCGACGGACGCTTCACCCTCACATACCAACCACTTTTCATGCTTCTGCGCAAATGTTAGAATATCCTGTCCTATTCATCAGCGGAATAGACACCGACGCCGGCAAGACCTACGCCACGGCGTGGCTCGCACAGCGCATCGCCGCTGCCGGCCGCAGCGTCATCACTCAGAAATTCATACAGACCGGCTGCACCGACACCTCGGAGGACATCGAGGCTCACCGCCGCCTCTGCGGGCTCCCCATGCTGCCCGACGACCTGGACGGCATCACCGCCCCCATCATATTCACCTACCCCGCCTCCGCACAGCTTGCCGCACGGCTCGACGGCCGCGAGATTGACCTGTCGCTCGTCGACAGAAGTACAGCCTCCCTGCGTTCGCGCTACGACTGCGTGCTGGTAGAGGGTGCCGGAGGCCTGATGGTACCCGTCACGGACGAAGTCTTCACCATCGACTACGTAGCCTCGCGCCACCTGCCGCTTGTACTCGTCACCAACGGTCGCCTCGGCTCCATCAACCACACCGTCCTATCCCTGGAAGCGATAAAAGCCCGTGGCATAGAGCTTGCCGCCGTGGTTTACAACCATCATTTCGACACCGATGCCGTTATCGCCGAAGACACCCGGGCATTCATCGGACGCTACGTCGCGCGCCGGTTCCCGCAGACCGAAGTCCTCGACCTGCCCGCGATGTAACCAAAACGTCTTTTCCGACGTTTTATAAATAAAAAAGTAGAGATTATATAATAATACATGAGAACATTCCTATTCGCAGCCCTCGCGCTGCTTGCCATGCTTTGTCCGTTCCGGACCGAAGCGCAGAGCGCCCTTTACGCCACAGGCCCATTCAACAACTGGAACAGCAACGACTGCCTGCCGTTCCAGCCGGGCAGCGACGGCATCTTCCGCCTTAGCATCGACTTCTCGTCTTCGCGCGAATTCAAAATGAGCACCACGCGTGGCGACTGGAAGGCTTTCGACGTCGGAGCCCTCAAGCCCGCATCCACGCCCGCCGTGGACGCATGGACAGCCATCGAGCATAACTCCTCCGGCAACATCACGGCGCCGGCCTCCGAACGCCTCACGGTGGAAGTGGACCTCACGGCCATGCGCATGCGCTACACGCGCACACCCCTTCAGGCCTACTCCGGCACCCTCCCGCTTCTCTACATCAACACCGAAAACGGCACACCCATAACCTCAAAGGAAACATATCTGAATGCTTCCTATTGGCTCGACCCGATGGGGCACGCCGATGTCAAGGCCCTCGGCTCGGAAGACGCGCCCCTGGCCATGCAGATACGCGGCCGCGGCAACTACACCTGGACCGGATTCGACAAAAAGCCGTACCGCATAAAGCTTGCCGACAAGCAGCCCATGCTCGGGATGAAATCGAGCAAGCATTTCGTACTACTCGCCCATGCCGACGACCGCATCGGCTTCATGCGCAACACGCTCGGCTTCGCGGCTTCACGTGCGCTGCAACTGGCGTGGACTCCCGCGCAGCGCCCCGTTGAAGTCGTCCTCAACGGCGACTACATCGGCCTCTACTTCATGACCGAGAACATCCGCGTCGACAAGAACCGCGTCAACGTGACCGAGCAGCAGGACCTCGCCACCACCGACGTAGACGGCGGCTGGCTCGTGGAGATAGACAACTACGACGCCGACCCGCACGTCACGGTCATGGAAGGCAGCTACCCCGTGTGGTTCACCTACAAGTCGCCGGAGGAGCTGTCGGTGCAGCAGCACGACTATCTGCAATCGCAGATGCAAGCCGTGCAGGATGCCATCGCCGCCCGCGACTATGCGGCCTTCTCGGCACTCGTCGACCCTGAGGCGCTCGCCCGCTACTACATCGTGCAGGAGATAATGAACGACTACGAGTCGTTCCACGGCAGCTGCTACCTCTTCCGCCAGCGCGGCGACGCCGAGCGCTGGATATTCGGCCCCGTGTGGGACTTCGGCAGCGCCCTGTTCGCCGACGGCACCGAGCGCTTCATCTGGGACTCGCCGCAGTACCATCAGGTATGGATAGGCGCCGTCTACGCCGCCTTCCCCGAGTTTGTCGACACTGTCAAGGCCGTATGGGCGTCCTACCTCGGAGCCGACGGACCTGCCGCCATTGAGGCGGAAGGATGCGCCTTTGCATCGGATATTGCCGCAGCCGCCGTCGCCGACTACCGCCGCTGGCCGCAGTACGGCAACGCCGACGAGGCCGCCGCCTCGGCCATCGCGCTGTCGCGCCTCGGAGCCAAAACTGCATGGTTAAAGACCCGGTGGGGTTCGCAAGGCGGCATAACAGAAGCTGATGTCGACGCCTCCGACGCTCCCGCCCAATACTACTCCCTCACCGGCCTGCGTCTGGCCGGCCCCCAGCCCGGCCTGTGCATCGAGCGCCGCGGCACCACCGTCCGCAAGCTCTACATCCACCCCTGAGCCGGCTCGGTGAATATCGTCGGAAGTATCATTTTTTAAAGAGCCCCAAACGCTTTTTAATAAAAAGTTCGTAACTTTGCATCATGACCGACGTTCGACCGAAGAAAGCACTGGGACAGCATTTCCTGACCGACCTCGACGTGGCCGCCCGCATAGCGGCCACTCTCGATGCCGCACCCGGCATGCCCGTTCTGGAGATAGGCCCCGGCATGGGCGTACTCACTCAGTACATCCTCGCATCAGGACGCGAGCTCGACGTGGTAGAGATTGACACCGAGAGCGTGGCGTGGCTGCGCAGCCACATGCCTGCCCTCGACGGCCACATCATCGAGGGCGACTTCCTGCGCCTCCCTCTCGACACACTCTTCGACGGACGCCCCTTCGCGCTCATAGGCAACTATCCCTACAACATCTCGTCGCAGATATTCTTCCACATGCTCGAGTACCGCGACCATGTGCCCTTCTGCTCCGGCATGCTCCAGCGCGAGGTGGCCGAACGCATCGCCGCCGCCCCGGGTTCAAGGACGCGCGGCATACTGAGCGTACTGCTGCAGCTGTGGTACGACGTCCGCTATCTCTTCACCGTGCCCCCGGGCGTGTTCAACCCGCCGCCAAAGGTCCACAGCGGAGTCATAGAGCTGAGGCGCAACAGCCGCCTCGACGCGGGATGCGACGAACGCCTCCTGCGCACCGTGGTAAAGACGGCTTTCGGACAGCGCCGCAAGACGCTGCGCAACAGTCTGCGCGGACTCCTCCCGCCCGGCGCGCAGCTGCCCGACTCACCCATGATGGCGATGCGCCCCGAGCAACTGAGCGTTGACCAGTTTGTTGAACTCACCCTCACGGTGGAAAATCTGCGACAGAAATGAAAGAATTTACTCCGGAATACCTCGACGAACTGCGCGACATCATCAACAGCCACGACGACGAACGGGCCCACAAGCTGCTTGCCGACCTGCACCCGGCCGACATCGCAGAGCTATACCGCGACCTGGACCTCACCGAAGCGGAATACCTTTACCGGCTGCTCGACGACGAGAAAGCCGCCGAGGTGCTCATGGAGCGCGACGAGGACGACCGCCGCAAACTCCTTGAGGCCATGCCTGCCGAGGTCATCGCCAAGCAGATCGACCACCTCGACACCGACGATGCCGTCGACCTCATACAGCAGATCGACGAGGAAGACCGCGACGAAATCCTCTCCCACATCGACGATGTGGAGCAGGCCGGCGACATCATCGACCTTCTGAAATACGACGAGGACACCGCCGGCGGCCTCATGGGCACCGAGATGCTCGTCGTCAACGAGAATCTCTCCATGCCGGAATGCATACGCGAGCTCCGCCAGCAGGCCGAGGACATGGACGAGGTATACTATGTCTACGTAGTCGACAACGACTACAAGCTCCGCGGCGTCCTGCCGCTGAAAAAGCTCATAACCCACCCCTCCGTCTCCAAAATCAAGCACGTGATGGAGACCGACCCCGCATGCGTCAAGGCCGACACGCCCATCGACGAGGTGGCCCACGACTTCGAGAAATACGACCTCGTGGCAATGCCCGTCGTCGACAGCATCGGCCGCCTCCTCGGACGCATCACCGTCGACGACGTCATGGACGAGGTGCGCGAGAGCAGCGAGCGCGACTATCAGCTCGCCAGCGGTATCAGCAGCGACGTCGACGCCGACGACAGCATCCTGGCCCAGACCAAGGCACGAATCCCCTGGCTCCTTATCGGCATCGCCGCCGGCATCGTCGCCTCGCTCATTCTTGCAGGCTTCGAGCAGCAGCTCCAGGCCGTCACGGCCCTCGCCCTGTTCATCCCCATCATCGGCGGCACGGGCGGCAACGTAGGCGTGCAGGCATCGGCCATCGTGGTACAGGGCCTCGCCAACGGCTCGCTCGACATACGCGAATTCTCCCGTCAGATGGGCAAAGAACTCCTCATAGGCCTGCTCAACGCAACCATTATGAGCGCCGTCATGTTCGCCTACAACATCATCTTCCTGCCCGGACAGATGGCCGTTACCCTCAGCGTCGCCGTTTCCCTCTTCTCAGTAGTGATGTTCGCGTCCCTACTCGGCACGGCCATTCCCCTCACCCTTGAGAAACTGCACATCAACCCCGCCCTTGCCACCGGACCCTTCATCCAGATAAGCAACGACATCTTCGGCATCCTCATCTACGTCCTCATCTCCTCCTGGTTCCTCGGCTTTATGTAATCAGGGAAGCAGGAACGCAAGAAAACTCCTAACTCCTAACTGCGCGCAGCGCAACTCACTGCCCTAACTCCCTCTCCATCTGTATTCCCGGACGCACATGCAGCGTCAGCGCCGCAAAGCGCCCCGTAGCCTCGCTCCGGTAGCGTATATTATAATACTCCCGGCCGAAGAAATCCATCGTCCACACAGCCTCGCCCACTGCCGGACCGCGGCCCTGACGAAGCACCTCGTTCATCGTCACATCGAACCCGACCACCTCCACGTCCAGCGTGGCAGCCCCCTCGTCGCCCACGCCGCTGAGACCCGTACGCCGCAGCTCCACGCGTCCGTCTTTCATCACGCGGAAATACAATCGCGGCTCCGCCTCCGGGTCACCCGGCATCAGGTCGCCCTCAAACTTATAGAACCGCGCCTGGCGCGTACGCGCCGGCATCGCGCTCAGCGCCACCACCGCAGCCGCCACCACGGCCACAATGACGTAAAACTCCACCGTCGTAAAAATACTTGCAAATATCACTGCTGTCATGCTGCAAAGGTATATATTTTCCTCTTGATTATCAAACATAAATTCGCTACCTTTGTCCGATGCGCCACATTATCGAATCCCTGCCCGAAGCACTGCTGCCGAGGCTTTGCCCCGTCTGCGGCCGTTCCCTCGTGAGAGGCGAACGCGCGCTGTGCATGCATTGCCTCATGGGCCTTCCCCGCACCCGCATGTACCGCGATCCCGACAACAGCATCGTCGCACGCCTGGCCCACCCCGGACTACGCCTCACGCTTGCCGCCGCATGGATGGAATACCGGCGCGAATCGCCCTACGCCGCCATCGTGCGCGACGCCAAGTACCGCCACATGCCGCGCCTCGCGCGCGAAGCCGGACGCATCTTCGCATCGGAAATGAAGACCGACGGCGTCTCTGCCCTCGCCGACATCGACGTACTTCTGCCCGTGCCCATGCACTGGACCAAACTCATGCGCCGCGGCTACAACCAGAGCGAGGAGATAGCCCTCGGCATCAGCGACATCACGGGCATACCCGTCGGCGACAACCTTCGCGCCGCACGTCCCCACCGCACACAGACACACCGCAGCGCCGAGCAGCGGCGCACCAACGTCAACGGCATCATCCGCGTACGCTTTCCCGAAGAACTCGACGGCCTCCATGTCGCCGTTGTCGACGACGTCATCACCACCGGAGCCACCATCGCCGACGCCCTGCGCGCCCTCACAGCCGCCACCACCCCGCGTGCCCTCTCCGTCCTCACCATCGGCGCCGTCCACGCCGACCCCTGGGCCTTCCCCACTCCCTGACAATATTATAACTAAAGCAAAAACTCAAAGTCAGAACAGTCCGACCCGTCCGACAAGTCCGACAGGTCCGACCCGTCCGACAAGTCCGACAGGTCCGACCCATCCACTGCGGCCGAAGTCCACCCGTTCCCCCTCTTACCTATACACTGAAGAACAAGTCCTCGAAGAGGACGCGCCTGTGGTTAACCCCGCGATAAGCAGCGCTTTACGCTGCATTCGTGGGGCAAGAATACCCTCCAGACGTGGCAAGCTCGGAGAGCTTGCGTCCGTAAAAAAGAGCAACGCAGGCTCCTCACGGCGCGAAGCGCAACCTCACTGCGGCTCAACCCGCGCCCCCCTCCCTCTTACCTATCAACTCTAAACTATTCACAGCCCGAACCTTCCCGCCGTGTGCAGCATGCTCAGGAAATAGACCATTCCCTCGAAGTAGCGGTATTTGCCCGACGGAGGCACGGTGTCCCACAGCCGCTGCACATACTCGCGGGCGAGGGCACGGTCGGCCTCCGAATCGGAGTCAGCTAAGGCAAACGCACCCACGGCGTTGGCACCCGCCATGCCGCAGGAATAGCCGTCATTGCCGATGGGTGTACCGTCCAGCGCGAATCGCGCATGCCTGAATCCCTCGTCCTTGAAGAACCGCAACAGCTTGCGCAGCACCTCGCGCTGTGCGTCGCGGTCCTTGCCGCAGAGGTAATAGTCCATACCGGCATTCATGGCGCAGCGGATGGCATCGTACATATACACCGACGTGTCATAGCCCGACCGCGGCCAGCGGTAGGCGCTCCCGTCGTAGTTGCTGTAGTCGGGCCACAGGCCGGTACGCGGATGCGCCGAGGCCGTCAGGTGCTTCCTCGCAGCCGTGGCCGCACGGCTCCAGAACTCGCGGTCGGCGCCTGCACACTGCGACCATTTGTCGAGAAACGCCGGCAGCATGTACGATGGGTCGGTGAAGTGCCGCCCTATGCTGTCGGGCACGAACGTGATGAGCGCGTTGTCGCGGTTGAACAGATTGTACACGCCACCCTCGCCGGTCTTGTTCATGACTTTTCCGAGTATGGCATCGGCCTCCTGCGCATAGCGGGGTTCCTTCCAGCGCTCGGTGGCCACGTACAGCGCTGTCACGTAGTACAGCTCGCCGTCCGAGGCGTTGCTGCCGCCGAACTTGGTACCGTCGGGATGCACCTGCCAGCAGAAATAACCCTCCCAGGGCGTACCGGCCTCGTAGGCCATATATTTTTTCGACCAGCCCCACAGCTTGTCGAAGACGTTGCGGTGGCCCAACTGCGCGGCTATCATCATGCCGTACGACATACCCTCGGTGCGCACGTCGTTGTTGCCGGTGTCCATCACGAAAGCCAGTTCGCCGTCGGGTGCCTCATAGTAGACGGATGTTTCTCCGGGAGCGTCATAGCGGCTTATGTCGGCCGGCGTGAAGAAGTATGCCCAGAGGCTGTCGAGCCGGGCGTCGGTCTCGGCCTCCGTCTTGCCGAGCAGGGTCGAGAACAGATTGGTGGCCGAGGCCGCCGCGGCAGTGAGCGACAGGACGGCACAGAGAACTATGCGCTTCATTTTCGGGTCTGGCCGGAGCCGGTTATGATGTATTTATACGTGGTTATTTCAGGAAGAGCCATCGGGCCGCGGGCATGCAGCTTCTGGGTGGAGATGCCTATTTCGGCGCCGAAGCCGAACTGGCCGCCGTCCGTGAAGGCCGTGGAGGCGTTGGCATAGACGCACGCCGCATCCACATCGCGGTGGAATCGCGCTATGGCCTCGCGGTTCTCGGCCACGATGCACTCGCTGTGGTGCGACCCGTAGCGGGCTATGAAGTCGAGGGCCTCGTCGATGCCGCCCACAGTTGCCACGCTCATCTTGTAGTCCAGCCATTCACGCCCGAAGTCGTCGGCGGTCGCGTGGTGTAGCAGCGGATACGCGCCGTCCAGGGCTGCGTAGGCCTCCTCGTCGGCGTATATGTGTACGTTCTGTTCGGCCAGCGCATAGCACAGCGCGGGCAGTGCGTCGAGGCGAGAACGGTCAACGATGAGGCAGTCCAGGGCGTTGCACACGCTCACGCGGCGCGTCTTGGCGTTCAGCACTATGTCGCATGCCGTGGCGATGTCGCCGGAGTGGTGGAAATAGGTGTGGCACACGCCGGCGCCGGTCTCTATGACGGGCACGCGGGCATTGTCGCGCACGAAGTCTATCAGCGCACGGCTGCCTCGCGGTATTATCAGGTCCACCTCGCCGCGCGCGCCGAGCAGTTCCGACGTGGCCTCGCGGCCGTCGGGCAGCAGCGTGGCGCATGCTTCGGGTAGGCCGGCTTCGGCAAGTGTCTCGCGTATTATGGCCTCGGCAACGCGGTTGGTCTCGGCGGCCTCATGTCCGCCCTTGAGCAACACGGCGCTACCGGCCTTGAAGCACAAGGCGAACACATCGAATGTGACGTTGGGACGTGCCTCATAGATGACGCCTATGACGCCGAAGGGCACGGCCACCCTGGCAATGCGCAGGCCGTTGGGGCGCACGCGTTCGTCGAGCACGCGCCCTACGGGCGACGGCAGCGCCCCCACGTCCAGCACCCCGCGCGCTATGTCGGCGATGCGCTCGGGCGTCAGCCGCAGGCGGTCGCACTTCGGATTGGCGGGGTCCATGCGCTTCATGTCGGCCTCGTTGGCCTCCAGCAGGCGCCCTGTGCCGGCCTCGATGTTGCGGGCCAACGTCCGCAGTGTATCGTTTATCTTGTCTTCGCCCGTGGCCTGCAACACTGCGGCGGCCGCCCGGGCGTTCTTGAATATGGTTTTCATAATTGGTGCATTTGGATGAATGTATACCACCTACCTGTCGCGGAACACGTCGTTCTCATCCACATAGAGGTAGTCGGCATGAATTACGGGATTGAGTCCGGGACGGCCTATGGCCTCGGCCACCTCTGCGGCGCTGTAGGCGGTGCGTCCCCAGGCCACAGTGGAGCCGTCCGGGGCGGCCACGCACACTATGTCGTCCCGTTCAAAATCGCCGTCGGCGGCCGTGACGCCCACCGCGAGCAGGGAGGCGCCTCCGGCACGGAGCGCCCGCGCGGCGCCATCGTCCACAAGCAGCGTCCCTTTGGCGAACGTGTCGCTGTGGGCTATCCACTTGCGCAGACTGCTAGGACGCCGTTCAGCCGGCACGAACAGCGTGTGCGGCGTGGCGGCACTGTCGCCGAGGAGCAGGTCGGTGAGGATGGCGTCGCGCTTGCCGTTGGCTATCGCCACGGCTATGCCCTCGGCCGCCACCTTGCGGGCGATGCGGTATTTGGTAGTCATGCCGCCGCGGCCCATCGACGAACGTGTCGACAGGATACACGAGCTGATTTCGCTGTCGGCATCCACGCGCCGTATGAGGGTCGACGACGGGTCGGCGGGGTCGCCGGTGTAGATGCCGTCTATGTTGCTGAGAATCACCAGCACGTCGGAATCGGTCATGGTGGCTACGAGGCCGGAGAGCTCGTCGTTGTCGGTGAACATCAGCTCCGTGACGCTCACGGTGTCGTTCTCGTTGACAATCGGCACCACCCCCGCGCGCAGCATCACCTCGATGCAGTGCTGCTGGTTCAGGTAGTGGCGGCGTGTCGAGAGGTTCTCTTTCGTGGTGAGCACCTGGCCGCACACCATGCCGTGGTCGCGGAAGAGCTCGAAATAGCGGTTTATCAGTTTGGCCTGACCCACGGCGCTGTAGAGCTGGCGCGCCGACACCTCGTCGGCCGGAGTGCAGCCGCGCAGCTCGCTGCGGCCCGAAGCCACGGCGCCGGAGGAAATCACCACAACCTCGATGCCGGCGCGGCGCAGCGCCACCACCTG
The DNA here is from genome assembly GCA_900550395.1 of uncultured Porphyromonadaceae bacterium. GTDB lineage: Bacteria > Bacteroidota > Bacteroidia > Bacteroidales > Muribaculaceae > CAG-873. The sequence goes on along the minus strand of URSD01000029.1, from coordinate 1,985 downwards.
GTCCACCAGCGCGCTCATGCGCGTGAAGTCGAGAGTGCCGTCGCGGCGCGTCAGCACGTTGCTGCCTATCTTAACTGTTATGCGTCTGTAATGTGCCATCAGTCGAGTGTAAGTTTAAACTCCTTGACAAATTTCAGAAATTCCGGCGAGTCGTCCACCATGTGGCTGAGCAGCTCGCTGCGGTTCCATATCTCCGGCGTGGGCTCGCCCTCGTCGACGTGTATCTCCACCGTGAAGCTGTCGTTACGCAGCCGGTCGCGCATGTAGCGCAGAATGTCCGGCATGGCGCCGGCCACGAGGTCGCGCTGCGTGTCGCTGCCCACGCTCATGAGCCAGCGGTGTCCCTCTATGAGCGTCGGGCAGGATGCCTCCATCGTGCTGCAAATGACGTGAGCCTGCGGATGGTCGGTGATGTAGGCGCGCCAGAAGTGCTCCACTGCGTCGGCGGTATACTCCTCGCTGCGCAGCCTGGGCGCCTCCGCGGCCTGTGCCGCGGCCGCCGGACGCGCGTGCAGCGACGGCCCGCTGTTCACGATGCGCGGCTTGCGCAAGGGCGCTTGCGGCGACGGCGTAGGAGCTGCCGGTGCCGGTGCTGGCGTTGCGGGCGCTGTGGCAGGCTGCGGGGCGACGGTCGGCGCCGCGGGGGGCACAGGCGCAGGCGCCTGCTGCTCGGCCGAGGCAGGCTTAAGAGCTTTCAGCCGCCCCTCGCCGCCCTTGTCGGGGCTCTTGTCAGGCGAGGGGCGTAATTGTTGGCACAGTTTTATGAGCGTAAGCTCCACCAGCAACTGGCGGTTGCCGGCCAGACGGTAGTTCAGGTCGGCGCTGTTCAGCAGATCGAGAGCCGTGTATATGAACTGCGGATTCACCTTTGCAGCCACGGCAGCCATCTCGTCGCGCACCTGGTCGTCGGCCTCAAGCAGCGAGCGCGTCGCCGGATTGGCGGCCACCATGATGTCGCGCAGATACTGCGCCAGCCCGTTGACAAAGAACTGCGAGTCGAAGCCCTTGTCGCGCACCTCCTTGTATATCAGCAGCGCGCGCGGCACGTCGCCGGCCGCGAAAGCGTCCACCAGCTGCGAGTAGTAGGCATGGTCCAGCACGTTCAGGTTCTCGATGGTGCTGCGGTACGTGATGTTGCCGCGCGACGAAGCCGCCACCTGGTCGAATATCGAGAGCGCGTCGCGCATGGCGCCGTCGGCCTTTCGGGCTATCACGCCCAGCGCGGCAGGCTCCGCCGTGATGCCCTCGTTATGCGCCACGCGCGTGAGGTGGGCCACCATGTCGGTCACCGTGATGCGGTTGAAATCGAAAATCTGGCAGCGCGACAGAATCGTGGGTATTATCTTATGCTTCTCCGTCGTCGCCAGGATGAAGATGGCATGGGCCGGCGGCTCCTCCAGCGTCTTCAGGAACGCGTTGAAGGCCTGCGTCGACAGCATGTGCACCTCGTCGACGATGAACACGCGGTAGCGGCCCTCCGTCGGAGGCACCATCACCTGCTCTATCAGCGCGCGCATGTCGTCCACGCCGTTGTTGCTGGCCGCGTCAAGCTCTATGATGTTGAACGAACGGTTCTGGTTGAACTCACGGCACGACGCGCACTCGTTGCAGGCCTCGCCCTCCGGCGTACGCTGCGTGCAGTTGATAGTCTTTGCAAAAATACGGGCGCAGGAAGTCTTGCCCACGCCGCGCGAGCCGCAGAACAGATAGGCATGCGCCAGACGATCCGTAGCGATCGCATTCTTCAGCGTCGCCGTCAGCGCATCCTGTCCCACCACGCTTGCGAACGTCGACGGGCGATACTTCCGTGCCGAAACAACATAGTTTTCCATAGAATGCAAAGTTAACTAAAATTGAAGCACAACGCAAGAATTTTTCGTTGAATAAGAACAAAGGCTGTAAAAAGGAGAACCCCGGAGCTTCCGTGAGGAAGTCCGGGGTTCGGACAGGGGGCGGTTACCTACTCTCCCACTTTCGCAGTACCA
>URSD01000028.1 GCA_900550395.1 uncultured Porphyromonadaceae bacterium | reverse complement strand
TTCTTGCCGAGGACAACGCGGTTTGCGTCGTAGTAGCGGTAGGCCAGCGGGTTGTGGCTCTCGGGACCCTCGTAGGCTATCTTGCCTATGCCGGGAAAATATTCTTTTGCCATAGTTGTATAGGATTAAGTTATTGTGATTAGGTTGGTTTGTTCATTTGTTAAAGACGGCTCTTCCACAGGGCGTAAGCCTCAAGTACGGCAGGACGCGTGGCGGGGTCGGGAGCGATGGTGGCGAGGCGTTCGAGCGATGCGAAAGCCTCCTCACGGTTCTTGTAGATGCCTGCACCGAGGCCTGCGCCGATGGCTGCACCCACGCTGCCGTCGGTGTCGTAAAGCTCGATGGTGGCGCCGCTGACGTCGGCCAGAGTCTGGCGGAATACCGGGCTCAGGAACATGTTGGCATTGCCGGCGTGGATGCGGTCCACTTTAAGGCCGAGCTTCTGCATAATCTCGATGCCGTACATGAACGAGAACACGATACCCTCCTGCGCGGCGCGGATGATGTGGCGGCGGTCATGGACATTGAAGTTGATGCCATGGAATGAGCAGCCGGCCTCGCGGTTCTCAAGCAGACGCTCGGCACCATTGCCGAAGGGCATGATGCTGACGCCCTCGGAGCCGGCGGGAATCTCGGCGGCAAGACGGTTCATGTCGTCGTAGCTGATGCCGGCCGGCGCGATGTTGCGCTTCACCCAGGAGTTGAGGATGCCGGTGCCGTTGATGCACGTGAGCACACCGATGCGGGGTGCGGCTGCTGTGTGGTTCACGTGGGCGAAATTATTGACGCGGCTGAGAGGGTCGTAGTCGATGTTGCCGTTGACACCGTATACCACGCCCGATGTTCCGGCCGTAGAGGCGATTTCACCCGGCTCGAACACGTTAAGCGACAGAGCGTTGTTAGGCTGGTCGCCGGCGCGGTAGGTGACAGGGATACCGGCAACGAGGCCAAGCTCGGCTGCGGCTTCGGGCGTCAGACGGCCCTGCTCGCAGAAGGTGGTGCGGATTTCAGGCAGGATGTCGGCGGGGAAGCCGAAATACTCCATGAGGAACCAGGCGGGAGCGTCGTTCTTGAAGTCCCAGAGCATCATCTCGCTGAGACCCTCGGGGTTGCTTACGATCTCGCCCGTCATGCGCATGGCGATATAGTCGGCCGGCAGCATGATTTTGTAAATGCGGTCGAAGACCTCGGGCTCGTTTTCCTTCACCCACGCCAGCTTGGCGGCTGTGAAGTTGCCCGGCGAGTTGAGCAGATGGCCGAGGCACTTGTCGGCGCCGAGATTCTCGAAAGCCTTGCGGCCATAGGGCACGGCACGGCTGTCGCACCAAATGATGGCGTCGCGCAGGGGCTTGCGTTTGTCGTCGATGCAGACGAGGCCGTGCATCTGATAGGAGAATCCTATGGCGGCGATGTCGGCGGGCGACACTCCGGCCTTGGCAAGCACGGCGGCTGTGGCCTCCTTGAGATACAGCCACCAGCTGTCGGGGTCCTGCTCGGCCCAGCCTGAATGAAGAGCTTTGATGGGAGCCTCCTGCTTGGGATAGAAGTCGGAGGCGACGGCACGGCCGGTAGATGCGTCGACGAGCGACGCTTTCACCGATGAGGTGCCGATGTCATAACCTAATAGGTACATAGATATAAGTTTGATGAAGTTGTGTCTTTCTATTATTATAGACGCGCCTCAGCGCAATTTATTGAGGAGCGAGTCGGAGGGACATTCAAAATTTGTGATAGGCAGCTTCACGCGCATGAGCGAGTCGAGGGAATGGCACGGCTCGGGCACTCCGGGCGGCAGCGGCATGCCGGAGAACTGCGCGAAATATTGCAGACATGCGTCGCGCCACCAGCGGGCATCGCGAGCCTGAGTGCGGAGATTGGCGCTGACAGCGTCGTACATCCCGGGGCGCACGTACGGCCGCGCGGCTTCCCAAGTGCGGGCGAACGAATCCACGCTGTCGACTCCGCGGACATAAGCCGCGCAGAGTTCCTGCCAAAGCGTGCGGCCGGAGTGCATGCGGTGCGTCCACGGCACATGGTGGAACCAAAGCAGGAACTGCTCGGGGCATGTGGAGATATCGTCCAGCACGCGGCACAGACTGTCGGGATACTGGGCCACAGCGTTGCTGCCGCGCGACGAACGGTCGAAGCCGAGGCCGACGCGGTCGGCACGGTGATAGTATTTCGGCAGCCAGTCGGGACGCGCGCCCTCCGGGTCGCACCACGGCTCGGGGCCGTAATGGTGGCCGAAAGCAAAGAGATGATGCAGCCCGAGGGGCATCATATAGTCCACTACGGCCTCACGCGAGCGCAACAGCATGTCGCGCACAGACGCGCGCACATTGTCCGGCACCTCCACGTCGTCGCGCCACATATTGCGCGCCATCCACTCGTCGGCGATGGCTGCGGGCGTCAGGCGCGGATTCCACGCCAGGCGTCCAAGGGCGTACCAGTTGAGGTCGGCCACGGGCGAGCCGGTAAGACAAGGGCTGTCGCCCACATTGGCGACTCCGGCCACGGCATCCAGCGACGCAGGGTCGACATAACTGAAGAACTCGCTCCACATTGGCGCGAGATACGCCACATGGTTGGAATGCCCGAGATACTCCTGCGTGACCTGGAACTCGACAGCCTGCGGTGTGGAGGGCATAGCGCCGAACAGCGGACTGTAAGGCTCTCGCGGCTGAAAATCTACCGGGCCGTTCTTCACCTGCACTATGACATTGGGCGCGAACTGGCCGTCGAGAGGCTGAAACTCGATATAGGCCTGCTTGGCACGGTCGGCATCGGCCGGAGAGTAGACGAACGCGCGCCATATCACCTTGCCGCCATGCGGGGCAAGAGCCTCGGCGAGCATATTGGCACCCTGGGCATGGGTGCGTCCGTAGTCGCACGGACCCGGCTGTCCCTCGCTGTTGGCCTTCACCAGGAAGCCGCCGAAGTCCGGAATCAGCGCATACACCTCGTCGGCCTTGCGCTGCCACCATCCGGCCACGGCAGGGCTAAGCGGGTCGGCAGTCTGAAGCGAGTCCAGCACCATGGGCGAGGCGAAGTTGACGGATAGCCACACGCTGATGCCGTAAGGGCGCAGGGCGTCGGCCACGGCCTTGACTTTGCGCAGATACTCGCCGGAGAGAATCTGCGGCGAGGCGTTGACATTGTTGAGCACGGCGGCATTGATACCGACTGCGGCGCAGCGGCGGCCGTACTCGGCTATCTGCGGCGACACAGTGTCGGGCAGAGCGTCCCAGTGCCATATGCTGCGGCCGGCATAGCCGCGCTCCACGGTGCCGTCCAGGTTGTCCCAATGGTTGAGCATACGCAGGGCATAGGCCGGATTCTCCACGATGTCGGCACCAACCGTGTCGGCGCCGGCGTCGTGCATGCGCAGCAGCGCATAGGCGCCATAGAGCAGTCCGCGGCCGTCGGGCGCCGTGACTACGGCGCCGCGTTCCGGCACGACGCGGATGCGGAAACCTTCTTCGGCAGTGATGGTGCTGTCCGCGGCCGTCTCCAGCTCGAAAGCGCCGTTATAGCTCTCAGAGAGCACTTTGGCCGCCATCGCGGCAGGATTTTCGGGGACAGGCTCGCCCCTGTGCGAGCCGCAAGCGGCGCACACAAGGGCGACAGCTATATACAGAAAGCGATTCATTCAGCGTCGTCCATGCCGTTGACAGTGTGGATACGGCCCTCGGCATCGTAGGTGATCTCGCACACCTTGAGGCTGCGGAGCCACGACTTGCCGCCACTGGGCACGCTGTCGTGATGGAAGAGATACCACTTACCGCCGTATTCTATTATGCTGTGGTGGGTTGTCCAGCCCACAACGGGGGTGAGAATGACGCCCTGATAGGTGAACGGTCCGTAGGGATTGTCGCCGATGGCGTAGCACAGCAGATGGCTGTCGCCGGTTGAATATGAGAAATAGTATTTGCCGTTGTACTTATGCACCCAGGAAGCCTCGAAGAAGCGGTGCGGGTCGTCGGCACGCAGGGGCTTTCCCTCCTCGTCGACCACCTGCACGGGCCGCGGTTCCTCGGCAAACTGAAGCATGTCATGGGCCAGACGCACGCAGCGGCTGGGCAGCGAAGGCTCGGCACCCTCGGGCAACTCGGCGCTCTCCAGAGCCTTGTTGTCGCGGTAGCGCTGAAGCTGTCCGCCCCAAAGTCCACCGAAATAGAGGTAATACTCGCCGTCCTCGGGGAGCACGCAGATGTCCATAGAGTAGCTGCCGCGTATGGGATCGGGCTGCGGAACGAAGGGACCCTCGGGGCGGTCGGCTATAGCCACGCCGATGCGGAAGATGTCGTTTTTGTCCTTGAGAGGGAAATATACGTAGTATTTGCCGTCCTTCTCGGCGCAGTCGCAGTCCCAGAGCTGACGTCCTGCCCAGGGTATGTCGGCTATGTCGAGCGCCTTGCCGTGGTCGGTCACCTTGCCGGTCATGGGGTCGCCGTCGATGCTGAGCACATGCATGTCCTTCATCACGTACTGGTCGCCGTTGTCGTTCTCCACGTTCTCGCATTCCCAGTCGTGGGAAGGATATATGTATATGCGTCCGTTGAAGACGTGTACACTCGGGTCGGCCATATAGTCGGCCGGGAAAAGATACCTTTTTTTCATTTGTGTCTATGGTATTCGGTGAGTTTTTTCATAAATGGCTTCATGCAGTAGTCACGGCCAAACAGCACGGGATAGTCCACGCGCCCGCGCACAGGGAATCCGTTCTTCCAGCTGGTGCTGTCGTCGACGCCCCACACCGTGACGCGGTCTATCACATCAGCATGGCGCAGGAACATGCTGAAGAATGCGTCCATGCGGCTGTTCCAGCGCGCGGCAACATCCTCCGGCAGTCCGTCGGGATAAGGGTTCATAGCCTTTCGGAAAGCCACCAGGTCGCTGATGTTGGACGACCGGCTGATTGTGGGCAGCGCACTCATGTCCCACTCCGTAATCATCACTTTCACGCCTGTGGCCGCAAAAGCCTCAAGGGAAGTTTCGAACTCCGTGTAGTCGGGGTAGTCCATACCCATGTGACCCTGCATGCCTATGGCGTCGATGCGCAGCCCGCGGTCTTTAAGATTTTTGATAAGGCGTACATAGGCATCGCGGCGTCCGGGCACGTTCATGCCATAGTCGTTGAGATACAGCTCGGCGTCGGGGTCGGCCTCGTGGGCATACTGAAATGCCAGCGGGATAAACTCTTCACCGAGAATGCGGTAGAACGGGCTCTTGCGGTAAGAGCCGTTCTCGACAATGGCCTCGTTGACGACATCCCAGCCCTTTATACGGCCTTTGTATCGCCCTACAACGGTGTGGATATGGTCGCGCATGCGGGCCTTGAGCGTGTCGGCACACACATCGTTGCCCTCGTCGTCTTTTGCGAACCATGTCGGAAGCTGGCTGTGCCATATCAGGCAATGACCTATGATAGCCATGCCATTACGTTCGCCGAAGTCGACGAACGCATCGGCATCCTCCCAGTGGTAGACTCCCTTCTCGGGATGGATTTCCTCGCTTTTCATCACGTTTTCAGCCACAACACTGTTGAAGTGGCGCTTAACCACCTCGGCAGCCTTGGTGTCGATTTCCTTGGCCTGTCGGTCGTTGATAGCCGCACCGATAAGGAAGCGGTCGCCGAACACGTCTTTCAGCGGGGTTTCTTCGGCGGCGGCGCCCGAAGCGGCGCCTGCAATCAGCAGAATGCTTAATACTCGTTTCATTATTATATATATGTAGCGGGTAGATTACTGGAGGTTGCGTTTCTCGATTTCCGCATTGATAGCGTCGATGCGGTCGTCATCAAGCTCATAACGCGAGATTATGAACATGGAAAGGAGGAGCAGCAGCGCAGGAATCACGGCCACAAGCCACAGTATGCCCTGCTGCGCAAAGAGGCTCTGCGAAGACGCATCCTTGTCGAAGCCGACAAAGGCCAGAACCAGACCGGGAACCACGCCGCCGAGAGCCATGCCGGCCTTGTAGAATATTCCCGTCAGCGCGTTCACGATACCGCTTATACGCTTGCCGTGGGTGTACTCGCCGTAGCTGATGACCTCGGGAACGAGAGCCCACATGTAGCCGGTAGCCACAATGACACCGGTCGACTTGATAAACTGGGCCACATACACCATCCACATATGCTCTTTCAGAGCGTCAATCATTGAGATGACGTAGAGGAGAGCCATGCCCACGATAGCCGTGGCAAGGAAGATGTAGAACATGCCTTTTTTGCCCACCTTGCGCTTGATGGCCGGTATGAGAGGCATGAATATGAAAGCGGGCACGGAGCCAAGGCCCATGAAGACAGCGAGCTCGCTGGCCGAGCCGTGCAGGTTGTAGTTGATGTAGTAGGCGCCGGCCGAGTTGCCTATCGCCATCATGGCGAAAGCCGTGATGAAGAAGAATGCAAGGATGCGCAGGGGACGGTTGCGCATGAACTCAAGCCAGAGGTCGCTGACGCGCACGTTCTCGGTCTCGCTCTTGGCCATCACTACTCGTTCGCGGCACTGCGAGAAGCAGAAGATAAGGAGCGCAAGACCTACCAGACCATATATTGTCATGGTGGCGAACCATGCCGAGTCGTTGCTCGAAAGGTCGCTCACTTCGGAGGGGTCGAAGTGGCGCACAACCATAGGCACGCCGCTGGCAACGGCGAGGCCGCCGAGATTGGCCATGAACATGCGCGTGGAGGTAAGGATGGTAATCTCGTTGGTGTCGCGTGTGAGCGAGGCGTTGAGCGCGCCGTACGGCACATTCACCACCGTGTAGCACATCGACAGGCCAACGTAAGTGACATATGCATAGAGCAGCGAGCCGCTGAAGCCGTTCCAGAAGCACAGAATGGCAAAGCCGGTAAGAGGCAGGCCGCCGAGAATCAGATATGCACGGTACTTGCCGAGCGACGGGTCGTGCTTGTCGACGAACGCGCCGACGATGGGGTCCCATATCACATCCACTATACGGACTATCAGGAACATAACCGCCGCCACAGCCGGGTCGAGCCCGAACACGTTGGTGTAGTAGAACAGCAGATACATGCTGATGGTCTGATAGATAAGATTCTGCGCAAGGTCGCCCGAGCCGAAGCCGATGCGCTGCAGCCAGTTCAGTTTGTAAAAGCCCTTGCTCTCGGCTGCAACCGAGGAGGAGGGTGTGGTGAGTGTATCGTTCATAGTATAGTTATTTCTTTGGCAGTGTCGGTGTTACGGCATCGGCTACGCGTATGCCGAGGGTTTTCTTGTCGAGGGGATGGATGTCGTTCCATTCGCCGAGATCGCTGTTGCGCACGAGCGTCGCGCCGGGAGTTTCCTCTGCGGCCTTGGCCTGCATGCGGCGCATTTCGGCCCAGGCGGCGCGGCCGCCGGTGTCGGAAGAGTGGAGGAAATCGGCCAGCTCCACGATGTGGAAAGGCATGTCGGCATCGCCAAGAAGTTCGCGCCACTCGGCAATCATGGCCTTGAGCTTGTCGGCGTACTCGCGCCGGTTGCTCACGTTCGACTCGCCCTGATACCACACGGCGCCGGCGAAATTCATTCCCTGCAGAGGAGCAATCATGGCATCGTGGAGCACCACGGGCGTATAGTGGTAGAAAATCATGCCCGGTCCCGAGGGCAACTGCGCTCCTACATGGTGGCGCCACAGGCCTTCGAGCGACTTCTCGCCACCGTCGGCCAGAATCAGTTTATACGGCTTGTCAAGCACGAAGCGCGGAGTGCCTCCGCCGCTGATGCAGCGCACGGCAATCACGTTGTCGCCCTCGTGCAGCACACCTGCGGGCACCTTGTAGATGCGCGGCGGATACTGGTAGCCTACCGTACCTACGAAACGTCCGTTGACGAAAGCCGAATCGGCACCCTCGAAGCATCCGAGTCGAAGCACAGCTTCGCCGGAGGCCTCCGGCGCCGTCAGCTCCACATGACGGCGCAGCCAATGCGAACCGTTGAGGTTGTAGCCATTGGCTGGATTCTGTCCCCAGGCGCTTTCAAGCAGGTCTACTTCAGGCCACGCGCTGTCGTCGAACGCGGGGTCGTTCCACAGGGTTGCGGCGTGCAGACCGGGGTCAGATGCATAGAGCACGGCGTTCCAGTGGCCATAATTCTCACCCTCAAGGCGTTTGATGCGCTCGCGGTAGCCGTCGTCCTCATAGATTTTCTTTTTCGCCAAATCGGCAGGCCAGGGCGCAAGGCTCTCCTCGCTCATCCACGCCTCGACAGGCGTACCGCCCCAGCTGGCGTTGACAATGCCTACGGGCAAACCCGTGCGGGCGTTCAGTTCCTTGGCAAAGAAATAGGCCAGGGCCGAGAAGTTCATCACGTTGTCCTGCGTGCAGGATTTCCATGCCGACTTAGGCGTATCGGCCTCGGGACCGTGGAAAGCCGTCGTCTGCGGCACGGCGTAATGGCGTATCTGCGCGTTTTCATAAGCGCCTGTCTCGTCAGCGAACATGTCCGTAACGCGCCGCACGGGCAGCTCCATATTGCTCTGTCCTGAGCAAAGGAACACGTCGCCGCATAGCACATCACTGACGGTCTGGTCGTTTACGCTTATGACATAAGGTCCGCCCGGTTTCAGTTCCGACACATTCACGCTCCAGTGGCCCAGACTGTCGGCAGTGGTGCTGACAGCTTTGGCCTTACGGGCGGAGGTCTTCACGGTAACAGCCTCTCCGGGTTCGGCGGTGCCCCATATATGCACCGGGCGACCGCGCTGCACCACCATGCCGTCGCAGATTACCGACGGCAGCTGCACGCGGGCAGTGGCAGTCGGGGCGGCTACAGCAGCTATGGCAATGAGGCCGAGTATGCTTGATTTCATGGTTTATTTATAATTGTAGGTTTTGATATGTAGTATTTTATGGTCGTCGACAGATATTCTCGCGTGGCGTCCCTGATGGGTTTCGTCGCCGTTGAACGAGCGTACGCGGCGCAAGGTCCCGTCGGGCTGTACGGCCACCTCCTCAACCGTGGCGAGTCCGACGCGGGCCGTGGCCGCACCGGAGCTGTCGGCCCGACGGTCGTCGCCGGCATTCAGGAAGCCGTCCTCGCCGAGGCGGGCTGTAGCGCCCTTCTCGCCGACGTTCTCGAACGTAGCCACAACTCCGGTTCCGGCAAGTATGTACTCGTTGGCGGCAAGTTTTATCAGCACGGCGCCTGTCTGCGGCCATTCGCTGCCGTCGGTAGCGCGGGGGTCCCAGGGCAGCGTAAAGAAGTGGGAGAGCGTGATGCGTGTGTCGCCGTCGGTCAATACGGTACGAGGTTTTTCGGCGCTCAGCAGCACTCCGTCCATGGCGTCAGTGCCGGCGTAGCGCGCGAGCAGGGGTGTGAGTTCCGAAAGCCTGTCGTAGGCCATCACCATTGGCGACGAAGGACTGTCGCTGCCGTTCTCGATGGCGAAAGGACTGATGCCCACAGCATAGTGATGGCCGATGATATAGTAGGCCTGCGCGCCGTTTTCGGGACCGCGGCGAACCTCGGGAACGAACAGAGGGTTGTCGGGCAGCGCATATTGTGCCATCCAGTCGGCAAATCCGGCGTCGTAGATGTCGGGAGCAAGAATGTCGACACTCGGCGCAGCGGCATGCCATATGTCCTTGAGATGTGCCAAAGGGCCTGCCGACGGGTATTCGCCCGGTCGACGGCCGCGGCTGTTCATGGCTGCGTTGACGTACAGCGGCATGTCTGGCACAATACTGCGGGCCTCGCGGGCCATGGCTTCGACATAGCGTCCGTAGTTCCAGGCCATGAAATACTCGTCGGTGTAGCGGTCGTCGCCGAACACCTCGCTCCAGCTGCCGCTTCGGCGCGAACCGTTGGCGCGCCATTTCTCCAGCAACGACGGGTGCAGCGTGCGGGTGTTCTTTGTCAGATGCTTCATCAGCTCGGCAGGCACACCCTTGGCATACTCTGCCTCGGCTGCCTGACTATGGTCGCGCGCGTCCTCCAGCATTCCGATTTCGTTTTCTATCTGCACCATTATCACGGTGCCGCAGCTGTCAGTTTCGGCAACATGCCTGAGCCAAGTGCCGAACGCGCGGCGGTCAGCCTCCAGCACCTCGGGCGAGAATGCCGACGCTATCTCCAAAGGCTTTCCGGACGCCGTGCGTGCGCGGGGGAAGCGGCGTGTGTCGGTCTTGAACCATGCGGGAGCGTAGCAACTCATGGAATTCTTCCATGCGCCGAACCACAGAAACACGACGCGCATGCCGTTGCGGTGCGCCTCGTCGATGACCTTGTCGGTAAGCGAGAAATCAAACCGTCCCTCCTCCGGTTCGGTAAGATCCCAGTAGGCCGGCACAAGCACAGTATTGAGGTTCATGGCCGCCAGGCGGGGAAATATGCGCTCGATATCCGCGTCGCAAGTAGCCGCGCTGTTGCCGAGCTCGCCGCCGAGGATGAAGAATGGTTCGCCGTCCACGGTGAGGGTGCGTGCAGTGCCACGTGTGTCGAGACGCGAGGCTGCCGACATTGCCAAAATGCACACAAAGACAGTGACAACTGATGTGAAACGTTTCATGAAATGCGGTTCAGGTATTCAGATATGCAAATTTAGCGCATTTTTGCGATAACCGGGAGACTCCTGTGTTACATTATTTCGTCTGCGCCGTAACATTGTCGCGTCTGTAGGACGATTCACGGCCGAAGAGGTAACCGGGGCGGTAACCGCCGAAGTCCACCACAACCTTCTCGAAGACTATGCCGGGGGCGAGGGGACGGAGCATCAGCGTGTGCTCACCAACACTTTTGTCAAGAGGAAGCCGCACGGTTTTCTCTACCACGCGGCGAGCCACAGTGGGATAGAAAACGGTGTACTGGTACTGCGGCGTGTCGAGCATGTCGGCATTGAAATTGACCGTCACCGGTTCGGTACCGTCAAGGCCCACAGTGTAGCAATGGCCGCCGGCATTGAGAAAGTCGAGGGTGGATTTCACCACAACGTGTACCGTCACGGAGTCGGGCTGTGCGCCATGGTTGTCGATACGATAGCTCAACCGACTGTCGCCTACGGGCTCGGTGTAGGGCCTCAGAGCAACACCGCTGAGAGTGCGTCCCATGTCGGGTATCACGGTCCACTTCAGACCCGGGGCGGCAACGGCGCTGTTGAAGTGCTCGGCCTCGATTACGGCCACGCCGTCGCGGACGGTGGTGACGTATCCGCCGCAGTCACGAACGGTGTTCTGAATGCGTTTCAGTTCCGGCAGCGTGTCAGCAGGGAAAGCGTCGTTCCATGAGGTATAGCCGATATGCTTCTGCGTCATCATGCCGCGCCATTTGCCGCCGGCAAGGGTATTGTTGTAGACGTCCATCAGCTCCGCGTCGCGGCGGAAGGCTTTCTCGCAGCGGTCAGCCCAGTCGTTGGCCCGCGGGTCGCCGGCCTCGTAGAGAGCCAGATTCATGGCCTGCGAATAATACATGTCGTAAAGATTCGCCATGGCCTGAACAGGGAAGAGTACCAGCTCGAAGTAGGCATCGCGCGCACCGTCGGGAAGTGTCAGATACTGCCGCATGGCCTCGGCCTCAAGGCGTGTCCAGTCGTCGGCCACGCTTTTCCATTCTCCGTCAGCGAGGTTGTAGGTCGAGGCGTCGAGCATCTCCGCGGTGACGCGTCCGGCATATTTGCAGTACAGATTGTATATCCGCGCTGCTTCCGGGCCCTGCTGCTCTCCAAAGATGCCGCTGAAGAATCCGCGTGTATGGTCCATGAAATTGTCAGCCTCGTAGCGTTCGGGGTTCCAAGCCATGTCCAGGAACAGCGATATGGGGTACTCCATAGGCTTGAGGTCGCCGACATTGAGGACCCACAGGCGGTCTACGCCATAGTCGTAGGTCAGCCGCAGCTGCTCCCACATGCCCTGTATCGGCGTCATGTTGAGCCACTTGCTGTTGCGCGGAGCGCCAACATAGTCTACGTGGTAGTACATGCCCCAGCCGCCGGGATGGCGGCGTTCTTCAGCATTGGGCAGACGGCGCACATTGCCCCAGTTGTCGTCGCATACGAGCATGATTACGTCGTCCGGAGCCCTCAGACCCTTGTCATAATAGTCCTGAACCTCCTTGTACAGTGCCCACACCTGCGGCGTCTCCGATGCCTTGCGGCCGGTTGTCTTTGCTATAATCTTCCGCTGATTGTCAATCACCTTCCGCAGCAGGGCCACGTCGGCGTCCTCGCTCATGGCCTCGTCGCCGTCGCCGCGCATGCCTATCGTCACAACGTCCTCCGTATCCTTGGCGCGTTCTATGCCCTCACGGAAGAAGCGGTCTATAACCTCCTGGTTCTCGGCATAGTTCCACTTACCGTACTCTTTGCGATGCCGCGCCCATTCCTGATGATTGCGCGCCATAGGTTCGTGATGGGATGTACCCATTATGACACCCATCTCGTCGGCAGTGCGGCTGTTGGCGGGGTCGTCGGCATAAAATGCCCACGCCCACATGGCAGGCCACATGAAGTTGCCGCGCAGACGCAGAATGAGTTCAAAGACACGGGCATAGAAGCGATGGTCGCCGTAGTCGGTGCCGTAGGTATTCTTCACCCAGCCCGTGAGGCACGGAGCCTCGTCGTTCAGGAAGATGCCGCGGTAGCGCACGGCAGGTTCGCCGGCCGTATAACGTCCCCGGTCTATGGCCGCGCTGACGCGGTGGCGCACCGGAGCGTCGGCCCAGTCATACCAGGGCGAGACGCCAAGCTGCTCCGACAGCTCGTATATTCCGTATACCGCACCGCGGCGGTCGCTGCCGGCCACCACCAGCGCTTCCTCCACGCCGGGCCAGGGATTGCTCACGGTGGTGATGACGTATTGCTCGTTCTTGCCTTTCAGCTCACGGAGATTCAGATTTTTGTCGCGGGCGAGTGCTTTGAGCGTGGGGCCGTCCCAGGTGCCGGCAACAACCATACGCGAGGCATCCGGCCGCGAAAGCATGGCGGCGTCCTGGCCTCCCACCCTGCCGAAGTCGGCAGCAAGATTGCCGGCGGCTATGCGCACGGCCGAATTCTCCGCCGCGTCTACATAGATGGGCGTGGGCTCGCCGTTCTCGAGCAGGACGAAACGCTGCGGCGTGATGCTGTCGTGGGTAATTCCGGGATGGTCGATGGCGGCAGCCGTGCCGAGTGCGCAAGCCAGCACCGCCGTGGCTATGAGCCGGGGACTGTATTTCATGATATGTGTCTTTGGTTTTGGTTTATTGCAATTGCAAAGTTACAAAACCACACGCGAATACCGAGTCCGTCATGTAACAAGTACTTTCGCGTGCGTAACATCGCATGGAACATATGTTATTTAACATATAGTACTAAAATTCATGCCGTTTAGTTAAAAAATTGTTACATTAAATAAAATTATATACCTTTGCGTAACGTATTTTTCAAGCCTTAAATCTTACATGAGCAGATATTACATACTTGCCTTGCTTCTGTGCGTATGTGCCGCAGGCGCCCGCGCGCAGTCGGTGCGTGGGTTCAATGCCGACCACGACATATCAAGCAGCCTCGTCAACAATATCTACCAGGATCGCAGCGGCATGATATGGATTGCGACCGAAAACGGTCTCAATCGCTACGATGGAAACAAATTTACCATCTACCGTAACATTCCGGGCGACTCCACATCGCTCTGCAACAACTTCGTCAAATCGCTCTTCGAGGACGCAGACGGAAGACTGTATGTATGCACGCGACGCGGAATGCAGCTATACGACGCCACGACCGACGCCTTCCGTCCGCGCATGCGTACGGCCGACGGCAAAGACTTCGCCGCCTCGGTCAACCAAGCGGTGCGCCGCAACGACAACGAGTACTGGGTGCTGGGCGACTCCGTGAAAATGTTCCGCATACACGGCGAGGACGCGCTGAAGATTCTGGACATCCCGCAGGCGCCGCACGACCTGCGTCTCGTGCACTGCGGCGTACTTGACCCCGCCGGCAACATCTGGCTGTCGAAGAATCAGGCCGGGCTGTACCGCATAGCTACTGACAATACCGTGCGCCACTACTACGGCGCCGACGGCGACCCTGTGGCCTCGGCCATGACCATCGGCAAGGACGGCCTGCTTTACATCGGCAGCACCACCCAGCAGCTGCTGCGCTTCAACAGCGCCAGCGACAGCTTCGAACCGCTGGCCGGCGGCGACGGCAAGGAAATCAAATCCCTGTTCGCCGACGTCAACGGCGACATAGTTCAGGCCGTCGACGGCAACGGAATCATAATATACACCCCGGCCACCGGCGTCTGCCGACAGTTCCGCTACACCCGCAGCCGGGAAAGGTTTGACCGCGACAAGACTCACTGCGCCATGCGCGACGCCGACGGCAACATCTGGATAGGCATATACCAGTCGGGGATAATAATGATACCTACGCGCGCGAACGCTTTCGGTTACATCGGTTCCAAGTCGGCCGACCGCGACGTCATAGGCTCCAGCTGCATCTCCGCCATTTTCCGCGACCACGAGGGCACACTGTGGGTAGGAGCCGACAACGACGGCATCTACGCCCTCGACCGCAACTACCGCCAGACACACCACCTCGTCAATGACGACATCGCCTCGCCGATGTGCATCTTCGAGGACAGCCACCACAATCTCTGGGTAGGCACCTACAACCGCGGCGTAGGCATCATGGACCGTTCCACCGGGCACCTGCAGCCCGTCGACATAGTGCGCACGCCCGAGGAACCGGCCACTCACTGCTTCGCCATCACCGAGGACCGCGACCACAGCGTGTGGCTCGGCATGCTCAACTCCGGCCTGATACGCTACGACCTTGAGACCGGCCACGCCGATATGTCGTTCTCATGGCGAAAGAGTATCGACCCCTGGATAGCCGCCCTGCATTATTCGCCCAAGACCAACGCCCTCTACGTCGGCACATACTCCGGACTCCAGACGGTCAGCAACGTATCTCTGGCGCAGCCGGAAATCAAGACGCTGCTGCGCGACGACATCATCTACTCCATCGACGAGGACGCCGACGGCAACATATGGCTCGGCACCACATCGGGCATCGTGTGCTACGACCCGGCCACGGGCGACGTCTCCCGCCCGGGATTCGACGCCGGCCTGCTCACCAATTCGGTTTACGCCGTGCGCTGCGAGGGCCACGACGTGTGGATGAGCCTCAACACCGGTCTTACACGCTACAACACAGAGACGGGTCTCTTTGCCGGATACATGGTGGACGACGGCCTCCAGGGCAACGAATTCTACAAGAACACAGCATTCCGCGACGACGCCGGCGAGCTCTTCTTCGGCGGTCCCGGCGGTATCACCCACTTCAACCCGCACAGCATCGACGCCCCGGGCCGTAAATGGAAGCCCCGCATCGTGGGATTCTACCTGCACGGCACCCCCTCCAATCCCTCCGACAGTCCTGTTCACGAGGCACGCCGCTTCAGTCTCGGACCGGACGAGAATTCCTTCTCCGTAGAGTTCGGCACACGCGAGATGGGACGCCCCGAGTCGGTCATCTTCGCCTACTCTCTCGATGGGCGTGACTGGGAACGCCTCCCGGCCGGCACCTACATAGTCAACTTCCACAATCTCGAAAGCGGCACCCACCGGCTGGCATTCAAGACAATCGACAACGGCAGCGAATCGGCCGTGCAGACCGTCACGCTGCGCGTTGCTGCTCCCTGGTTCGCAACTCCCTGGGCCAAGGCGCTGTACGTACTCACAGTTCTGCTGATAGCATGGTTCGCGGCACGCAACTGGCGCTCGCGCATGCGCCACAAGGCCGAGCTGCTCAAGCTCACGCACACCGAGCAGATCAACGAGGCTCGCCTTCAGTCGTTCGTCAACATCTCGCACGAGATACGCACGCCCATGTCGCTAGTCATCAGCCCGTTGCAGAAGCTGCTCGCCACCGACTCCGACCCATCGCGCCGCCACGAGTACGGTCTCATCCTGCGTAACGCCAAGCGCATTCTGCGCCACATCGACGAACTTATGGACCTCCGCAAGATTGAGAAACACCAGATGCGTCTGCAGCTGGAACGTACTCCGCTGGTATCGTTCATCAACGACCTCTGCGAGACCTTCGCCCAGGTGACGGCCGGGAAGAAAATCAGCCTCGTATTCAACTACGCGTCGCCCGACATCGAGGCCGACATAGACCCCGCCAACTTCGACAAAGTGCTTATGAACCTGCTCTCCAACGCCGTCAAGTACACGCCCGAAGGCGGACGCATCAGCATCGGCCTGAGCGCCGATGCCGACGCCGGCACCATCACCATCAGCGTCACCGACACCGGCATCGGCGTCCCCGACAAGGACAAGGAGCGCATCTTCGACCGCTTCTATCAGGCGCACGGCAATCAGGCCGGCGGCACCGGCGTGGGACTGCACCTCACCAAGCAGCTTGTAGAGCTGCACGGAGGTACTATCTCCGTCACCGACAACCCCGACGAGGGCGCCGGCAGCCGCTTCACCGTCACCATTCCGGCGGTACACACCGACTCCGAGACGGACGCGGCAATCCCCGGGGCGAAACGTCTGGCCCACGGTACACCCTTCAACGACACCAAGTCGATACTGCTGCCCGACATCGATGACACTCCCGACGACGAATGCCGTGCAGCCGAGGCGCGCGTACTTGTGGCCGAAGATGACGAAGAGATACGCAACTATCTGTGTCACGAACTCTCGTCGCGTTACCGTGTCACGGCATGTTCCAACGGCCGCGAGGCTCTCGATTTCCTCTTCCGGCAGAACTTCGACCTCGTGGTCAGCGACGTCATGATGCCCGTGATGGACGGTCTGTCGCTCACACGCGCCATAAAGCAGAACATCACGCTGAACCACATCCCCGTAATACTCGTCACAGCCCTCACCCGCGACGAGGACAACATCAGCGCCATAGAGGCCGGAGCCGACGACTATATCACCAAGCCATTCAACATCGAGATTGTCCGGAGCAAGATTTCGGCCCTTATAGCCCGTTACCGCAGCCTGAAGAACGTCTACGAGGGACGGCAGACCCACGACGACAAGATCGACGATATTGCCGTACCGTCCACCGACGAGAAGCTGATGGCGCGCATCATGGCAGTAATCAACCGCGAGATGTCCAATCCGGAGCTCACCGTCGAATACCTCGCCGCCGAGGTGGGCCTCAGCCGCGTCCACCTGCACCGCCGCCTCAAGTCCATCACAAACCAGTCGCCGCGCGATTTCATCCGCAACACGCGCCTGCGCGCCGCCGCGACCCTGCTCACCGAGAAGCGCCTCAGCGTGGCCGAAGCCGCCGACCTCACCGGCTTCAACAGCAGCGGCAGCTTCACAACATCGTTCAAGAGGCTCTTCGGAGTCACACCGAGCGAATACGCGGCCGCAGCGAAACCCGAAGAAGCAAACTCCTGATTTTCAATATGTGCGTTACACCAATGTATAAAAATGTTACACTGCCGGAACGTGTTTAACACTTAGCGTACGGTTTTGTTACACTTGACACAATATGCGTTACGCACAAAAAATAAAAGAACGTTAACACTGACTAATTTTGCATAAAAATTCTAACCAATCAGAAACAACACAGTCAGCACCATGAGAAACGCCGCAATCATAGCAGCACTCACCGTCTTCGCAGCAGCATGCTCCGCCTCTCAGAAGGGTACCGAACCGGTGCCCGGCGTAGCCCTGTTCGACGACTTCGTCTACACCGGAAGCGATAGCATATATGCTATCTGTCCGCTTGCGGACAGCGCAAGCTACCACAACCCCATCCTGCCCGGATGGTATTCCGACCCCTCGGTCTGCACCAACGGCCAGGGCGATTATTTCCTCGTAACATCCACATTCTGCTACTATCCCGGCGTACCCGTCTTCCACAGCCGCGACATGGTGAACTGGCGCCAGATAGGCCACGTGCTCAACCGCCCCGAACAACTCGAGAACTTCCCCGGACAGCACATCAGCGGCGGCATCTTCGCCCCTGCCATCTCCTACAACCCGGCCAACAAGACCTACTACATGATTACCACCAACGTAGGCGCCGGCAACTTCTTCGTAAAGACCACCGACCCGTTCTCAGGCAACTGGAGCGACCCCGTCTACCTGCCGGAAGTACAGGGCATCGACCCCGCGTTCTTCTTTGACGAAGACGGCAAGGCATACATCGTCAACAACGACGACGCCCCCGACGGCAAGCCCGAATACGACGGCCACCGCACCGTGCGTGTGGTAGAGTTCGACACAGCCACCGACAAGTGCGTCGGCGAGCGCAAGATTGTCGTCAACAAAGGCTGGCGACCGCAGGACAAGCCCATCTGGTGCGAAGGTCCCCACATCTATAAAATCAACGGCACATATTACCTGATGACCGCCGAGGGCGGCACCGGCGACTGGCACAGCGAAGTCATCTACCGCGGTCCGTCACCCTTCGGACCCTTCACTCCCTACGAGAAGAATCCCATCCTGACGCAGCGCAACCTTGACCGCGAGCGTACCAATCCCATCACATGCGCCGGCCACGCCGACCTCATCCAGACCGCAGAGGGCGACTGGTGGGCCGTTTTCCTCGCCTGCCGCCCCACCAAGGCCGGTTTCGAGAACCTCGGCCGCGAGACGTTCATGCTGCCCGTAGAATGGACCGCCGACGGATGGCCCGTAATCAACCCCGACATGCAGCCCATAGCCATGACGGGCACACGTCCCGGCGCAGTGCGCGACGACGCACACGCCACCTTCGGCAACTTCACCGTCACGGAGAACTTCGACAGCACAGCGCTCGACCAGCGCTGGATGACGCTGCGCGCACCCGCCGCCGACATCGTAAGCCTCACCGAGCGTCCCGGCATGCTCGCGCTCAAGTGCGCGCCCGTGAGCGCCACCGAGAAGGCCACTCCCGCCTTTGTGGCGCGCCGCCTCCAGCACCACGCCTTCGACTGCTCCGCCACCATGACTTTCCTCCCCGACAGCGCCTCGCAGTGCGCCGGTCTGCTCCTGTTCAAGGACGAGAAGCACCAGTATCTGCTCGGCCGCGGCATCGGCGATGACGGCGCGCAGTGCATCTTCGTCGACAAAGTGAGCCCCGAAGGCATCGAGACCATCGCCTCCGAGCCGGTCGACGCCTCCGAAGCCACCGTCACCCTCGCCGTCAGCAGCCCCGACGGACTCACCTTCGATTTCAGCTACGTCCTCCCCGGGCAGGCCGAGCCCCGCACCGTAGCCACGGGCGTCGACGCCCGCCACACCTCCACAGCTGCCGCCGGCGGCTTCACAGGCACAGTGGTCGGCCCTTACGCCACATCCGCACACAACACATTTAATAAATAATATAAACCTAAAATCTAAAATCGTATAAGGAGAACAACCAAGAAAAAAAACGCAAACCTTTCATCACATCACGCCGGACAGCGATCCGGCAAAGGAAAAAGAGAAAACACTTTAACAACCTGAACCAACCAATTACCAACACATGGAAAATGTAAAGAAATTATTTCGATGCATTTCAGTGCTGACACTCATCCTGCTTTGCAGCGCCTTCTCGGCCCAGGCGGAGAACGTGTCGGGTACTGTGGTCGACGATACGGGCGAGCCCCTGATCGGCGTCAGCGTAATGCTCAAAGGCAAGAACGCGGGCGTGACCACCGACATTGACGGCAACTACACCATCCAGGTGCCCAACGTCAAGACCGCATCGCTCACATTCAGCTACGTGGGCATGGAAGCACAAGAAATCAAACTGAACGGACGCACCACTGTCGACGTCACCCTCAAGCCCAACTCCAACGCCCTCGAAGAAGTGGTGGTTGTGGGCTACGGCCAGCAGAAGAAGGCATCCATCGTAGGTGCCATCACGCAGACCTCAGGCGCCGTCCTCGAGCGCGCAGCCGGCGTTCATGACATCGGCGCTGCCCTCACCGGTAATATGCCCGGCGTCACCACCACGCAGAGCAGCGGTATGCCCGGCGACGAAGAGCCTCAGATCACCATCCGCGGCGCTTCCTCCTGGAACGGCTCCTCGCCCCTGGTGCTCGTCGACGGCATCGAGCGCCCCATGAGCTCCGTCGACATCAGCTCCGTGGAGTCCATCTCCGCGCTCAAGGACGCATCGGCCACCGCCGTCTATGGTGTGAAGGGCGCCAACGGCGTAATCCTCATCACCACCAAGCGCGGCGCCGAGGGCAAGGCCAAAATCGACGTAGGCTTCACCGCAACAATGAAGACCATCTCGCGCCTCCCGGACAAGTATGACTCCTACGACGCCCTCATGCTCCACAACAAGGTCATCGAGCACGAGCTCGCACTCAGCCCCAACTCCTGGAGCTACCTCATTCCCCAGTCGCGCATCAACAAGTACCGCTACCGCACCTCCATCGAGGACATCGAGCGCTACCCCAACGTCGACTGGCAGGACGAGCTCTTCAAGGATCACGCCATGAGCTACAACGCCTATGTCAACATCTCCGGCGGTACCAAGTTCGTGCGCTACTACACGGCTGTCGACTTCGTGGACGAGGGTGACCTCTTCCGCAGCTTCGACTCCAGCCGCGGCTTCAACACAGGCTTCGCCTACAACCGCCTGAACGTTCGCTCGAACCTCGACTTCTCCATCACCCCCACCACCACCTTCAAGGTCAACGTGGCCGGTTCCAACTCCTCGCGCAAGACGCCGTTCAACGGCTCCGGCATGTACACCGTAGACTGGAGCGCAGCACAGATCTGGGGCTCCGTCTACAGCACTGCACCCGATATCTTCATGCCCCGCTACGAAGGCGGCGCTGTCGGTTTCTACCCCCAGAACTCAGCACAGGTCACCAACTCCGTGGCCAACATTCTCTCTGCGGGCACCATGCGCATGACCACCACGCGCATCAACACCGACTTCGTGCTGGAGCAGGACCTCAGCATGATCACCAAGGGCCTCAACTTCCGCGGCATGATTTCCTGGGACAACCTCTTCGTCGAGAGCAAGCGAGGCATCGAGATTCCCTCCGGCGCCTCACTCGACCGCAAATGGATCGACCCCGCCACCGGCATCGCCACCGTGCAGTCCTACGACGGCACCACCCACTTCGACTATCGCACCGACCCCAGCCTTAACCAGCACTCCGGCGAGATTCAGAATGCCAAGACACAGCGCCACGTCAACTATCAGCTCCAGCTCAACTGGGCACGCCAGTTCGCAGGCAAGCACGATGTGGGCGCCACAGCTGTATGGACACGCCAGGAGGATGCCTACGGCAGCGAGATTCCCCGCTACCGCGAGGACTGGGTGTTCCGTACCACCTATAGCTTCGACGGCCGCTACATGGTCGAGTACAACGGCGCCTACAACGGCTCCGAGAAGTTCGGCAAGGGCTACCGCTTCGGCTTCTTCAACTCCGGCGCCATAGGCTGGCGCATCAGCGGCGAGCCTTTCTTCAAGGCCCTCCTGCCCTACGTCAACAACCTCAAGATCCGCGCCAGCTACGGCGAGATCGGCGACGACACCGGCGACCGCTGGCTCTACATGGACCAGTGGGCCTTCGGCGGCAACGCCATCATGGACGGCTCCGCACGCCCGGGCAACACCAGCCCCTACACCTTCTACTATCAGACAATGATGGGCAATCCCGACGCACACTGGGAGAAGGTGACGAAGATGAACTTCGGTATCGACTACGGCTTCCTCAACGACATGTTCGCCGGCTCCGTAGAAATCTTCAAGGACAAGCGTAAGGACATCCTCGTCAAGGGCGCCGAGCGTTCCGTGCCCGGCTACTTCGGCGGCAGCGCTCCCACGGCCAACCTCGGCCGCGCCGAGAGCCAGGGCTTCGAGGTGGAACTCCGCTTCAACTACCCCATCAACCGCGACATGCGCGTATGGGCCAACCTGAACATGACGCACGCCAAAAACAAAATCATCGACCGCGACGACCCCAAGCTCAAGCCCGACCACCTCAAGAAGGCAGGCTACGCCATCGGCCAGTACACTTCGCACATCGATGCCGGCTACCTCAACAACTACGACATGATCTACGGCGCGCCCGCATTCAGCGAGCTTAACGACCAGCGCCTGCCCGGCGACTACTACATCGTCGACTTCAACGGCGACGGCACCGTCGACGCCGACGACGAGGCGCCCTACG
Organism: uncultured Porphyromonadaceae bacterium; assembly: GCA_900550395.1. Taxonomy (GTDB): domain Bacteria; phylum Bacteroidota; class Bacteroidia; order Bacteroidales; family Muribaculaceae; genus CAG-873. The sequence goes on along the minus strand of URSD01000028.1, from coordinate 10,797 downwards.
GCTACACCGAGACCCCGCAGAACACCTACAACGCCACCCTCGGCTTCGAGTGGAAAGGCTTCAGCGTCTTCGCACAGTTCTACGGCGTGACGGGCGTAAGCCGCACCGTCGACCTCCGCAGCTTCGAGAACCAGATGAACAACGCCTACGACCTGCACCGCGACTGGTGGACCCCCGACGGCTCGGGCGACATGCTCTACCCGCGCTGGCTCTCCACGCCCAACGTCAACGCCTACGGCACACAGTGGATCTACGACGGCTCCTACATCCGTCTGAAGAACGTCGAGATAGCCTACACCTGGAGCTCCGGCTGGATCAAGAAACTCGGCCTGAGCAACCTCAAGGTCTACCTCAACGGCAACAACCTCTGGCTCTGGACCCGCATGCCCGACGACCGCGAGAGCAACTACGGCTACGCCGCCTCGGCCTACCCGACAACCCGCCGCTTCAACCTCGGCGTGAAGTTCTCACTCTAACATCATGAAAGCAATGAAACTCAAAATATCCACATTCATCACCTGCGCCGCCATGGCTCTCGCCGGCGGCACGATGCTGACTTCCTGCGAAGACTACCTCGACAAGGACCCCGACTCCACCGTCGACTCCAAGGACGCCTTCAAGGATTTCACCAACTTCCAGGGTTATATTGAGGAGATCTACAACTGCGTGCCCAACAAGAACGTGCACTACTGGACCTGCACCTGGAACCTCGGCGACGACGAGTGGCTTGTGCCTCAAGGCAACTGGCACATGCTGCATCAGGTAGACCTCGGCAACTTCTGGGCATGGCAGGACGGAACACTCGGCCAGCCCGGCTTCTGGTTTGACAAGGCCGCCGACCGTCTCGACTCGCGCGATACCAACCCCGACAAACATGCCCTCTACGGCCATGCATGGTACTGCATACGCAAATGCAACCTCGGCCTCGAGAGCATGGAGAACTTCGTGGGCAACGACGAGGAACGCCGCTTCATCCGCGGCCAGCTGCTCTTCTTCCGCGCATGGTGGCACTTCGAGATGATGCAGTTCCTCGGCGGACTGCCCTACCTCGACCGCACCATCCCCGCAAGCGAAAGCCCCACCGAGAAGCGCCTCACCTTCCAGGAAGCGGCCGAAAAATGTGCCGCCGACTTCCGCGAGGCCGCCGACCTGCTGCCCATCAACTGGGACAACACCAACACGGGCAAGAAGACCATCGGCCACAATGATTTCCGCATCAATAAGATCATGGCTCTCGGCTACCTCGGCAAGAGTCTGCTTTGGGCAGGTTCGCCCCTGATGGAGAACGGTCCGCAGACAGGAGGCACCATGACCTACGCCTATAACAACGAGTACTGCGAGCGCGCGGCCAAGGCTTTCGGCGAACTGCTCACCCTCGTGGAAGGCGGACAGACACAGTACGCCCTCGCCGAGTTCAACTACAAAAACGTCTACAACCACGAGAAAGCCGACGACGCCACCACATGCTACAGCGACATATTCTGGAGCACACGCAACCAGGGTCGCGTCCCCGGCAGCACGGAATCCATTTTCCGCGCCAGCACAGTCGCCTGGGGTAACGGCGGACCCAACTCCTACATCGCCTACAATTACGCGGGCACCTTCTGTCCCAACTGGCTTTCAGGAGATCCCCCAAGGGACAACCTCGTGCACCATCCCACAGCCAACTACGTGGAGAACTACGGCATGGCCAACGGTCTGCCCCTTGACGACCCCGACTCTGAATGGGATATCACACATCCCTTCAAGAACCGCGACCCTCGCTTCTACCACGACATCGTCTTCGACGGATTCAAGTATGTCAATGGCGAAGCATCCAAAGATGATAAATATGCACAGCTCTACACCGGTGGAGTCTGGCGCAATATACTCAATGCCAGTTCCACAGGCTATTTATACCAGAAGCTTGTGCCGCACACAAGCAACAAAGTGGACGATGCCGCCGGCTACGGCCTCAACCCCAATGCCGACGTGCCTTACATGCGCCTGGCCGACATCTACTTGATGTATGCCGAGGCAGTAGGTGCATCCAAGGGCGCCACAGGCAAGAGCGACAACTTCAGCAAGACAGCCGCCGACGCCATCAACGTCATCCGCGACCGCTGCGGCGCAGGCCACGTGGCAGCCAAGTACACCGCCAGCCGCGAGCTCTTCCTCGACGAGGTGCGCCGCGAGCGCGCCGTAGAGCTCTCCTTCGAGGGTCTGCGCTTCAACGACCTCCAGCGCTGGCTGCTCCTCACCGAGCCCAAGTACACGCTCAAGACCTCCCACGAGTTCATCCGCGTGGAAGACGACAAGTTCTACGAGACCAACGACCCCGCCGACGCACGCGTGGCCGAATTCCACACCGAGCCTCTGTTCCAGCGCGCGTTCACAGCCAAGCACTACTGGTTCCCCCTCAAGAAGGACGACACCCAGATGTACGAAGGCTTCGACCAGAATCCCGGCTGGTGATCGAGGTTTAGAGTTTAAGGTTTAAGGTTTACAAAGCCTTTTATCGGACAAACAATCATTCACAAGAATATCACATTTCAATATATGATACCCACACAGAAAAAAGCCTTTATCATGCTGATGGGCGCCGCGTGCTTCCTTCCCTCACAGGCCGGAGCGCAGACCGCGGAAGCTCCCGACAGCGTCGGCAAGGGCATTCACACGGAAGCCACCTTCCGCGACGCAGCTCCCAGCAGCATCGTAGGCGGCGTCTCCGTCGTGAACGTAGAAGAGAATCAGAAGAAGGACCACACCTTCAGCGTTCTCGATAACATGCAGGGCTTCGTCAGCGGCTGGAACGGCGCATCTCTATGGGCCATGGACAGCGACAACGACGGCGGCTACCTCACCATCGTGGACGGCGTGCCCCGCGACGCCGCCGACGTCCTCCCCAGCGAGGTCAAGGAAGTCACCTTCCTGAAGAGCGCCGCAGCCACCGTGCTCTACGGCAGCCGTGCAGCCAAGGGCGCCATCCTCATCACCACCAAGCACGGCGAGGACAAGCCCCTGAACATCACCGTCAACGCCAATGCCGGATGGAACGTCGCCAAGGGTTATCCCGAGTACATCGGCTCCGCCGAGTACATGACGCTCTACAATCAGGCACGCACCCTCGACGGCCTCGGTGCAGCATACAGCGCATCCGACATCTACAACACCGCCAGCGGCCTCAACCCCTACCGTTACCCCAACGTCGACTTCTACAGCGACGAGTTTATCGGCAAGGTGAAGAACCGCTACGACGTCACGGCGCAGATCAGCGGCGGCAACAAGCGCGCACGCTACTACACCAACATCTCCTACTTCTATGAGGATGACGTCTTCAAAATCGGCGAGGCCAAGAACAACAACACCAACCGCTTCAGTGTGCGCGGCAACGTAGACGTCGACATCACCGACTGGATTTCGGCTACCGTAGGCACCTACACCACGTTCTACAACTCCCGCGCCGGCCACAGCATCGCCAACGGTGACAACTACGACGACTACTGGGCCCTGGCAGCCACCTTCCGTCCCAACCGTATCGCCCCCCTCATTCCCCTGAGCATGATCGACCCCAACGCCCTCGCGGCGCTCGAACTCGTGGGAGGCAGCAACAACATCATCGACGGGAAGTACTTCCTCAGCGGCACCAACATCGACAACAAGAACATCTTCGCCAACTACTACGCAGCCGGCTACAACAAGCACACGGCACGCAACTTCCAGTTCAACGCCGCCGTCAACATCGACCTCAGCCGTCTGCTCAAGGGCCTGACCTTCCACACGCAGTTCGCCACGGACTATCAGACCTCCTACAACACCGCGTTCACCAACGACTACGCCGTCTACATCCCCACATGGAGCAACTACGGCGGCCAGGACGTCATCGTTGACCTCACCCAGGAGGGCATCGACAAGAAAAGCGGTGTGCAGAACGTAAGCAGCAGCACCGACAACCAGACCGTCAGCTTCAACGCCGACTTCAGCTACCGCAACACCTTCAACAAGGAGCACAACGTCGACGCCATGATTCTGGCCTCGGGATGGCAGAAGACCCTCACCGGCGTCTACCACCGCACCAGCAACGTCAACCTCGGCCTGCGCGCAGCCTACGACTATGCCGGACGCTACTTCGCCGACTTCCAGGCAGCCGTCGTCCACTCCGCCAAGCTGGCTCCCGGCCACCGCACGGCCTTCTCGCCCTCCCTCACTCTGGGATGGCGCATGAAGGAAGACCTCTTCCGCGACAGCAACGCCGTCGACGACCTCTCGCTCTCCGTCAGCGGCAGCATCGTCCACAGCGACCTTGACATCACCGACTACTACATGTGGCGCGGTGCATACGTGCCCGGCGGATGGTTCAGCTGGGGCGACAAGGGCGGCGCGGCAGCCTACTATCCCGAACGCGGCGAGAACGTCGACCTCACCTTCATCAAGCGCAAGGAATTCAGCGCCACCCTCAAAGGCTCCTTCTTCCAGCGCATGATCAACGCACACGTCGACTTCTTCGTCAACGAGATGAGCGGCCTGCTCGTAAGCCCTGAGAACAACACCAAGTATCCCAACCATCTCTGGACGTACTATCCCGAGGCAAGCTTCGTGCCTTACGTCAACTACAACGCCAACCGCCGCATGGGTCTTGACTTCGCTATCGACTGGAACAAGCGCTTCGGCGACCTCGGCGTGAAGGTAGGCGTCGTAGGCACATGGTACGACACCAAGGCCACCAAGCGCGACGAAAACAACGAGTACGCCTACCAGAACCGCGAGGGCACGCCCATCGACGGACTCTGGGGCTACAAGAGCGCCGGCCTCTTCCAGAGCAAGGAAGAAATCGAAGCATGGCCCGACCAGAGTGCTCTCGGCGGCGAGACTCAGCCCGGCGACATCAAGTACCTCGACCAGAACGACGACAAGGTCATCGACTACAAGGACCAGGTCTACCTCGGCAAGGCCGGATGGTACGGCTCGCCCTTCATGCTCGGTCTCAACCTCACGCTCAACTACAAGGGCTTCACGCTCTTCGCTCTCGGCACAGGCAACTGGGGCGGCCACGCCTCCCTCGCCGGCAACAGCTACTACTACGCCACCGGCACCGAGAAGTACTCCTCCGAGATGCGTAACGCATGGAACGGCACCAACGCCGCCACCGCTACCCTGCCCCGCCTCACCACAAGCGACGGCGCCGCCAACAAGGTCGCATCCGACTACTGGATCTACTCCACCGACGCCTTCCGCCTGGCCAAGCTCCAGCTCACCTACGACATGCCCGAATCGCTCATGAAGAAATGCTTCCTCAGCGGCGCATCCATCTACGTCAGCGGCAGCAACCTCTTCACCTTCGGCAAGAATCGCAAGATTCTCGACCGCAACATCGGCACGGCTCCCGCCGACCGCCTCTTCAACGTAGGTCTTACCGTCAAGATTTAAACCTCGACAAGCACTATGAAATCCATATACAAAATAGCAGCCATCGCTGCCATGGCATTCTCCTCCGCTTCGTGCGACGACCTGTTCGAGCCCGCATTCGAGCCCTCGCAGGACATCAACTCGACCGAGGACTTCCCCAAATACGCCGACGGCCTGCTCTACGACGCCTACCTGCTGATGCCTTACAGCACCGGCGTCAATTCCGACCTCGCCACCGACGACGCGGTCACCAACGACAACTCCAGCGACTACCTCAAGATAGCCACCGGCAGCTGGACAGCCAACAACGGCACCATCTCCTACTGGAAGAACGGCCGCGGAGGCATCCAGTTCGTCAACCTGCTGCTCTCCAAGGTAGACGACGTCAACTTCAGCGCCAACGACCGTGTGCAGCAGCTCTTCCTCGACCGCCTCAAGGGCGAGGCCTACGGCCTGCGCGCACTCTTCATGTACCACCTCCTGCGCCAGCACGGCGGATGGGCAGGCGGCGAGCTTCTGGGCGTGCCCAACCTGCTTGAACCCGAGAACGCCAACAGCGACTTCAACCAGCCCCGCGCCACCTTCAAGGCCTGCGTCCAGCAGATCTTCGACGACGTGGCCGCCGCCACCGAGCTGCTGCCCACCGACTACCGCGACATCACCAGCGAGGCCGACATCCCCGCCAAGTACCGCGAGATGGGCGTCAGCATCGACGAGTACATCCGTGTATGCGGCGCCGACTTCAACGGACGCATGTGCGGCCGTGTAGCTCAAGTCATCGCCGCGCAGACAGCCCTCCTCGCCGCCAGCCCTGCCTTCTCGGCCGGCTCCGGCATCGAATGGGCCGAGGCTGCCGACCGCGCTGCCGCCGTGCTCGACCTCAACAACGGCGCTGCCGGCATCTACGACCAGGGACACCTCTACTACACAGCCGACGAGGTCAAGAAACTCACCTCCGGCGGCAACCGTGAGGTAATCTGGCGCGACAACATCAGCCCCAGCAACAGCCTCGAGAAGGACAACTTCCCGCCCTCCCTCCGTGGCACCGGACGCGTCAACCCCACACAGAACCTCGTGGACGCCTTCCCCGACGCGGCAGGCTATCCCATCACCGACGGCAACAGCAGCTACGACCCGCAGAACCCCTACGCCAACCGCGACCCGCGCCTTGACCTCTACATCGTGGTCAACGGCAGCAAATGGGGACACAACGATTCCGAGATCATCTCCGGCGCATACGGCACAAACAACGACGCCCTCAACGCCGAGCAGGGCCACAGCACACGCACCGGCTACTACATGCGCAAGCTCCTCAACAAGCTCTGCAACGTAGACCCCTCCGTCAACACCGAGCAGGACCACGCCAACGTGCGTCTGCGCTACACCGAGCTCTACCTCGACTACGCCGAGGCAGCCAACGAGGCCTGGGGCCCCACCGGCACCGGAACCCACGGCTACAGCGCCTACGACATCGTCAAGGCCATCCGCAAGCGCGCAGGCATCGGCCAGGGCGGTCAGGACCCCTACCTCGAGAGCGTCAAGGGCAGCAAGGACGAGATGCGTAAGCTCATACGCAACGAGCGCCGCATCGAGCTCTGCTTCGAGAACGTACGCTTCTGGGATCTGCGCCGCTGGCAGGCCGACCTCAACGAGACGGCACGCGGCATGCGCATCACCAGCAACGGCGGCGCGCTGCACTACGAGGTCATCGACGTCGAGAACCGCAACTATCAGGACTACATGAACTATGGCCCCATACCCTACGGCGAGGTCATCCTGTTCAACAATCTCGTGCAGAACGACGGCTGGAAGTAATATTCAGCACCTCTCTCCGTTATTCCTTTCAACCATCAATATCACAAAGACATGAAAATCATCAAATATACCGCAATCATCGCAGCCCTGGCAGCTGCCGGCTCCGTGACGTCGTGCAAGAACGCCTCCCAGGACTTCCCCGACTATCAGGGAGGAATCACGGTGTACTTCGCCAACCAGTACCCGGTGCGCACCCTCGTCATGGGCGAGGACACCTACGACACCAGCGTCGACAACGCCCATGCATGCGACATCTACGCAACCATGAGCGGCGCCTACAAGGGTCGAAAGATCACCCTCGACATCGCCGTAGACAATTCGCTCGTCGATAACCTCACCTTCGACGGCACCAAGCCCGTCAAGGCAATGCCCGAGAGCTACTACACCCTTGCTTCAAACAAGATCGACTTCAACGGCAACGTCATGGGCTCCGTCCGCGTCAACTTCACCGACGCCTTCTTCAACGACCCCGACGCGCTGGAGAGCAACTACGTCGTGCCCCTGGTAATCACCGGCCAGAACGGCGCCGACCACATCCTCTCGGGCACACCCGTGGCCGAGGGCAACGTGCCCCCGCGCACCCTCTCCTCCGCCTGGAGCGTAGTGCCCAAGGACTACGTGCTCTACTGCGTCAAGTACATCAACAAGTATGACGCCGAGTACGCCGTCCGCGGCCTCGACAAGATCACGGAGAACGGCGTAACCACCACCAATGTGCGCCACGCCGCCAACGTCGAGAATGACGAGCTCCGTACCGTCGACACCCGCAACCTCACTACCGCAGTCTACCCCGTCAGCACCGTCGTCACCCTCCCCGGCGGCGACAAGCAGACCATCACCTGCGACCTCGTCCTCTCCTTCAACGACAAGGACGAGTGCACCGTCAGCTCCGGCACTCCCGGCATCAACGCCAGCGGCACAGGCAAGTTCGTCATCGACGGCGAGAAGAAGAGCTGGGGCAACGAAGACCGCAATGCAATCTATCTGGACTACATCGTGGACTACGGCACCCGCAGCGTGCAGACTCTCGACACCCTCGTGGTGAAGAGCCGCAACGTCAAGTTCGAGACTTTCACACCCGAATACAAATAAGTAACACCTTATTCCGCAAGCCTCCGGGCGCAGAAGCCCGGAGGCCCGCGGAAATCAATCAGACCATATGAAACTTCTCAACATACTGACACTCGGCGCCACCTCCGCAGCCCTCGTGCTCGCCGCCGGCTGCGCCGACGACTTCGACACCAACGGGTTCAAGGTCGACCAGCCTCAGGAAAGCGCCCAGTACGAGTATCTTCAGGCCTACGGACCGTTGAAATCGTACGTCAACCGTTCCGGCGTAGGTCCGCTGTTCCGCCTCGGCGGAGCGATCGACGCGTCCGATATGAACAAGCGCGGACTCGTCTATGCCCTCGCCGTGGCAAACTATGACGAAGTAACCTTCGGCAACCACATGAAGCACAACTTCGTCATGAACGCCGACGGAGCCATGGACTTCGGCACCATACGCTCGGCCATCGAGACCGCACGCAACGGCGGCCTCAAGATCTTCGGCCACACCCTCTGCTGGCACGAGCAGCAGCAGGGCAAGTACCTCCTCGACCTCCTCAAGGACAAGGAGGTCGAAGTGGACCCCGACCAGAAAAAAGAAGTTCTGGACTATGAGATAGACTGGGGCACACAGTCCGACTACTCCATGTGGGGTCAGTGGGGCAACGGCGCCGAAGCGTCCATCAACTCAGCCGACGGTTGCCTTGAAATCGTCAATCCTGAAGCAGCAGCCAATTTCTGGGATCTCCAGTTCTTCATCGCCGACGGATTCAACATCGCCAAAGGCACGGAATACGAACTTACGATCACAGCCCGCACCCTCGGCGGCGAGGCCAACGTGCGCGGAGCCATAGGCACCTGGAGCTCAGACAAAAAACTGAGCTTCACAGCCAACGAAGAATGGAACGACTACAAGGTTAAGTTCACGGCCGAATTTGAAGGCGGCTCCCACGTACTCGTCCAGTTCGGCGACTTCGTAGGCACCGTTCAGTTCAAGAGCGTAAAACTGACTCACAGCGAGGCCGCAGCAATCACAATTCCCATCAATGTGCTGGAAGACGACTTCTCAAGCGGCGAAGCACCCGCCGGCTGGGGCAACGGCTCCACACGCGAGATTCAGGACGGCGTGCTCGTGATGACCAATCCTTCCAAGGTGAACTCTTGGGAGGCACAGACCGCCTACGACGTCACCAAACCCTTTGAAGTAGACACCCGCTACTTCCTCACGATGAAGATCAAGGGCTCCAAAGAAGGCTCCATCGGCGCCGGTTTCCAGAACCCCGACGGATATAAAGGATGCGGCGACTTCCCCGCCATCAAGGTTACCACAGACTGGACAGAAGTCAAAGTTGCCACCACATGCAACGGCGACGGAGCTTCGCGCTTCCTCTTCAGCTACGGCGCATACGACGGCACCATCTACATCGACGACCTCTGCATCTATTACGAGAAGAGCGCCAACTCAATCCCCCTCACCCCCGAGGAGAAAGAGGAAATCATCAAGGGCGAGCTCAAGCGCTGGATCTACGGTATGATGGAAGCCTGCGGCGGCTACGTCACCGCATGGGACGTTGTCAACGAAGCCATCGCCGACGGCGGCAACTACGGCGTCAAGCACGGTGACGACGACAACACCCACTTCTACTGGCAGAACTACCTCGGCGACGACTACGTGCGCTACGCCGTGCAGTACGCCCGCGAAGCCTTCGCCGAATACGGCGGCAACCCCGACGAACTACTGCTTTTCGCCAACGACTACAACCTCGAGGCCGCCTACAACAACACCGCCAAGACCGACGGCCTCATCCGCACCATCGCCCAGTGGGAAGCCGACGGCGTAACGCGCATCGACGGCATCGGCACGCAGATGCACGTCACCTACAGCCTCAACCCCGAGTGGCAGGCCAAGCAGGAAGAGTGCGTCGTGAAAATGTTCGAAAAACTCGCCGCCTCCGGCAAGCTCATTCACGTATCCGAACTCGACATGGGCATCCAGGACGCCGACGGCAACACCATCATGACGCCCGACCTCACCTTCGAGCAGGCACAGCAGATGAGCGACTACTACAAGTTCATCGTCACCAAATACTTCGAGATCATCCCGAAGGAACAGCAGTACGGTATCGTGCAGTGGGCCGCTACGGACAGCCCCGAGGGCAGCGGCTGGCGCGCCGGCGAGCCCATCGGCATCTGGGACATCAACCACGCCCGCAAGCCCGCCTACGCCGGCTGGTGTGACGCTCTCAAGGAAGCCACCAACAAGTAATCCCACATTCCCCTCTACTGACCGAGGCTGCGCCACCGCGCAGCCTCGGTTTTTATTATCCCCCAAAAAGAGGACTTTAGTCCGTGCGCCCACAGATGCCCCTCTTGCCTATTTCCTATCAACAAAATTTACCAAACATGGCGAGATACAAACGGACATAAGATCATAAGCGACATATAAATTTATTACTGTCCGATAAAACGGGAGCAACCCGCGCTCATCGCGGGTTGAATGTGGTTAGCTTTTACCTTTGCAGTCGAGATCTCCGTTAACATTTCAGCCGG
>URSD01000027.1 GCA_900550395.1 uncultured Porphyromonadaceae bacterium | reverse complement strand
TTGTTGCGCGCTTCGTGCGGTTTTCTTTTTTTTGTTTATTGTTGTGTGTTAAAGGTAAGAGTGGGGGCGGTGCAACCCGCCAGGCGGCGGGTAATCGGCTGATAAACTGCAAAATAACGATATAAAGGTACTTGGTGAATCGTCCGAAAGGTTATTTGAACGGCATTTCACCGGGGTGCATCCCTACATGTGGAGCGTTATGGTATATCGGGGTCATTTGGACGGGGATAGGAGGAGGCGTTTGGCGCGGGTGTGGGCGGGGAGGAGGCGGGGGAAGCGGGCGTGGAGGGCGATTTTGAGGCGGAGGCGGAGGGGCTGGGCTCGGTAGAGGGGGTTGCGGCGGAAGTCGGGGACGTAGCGGGTGACGGTGTGGCGCACGTAGCGGTGGCGCAGCATGGGGACGCGCGAGAAGCGGTAGACGCAGCCGAAGATGGTGTGCGTGTAGTATAGGTTGACGAAGAGGAAGTCTATTTCGTCGCGGTAGCGCCCGTAGATGCCCAGACGCTTGAGGTGGCCGAGCAGGATACGGGCCGAGGCGATGCGGTCGAAGAAGCGGTAGTTGTCGGTGGAGCGCGTGACGGACACGTTGTCGCAGCGGTAGAGGTATAGGGTATGGTTGATTTTCACCGGGCGGCTGGCGGAGAGCTGTATAGCCATGGCTACGGCGTTGTCCTCGTAGAACACTTTCTCGGGGAAATAGAGGTCCTGTTCGGTTATGAGCCGTGCGTCGTACATCGCCGACCATACCGGCGTGGTGCGCGAGAGGATGCGTCGGCGCAGGTCATCGCCCTCCAGTGCGGCGGCATCGTCGCCGAGCTGGCAGCGGCGCGTGCGGCTGTCGCCGGAGCATGCGGCGTAGTCGAACACCACCATGTCGGCGCCCAGGGCGGCTTCGCGCAGGCAGCACTCCACGGCCTCGGGGGCGAGGGCGTCGTCGGCGTCGAGAAACATCACGTAGCGGCCGCGGGCGGTGCGGAGGGCGCGGTTGCGGCCGCCGCCCTGGCGGACGTTGACGGGCGAGTCGATGATGAGCATGCGTCCGGCGGACTGCTGCTGCAGGCGCTTCAGGACGTCGAGGCTGCCGTCGGGCGACGCGTCGTTGAAGCATATAAGCTCCCAGTCGGGACAGGTCTGCGCGAGCACGGAGCCAACGCTCGCGTCGAGGAAGGCCTCGGCGCGATAGACCGGCATGATGATACTTACGGCGGGTAGGCTCATGGGTTGTATAAGTCTTTGTTGAAGAAATCCATTACGTCGCGCGCCAACTGAAGGGCTACGGCTGCCTCGCGGGCTGCCTCGCCCTCGCCTGCGGCTGCGCGCTCGTAGTCGGCCATGGCTGCGGCGTGGCGCTGCATGCGCCAGAGCAGCCGGCCTCGGTGCAGGTACAGCTCGGGGGAGGGAGCCTGCGCAATGCGGCGGTCAAGAGCTTCGAGTTCTTTTTCCAATGCGTCTTTCATTCTGCAAATTTATAGCTTTTTTGTGCAAAAAATAGCCGGAAAGGCAAAAAATCAGTAATTTTGCCAGAAAATTATAATTACCTATGGCAGAGAAAGCCAAATTCAGCAGTCGTATAGGTCTGATTGCCGCCACAGTGGGCAGCGCAATCGGTCTTGGAAATGTGTGGCGCTTTCCGGCAGAGGCCCAGGCCAACGGGGGCGGCGCCTTCCTCCTTGTATATATTTTATGCGTATTCATTCTCGGTATTCCCGTGATGCTCGCCGAGTTTTCGCTCGGTCGCGGCGGGGCTACCGACGCTGTGGGCGCTTACCGGAAGTATGCTCCCCGGTCGCTGTGGTGGCTTGCGGGAGCGCTGCCCGTGCTGGCCTCCTACATCATCCTGAGTTTTTACATGGTGGTGGCCGGATGGACGCTTGAGTATTTCGTAAACAGTGCGTCCGGCGTGCTCTACAGCGGCGTGCCGGCAGGCGACGGTCAGCTCGACGGCTTCTTCGTGGGCAAGATGCAGGAGTACGTGTGCGGTACGGCCGGTCCGCTGCTCAATACTTATGTGCTCATAATCCTCAACCTGGCCGTGCTTCTGCTCGGCGTGCGCAAGGGAATCGAGAGGCTGAGCAATGTGTTGATGCCTCTGCTGTTCGTGGTGCTGCTGGTGTTCTGCTGCGTGTCGCTGTCGCTGCCCGGCGCGGCCGACGGTCTGCGTTATTTTCTGAGTCCCGACTTCTCGAAACTGAGTCCGGCGGTGGTAGTCAACGCGCTCGGGCAAGCCTTCTTCTCTCTGAGCCTCGGCATGGGCATACTCGTCACGTACGCGGCCTATTACCCAAAGGAGACGCCTCTGAGCCGTACGGCGGTGACGGTGTCGCTGCTCGACATGATGGCGGCCGTGCTGATGGGTGTCATCATCTTCCCCGCCGTCATGAGTTTCGGCCTGCAGAACGCCGATATGGAGGGCACGGCCCTCGTGTTCGTCACGCTGCCCGAGGTGTTCGCGCAGATGCCCGCCACGAGGATATGGTCGTCGCTGTTCTTCTTTCTGCTCCTTGTGGCGGCTCTTACCAGTACCGTAAGCATAGCGGAGGTGAGTGTGAGCTTCGTGCAGAACCGTTTCCGCCGCGGCAGGCGCGCGGCGTGCCTTATCGTGCTGCTGCCGCTGTTCGTGCTGAGTGCGGCCAGTGCGCTGAGTTTCGGTGTGCTGGACGGCATACGCATAGGCGGCCTGTGCATTTTTGATTTCCTTGACACGGTGGCTACCAACGTGATGCTGCCGCTGGCGTCGATATTCCTGTGTGTGTTTATGGGATGGCGCAAGCCGGGACTGCTGCGCGGGGAGCTGGCGAATTACGACCCGGAAGGGCATCGGCTGGCCGGCGTTGTGGTATTCGTGGTGCGCTGGGTGGCACCGTTGCTGATTCTGGCGGTGCTTGTTGCTAATAGTTTATAGATATGCGCTTCGCGCAGTGAGGAGTTAGGAGTGAGGAATCAGTAGCCGAGGTTGTCTTTACGCCATGTTCGGCGTACGTTTGACATCTGCTCTTTTAAGCCTCCGTTGGCGATAAATTCCTGCTCGATTGATTTCAATACAGAGCCTAACATTTTATCGAGTTGCAGGCACTGCACAAGCATTATGTTGGCAATCGTTTCCGAAGATCGTTGCTCACATTTCGCAACAAAAAGTTCCGGACTGTGGTCAATGCGACAGAATGCTCTGGTCTTACTTGTCCGCGGATCTTGCAAAGACCATGTGACAAGTTTGTTCTGTCGCAGAAAGTCGCCATAATCTTCTGCAAGTTCTCTCAGCGAACCCAAAGCCACACCTATCAATTTTATGCACATCTCTACCGAAATGGTTTTGTCTGAAACACCCTCAACGATATTCTGCTTGCACGAGCGAGCTGCCTGGCGCATCTGTTCGGCAGTACGGGCGCTGTAGGTCATATATTTTCGCACGAACATTTCGGTTACGTCGCATATAATCACAGACTTCCTGTATACATTCCATTGCCTGTGGTCGCCGGGCAATTTGATGAAGGAGGTAGGGGGCATGGGGGAACGGTTTATGGGTTTTGTGAGTTATATAATTTATATAAATTATATAAATTATATAAATTTAACTTATTTTATTATTTTCGTCTTCCAGAAGCCAGGTGGCTTCGTCGAGGAGGGCGGAGGCTATGGGGAGTGTCTGCGGGCATTGGCGGAGCTGCTCGGCGCGTGCCATTTCGGCGGCTTCGGCGGGGTGGAGGGCTACGAGGTTGAACATCAGGCGGAGGGCGCCGTAGCGTACCATGGGGTCGGGGTCGGCGCTGAGCCGGCGGCCGAGGTCGGCGGCGAAGGGCAGGTGGCGCAGGAGGCGGTGGCAGAGTACGTCGGTGACTTCGGCACAAGGCGATTCGCGCAGGAGGCGTTCGGCGGCGGCCTCGTCGATGGCGTCGCGCCGCATGAGCATGGGAGCCGCCAGCATGCTCTCGCGCGTGGTGCGGTTCTGCCACAGGGCTTCGGCCAGGGCCGGGGCGTCCTCGGCCGGTACTTCCGCGGCTATTTCTACAATCTGAGGTAAGTTGAGTCCGAATATTATCGAGAAGGGGCTTCCGGCGCGACGCAGCGTGTCGGCGATTACGCCGTTGCGCATGGCGAAGAAGCGGCGTTTCACGGTCTGCATGGGGTTGAATTGTGTTTCCATACGGCAAAATTAGCAAAAAGGGGCGAGACTTGCCACTTAACTTCAACTATTGTGTGCGGGATTTGTTAATTCTATATCATCAAACAAATTGAATTATGAAGATTTTAAGATTCGCACTCGTTGCACTGATAGCTGCCGCCTCGCTGTCGGCCGCCGCACAGGTATTGCCGCAGGGCGGTCCGGGCATCGCTGTGGCCGGTTCGGAGCCGGAGAGCACGCTGCCGAAGGAGGCCAAGGAATTCATCAAAAAGCATTATCACGATGTGAAGATAGCCAGTATAGAGAAAAACTTCCTGCGCACGGAGTATGACGTGCGTCTGGTGAACGGCGTGGAGATAGAATTCAACGGCCGCGGCCGCTTCGAGAGCATAAAGGCTCCCGGCGCAACCGTGCTGCCCGAGGAACTCGTGAAGGCGCTGCTTCCCCACAAGGCATATCAGCATCTCAAGGACAACAACCTCGCGGGCTATGTGGACGAGATAGACCGCGATGGGCGAGGCTACGACGTGGGACTGATATTGGAGAACCCCGACGAGGTCACCTATACCATCGTGGGCGACTTCGTGGAGTTCGACGATTGAACCCATAATAAATATTCCGCTGCATACTCCGTATGCGGCGGATTTTTCGTACCTTTGCAGTCCGAAAATCGCAAAGAATGTCCGAAAACAACATCATAGTAAAGCATGCCCGCGTCAACAATCTCAAGAATGTGGACGTGGAGCTGCCCCGCAACAAATTCGTAGTCATAACCGGCCTAAGCGGCTCCGGCAAATCGTCGCTGGCTTTCGACACCCTGTATGCCGAAGGCCGCAGGCGCTATGTCGAGAGCCTCTCGGCCTACGCGCGCCAGTTTCTCGGCAAAATCACCAAGCCCGAGTGCGACTTCATACGCGGTCTGCCGCCCGCCATCGCCATCGAGCAGAAGGTGAGCACACGCAATCCGCGCAGCACCGTGGGCACGACAACTGAGATATACGACTATCTGCGCATGCTTTTCGCCCGCATCGGCCGGACCTATTCGCCCGTCAGCAATGCGCAGGTGCGCAAGCACACCGTCAAGGACGTCGTGGAGGCCGCGGCTGCCTGTCCCGAAGGCACGCGCATAGCCGTGGCCGCGCCGATAGTGCTGCCCGAGGGCCGCGACATGGCCGCGCAGCTCGGGATATACGTCAAGGAGGGATACTCGCGCCTTGTTATGTCCGACGGCACATTCGTAAGCATCGAGGACTACCAGTCAACGCCCTCTCCGCGTGGTAAGGGCAAGAAAGTGCAGCCGCTTCTGCTGATCGACCGCCTGGCAACGGCGGCCGCGGGCGACGAGGTGTCGCGCCTGGCCGAGAGCGTGGAGACCGCCTTCTTCGAGGGCCACGACACGGCCATGCTCATGGTGTGGGCAGAGGAAGGGCTGCGAACAATGGAATTCAGCCGTCGCTTCGAGGCCGACGGCATAGTGTTTCCCGAGCCTTCCGACGCGATGTTCAATTTCAACAACCCTTACGGCGCCTGCCCCGTGTGCGAAGGTTTCGGTATGACCCTCGGCATTGACGAGCATCTGGTGGTGCCGAATACGGCGCTGTCGGTCTTCGAGGACGCCGTGGCCTGCTGGCGCGGCGAGACCATGGGAGAGTGGAAGCGCAACTTCATCCGTTCGCACCACGGCTTTCCCATCCATCGTCCGTACGCCGACCTTACCGACGCCGAGCGCGCCACGCTGTGGGTCGACATCCGCAAGTTCTTCGACTGGGTGGAGTCGCGCCGGCAGAAGGTGCAGTACCGTGTGCTGCTGGCGCGCTACCGCGGCCGCACCGTGTGTCCCGAATGCGGCGGCACGCGTCTGCGCAAGGAGGCGGCCTACGTAAAGGTGGGCGACGCCACCATCACGCAGCTCGTGAGCATGCCCGTTGACCGCCTCTCGGCATGGTTCGACAAACTCGAGCTTGGCGACACGGACGCCCGCATAGCCGAGAGGCTGCTCGTGGAGATACGCAGCCGCCTGACATTCCTCTGTGAGGTGGGACTGGGATATCTGACTCTCGACCGCCTCAGCAACACCCTCAGCGGCGGCGAGAGCCAGCGCATCAATCTCGCCACATCGCTGGGCAGCAGCCTCGTAGGCTCGCTGTACATCCTCGACGAACCGTCGATAGGTCTGCATCCGCGCGACACCGATAGGCTGATAGCCGTGCTGCGCAAGCTCCAGGGCCTGGGCAACACGGTGGCCGTGGTGGAGCATGACGAGGAGATAATGCGTGCCGCCGACTATCTGATAGACGTGGGTCCCGACGCCGGCACCCACGGCGGCGAGATAGTGTATGCCGGACCGGTGGAGGGCGTGATGTCGGCGCCCCGCAGCTATACCGGCAAATATCTCGGCGGCGAGATGTCCATCCCCGTGCCGAAGTCGCGCCGCCGTTCGTCCTCCTACATCGAGATACGTGGAGCCAGAGAGCATAACCTCAAGGACATAGACGTGCGTTTCCCGCTTGGTGTAATGACTGTAGTCACCGGCGTAAGCGGCTCGGGCAAGTCGACGCTCGTGCGCGACATCCTGTACCGTGCCATCTCGCGGCGTCTCGGGCTTAGTGGCGACGCTCCAGGCTCGTTCCGCGAGCTTGCCGGCGACGTGGACCGCATCGGGCACATCGAGTTCGTGGATCAGAATCCCATAGGACGCAGCACGCGGTCAAATCCGGCCACATATCTCAAGGCCTACGACGAGATACGCCAGCTGTTCGCCGAGCAGCCCCTCTCACGGCAGATGGGATACACGGCGGCCACGTTCTCGTTCAACACCGAGGGCGGCCGCTGCGAGGAGTGCAAGGGTGAGGGCGTAATCACCATCGAGATGCAGTTTCTGGCCGATGTCAGCATCGTGTGCGAGGAGTGCCACGGCAAGCGCTTCAAGCGCGATGTGCTGGAGGTGGAATATCGCGGAAAGAATATCTCCGACGTCCTCGACATGACGGTGGATGGCGCCATCGAGTTCTTCGGCGAGGACAAGAGCACATCGGCGCAGCGGATAGTGCGTCGCCTTCAGCCGCTGCACGACGTGGGCCTGGGCTATATACGCCTGGGGCAGTCGTCGAGCACACTCAGCGGCGGCGAGAATCAGCGTGTGAAGCTTGCGTACTTTCTGGCGCAGGACAGCCGCGAGCGCACGATGTTCATCTTCGACGAGCCTACCACGGGCTTGCATTTCCACGACATACACGTGCTGATGGACTCTTTCGAGCGACTTATCGCGCTCGGCCATACGCTGGTGATTATCGAGCACAATATGGACGTCATAAAGTGCGCCGATCATGTCATAGACATAGGTCCGGAGGGCGGCGAAGCGGGCGGCAATCTCGTGGCTGCCGGTACGCCGGAGGAGATTGCGGCGTGTGCGGCGAGCTATACGGGGAGGTATCTTAAGAAAAGTATTAAAGTATTAAGTTTATAGTTTATAGTTGATAGTTTATAGGTAAGAGGGGGAGCTACCTCAGAGGCCGAGAAACAGGGACATAAGGTCAAAAGCGACATAAGGTAACTGATCAGCGGAAGCATAAAATCATAAGGCGTTGATAATCAATGTAGGGATGCACCCCGGTGCATCCGCTTCCCTCGAAAAAGGTGTCCAATGATTGCGGATGCACCGGGGTGCATCCCTACAAGTCAGTAATCAATAGGCCGGAAAAACGTGGCGTTTTTCCGGCCTATCTGTAGCGTGAGTTATGCGTTATTTTTTCAGCTTCTCGCTGTATTCGGCTGCCTTCTCGGCGATGGTTTCCAGGACATTGGATGCCACATGCTTAGCCTTGTCCGAGAATTCGGAGCCTTTCTCCTTCACGGTTGCGGCGGCTTTGCCTGCGCAGGCTCCGGTCTTTTCCTTAAGTTCGGCGGCTTTTTCCGTCACGTTCTCCTTGATGGTGGCTGCGTTGGCTGTGGCTTTTTCCTTGATTGCCTCGGTTTCGGCGTCAGCAGCCACTTTTGCGGCGGTGGCTGCCTGGGCGGCTTTCTCTTTGGCTACGTCGGCAGCCTGAGTTGCTAAATTCTGATAGTCCATGATTATGCGTTTTAAGAGAGTTGTATGGCCTTATAACGCATCATTGCGGACGTTTGTTCAGCGTTTAGACAGCTCGTTGATGCGTATATCGCGCCAGGCGCCGGCGAAGGAGGGCGAGACTGACACGCCGGGAGTCTGTGCCTTGTTGTTGGAAACTACGGACACACGGTTCACGTTTGTGGTGACATCGTCCACAAGTTCGCCGATGGTGGTGCTTCCTTTCGTGGCCTGAAGATTTTTCAGCAGGAAGTAAGTGAACAGGCCGTGGTTCTGCTCGTCGTATTTGGATGCTGTCTGGTCGTTTTGCGAGGCCGAGATCATCACCACATTCCCTCGGTTTACTTTATGCGGCTTGACTTTCAGGACAACGCCGCGTTCCGACGATAGCATGCCTCCCGAACGCACTGCTCCAGAGAAGCATGCGTCAAGAAGTACCAAAGTAACTTTGGAGCCGATGCCACCGAGTTCGTCGGCCAGGTCGTTCATGGACAGTGATGTGGACACATTCGACCCGTAGCCGTCGACAGGGAGCAGATAGCCGTTGCGGTCAGCGTCGTCGGGCAATCCGTGTCCGGCATAGTACAGGATGAATCCGGCATCGCCGCCGTATGCTTTGCTCACACTCTTCATCCAGTCGATTTCGTTGCGCAGATCGTTGAGAGTGGCATCCTCTACAAGATGCACATGGTCTGCCGGCAGTCCGAGAGTTCGTTTCATGTAGTCGGCCATGATGCGTCCGTCGTTCAGCGCGTATTCCACCGGGGCAACGCGGCGATAGTTTTCGTTGGATATAATTACGGCGAATGTGTTGTCATTGGCTGTGCGGACGCCTTCAGGAATGTCGGTATCAACATCCGAGAGGTTGCCTACGACAATTTTTTCTCGCCTTACATTGACGCCCTCCTGCGAAGTGGTGCCTTGCGGCACCTCAATTTCGATGGGTGCAAAATTGAACGCGATTTCGGGCACGGAATATTCTGTTGTGCTGCCCCGCCTGTAGTAGTATGTCTGTTTTGCTTTGCCTTTGTTGGGACGGAATGCCACTCCTACGAGAGCCAGCTCGTCGTTCTCGATGGCATATTCCGGGAAAGCCACCACTTTGGCCCAGTCCTTCTTGAACTTCGGGGCGTCGGCTACGGGTACTGGTACGAGCATGTCGCCATACTCCGGCGTGGAGATAAGAAATACCTCGTTGTCAGAGTCGTAGCGCCCGAGAGTCATAGTCGCCCTGAGGTCGAGTGGCTTCTGACTGTTGATGAACAGTTGGCGTGCTTCTTCTGTATATTGCGCGATGCGGCTGTCACGCTCGCCGAGAATGCGGGCACGGTAGTCAGAAGTTTTCTCAAATTCTCCCTTGATCTGCCACGCGTCGATTTTCTTTTCTACGTAGTTTTTGGCATAAGCGGAGAATCGGGGGCGCAACGTTACCGGTTTTGATGCGCACATGGCGTCAAGTTCGTCGCTCGATACTTGTCTGCCGTTAACGCTCACCGAACCACTGTCGGAAACGTAAATGCTGTAAGACGGAATTCTCGGAGCCGGGAACAGTCCGTTGTGGGTCTTGCGCGGCACACGGACCGACTGGCTGTCGAAGTTTGTCAGTTCGAGCCAGTCTTTCGAGATGAAGTCATAGATATACACGTGGGCGGTTACCGTCACTTGGTCTGTAGCCGTTGCAGCGGTGCCTTTGCGCAAGTCTCCGGCATATTGTTTTTTTGTACTTGTATTCAGGAAGTAAGCACGGTTGCCTTGAACTACTCCCGACGGTATGGAATACAGCCCCGACGGTTTTGTCGGAATAGATGAAATGTCTGCGGTGGTGAATCCCTGCACACGGAAGCGTGCGTTGCGCACGCCTTCGGGACATTCGTTAAAGATGTCCCAGGAGATGCTGCCGGAGGGGTCATTGGTGAAGTCGTGCAGTTCGGTCCAACTGCCTCCGTCCTGACTCATTAGCAGTCGCACAGGATCCTGATGGCCCGGTGTGTATGTGATATTCACTTCGCGGGTTGCGTCATCGTACGAAACATCAGCTACCAGTTGTGCCGTGGCAGCGAATGGAGCTGCAGCAATCAATGCCGATAAGAATATTTGTTTTATCATAATTGCAAGATTTATGTTTTAGCGGCGTGTGCCGTTGCGGTGACCATTTGAGCCTGTCCGATGTGCGGTAGAGCCAGCTTTGCGGGCGTTGGAGCCGGTCTTGCGTGCTGTGGAGGCCGGTTTTTGAGTAGCCTGCGGTTTTACGAATTTGATTTCGCCGTCGATAATCTTGACTGTTGGGCGCTCTTTGGCCGAGACGTACGCTTCGGCGGCAACGGGTACCCATAAAAACTTGTCATTATCAAATGCGAGCACGTCCACTATAAATCCATCGTTGTAATTGATGTGGCGCTCAATCAGTGCGCCATCCATGTGGGTCTTGGGCATTACCGGCAGCTTGTCAAGGTAGATGATGTCGGTGATGTAGCTTTTGATCTCAAGTTCGTCTCTTTTGTATTCAGGGAACAGACAGTAATAATCGTTGTTGCCGACATGAGCCTTTGCCATAATATAATTGCCTTCCGCCGTATTGATCGTTAAAGAGTCCGGTTGCCAAAGACCGGGGCAGGATACGAATTCGGTGCAACCTATGTCGGTGCCCCCGAAAGCGTTACGTGGATGATTGAGCTGATCTCTCTCGAATGGCATTCGTGAACGGCCCTGGTTTATGAGTACGGAATTGGGCTGTAGTTCTACATCGGTGCCGGTAAATTCAAAGCCTTTGTTTTCCTCGGTCAAGAGCAGAATGCCTTTTTCGGCATCAAGTTCGGGCACGCCTGTGCCGTGGTCCATGGCGCAGTTGGCAAGGAGAACGTCTTCCCGGCCGCCGGCGTAGATATTGGTGCTTCCGTTGCCCCAGAAGACACAGCTGTTAATCTGACATTCCGTTGGATAAAACTGCTCAAGCTCCAGCGCGCCGTTGTTGTTGATAAACGTGCAGTTATTGAATTGGAAGTCGGGGCGTACGAGATGTACTATTCCCTTGCGGTCGTAGTCTTTCTCGGTATTATGACAGAAAAGACAGTCTTCGAACGTTACGTTGCTGTACACATATATATTATGGGCATGGTTGGATGTCACTTCGTTGCCGATGAATTCACATTTGGAGAATAAGGCGCGGCCGGACTTGTCAAATTCTACAAGCCGTAGGGCGCCGTCGCCGGAGTTGAAGCTGAAAGTGCATTTCTCGAATTGTGCCGTGGTACATCCGTCGATATTGATGCCTCCCGCCTTGTTGTTGCTGAAATCACAATCGGAGACCAGCAGCGTGCCGATACCTTTGCCCTGCAGTCCGTAGCCGCCTCCGCCTGCAGTGCGGCACATTTCGAGTCTGGCGAGAGAATTGGAACGGCTTGCCCAGTTGGTAACCTGGAAGCCTTTAGCCTTGCAATTTTTAAGCATGCCGTTGCCGTTGTTGAGGTCGATTATCATCAGTTTGTCGGCCTCGCAGTTCGTGAGATACCCATTGCTGATGCTGACGCCGCCGGCAAAGCTCACGTTGCCAATGCTGCTGTTGACGAATTCCACTCCGGGAAAGTTGATGCGCACCTTTTCAGACGAGCCTTCCTCCTTATTCCAGGTGCCGTCGAGTATCACATTGCTGTAGGTCACGCCTTCGCCGGTGTCACGGATGCCGAGGGAATAGAAGCCTGGATTTACTTTGAGGTTGATGGCGTCTACCTTTGCTCCGAGGGCGAGCATGGCGCCAAGATCGGAGGTGGGAGTCTGTTCGGTCATGCCGTCGCCTGTGCCTGATGGACTGACGTAACGGGTGATTTCCAGCGCATGAAGGCTCAGGGATGTGAGCAGTAAGGTGGCTGCAAGAGTTACTTTTTTAAGCATTGTATTATGGTTTTAGGTGATGATGTGTGTTGGTGAAGTAATGATATGACAAAGTGCATCCGCGTGTTTACGGGATGTACAGGAATTCTGACTGCTGAGTGATGCAGCAGAATTTAGGCCGGAGAATAAACAGTGTAATTTACCCCCCCCCAGATTTGCGTTAAATTGTAAGGAAAAGTGGATGAATTACTTTCAGATTGCAAGTTGATGCGTGCCGATATCCATTGCTTATGCAATGGAATGGTGATGTATTTGCCGTAGTTTATCATTTCTGAAAGCTTATCTACGGCAAATTTAGGCATTTTTTCTGAAATTCAAAGAATTGAATGTGATTATCGTCGGGCGCGGAGATAGAGGATGACGGCGATGATGGTGAAGACTACGTTCGGAATCCACATTGCCACGAGGGGTGAGGTGAGTCCCGAGAGGGCGAATGTCTGGGTGATTGTCATGAAGAGAATGTAGCTGAAACTCAGCACCAGGCCGATACCGATGTTCAGGCCCATGCCGCCCTTCACTTTGCGGCTCGACAGCGACATCCCTATCACGGTGAGGATGAACGCTGCGGCCGTGATGGCGAAGCGGCGGTGGTACTCCACCTCGAAGCGGGCTATGTTGCCCACGCCGCGGCGGCGCTGCCCGTCGATGTACTGCGAGAGGTCGGCGGTCGTCATCTTCTCGTGGTCGCTGTTGGAGATTAGGAAGTCGCGCGGCTCGAAAGGTATGATGGTGTCGAGCGTGAAGCCGCGTGTCAGGTACTCGCGGTTATCGCGGAAATCGCGTATCACATAGTCGTTCACGCGCCAGTTGTAGAGCGTGTCCCATTTGATGCTCTGTGCCGTCAGGCGCGAGACGAGGCGCTTGTCCTTGTCGAACGACTCGAGAGAGAAGCGTGTGCCGGTCTTGGTGATGTTGTCGTAGCGGCTCATGTAGGCAATCTCGCCGGGCTTCACCATGAGCATGATGTTGGAGCCGTAGTCCACACGCTTGTTCTTGACATAGGTGTTGTAATACTCGATGCGCTTCACGTTGGCCGGCGGGATGATGAACGCATCCAGCGTGAATGTGGCGATGGCAATCACCGTGGCCGATACGAGGTAAGGCCGCATGAGGCGTCCGAAGCTCATGCCCGAGCTGAGCATGGCTATGATCTCGCTGTTGCCCGCGAGCTTGGAGGTGAAGAATATCACGGCAATGAACGTGAACAGCGGCGAGAACTGGTTGGCGAAATAGGGCAGGAAG
The DNA here is from genome assembly GCA_900550395.1 of uncultured Porphyromonadaceae bacterium. Classification (GTDB taxonomy): domain Bacteria; phylum Bacteroidota; class Bacteroidia; order Bacteroidales; family Muribaculaceae; genus CAG-873. The sequence goes on along the minus strand of URSD01000027.1, from coordinate 19,984 downwards.
TTGACGTAGTAGTCGAGCAGGGTGGCGCGAAGCGGCGCCTTCAGGAAGGCGTCGAGCTTTTCGTTGACGTCGAACATCACCACGATAGCCAGCAGGAGTATGATGGCGAATACGTAGGTACCCAGAAATTTGCGGATTATGTAGCGGTCGAGTATCTTGAACATTTCTTATGGAACGCTGTGTCAGAGGCGGCGGCTGAGTTGGGGTATCATGTTGCGTTTCCACTCCGGGAAGTCGCCGGCAAGGATGTGGCGGCGTGCCTCTCCCACGAGCCAGAGGTAGAAGGCGAGATTGTGGATGGAGGCTATCTGCATGGCAAGCAGTTCCTCGGCGATGAACAGATGGCGCACGAAAGCCTTGGAGTAGATACGGTCCACCTCGGCGGCGCCGTCGGGCTGCAGGGGCGAGAAATCGTCGGCCCACTTGCGGTTGCGCATGTTCATGGTGCCGTAGGGGGTGAAGAGCATGCCGTTGCGGGCGTTGCGGGTGGGCATCACGCAATCCATCATGTCGACGCCGCGGTCAATGGCTTCGAGAATGTTGGCCGGCGTGCCGACCCCCATCAGATAGCGCGGGCGGTCCTTCGGCAGGATTTCGTTGACGACCTCTATCATCTCGTACATCACCTCCGTGGGTTCGCCGACGGCGAGGCCTCCGATGGCGTTGCCCTCGGCGCCGAGGTCGGCCACATGGCGCGCGGCCTCGCGGCGCAGTTCGGTGTAGGTGCAGCCCTGGACTATGGGGAAGAACGCCTGGCTGTGGCCGTAGTGCGGCTCGGTCTCGCAGAAGTGCTTCCAGCCGCGGTCGAGCCAGCGGCGCGTGAGCGAGAGCGAACGACGGGCGTAGTCGAAGTCGGCGTCGCCTGGTGTGCACTCGTCAAGGGCCATCATTATGTCCGAGCCGATGATACGCTGCGTGTCTACCACATTCTCCGGGGTGAACAGATGCTTTGAGCCGTCGATGTGGCTGCGGAACCAGGCTCCCTCGTCGGTGAGCTTGCGACGCTCGCTCAGAGAGAACACCTGGAAGCCGCCGCTGTCGGTGAGGATGGGACGGTCCCAGCCGTTGAAGCGGTGCAGACCGCCGGCGCGGCCTATGATGTCCATGCCGGGGCGGAGGTAGAGGTGGTAGGTGTTGCTGAGCATTATCTGCGCCTTCACCTGCTCGCGCATCTCGCTGAAGTGTACGCCCTTGATGGCTCCCTGCGTGCCCACGGGCATGAAGATGGGAGTCAGTATCTCGCCGTGGTCGGTGGTGATGGTTCCCGCGCGGGCGGCGCTGCCGCCGCCCGCCTCGGCCTGTACTTTGAAATTCATTTGCGGAGCGTGGAGTAGTCGCGGCTGTAGCGCAGCTGCTGGTCGGTGTAATCTTCGTCGTAGCTCACCTTGACGTCGGTGATCTTGCCGTTCTCCATGACCGGAGTGTAGACGGGATTTACGAAGCCGCGGTAGGGGGCTATGTTGAGTTTGGCGTAACGTTCGCGCACTTCCTTGTGCAGCTCGGGGTCTACCTTCACGGCGTACTGCTCCACAAGCTGACGGCCGGCCTCATAGTCGCCCGTGCTGCGTATGCGCTGGATTTCGGCCAACAGCTCGCCGAAGAGGCCGCGCAGAGCCTCGTAGTCGTTGATTTTGACGAACGTCTTGCCGTCGCGCTTCACAAACTCTATCACGTTGGCGTCCTTGCCGTGCTCGTAGGCCCAGCGGGCTATGAGGGCACGGTTGCGCATGTGGGCTTCCTCGATGTCCTTGCCCGGCTCGATGCGGTTGAGCTGGGTCATGATGCCGTTGAGGATGTATTTGTAATACTCGGCCTTGTAGGCGTCGGGATTGTCGAGCAGACCTATCTCAAGCAACTTGGGGTCGGCCAGATAGTAGAGCGCGAAGAGATCGGCGCGTGTCTCCTCCAGAGTGGAGCCGTGGGCCTTGAGCGCGTCGGGGTCTACGCCGGGCAGCAGTCGGCCCGAGCCGTGGCCGAGGCACTCGTGCAGGTCGGTGTGCAGGTTGTCGGTGATGAACAGATAGTCGGCCATGAGCTTGCGGGTAGGCTCGTCGATTACGAACTCCTCGTCGAAGCCGCTGCCGTGGCTGGCTGCGTCGTAGGCCTGGGTGATGTTCTCCAGAGTCACGCTCTTGGAGCCGTGGGCGGCGCGTATCCAGTTGGCGTTCGGCAGATTGATGCCGATGGGAGTGGCGGGATAGGAGTCGCCGGCAAGGATGGCGGCGGTGATGACCTTGGCTGATACGCCTTTCACCTTCTCCTTGCGGAACTTCGGGTCAACGGGCGAGTGGTCCTCAAACCACTGCGCGTTGGCGCTCAGTGTCTCGGTGCGGCGGCTGGCCGGTATGTTCTTGAAGTTTACGATGCTTTCCCAGGAACCCGTCATGCCCAGGGGGTCGCCGTAGCTCTCGATGAATCCGTTGATGAAGTCGACCTGCGAGGCGGTGTCCTCCGCCCATGCAATGGAAGAGTAGTCGAAGGTCTTGAGGTCGCCGGTGGTGTAGAACTCGATCAGCTTCTCTATGATGTTGCGCTGGGCGTCGTTCTCGGCGTATGCCTTGGCCTTGTCGAGGTTTTCGACGATTTTGGCGATGGCCTCGCCGTAGAGGCCTCCGAGCTTGTAGACCTGTTCCTCCACCTTGCCGTCCTTGCCTTTGATGACGCGGCTGTTGAGGCCGTAGCTCACGGGGGTGAGGTCGGTGGTGTCCTTCATTGCGTTATAGTAAGCCTCGACTTCGGCCTGGGTCAGGCCGGGGCCATAGAGGTTGCAGGCCGAGGTGGCGATAAGGTCGGCGTTGTCGGCCTGATTTACACGCTTGGCGAGGTATTCGGGATCGAAGACCACTCGGGTCAGCTCCTCGCGGTCCGAGGCGCCGACGCGTTCCAGCTGTGCGGCGAAGAATTCTTTGGAGAATCCGGGCGTGAACTTGTCCATCGAGTAGTGGTGATGGATGCCGTTGCCGAACCAAACCTGCTTCATGTAGGTCTCGAAAGCCTTGAATTCGGCCGACTCGCGGTCGCCGTCGTAGGTGGTGTATATTTTTTCCAGCGTGTTGCGCAGGGGGAGGTTGACGGCGCAGTTCTGGTCCCACAGTATGTCGCGTCCCCAGAGGGCGGCTTCCGTCAGGTAGTAAACGAGTGCTTTCTGATTGACGCTGAGGCTGTCGAAATCGGGCACCTTGTAGCGCAGCACCTCGATGTCGGCGAAGCGGTCGACGGTGTAGTCGAAATCGTCGTCGACTGCGTTGGCGGCCTGCTTCGGGCTACAAGCCGTGGCGGCAACGGCTGCTGCGGCCGCCATTATGCAAAATTTATTCATATTGTTGTTCATTATAATTTATTCAACGTATAGAACCAGACCCTTGAGGTACTCGCCCTCGGGGTGGTAGATGCTTACGGGATGGTCGGCCGGCTGCGTGAGCTGGTGGAGTATGCGCACGTTGCGGCGGCTTTGGGCGGCAGCCGAGAATACAGCCAGGCGGAACTGCTCGCGGCTCACGGCCTGCGAACAGGAGAAGGTGAACAGCACTCCGCCGGGGGCTATCTTCTCGAACGCGCGGGCGTTGAGGCGGCGGTAGCCCTGGAGGGCGTTGTGTAGCGCGCTGCGGTGTTTGGCAAAGGCGGGCGGGTCGAGGACGATAAGGCCGTAGGCGCCGGGCTGCATCGCGTCGAGATGTTTGAATGCGTCCTCGGCCACGGCACGGTGGCGTGTGTCGCCGGGGAAATTGAGCTGCACGTTGGCATCGGTGAGGCTGACGGCCTTTGCCGACGAGTCGACCGACACCACCTCCGCGGCCCCTCCGGCGAGGGCGTACACCGAGAAGCCGCCCGTGTAGCAGAACATGTTGAGCACGCGGCGCCCCGCGCTGTAGCGGCGCAACAGCGCACGGTTGTCGCGCTGGTCCACGAAGAATCCCGTCTTCTGTCCGCGCAGCCAGTCGATGTGGAATTTCAGACCGTTCTCAAGTGCCACGTTGCCGCTGTACTGACCGATTATATAATCGTTCTGCGGGTCGAGGCGCGCCTTGTAGGGCAGTGTGGTCTCGCTCTTATAGTACACATTGGTGATGCCGGCGCCGGGGAGCAGGGTGAGCTGCCGTGCGACAATGTCGCGGACATAATGCATGCCCGGCGAGTGGGCCTGTACCACGGCGGTGTCGCCGTAGACGTCTACCACGAGTCCGGGCAGGAAGTCGCCCTCGCCGTGTACCAGCCGGAAGGCCGTGTTGTCGGGGCGCTGAAGGCCGAGAGTCTTGCGCAGGGCGTAGGCCTGGGCGAGACGGGTGGCGAAGAAATTCTCGTCGATGACGGTGTCGGCGAAGTCGAGCATACGCACGGCGATGCTGCCTATCTGGAAGTGGCCTACGCCTATGAGGCGTCCGTCGTGTGCAGTCACTCGCACCACGCTGCCTTCCTCGATGTCGCGGGGCATCTCGGTGAGGGCGCCGGAGAACACCCAGGGGTGAAGCCTGTCGAGCGATTCTTCCTTGCCGCGGCGCAGGCGGAGCGAGGGTAGGATGTCGTTGTTCATTTCAGTATGAAGCGGAAAATGTCGTTGGCATTGGCGTAGAAGAGGAGGAGGAAGAGGAAGCCCATGCCTATCATGTTGGCAATCTCAAGGAAGCGCTCGGATGGCTTGCGGCGTGTCACGATCTCGACAAGGAGGAACAATGTGTAGCCGCCGTCGAGCGCAGGGATGGGTATGATGTTCATGAAAGCAAGGATGACCGACAGGAAAGCCGTTATCTGCCAGAAGCTGTACCAGTCCCATTTCTCGGGGAAAAGGCTGCCGAGCGTACCGAATCCGCCTACGCTCTGAGCGCCTTCCTTGCTGAACACCAGCTTGAGCGAGCTGACGTAGCTGCCGAGCTGCTGCGTGCCTATCTGCCAGCCGCGGGGCAGCGAACCGAGCAGAGAATAACGCACCTCCTCGATCTCGAAGATGTCGGCCGGGCCGAGCATCTGAATTCCTATCTTGCCGTATTCGTTGACGGGTACCTCGACGCGGCTGTAGCGGCCGTCGCGTATGATGCCCATGGCGACGGTCTCGCCCTTGTGCGCGGCAAGCGCGGGCATGAATTCTCCTATGGACGGGGTGGTGTCGGATGCCACGCTGACGATGCGGTCGCCCTCGCGTATGCCGCCGCGGACGGCGCCCTCTCCCGGCATGAGTTTCGCCACATGCACGGGCACGCGGATACTCATGAATCCCTCGGTGGTGTTGACGAGCTTCTTGACGAGTTCTTCGGGGATGACTATCTCCGTGGTGTCGCCGTCGCGCAGCACGCCAACGCGTGCACCCGGCTGCACCATCTTCCAGTGCTGCGACACATCGAGCGCGTCGAAGGGGCGGCCGTCGAGTGTCAGCAGGCGGTCGCCGTCACGGAATCCCGCACTTTGCATCTCGGGCGAAAAATCCAGGCCTTCGGTCATGGCCTGATAGGGCACCACGCGGTCGCCCCAGTGGAAGGCGATGCCGGCGTAGATGATGATTGCAAGCACGAAATTCATGAGCACGCCGGCCACCATGACGAGCAGGCGCTTCCATGCGGCTTTGCTGCGGAACTCCCAGGGCTGCGGCTCGGCGGCGAGGTCCTTGCTGCTTTTGGTTTCGTCGACCATTCCGGCAATGTCGCAGTAGCCGCCCAGAGGCAGCCAGCCGAGGCCGTAGATTGTGTCGCGCCACGTGGGCTTGGCATTGTCGGCAGCCGGATGCGGCTTGCCCACGCGGATGGTTTTCCATGCTTTATGCACTTCCGTGCCGTTCTCGTCGCGTGTGTAGCCTATGACCTGCAGCTCGTTGGTGCGCGGGTTGTATTTCAGCAGGGAGAACCAGGGATTGAAGAACAGGTAGAATCGGTTCACCTTGATTCCGAACATTCTGGCGAATATGTAGTGGCCGAACTCGTGCACGGTGACGAGTATCACGAGTGCCACAATCAGCTGCAATGCTTTGAAGAGGAATGATTCCATTCAGTGGATAAGTTAGTGAAGGGTTAAGAAATCATTTCCGCGGCTATGGCGCGCGCCTCGGCATTGGAGGCCACGTAGTCGGCATAGTCGGGCGAAGCGGTGAATGTAGCCTTGCCCAGCGTGCGGGTGATGATGTCGTAGATGTCGTAGAATCCGATGCGGTCGTGCAGGTATGCGTCGACCGCGATTTCGTTTGCCGCGTTGATGATGCATGCCGTGTTGCCGCCGCGGCGTATGGCTTCGTCGGCCAGCGTCAGGCAGGGGAAACGCGAGGTGTCGGGCTGCTCGAACGTCAGCGAGGCAAGCTGCTCCATAGTCAGAGGGCGCTCGGCGTGGGGCAATCTGTGCGCGCATCCCAGGGCGTAGGCTATAGGCAGCCGCATGTCGGGGACGCCCAGCTGGGCCTTGATGGCGCCGTCGGTGAATTCCACCATGGAGTGAACGATGCTCTGCGGATGCACGATGGCGGTGATGCGTTCCGGCTCCATGTCGAAGAGCCAGCGTGCTTCTATTATCTCGAAAGCCTTGTTCATCATCGTGGCGGAGTCGATGGTGATTTTCGCGCCCATGTCCCAGTTGGGATGACGCAGGGCTTCGGCGGCCCTGGCGGCTGCTATGCGTTCGCGCGACCATGTGCGGAACGGGCCGCCGGAGGCCGTGATGATAAGGCGGCGCACCGTGTCGCGGTGCTCGCCATGCAGACACTGATAGATGGCTGAGTGCTCGGAATCTACGGGATAGACTTGCGAGGGCGAGTTTTCGAGCAGACGGCATATATAGTCACCGGCCACTACGAGTGTCTCCTTGTTGGCGAGCGCAATGTCCTTGCCGGCACGGATGGCGCTGATGGTGGGAGCCAGGCCGCTGTAGCCCACGGTGGCAGTCACTACCATGTCGACTTCGGGAAGCGCGGCGGCTTCAGCAAGCGCCTCGGCTCCGGCCTCGCAGCGTATGCCAAGCGGTTCGAGCGCCTCACGCAGGCGCGGAAGGGTGTTCTCGTCGGCGATGACGGCGAGAGCAGGACGGTGCTTTCGCGCGAGGGCTATAAGGTCATCGACCCTGCGTCCGGCGGCAAGCACGGAGGCACGGTACAGCTCGGGGTGTTCACCGATGATGTCGAGTGTCTGAGTGCCGATGGAGCCTGTACAGCCCAGTACGGCTATGTTTTTCTGTGAATTCACGATTGGTGTATCTAATGCAGATGCAAATTTACGCAAAAAATATCATTTACCGGCAATTGTGGCATCGGCAATTACGCGCATTTCGCAACGGACGCAGTCGAAATCGAGTCTGTAGCTTATGCCGGGGGCGCGAAGATACAGGTCCCGGGGCAGCGCCGCGGCATTCTTGTCGCGCAGACAGGCGCCAAGTTCGCGGCGCAGACAGTAGCGGGTAGTCATTACTGTAGTCTCGCCTTTCGGACGCTCCACCTCGACGGCGCGTGCGTCGACAATGGCCCCCGAACGGGTATAAAAATCGGCTGCCAGGCGGTTGGCTACGTTGTCATGGCTCGAGGTGACGAGGCCGGACATGTCCTCTGCCGTTATCAGGCACGGCCGGCGCCGGTCGTAGGTATATCGGGCGCGCTGCGCGCGGTCCAGGGCGTCGGTGGCATCGCGCCGCAGGGAGGTGAGCAGCGAAGCCGGCACGAAGCGGGTGCCGAGGCTGTCGTCGAGCGATTCAAGACGGTAGATGCTGCCGCCGAGGCGGTCGAGCGCACGGCGGCGCGCCTCGTGCTGGTCGGTGTGCGCCTCTTCGGCAGGCGCGGAGGCGCACAGTTCCACGCTGTTGCCGCGCTCATCGCTTATGAGCAGAGCAATGCGCTGGTTGTCAACGGATCTCAGCTCCATCCTTATGCCGATTGTGCGCTCAGGCCGCGCGGCTTCCACGGTGTCGTTGTAGGCCTTGTCGGCGTTGCGGTAAAGCGTCGTGCCGGGCGGTACATTGATTTCCGAAGTAGTGTGAATACGCTCCCCTTCAACCTTGTTGGCACGGAATCCTGTGAAGCGTCCCTCCCGGTCGAAGAATCCGAGACCGTCGCCGTTGTGAAGCTCCGTGTCGAGGCGCGCCGTCAGCACTCTGCCGCGGGCCGACAGCACTGTGCCTACCTTCGTGCCGGTGTTCTTCGGCGAAGCGATAGACGCTATTTTGCCCGGCTCGCGGCGCGGCGTATTCAGGAAATAAGATGTATAGCCGCGGTTGAACACCTTGTCGAGTCGTGGCTCGAAGTGCGCTTCGGCGCGTCCGCAGGAGCTGCGCTCCCAGGCACCCTCCGACGCCTGCACGAGCCTGTCGAGCGCGGCGGAGTAGGCGGCCACGGTGCTGCGCACATAGGCCGCGTCCTTGAGCCTTCCCTCTATTTTGAAAGATGAAATTCCGGCTTCGGCCATCGCCCCGAGCATGTCGATGCGCTGCATGTCGCGCAGCGAGAGGTAGTGGCGTTCCGGGGCCAGGTCGCGGCCCGATGCGTCCTGAAGGCGGTAAGGCAGGCGGCACATCTGCGGGCATTCGCCGCGGTTGGCGCTTCGTCCGGTTGCTATGAAGCCAGCCTGGCAGTCGCCGCTGTAGCTGACGCACAGCGCGCCGTGGACGAACGCCTCCAGCGGCACGGTAGTGGCTTCCCGCACCGCCCGTATTTCCGGGAGGGTGAGCTCGCGCGCGAGCACTATCTGCGAGAAGCCCGCTTTCTCCAGCAGGGCGGCTTTCTCGGGCGTGCGCGTGTCGCACTGCGTGCTGGCATGAAGCGCAATGGGCGGCAGCGACAGTTCGAGGTACGCCATGTCCTGGACGATGAGCGCGTCTACTCCCGCGTCGTACAGCTCCCGCACCATTGCCTCGGCCGCCCGTAGCTCATTGTCGTAGAGCAGCGTGTTCATTGTGGCGTATATGCGGGCGTTGTAGCGGTGGGCCTCCGCTGCGGCGTGGGCTATGTCTTCGATGCTGTTGCATGCGGCGGCACGGGCGCCGAATGCCGGCGCTCCCATGTACACCGCGTCGGCCCCGCAGCGCAGGGCGTCGACGGCGATTGCGGCGTTGCGTGCCGGGGCTAAGAGTTCGAGTCGTTGTGCCATAAGTCAAGTGCTGTACGCCGGGATGCGTCGGTCAGGTGCGGGTCGTGCGCATCGCTGTTTACAAGGACGCGGATGCCGGCTTTGCGGAGAAGCGGCCACCAGCGCACGGCCGGGAAGAAACGCTGCCAGCGCGCGTAATGCTTGGTGTTGATTTCGGCTATGAGGCCTCGGGCGGCTATGGCGTCGATCACATCGGCGATATGGCGCGCGTACCAGGGATGGTCCTCGATGTCGGGTTGCATACACGATGCGTTCAGTCCTATCTTGTCGAAGTGGCCCACGATGTCAAGACCGCCGGCCTCTATCATGGAGATAGTCTGCCGGAAGAATGTGTCGACCACATAGCGCAGGTCGCCGCCGAACACTTCCTCCACGTAGCGCCGGAAGCGTTCGGGCTGTCCGTCGGTGTCGGCATAGGTACCGTCCTGTGCCGGAACGAAGTGTACGCTGCCTATTATGTAGTCAAGACCGTAGGCCTGTACCTCGGCCGAATGCGGTCCCCACTGCGGGCCGAGAAAATCCACCTCCATGCCCGTGTACAGCTCGATTTCTCCCTTGTGCAGTCGCCTCAGTCGTTCCACTTCGGCTTTGTATGCCTCCACTGTGTCCGCACCCATGTTGCAGGGCGACGGTATTGGTATGGGGCCGTGCGGCGAGAATCCGTAGTGCTCCAGCCCGGCGTCGATGGCACCGGCAACCATTTGCTCTATCGGAGCGTGTCCGTCGCAGAATTGTGTGTGGCTGTGCAGGTTGTAGCGTGTCGACCGGCCTATGTTTTCCAGTATCTGTGCGAACTTGGCAGTCATGCGGGTTCGGTTTCGGTACGGGATTTAAGCACCATGCGTGCGAAAGCGGCGGTACATCCGGCAGTGACGCCGAGAGCGCACAGCAGCGAGGTGCCCCACTCGAGCCCGAGACCTTCGGGGCGCGGTGCGAAGAGCAGATACGAGCAGCACACCGTTGTCATGAACATGGCGGGAATCAGCGTCAGCACATACATGCGTCCGTGTCGCCACAGGTAGACCGATGCGGCCCACAGCGTGAACATTGCCAGCGTCTGGTTGCTCCATGCGAAGTAGCGCCACAGCACGTTGAAGTCTATCATCATGACAGCCGCCGTGAGTGCGAACAGCGGAATGGACACCAGCAGACGCTTGGCTATCGGCCGTTGGTCGAGGTGCAGGAAATCGGCGGCGATAAGGCGTGCCGAGCGAAGGGCTGTGTCGCCGGTGGTGATGGGCGCGGCCACCACGCCGAGGATGGCGAGGATGCCTCCGAAGGTGCCCAGCCATGCTATGGAGATGTCGTGCACGAGCGCGCCGGCTCCGGCATGCGATGCCATGTACTCGCGCAGCTGGTCGTAGCCCCCGGTGAAAGCTATGGCGGCTGCCGCCCATATCAGGGCCACAAGACCCTCGGCCACCATGGCGCCGTAGAATACCGGCCGCGCCAGTTTCTCGTTTTTGATGCAGCGTGCCATCATGGGGCTCTGCGTGGCGTGGAAGCCGCTTATGGCGCCGCAGGCTATGCTTACGAACATCATCGGGAACACCGGATGCGCCGAGTCGGCGTAGCGGCTCTGCAGGCCCTCGGACATGCCGACCGGAATCTCAACGCCACCGAAAAGGAGCATGCACAGCAGACCGGCCGCCATGAACAGCAGCGCGAATCCGAACACAGGATATATGCGGCCTATCACCTTGTCGACAGGCAGCAGCGTGGCGAGAATATAGTAGGCGAATATGGCGCATATCCAGAACGTCACGCCCATGTAGTCGGGCGTCATGGAGGCGAGCAGTCCGGCCGGAGTGATGACGAAAACAGCCCCTACGAGTATAAGTAGCAGGATGCTGAACGCGCGCATGAACTGCCTGATGCCCGAGCCGAGTTCGTGGCCCACGAGTTCTGGCAACGATTCGCCGCCGGAGCGTATGCTCATCATGGCCGATATGAAGTCGTGCACGGCTCCCGCGAATATGGTGCCGAACACAATCCACAGAAATGCGGCCGGACCGAACATCACGCCCATTATGGCGCCGAAAATCGGACCCAGACCGGCTATGTTCAGGAACTGAATAAGGAATACGCGCCATGTGGGAAGCGGCACATAGTCGACGCCGTCGCGCATGGTATCGGCCGGGGTCTTCCGCGCCGGGTCGATGCCGAACACTCGCTCGGCCAGCAGTCCGTAGACGAAATAGCCGCCCACAAGGACACACAATGCTATGATGAATTCTGTCATATGTTTATGTTTTTACAGCATACATTCAAGACGCACGACGGTGTTGACGGCGGCTTTGCGGCGTGTGCGGGCCTTGGCAAGCTCCGATTCGAGTCCCTCTATTCGGTGTGCCACACCGGAGTCGCCTTTCCCGTATTTTTCGCGCAGGGAGGCGAGGTCCGCCTGGATGGCGGCGATTTCGATGTCTATACCCATAAGCCGTTCGCCTGCGCGCCGTGCCTCCGGCGATTTAAGTTCCGATACACGGCTGATTACGCGGCCGTCGGGCAGCGCCAGAGCGATTTCGTTTCTTGATGTGGCGTCGCTGCCGTCGCCGTCGGTGCGTCCGAGTTCGCTGACGCGGCGGCGCAGCGAGTCGTAGTCCTTGTCCGGTTCCTGCGTGAGGGCTATGGAGGATATGCGGGCACGGGCTACAAGGTCGGCGGCATCGGGCTCTACGTTGACCCTGCGGTGCGACGGAATGAACTCGTATATCGTCACTTTACCCTCCGGCGCATTGCGGTCGGTGGCCCACCATCCTATGCCCGTAGCCTCGTCTATTGCCAGCATATAGTCGTTGGCCGGCGAGTTATAGGGCATGCCTATGTTCTGCGGTTGCAGATAGCCCTCGCCCGTCTCGCTGCGGCGTGTCATGAAGATGTCGTAACCGCCCAGGCTCTCCGGACCCTCGGCCGCGAAATAGAGGGTCACGCCGTCAGGCATCATGAAAGGGTAGGCCATGGCGTCGGCCTCCATGTCTATGTCTACCCGCCTTGTGTCCTCGATGCTCCCGTCGTCCAGTATGCCTGCCTGCACCAGCACACGCGCATCTGTACTGTCGGCAAGCTGATCCCACAGTATCTCGCGCCCGCGCTGGGGTGAGTACACCACCATTGCGTCGCGCATGCCGATGTCTGCCCCCGCGTTGAGGCGCCCTGCCTCCGGCGACAGACGGTAATGGCGGAAAAAGTCGTCGGCGTCGACCGTGAGCGAGTCGATGATCTCTATGCGTTCCACGCGTTCCATCATGTTGCGCATCATTATGGCTCGTTGCTGCATCTGCCCGAGGGCGTCCGGCGTCTGTGCCTTGCGGTTTTTGCGGATGGCTTCCTGCCATTTGTCCAGATTGTCCGATGCCTCCTCGGGACGGTATTCCGAAAGGTCAATCTCCGCGAGGAGTCTCGACGCGTCGGCCACTCCGCGTCCTTGCGCCGTTTTCAGCGGGGCGGCAGCTTCCGCGTCGCGCCCCAGGGCATGGAGTGTGGCTCCGAGATAGTACGCGGTGTTGCCGTCGCGAGGCGATTTGCGGTGCAGCGTCTGCAATTCCGGAAGTGCCTGCTCGTAGTTGCCGTCGAGAAAAAGCGCCTTGGCGTTGTCAAGCGGGCCGGCCGTCGCAGAGACACCTAAGGCTGCGATGGCATATATGATTGAACGTTGAAAAAACTTCGATTCCATAATAGCGCAAAATTACTGAAAATCCGTAAAACACGCAACACTGCGTCTGTTTTAAAGAAAATTTCACTAACTTTGCATTCCGATTTGAAGAAATTGAATGGAAGACAACAGCCAATCCATAATACCGTTTATCGAACAGTGCATCCGTGACAATTGGGAGCGACCGGCGCTGAGCAATTATCACGCAGCCACTTTCCAGTATCGTGACCTGGCCCGCAAGATAGCAAAGCTTCACATCCTGTATGAGAAGGCCGGTATAGTCCCCGGCGACAGGATAGCCGTGTGCGGACGCAACTCGGCGCAGTGGTGCGTGGCCCTGCTTTCGGTCGTGACCTACGGCTGCGTGGGGGTGCCCATCCTTCAGGATTTCAAGCCTGACTCGCTGCACCATCTTGTCAACCACAGCGAGGCACGGATGCTGCTTGCCGACAATTCCGTATGGGAGAATCTCGACCCAAACATGATGCCCGGTCTTGTGGGCGCGCTCCGCATTGCCGACTTCTCGGAGCTTTTTTCGCGCAGTGACGCCCTGGATGTGGCCCGCGCACATCTGAACGAGCTTTTCGGCCATCGTTATCCGGAGCGCTTTACTCCGGACGATGTGACCTACCGTCGCGCCAAGGGTTCCGACCTCATGCTTATCAATTATACAAGCGGCTCTACGGGCTTCAGCAAGGGCGTCATGCTGTCGCACCGCGTGCTGTGGAGCAATGTGGTTTTCGCATCCGACACTCTGCCGCGGCTTCAGGCCGGCGACCCTGTGGTGAGCATTCTGCCGCTGGCGCATATGTACGGACTTACGGTTGAGCTTTTCTTCCCCATCTGCCGGGGCTGTCACATCACATTCCTTACCCGCACCCCCGCGCCGCGTATCATAATGGAGGCCATGGGCGAGATACGCCCGCGCATGGTCACGACGGTGCCTCTCGTGCTGGAGAAGATGATTCGTGCCACGGTGCTCCCCATGCTTGAGCGTCCGTTCATGCGCATGCTCCTCCATCTCCCCGGAATACCCGCCAAATTCACGGCCCGCGTGCGCACGGTGCTTATGGAGGCTTTCGGAGGCCGCATCGAGGAGGTGATGATAGGCGGAGCCGCCCTCAACCGCGAGGTGGAGGAATTCCTTGCCAAGATTCATTTCCCTTACAGCAACGGCTACGGCATGACCGAGTGCGGACCCTTTATCGCCTATGCTCCTACGGCAGAGGCCCGTGTGGCTTCCTGCGGCCGCGCGGTTCCGAGGATGGAACTGCGCATCGACTCGCCCGACCCCGTAAGAGTGCCGGGCGTGCTCTGGGTGCGGGGCGACAACCTCATGGACGGCTATTACAAGAATCCTGACGCGACGGCTTCCGTCATGCGCGACGGATGGATGAATACCGGCGATATCTGCTCGCTCGATGATGACGGCTATCTCTATATCCGCGGACGCGACAAGAATATGATTCTCGGACCGAACGGCCAGAATATATACCCGGAGGAAATAGAGTCGAAGCTGAACAATATGCCCTGCGTGGCTGAAAGTCTTGTGGTGGAATCTGACAGGAAACTCATTGCGCTTGTGTATCCCGATTTCAGCGCGGCCAGGCTTCAGAATCTTGACGAGGCAGGCATTCTTGCCGTGATGCGTGAGAATATCAGTACGCTCAACGGAGAGTTGCCGAATTACAGCCGCATCGCCGACGTGCGTATTTATCAGGAGGAGTTCGAGAAGACAGCCAAACGCTCCATCAAGCGCTACCTTTACCAGGGCTGATTTCGTATTACACAGATAAAAAAGCGTGCTCTCCTGCCATAGGAAAGCACGCTCTATTATTGTCAGGTCTGATTATATCTTTGTGAAGTGCGAGCTGTCGGCGCCGCAGATAGGACATATATAGTCCGCGGGCAGCTCGCCCTCAAACTCGGCGACGTACTGGCATATGTCGCACCGGTAGCGGTTGACGGCAGGCTTGTCCTGCTGTGCGGCCGGCTCCTCGGTGTAGGTGGGCGCGTTTTTAGGAGCCTTACCCTTTATCACGCGGTGATAGTAGGCATATGTCATGGGTGTGCCTTGTCCGGGGCATGTGTCGAGCAGACGCGCCGTTACGAGGACATGGGTCTCGCAGTCGATGAACTGCTCGGCTTCAAGTATGAGGCGACCGGCAAAATCGCCTCTGACGCAAGGTGTATAGCCTATGACATCATAGCCGAACTGCTCGTATTTGTCGGTGTCGCGGCTGCTGAAGAATCCGAAGCGGCCTATGAGCGCCGGGTCGCTGTCTTCCGAGAGAATTGACAGAGAGAAACGCTTGTTCTCACGTATCGCCTCCAGCGTGTAGTTGTTCTTGTTGAGCGATACCACAAGCAGCGGATTCCGGCTCGTGACCTGAAAGCAGGTGTTGATGACGCAGCCGGTGGCGCGGCCGTCCTTGAACGCTCCGAGGATGTACAGCCCGTATGTGAGCTTTTGGAGCACTGTTGTATCCATGGCAATCAGTAGTTGCGGGCCTCGATTTCGAAGAAGCTCTTCTTGTGGTTGCACACGGGGCATACCTCGGGAGCTTTCTTGCCGATGACGAGGTGGCCGCAGTTGCGGCAGATCCACACAGTGTCGCCCTCGCGGGAGAATACTATTCCCTCCTCGATGTTCTGGAGCAGACGGCGGTAGCGCTCCTCGTGGTGACGCTCTACGGCTGCGACGGCGCGGAATCGGAATGCGATTTCCGGGAAGCCCTCTTCGTCAGCCTCGGCGGCCATGCGCTCGTACATGTTGGTCCACTCGTAGTTCTCGCCTTCGGCTGCGTCGTGCAGGTTTGCCATCGTGTCGGCGATTTCACCTCCGTGGAGGAGCTTGTACCAGAGCTTGGCGTGTTCTTTCTCGTTGTTTGCGGTCTCCTCGAATATGGCGGCTATCTGCTCGTAGCCGTCCTTGCGGGCCTTGGATGCGAAGTAGGTGTACTTGTTGCGTGCCTGTGATTCTCCGGCGAACGCTTCCTGCAGGTTGCGTTCGGTCTTGGTTCCTTTGAGTTCTTTCATTGTTGGTTTGGTTATTTGGGTTGTTGTTGAGTTTTATGACATTCGGGGCATATTCCTTTCAGAAACACGTCTGACATCTCTACCGTGTATCCCGGGAGCACAATGTCGGCTATGCCGTCGGGCATGCGCATGTCCATTATGCGGCCGCACCGGCGGCACACGAAGTGGCTGTGAGGTTCCTGCATGGC
Source organism: uncultured Porphyromonadaceae bacterium (assembly GCA_900550395.1). Lineage (GTDB taxonomy): Bacteria > Bacteroidota > Bacteroidia > Bacteroidales > Muribaculaceae > CAG-873. The sequence continues at coordinate 4,058 of URSD01000027.1, read as the reverse complement.
AATGTCGTAGCGCACGCAGCCGCTTTCAATCTCAAGCTCGCGCAGAAGATGTTTTTCCACGAACAGGTGCAGAGCGTTGTATACAGTCGTGCGGGAGAGCGATGGAAACTGTTCCGACAGTCCGGCATATATATCTTCCGCCGACGGATGGCATCCGCCGGCCACATGCGACAGCACGGCTATGCGTTGCACTGATGGGCGGATGCTGTGGCGGTAGAGCATCTGCGTCAGCTGCTGGGTGGAATATGTTGTAGATATAGTCATTATACAGTCGTAAATTGTAATCGTTACAAAAGTAGTAATTATTACAATATTGTACAAACTTTCATTGGATTTTAACTTATATTAATGTTAAATATCAACAAAAATAAAATGGCCCCACATATGAATATGGATTAAATCCGTATATTTGCACATATAAATAAACCGATAACTAAATAAACCGATAACTCTCATACCATAACATATTAAGTAAAGATTATGCATACTTCTATTGTGAAATTTATGTTGCCGGCCCTTGCGCTCACAGCATGTACCGGCACGCCCGACTCGCGGCTCCAGTCGCCCGACGGCGCCCTCGACGTGGCCTTTGCTACCATGGACGGCGGTGTGCCGGCCTACAATGTGGTTTTTCGCGGCGACACCATCGTGCGCAACTCCACAATGGGTTTCAGGCTTCTGGGCGACCGTGACAATCTTGATTCCGGATTCAGTATAGAGGGTGTGGAGCATGGCAGCCACTCGGGCAGCTGGGCACCCGTATGGGGCGAGAACGACTCCATAGCCGACAATTACAACAGCATGACCGTCAGCCTTCGCCAGAAGTCGACAGGTCTGAAAATGAATATCGAGTTCCGCGCCTACGATGACGGCGTGGGCTTCCGCTATGTGTTCCCTCAGCAGGACGGTGTGGATTCATTGCTCATTGCCGAGGAACTGACGCAGTTCGCCATGACGGGCGACCATACGGCTTGGTGGATACCGGGCGACTATGACACGCAGGAATATGAGTACAACATCACTCCGCTGAGCGAAATCCGCGGTCGCAACAGCAGCGACCAGCCGGGCAACGTCTCGGCCACAGGCTTCTCGCCCACCGGCGTGCAGACATCGCTGCTCATGCGCAATGATTCCGGAGTGTACATCAACATACATGAGGCCGCCCTCGTGGATTATCCCGCGATGCACCTCAACCTCAACGACACCACCATGACCTTTACCTCGTGGCTCACCCCCGGCATACCCGAGGCCAAGGCTGTCGTTAAACTGCCTTTCGCCACACCATGGCGTGCCATTATGGTTGGTTCGGCCACCGACATCCTGGCTTCCAACCTCATTTATAATCTCAATGAGCCCAACGCACTGGACGATACAAGCTGGATTCATCCCACGAAGTACATGGGTGTATGGTGGGAGATGATTACCGGCAAGAGCCAGTGGAGCTACACCAACGCCGAGAATTTCGACCTCGCCACATTCGACTACAGCAAGGCAAAGCCACACGGCCATCACGGCGCCAACAATGCCAACGTGCGCCGCTACATAGATTTCGCCGCCGACAACGGCTTCGACCAGCTGCTCATCGAAGGCTGGAACGTAGGTTGGGAAGACTGGTTCGGCAAGGAGAAGGAATATGTCTTCGACTTCGTGACGCCTTATCCAGACTTCGACCTCAAGGCACTCAACGACTATGCGCACAGCAAGGGCATAAAACTGATGATGCACCACGAGACCAGCGGCTCGCCGGACAACTATGAGGCACACATGGACACCGCCTACGCTCTCATGAACCGGTACGGCTACGATGCCGTGAAGAGTGGCTATGTAGGCAACATTCTGCCCAAGGGCGAGACGCACTACAGCCAGCGCATGGTGAACCATTACCTCAATGCCGTGAAGAAGGCTGCCGAGCACCACATCATGGTTAACGGCCACGAGGCAGTGCGTCCCACCGGTCTTGCCCGCACATATCCCAACCTCGTGGGCAACGAGAGCGCCATGGGCACCGAGTACCGCAACATGAGCACGCAGCACGTCACCATTCTGCCGTTCACCCGTCTCAAGGGTGGCCCGATGGACTTCACTCCCGGCGTGTTCCGCATGGACATCGGCAGCTTCGTGCCCGGAAGCACCGAGCACAAGAAAGCGACGATTGCCAATCAGCTCGCACTCTATGTCACCATGTACTCGCCCCTCCAGATGGCTGCCGACATGCCCGAGCACTATGCCGAGAAGGCCGACGCTTTCACTTTTATAAAGAATGTACCCGTCGACTGGAGCGAAAGCCGCTATCTTGACGCCGTCCCCGGCGAATACATCCTTGCCGCACGCCGTGCCAAGGGTGGCGACGACTGGTATGTGGGAGCCGTCAACGGCGACACCGCCCGCACTCTCAAGGTCGACCTCTCGTTCCTGACCCCCGGACGCGAGTACGAGGCTACCGTCTACGCCGACGCTCCGGACGCTGACGCCTACAATAACCCCGAGGCATACGTAATCACTACCCGCAAGGTGGATGCCTCGACAGTCCTCGACATGCAGATGGCGCGGGGTGGCGGTTTCGCAATCGAGATCAAGGCACTTTGAATATCCTGACAATTATTATCATATCACAACTAAACCTACCATGGAATTAAAAGAAAAAATCCATTCCGCGTTTGAGAAGCGCTTCGGCACAGATGGAGCATTCTATGCTTCGGCAGGCCGCATCAACCTCATCGGTGAGCATACCGACTATAACGGTGGCTTCGTGTTCCCCGGTGCCATCGACAAGGTGATAATGGCTGAAATCAAGCCCAACGGTACCGATAAGGTACGTCTCGTCAGCGTCGATTTCGACGACGCTTACTGCGAGTTCGGTCTGCGTGAGGAAGATGCTCCCGCACCCTCCTGGGCCCGCTACGTGTTCGGCGTGTGCCGCGAGGTGCTGAAACGCGGCGGCAAAGTGAAGGGCTTCGATGCTGCATTCGCAGGCAATGTCCCCAACGGTGCGGGTCTCAGCTCCTCGGCTGCTCTCGAGAGCTGCTTCGCTTTCGCCATCAACGATATGTTCAACGAGAACCAGATCGACAAGTTCGAGCTGGCAAAGATAGGTCAGAGCACCGAGCACAACTATTGCGGCGTGAACTGCGGCATCATGGACCAGTTCGCAAGCGTGTTCGGCAAGAAAGGCAATCTGATGCGTCTTGACTGCCGTTCGCTGGAGCACGAGTACTTCCCCTTCAATCCCGACGGCTACAGCCTGGTGCTCGTTGACTCGCGTGTGAAGCACGAACTTGCCGACTCGCCCTACAATAAGCGCCGCGCCAGTTGCGAGCGCGTGGCCTCCAAGCTCGGGCTTGAGACTCTGCGCGACGCCACAATGGAGGCCCTTGACGCAGTGAAGGGTGAAATCACGGCCGAGGATTATTTCCGTGCCAAATTCGTCATCGAGGAGAAGGACCGTGTCCTCGCAGTATGCGACGCACTTGTGGCCGGCGATTACGAGACGGTAGGCCGCAAGATGTACGAGACCCACAACGGCCTCTCCAAGGACTACGAGGTGAGCTGCGAAGAACTTGATTTCCTCAACGATGTAGCCCGTGAGTGCGGCGTCACCGGCTCGCGTATCATGGGCGGCGGCTTCGGTGGCTGCACCATCAACCTTGTGAAGGACGAGCTCCGCGACGAATTTGTCAAGACCGCTGTCAGCAAGTTCGCCGAGAAATACGGCCACGAACCCAAAATCTACGACGTAGTCATCAGCGACGGCGCACGAGCCCTCTGATTCCGATCACCACCCGACAAAAAGCCACAGCGCAGGCCATTCCCTCGCGCTGTGGTTTTTTTGTGCGATTTATGCTGCAATTTCGTGAATTTACGCCTGTTATCCCTATGTCTTATACGAATTATACGATTTATAAGAATTTTAAAATATTTTTGCCCCGAATGCAAATTTTTTCTTCCTATCCCACAGTGAGTTATCCTCTATTTTAACATTCTTTAGCTATGAAATGAACCGGGGGGTGGTTCATTTCATAGTTCCAAGGGGTATTTCGTGTTGTAACTTTGCAGCATCA
>URSD01000026.1 GCA_900550395.1 uncultured Porphyromonadaceae bacterium | reverse complement strand
GCCGCATGGCGGGTAAAATCCGGATAGCCCCGGGTTAAGGCGCGCAGCGCCGTACCCGGGGTATGCCCGCAAAAATTTATCAACCTGCCGGATGGCGGGTTGCACGGCCCATTATAGATTGCAATTGTATATGTGGTGCAACCCGCCATCCGGCGGGTTGATGCGTTTTTGCGGTGTTACCGGTGGTATGTCGCTCCCTATGGTCGCTCCTTAACCACCGGCTAACCGGATTCAACCCGCGACGAGCGCGGGTTGTTCCCGTTTTATCGGACAGTAGCGTGAAATAGCGTACATATGGCCAGAGGCCATCTATTGGCTCAGCCCCGGCGGTGGCTGAACCGGCTCCTGACCATAACTGCAAAGACACAGATTTATAAGAATGAAATTCAGCCACCTCCGGGGCTGAATTTGTGGGGAGATTCCTTGCCACGGGCACAAGTGCCCGCGGTTAACAAAATCTATGGCCTCCGGCCATACAATTATATTATACGCAGTACATTGCAGCTCGATAAAATGAAAGCTACCATCCGCAAGGAGGGAAATACCTTATTCGAACTGCATTGCACGGGGCGTGCGTCCGCAATCCGAGTTTGTGTCAGCATCCGCATTTAGCGGCTTCCAAGCATCTGGAGGAGGAGGGGAGCCGGAGCGTCCTTGAGGATAACGGTGCCGTCGGGGTGGAGCAGATAGAGCGAGGGCGTGGCGCGCACGGTGTAGCCTTCGTCGGCTTCGCCGTCAGCATCAAGGCCTGTCTCCCAGCCGGGGGGCAGGCTTTCTGCATCCCGGAGCCATGCATTGCGGTGGGTGTCGGCGTCGAGACATACCATCACCACGCGCAGGGCACCGTCGGCCACGGCGCGGCTGACGACTGCATCGCCTGCGAGCAGGCGCTTTGCTGCGGCGCAGCGCTCGCAGCCGGGCTCGTAGAAGAATAGTATGATTCCGGCCTGCCGGGAGGCGCCGCGCAGCAGCCGGCCGGTAGTGCCGTCGGGACGCATCAGGCGGATGTCCGGTGCGCGGGTACCGGGCGCGTTGCGGGCAATGTCGTCGAGCGCCGCACGGGCGGCCACGGCCCGGTGGGGTACATGCTCCGCGGCATAACGGGCGAAAAAGGCGTACAGATTCTCGTCGTACACAGGCGATTCCGGTTCGTAGAGATAGAGCTGCGCGATTTCGAGCAGACGGTCGCGCACATCGGCACCGGCGCTTTCGGCCCGGCTCATAACAGCCTCCACCGCGCGCATGCGCGACTCGTCGGAGGATGCGAGGGGAAGCACAGAGGCGAAGTTGGCGAAGCTCTGTTCCATGTAGGCGGTGTCGAGGCTGCGGCTGCGGTCGGACATGTCGAGGCTGTCCCAGAAGTGGGCACACAGCCAGTCGGCGCGTGCCGCCGGGTCGGTAAGCTCGCCGGGTACGGCCGGCAGGGGCACGCTCTCTTCAGCGGCGTCTCGCGGCGCCGGGTCTGCGCCGTGGCGTGACGCTGCGGGAGCGCAAGCGGCAGCGGCAAGCATCAGGGCGATATGGCAGAGCAGCAGACGCATCATTCCACATCGCGCACGCAACGCACGCCGTAATAGTTGTTGCTGACGGTGACGGAGTTCATCAGCTCCGACTGTGTGGCCTGGCCTGTGGAGGTGATGATCTTCATGGGATAGCGGTAGTAGGAGGACACGGTGCCGTCCGGGTCGTCGGGGTTGGAGCCCGTGGCGTAGCCTTGGGTGTCGAAGTAGGAGTAGGAACATGACACCTGGAATGTGTTGCCTGAGAGCGCGTTCAGGTTGTGCATGTTCAGGATGCCTATGATGGTTAGCTCCTTCTGATTGGGAACGCGCCAGCCGGTCTTGCCGGTGTAGTCAAGCGCACGGCAGGGGTTGTTGGAGCTGAGGTAATCGGCCCACTCTATGGTCTTGCCCGAGAGTCCGAGGCGCGGGTCGTTCAATCCGATGATGGAGTCGAAAACTTCAAACGACTTGTAGCATCGGTTGTAGCGCTGGTCGTTGATCTGGTGTACGGGCATGGGGCGTGCGGCATCGTGGTATGCTTCCTGGCGTATTGCCGTAGGGTCGTAGTACAGCAGGTCGACAATGTTGGTGCCGGGGCGGCGCTGGTAGGCGGGTGTGGTTACGTTGGTGGTGTTGATTACGGTAAGGTTGCCGCCGAGATTGCGTACGCAGCGGACGTCCCATGGCGCGGCGCACGATGCGGGCCATTCGCGCCACTGCGACTGCGACAGACCCTCCATGAGCCAAACCATCTTTCCATCGGACGAATACATGAGCATGCTCGAGTTCAGACCGTTCTGCGTGGATTCCAGCTGAGTGATGCCCTTGGGGTCGAACAGCGGATGCTCAAGTGCGCGGCGTCCCAGCACTATGCGGACAATCTGCGCAGTAGTCGGTACGAACCAGCGGATTTCGTCGGCGCTGATGCGGCCGTCGCCGTCGAGGTCGCGGTTGCGTCCGAGGCATGTTGCGATGGCTTCGACGTACTTCGGATTCGTGGTCCGGTCCGGGTCATAGCCCGAGACTCCGGAGATACTGTATTCGCTGCCGCTTGACAGAAGACTTACCGCGGGCAGGGGGTAGGTGGCGGCGGCGCGGGTGATGCCCTGATTGCTGATGGCGTTGACACTCTGCGACGCCGTCTGGTCCACGTAGGCCGACCATCGGCGGTTGTCGTCGGTCCATGAGAGGCTTGTGCCTGATGAGCCGACGAGATACTGCGCGAGGTTGAAGCGGCCAGAGTTGGCGTTGCGTCCCGGCGTGGTGTTTTTGTTTAGTACAGTGCCGGATGAGTTGCGGTGCGGATTGAATGTATTGCGGAGGTTGAGGCCGTAGGTCTCGTTGACGTGTTCCACGCCGAGGCCCGAGTCTGAGCCGTCGTTGTAGTAGGTCTGGATGGAGGCCTGCGATACGGCGTATTTCGACTGGTAGTAGATACTTTGTCCGTCGGGCGACACCTGGCCGGAGACATTGAGCCAGACCTTGCGGTCCGGAACGTTGACGTAGTGGTGCCAGTTGTTCGAGTCCGTTTCGTCGGCCTTGTCCTCGTAGACGTATTCGTTGATGAAGAGGGTGTACCATCCGGGAGAGAGGCTTGTGTTGCCTTTGATTTCAGGCAGCAGATATGTGCCGCTGTCGGAGGCGGGCTTGTAGGCTGCCAGCGTGTTCTGTGCTGTTGTCTTGCGGAATTCCACCCACGTCAGGTAGCGCCGGTCGTCGCTGCCTTCGGCCGGAACGGTGGCCGGACGCATGGAGTTGATGACGGCTTCCGAGCCGTCGAGTTTCGGCGCCGTGATGTAGTACTGGAAGTCGTCGATGTTGGCCTGCGTCAGGTACACGTTCATGGCGGCGTAGTGTGCGTCTACTTCGTACAGCTCGCCTGAAATGTCGGTGACGAAGCCCTCGACGGCGGGGTTGCGCTCTCCCGTGGCGTCGCCGGAGTTGGCCTCGACGATGATGTCGCTGACATTGTTGATTGTGACGTTGTAGGTGTAGTGGGTGTTGCGCCGGCAGCGGAAGTCGGTTGCCTTGCTGAGATTGTCGGCACCCTCGCAGTAGCCGAGGTGGACGGTGTAGACCGCCTCCACCAGACGTGTCTGGACGTCGTCGCGGTCGGAGATGGGTTTGCCGTTCTCGTCGACCTTCATGCGCATGTTGACGGTGATGCTGACACGGGTGGCGTTGTTGTTGGAGAGGTCGGCTGCGTCGGTCGAGGGCACGAGCGCGCAGTAGATGCCGGTGTTGCTGCCGTCGGCGGCCTTGTATTCCTTCTGGCGGTAGGTGTAGGCGTTGTCGTTGTTGTAGCCGGCGCCGGGGGTGAGTCCCGTGCGGCGGTTTTCGAGCTGCCAGAAGTCGAAGGCCACGGTGTTGCCGGACTTCACCACGTCGGTGAGGTCGGGAGATGACGCGAAGCGTGTGCCGGCGGCGGGGCGGACGTCGGGAGCGTTGAGAGGGTCGGAGGCGTCGTCGGGGCGTTCGGCCAGCCACGACGATGCCGGCAATGCGTCGACACGCCACGACACGATGTCGAAGCTCTCGATATTGTCGGTGTTGTATGTGATGTTGAAGTGTACCTGCGAGATGAGGCGGCGCAGATGCACGGCGCCGGGGGGAGTGCTCATGCCCGGCGCTATTTTGACCGGCGCGGGTGCGGGCAGGCGGCCGTCGGCGTGGGTGTCGTCGGTGTAGTGGCCGCTCATGAGCAGGGCGTTGAGGGGAGCGTCGGTGTTGACGCCGCCTTTATTGTCGAAACTTGCCGATATGTTGCGGAAATTTTCGTAGGTGTCGGCCTGTGTCAGCGCCTGCTCCATGGATACGATGTCGCCGGAATTGTCGGTGACGGCGTAGCGGTGGGTGTAGTTAGCCACGCCTACGATGTAGCTCATGCCGGACAAGGTCTCGATTTCCACGTCGTGGAGGACGTGCACGTCGTTGTGGTTGAGGTTGCTGAAGGAAATCGTTCCGGTGCGCAGGCCTGTGGTGGCATTGTATATGCCGAGCCAGAGGGATGAGACGGCCCGGTCGAGCCCTTCGGGCATGTCGTCGCGCGACACGGCGGCAGCGCCGTCGATGTCGAGCGAGAGCCTGACGGTGGCCGGAAGTCCTTCCTCGCAGTCGCCGCCGGCGGGCGTGTCGATGCGGTCGTCGGTGCATGCGGCCAGAATCATGAGGGCCGCAGCCGTGAGCCATAGCGCCGTCAGTCGAAGTCGGGTATATCTATTTCTTCTGTTTGCCAGGGGCATACGGTATAGTTGATTTTGAAGTCGGAGTATTCGAGGTTGAGCGTGATGTTAATCACCACGTGGGTGTTGCGGGGCAGGTCGGTCATGGGGTTGCCGTTCTCGTCCCGGAGCTCGGCCCATCCGAGGAAGTTGCCGTCGACACTGATGCCGGCATGATATGAATCGGTGCCGGGACGTCCTTCGGGGAGATATATCGCCGGCAACTCAAGTGTGTTGCCGTAGGCTATGTCGGCGTTCACGCCGTAGGTGCGCTGTTCGACGCCGGCCGTCGGGGGAACGCGGTAGGCGCTCCACGCGGTCTGGTCGTCGGCGGTGTAGTCGGCGTCGGGGAGGAGGTATTGTGTGGTGGCGGCGTTGTCGATGGCCACGTAGTCTACGCGGTGAGGCTCGTCGCTGTCGTTGTTTGTTATGCGGAAGGAGTACTTCACGGCTGCGCGGTGAATGAGGAAGGTGGCCCTGTAGGCAGTGGCCGGCCCTATGTGATATGTGTACACGGCGCTTATGGGAAGGGGAGAGGTGACGGGAGCGTCAAGGAGGAGGCTGTGGAGCCGGTCGAGGTCGACTTTCTCGCCGACGGCGGCGTTGATGCCGCTGAGTTCGTCGCGCACGCCGTCCATGCATTCGGAGTGTTCGTTGGCGACGAATATTATTGTCTTGGTATCGTTGGCCCGTACGGGGAAAGCCTGTCCGGTGGCGGTGATGTCGGGCGCGGAGCGCAGGTCCCAGAGGCTGTTGTGCTCGGCGTAGCCGTTGCCGTCGAGGATGATGATGCGCAGGAGCTGCATTTTTTCTCCGTCGTCGGCCGGAAGGGGATCGTCGGCGGGATTGGCGCGCGACGGGCCTGTGGGGTTTGCCAGCGCAATCTGTATGTGCAGCATGGCGGTGCCCGGTCCGGAGTGTGGCGGCGTGGGCTCGTCGGCTGAGCGAGAGCATGAGGCGCACAGCGTCAGCGCGGCGGCTAAGAGAGCCGCTGCGCAGCGGATGATATGTCTGTGCAGCCGTCCGGGCATTATGGTTGTTGTTTCAGAAGTCGGTGTTATTGATGCGTACGGTCCAGCCGTTCACGACGATGTAGGCTTTGTGCCAGCTGTTGTTGTGGTCAAGGAAGAAGGTGAGGTTCCAGCGGCTGCAGCGGTCAAGATACTCCTGGCTGCCCCAGGGGTCTGCATCGCTTTTGCCCATGGAGAGGTAGAGCGCCAGCGGCAGCTCTGCGATGACGCGTCCGGCCTTGTGGCTGTAAATGCGGATTCTGGAAGGGCCTCCCATCATGATTCGTGATGTGGACAGTTCGGCATAGCCCAGGGTGACCGGCTCGGCGCCCCCCGCGCGTGCGTCGTCGTCCTCGATGACGAGCTGGCCTGATGTCCATGTGTTGTAGACAACGGGACGTCCGGCCACGGGGTTGTTGCGGCAGTCGAGCACGGAGTTGTCGTCGGAGACGGTGATGTCGAAGTCGCGTCCGTCGCATGGTGTTCCGTCAAGATTCTGAAGGAGCACGCGCAGATGGTTGGTGGTCTTCGTCATGTACATCGTCACACGGTCGGTGCCGTCGGTGCCGTCGCTGACGGTGAAGTCGAGCGCGCCGTGGAAGTGGTCGTGCAGGCGTTTGCCCACATGCGAGGACAGCAGCTGCATGCTGATGTCGGTATAGCGGGAGCCGTCGGCTGGCTCGGGCACGTGCGCGAACGATGCGTCGGCGCAGGCAATGCCTCCGTAGGCCACGGCGTGGTACCGGCCGGCCGGGAGGTCGAGGCGCATGCGCCAGTTCTCGTCGGCGAGTTCGGGGCCCGTGACGTCGTGAGTCTCCACGAACTGTCCGTCGGCGTCGTAGATGTGCAGGGTCAGGCAGTCGACCTGTGCCGGGAATGCGTTGCCTTGTTCGAGGTGATATTCGTAGACGAAGCGCATCTCGGCGGCCGTGGGGCATGGCTCCAGGTCGTCGAAAACGCTTCCGCAGCCTGAAAGCGCCATGGCGGCTGCCGCCAGGAGGGCGGCAGCCGTTGTGCGCTGTATGGAGAGAGTGAGCATTTAGAATTCAAGGTTGTTGATACGAACCACCCAGTTGCGTACTTTCACGTCGAGAGTGAAATAGGTGTCCCATTCCTCTACGTCCTCGTTGGGCTTGAAAGTGCCGAACTTCTTGACGGAGGTGACGGCGAGCTTGTACACGTTGTTGCGGACGGTAGCGAATTCCATGTCGCCGTAGGTGGTGACGTCTTCGTCGTCGTTGTGCTTGTTGAATGCGAAGTAGTAAGCGAGATACTTGCCTTCGGTGTTGGGCTTGTAGGCGGTGAAGCCCATGTTCTCTACGATTTCGTCGCTCTTGGGCTCGGCGGCGGTCACCTTGCCGGTGGCATCCTTGGTGAGGTTGAATGCGTTCTCGAATGCGGTGGCGAGGGTGCTTACGGGCACGTTCTCTATTTCCTTGGCAATAGCCATTGCGCTGGGATAGAGCTTGTTGTTGTAGAGGTACATCACGAGCTTCTCGCCGTTCTCGCCGATGTTGCCGAAGTCTTCGGGAGCGATGATCTCAGACTCGAAGACGTAGCCGGTGGTGGCGGCGGCAGTGGGGTCTGCGCCGGGAACAGTGGTGTTCTCGGTGGCGTAGCGCCAGATGTGGTAGCCTTCCTTGTCGGTGGCGGGAGTCACGCTTTCGCCCCAGCCGTCGTCGCTGTCCTCGTCAAGACCGCGCACAGCCTCGAGGCTGACCCACTTGAGGGATGTGGTGGGGTTGAGGGGGTCGATGACTTCGGGCAGGTTCTCGGTGATGGTGTTGGCGTCGGGGGAGATCACGAAGCCATCCTCCATGCCGTCGAATGTGGGGCAGAGGGTGATGTCGGCGGCATCGGCGGTCGCCTTGGTGCGGGGCAGGTAGTAGAACTCGTTGCGGAGGTTGAACATAGCCACGCGGGTGAGCTTGACGTCGGCCACAGCAACCTTGGGAGTCACGTCCTCGTTGATGACGGTGTAGGTGAGGGGCTTGGTGTCGGCTTCGGGAGCAGCGTCGCGGAAGTCGAAGCGGCATGCTGTGCGGATGACCTCAACCGTGCCGAGGGGGAATGCGTTGCCGGGGGTGTTGTAGGTCTGCAGCGTGGCCTTGGAGGGCATCTTCACGCTATGTACGCCTGTGGCCTCGCCGATGCTTGTCATGAGGAAGCCGTTCTTGCTCCAGGTGTTCTCGATATTGGTGTCGCAGATCAGGTCGGTGAATGTGTCGCCGGTGGCCATGCCGCCTTCGTAGACACCGGATGTGGCGTTGAGTGTGCCGGCCACCTTGGTGCGGAGCTCGAGGGTGGGGTTGCAGTAAGCGAACACGTAGACGGTCTCGCCGTCGCCGGTCTCGCCGGCGAGGTTGTAGAGGGCTTCCTTGTCCTGAAACACGATTGTGTGCTTGGAGGAAGCGGCGTCGGTCAGGGGCGCGTCATTCAGGGCGTAGGTGACGAACTTGTAGCTGTTGTCGGTGTCCTTGGTGGCGAGCACGACGAGGATGGAGCCTACGTTGTTCTCATAGGTCTGTCCTGCTTCTTCGCCATCCTTCTCTGTGGAGCGTGCGGGCGATTTCTTTTTCGGCATGCGGAATGCGATGGAGGAGTAGATGACGTCGTTGCTGCCCGGCTTTTCGGGAGCCTGTCCGCCGCCGTTGTCATCGCTGCTGCAGGCAGCCATGCCCAGAATGAGCGTCGCTGCCATGAGTTTGTTGAAAAGTTTCATTTGGCAATAATTGAATGGTTTATAATTAGATTGTTATTTCTTGTCGGTGGTGAGGTAGGTCACGCCTTTGGCGCTGTGCATGGCGTCGAGGGAGGCGATTGCCTCAGCGGCCTCGGCTATGCCTGCCTTGCGGGCCTGCTCGAAGAGGCTGCGGGCGGCGGCGTAGTCGTGGCGTGAGGCTGCCTCCATGCCGCGCAGGTAGACCGATTCGGGAGCGTCGGGGTGAACGCGCGAGGCGCGCCTGAGCACGTCGGCCCTTTGCTCGCTGCCTGCGGGATAGGATGCGGCGAGGAGGTAGAACTCATGCAGGCTGAGGTTGGCCGGTCGCTCGAGCATCACGCGGCGTATCTCGTCGAGGTCGGTGTACTGGCGTATGGTGTAGCGCACGGCGTAGTCGCTGTGGCGCAGGGAGGGATAGATGTGTTCCCGCAGCCATGAGTAGGACTCGGGAAACTTTTTGCGCAGGGTGTTGTCGCGCTCGTCGGGCTCCAGGTCGCTGTTGATGATGTCCAGCAGTCCTTCCTTGTCGGGGAGCTGGAGCACGGCGACGGTGTCGCGCAGGCCGCCCCAGTCCTCAGGGGTATAGGCGGTGGCGAAAATGGAGTCTGGGAGCCCGAAGTGGCCCCTGACGTACTCTTTGAGGGTCTCGGTGCGTCCTTTGGCGAGGCGCACGTTGTTGTCCCAGCGGCCTTCGGGGGAAGCGAAGCCGTGGATGGTGATGCTCGTTATGGTGGCGTCCGGTATCTCGCGGGCCTGACTGATTGTGCCGATGATTTTAGCCAGTTCGGCCGGGTTGTTCATGTACACGGGGTCGATTTCGGTGCGGTTGACGCGGAAGTTCACCAGCGCGGAACCGTGCAGCTCGACGGTCTTGCCGTCGGCCACGACGGGCACGTCAGTCACGAATTCCGGAGCCGAGAACGGCTGCTCCTGCAGGTCGAGGGCGGCTATGGGCGTGGATGCGAGGGTGTCGGTGCTGCCGCAGCATCCGCGCCGGCGCACATCGAGGTCGAGACGGCTGGCGCGCATGGTCTCGGAGAATGGCACGGCGGCGTAATAGGTGTGGGTCTCGCGGCTTCCGGCGCGCAGCAGGCGTGCTCCGGCGGGGACGGCCGAGGGATTGCGGAGGTCGCGGAAGTAGCGGGTGCGTCCGGCCACGACTACTGCGGGGAGTGTGTCGGCCGATGCGCCGTCGGCACTGCGGAGTACGGGAGTGATGATAAACTCCCCGTCGCCGCCGGGCCTCAGGGCTGCCGGGTCGACGGTCATGCGCAGTGTCACCTCAGAGGTGTCGGCGGTCACAGCCATGGTGCTGATGCCGAGTGCGGGCAGCGCCTGTGCGCCTGCGGACAGGGCACATGCAGCCGATATTATGAATAGGAATATCTGTTTCATATTCAGAAAGTGTAGATGAGGTTGACAGCGGCCTTGGTGGGACCGACGTAGTTGTGTGCCTTGTTTCGCTCAAGGCGTGTGCCGCAGTTTGCGCAGGGATAGACGTCGTAGCGTGTGTAGATCCATCCCAGACCTATTTCTGCCTCAAGGTTGAGATGGCGATTGAGAATCCATGAGTAGCCGTAGGCAAGGCCCATTCCTGCCGCCCAGCCCTGATAGCGCTTGTCGGAGAGGCCGCTGAAGTCGCTGCCGAGCATCTTGAAGCTATTTTTCATGTTGCCGAAGTTGTATTCTCCGGCTATGGCATGTGCGCCGAAGAAGTGGCCGGCGAAACGCTCGCACAGCCAGTAGCGCGCCTCGGGCTGCACGAACCAGTGCTTCCAGAGGTGGCGGTTGACAGCCCAGTTGTTGAAGTTGCCTGACAACTCGACTGTCCATCGTGGTGCCACTCCGGCTTCAACGCCTATATTGGGGGAGGCCACAGCATCGTAAAGCAGATTGGTCTTTACGGCCATGCGCTGTGCGGTGCCGGCGAGGACGGCACATGACAACATTATGCAGGTGACGAGTGGTTTCAGCATTGTGTGGGAAATATGGAATGATTGGGTGCGGGAATGGCCGCGTTCGTTTGTTTGCGGTGCAAAGGTATAAAATGTTATGCTATATGCGCAATAGATGCAATAGATGAACGATAGATTTGTGGCGCTTTTTGTGGCAAATTGATGGGGGGGTAAAATCTTTGTTAACAATTGATTATATTTGCAGGAAAATAGAAAATGCCATGCGAAACATATCACTTTCAGCCATTGCATCTGTCATTCTTCTCTCATGCGGAGGGGGTGCGTCGCACGAATCTTCTGTAACATCCGGGAGAGACAGCTCGCTGACAAATCTTGCGTGGAAACTGCACAACGACGGAATGCCGGCCGACTCCTTCATCCCCGTGCAGCAGCGTGCCGTTGAGCAGATGCGCCGGGGACAGTCGGCCGACGATCCAGTGGCCGTGCTCGAGCAGATGGGTTTCTTTTATTATATTATAGGTGAGTATGGCGACGCCCTGAACTTCTATCTCGAGGCTTCGGACTCCCTGCGGAGCCATCCAGAGCGTCCGAGAGGAGAAGGTACTATCCAGTTTTTCGGCGACCTGAGTCTGCTGTACGGTCAGCTGGGTCTCATGGACGAGGCTTATGAGTACAGCGACAGCGCGCTGGCCGAGAGCCGGCGGCAGGGCGGTATCATGCTGAGCGATATATATAAGTTCAGGTCGGTGTTCTACCAGTCGGAGGGACGCGTGGCCGACGCAATGCGCTGCTATGACATGGCTATCGACGCCATAGACCGTTATCGCACGAATGCCGACAAGGACATGCTGCGTGCCCGTGCAAACGGAGAAAAGGCGTATTTCATGCTGGAGACCTACAAGGACAGGCCTGACTCGGTGCGCCGTGCAGTTGCGATGCTTGAGAACTCCCTGCGTTACGAGGGTGCCGACTCGGCCGCGCACTATTTCTCCCTCGGTCTGGGCTACAGTCTGCTGGGACGGCATGAGAAAGGCCTCGGCATGATGGAAAAGATGCTCGGTGAATTCCGCGAACAGGATGACATCGAGATGCTGAGCTATGCGCTCAATGCCCTTATGGAGGAGTATGCGCGGCTGCGCATGTGGGACAAGGTGGGCGATGTGTTTCCGGAATATGACGCTGTGCGCGATTCTGTGTTCCGTGCGCGCTCCGACGCCAACGCCATAGGTGCCTCGGTCAGATTCCGCAGCGAAGTGCAGAAAGCCAGAAACGAGCAGCTCAGGCGTCAGTTGCTGTCGGAACGCCGCGAGGCGCGAATGGTCGTAGCCATATCGGTGCTCGCAGCCATAATCCTTGCAATTGTCATGATTGCCCTGGTGCGCCGCTACCGGCGTACGGCAAGACAAAACATGCAGCAGGAATGCGAAATAAAGGCATTGAGCGACTCACATGCCGACGTGCTCGACCGGGTGCAGTCGCTGGAGGCGAACCTGTCGGCGAGGATTAACGGCAATGTAGAGATTCTTTCTACTCCACAGCTGATTATCGGTGAGGCGCAGGGACGCTTCCGGCGTGCGTTCAATGTGCTGTATCCTAACTTTATATCCGAGCTGCGCGGGGAGTATCCGCAGCTTACAGCCAACGACGAGCTGCTGTGCATGCTCCTGTATCTGCGCCATACCACGGAGGAAGTGTCGGTATACATGGGCATATCGCGTGCCAGCGTCAACAGTGCGCGCTACCGGCTGCGCCGCAAGTTCGCCCTCGGCGACAGCGTCAGCCTTGACGAATTCCTGACTGCCCGCCGCGGCTGAGGCTGTAATTTCGCTGTGGCGCACAATAAATGTGTGCAGGTTCCGTTAGTAGAGTAGTATACTGAAATCTATCTCCAAGGAATGAATCGTACTGTACTGTCATTCATGCTGGTAGGTGCTGTGCTGTTGTCGTCGTGCGCGACAAATAAGGCCGCCCTGCCGTATTTCTCCGATATTGAAACCATGTCTGCCGAAGGTGTGGAGGCGGGCGATTACCTCACCAAAATCAAGCCGGACGACGAATTGCTCATTACTGTAAATTCCGTCGACCCTAACGCTGCAGCTCCATTCAATCTGCCGTTCTACAATCCCGGCAATGTGAATGTGGCCGGCTCCACCGACTATACGCGCGGCTCGCTGTCCTCGATGTCGACAGGCACGCAGTTGCAGACATATAATGTCGACACCGACGGATACATCGTATTCCCGGAGGTGGGACGCCTGCATGTGGCCGGTATGGACGTGGAGCAGCTTCAGAAACTGCTCACCAAGCGCCTGTCGGAATATCTCGAGAAACCGATCGTGACCGTGCGCATCGCCAACTTCGATGTCGTGGTGGCCGGCGAGGTGCTGAAGCCGGGTAAGATACGCGTCAACCGCAACCGTTACAGCGTGCTTGACGCGCTTGGCGATGCCGGCGACCTGACTCCCTACGGCGAACGCAGCAATGTGCTGCTCATCCGCGAGGAGAACGGCAAGCGTGTCTACCATCGTCTGAACCTCAACTCCACCGACGTGCTGTCGTCGCCGTATTTCTATATGCAGCAGAACGACTACGTCTACGTAGAGCCCAACAAGGTGCGGCAGGACAACTCCAAGTACAACCAGAACAACGCATACAAGCTGTCGGTCATATCTACTGTCGTCAGCGCTTCATCCGTGGTGGCTTCTCTCGTCATCGCGCTCGCCATCAAGTAATTGTGCCATGGCAAAGAAAAATTCGGAATTTATAGATGTGAAGGGTCTTCTGGGTGACTATCTGCGCCACTGGCCCTGGTTTGTTGTTTCGCTGGTGTTCTTTCTCGGCATCGGCATAATGTACACGCGCATTAAGAAGACGCAGTACGCCGTGCGGGCTACCGTGCTCATAGCGCAGAAGGATGATTCACCCCTCAACGCCGCGGGCGGTTCCGGCATGGCGGCTCTCGGCAGCCTGTTCGGGGCCAAGGGCTCCGTCGACGATGAATACTACGTGCTGTCGGCCCATTCCATCTACCGTAAGACTGTGCGCGAGATGGGCCTCAACTGCCGCCACTTCGTACGTCTGGGCTTCATGCGGGCTGTCGAGGAATTCGAGAATTTTCCTGTCGAGGTGGACGCCCCGGCAGAAATGTTCGATACGCTCAAGACGTCGCTCGCGTTCAAGGTCAAGGCACGGCCCGACCGCAGCGCAGAGGTCACTTTCAGCGCCGACGGCAAGAAGCTGTTCAAGAACGAGAAAGTGAAGCTGCCGCACACTTTCGACACTCCTTTCGGGAAATTTACCGTAAGGCCCACCGATGCATTCCCACGCGAGGACGGCGTGACTACCGTAGTCACGCTCTCCGGCGATCATGCCGCCGCGGAGGAACTGGCCGAAAACCTCAGTGTGGAAATCGCCAGCAAGCGCGCCAATGTGATCTCGCTGGGTATCAACACGCCGTATCCCGCACAGGGAGAGCGTCTGCTCAACGAGATGGTGCGGCAATACAACATACGCGGCATCGAGGAGAAAAACCTCCAGGCCATGAAGACGCGCGACTTCCTGAACGAGCGCCTTGCGCTGCTTGAGGGAGACCTCGGCTCGGCCGAAATCGACATCCAGAAATACAAGCAGGAGCAGGGCATCATTGATGTTGAGGCCGAAGCCGTCTATCAGACTGAGAAGCGCGGCAAGATAGAGGAGGAACTCATAAGGGCCGAAGTGGAGAACCAGGTGCTGAAAATGACAGCCGACTACGTGCGCGATCCCGGCAATGCCTACGAACTGATTCCGGCACCCGCTATCAAAAACGACGGTCTGCAAGAGGCCATCGGCAAGTACAACGAGCTGGTGCTCCGCCGCATGCAGCTCGCATCCAACGCCAAGGCCGGCAATGTGGCCCTTAAGCGTCTCGACCAGCAGATTGACGCCATGCGTGAGAACGTCGCCACCTCCCTGCGCCGCGTCTACATGGCCGGCGAGGCTTCCGTGCGCGACCTGCGCTCCAAACTCGGCGGCACCATGGGACGTCTGGGAAATGTGCCGGCTCAGGAGCGTGCGTTCATCGATAAGGAGCGACAGCGTAAAATCAAGCAGGAGATTTATCTCTATTTGCTTCAGCGTCAGGAAGAGACTGCGATAATGCTGGCCAACGCCACTCCTAAAGGTATGGTAGTGGACGAGGCCTACACCCTCAGGCGTCCTCTGGGTATGGGCAGGATGTCGATATTGCTCATATGTCTTATACTTGGTATGTGCATGCCTCCTGTGGCGCTGTATCTGCGCCGTCTCATCCTCAACCGTGCGGAGACCCGCGCCGACGTGGAGAACGCGACCGACGTGCCTATCCTTGGAGAAATAAGCATATCACGTTCGGGCAAACATCTTGTTGTGGATAAGGCCGAGACCAGCAGCACGGCCGAGCTGTTCCGCCTGATGCGCAGCAACCTTCTCTTCGTCATCACGCCTCCGCTGGAGAAGGTCGTGCTCGTCACCTCGGCTGTGCCGGGCGACGGCAAGAGCTTCGTTGCAGTCAATCTTGCCGCATCGCTGGCGATTATGGGCAAGAAGGTGCTGATCATAGGCATGGACGTGCGCAAGCCACGTCTCGCCCAGTATCTTGACCTCGACCCGCGCTTCGGCCTCACGCAGTATCTGTCGAACGCGGAGATAAAGGTGTCGCAGCTCATAGAACATGTGCCGGGAACCGAAGGCCTCGATGTTATTGTGGCAGGTCCCGTGCCGCCGAATCCCTCGGAGCTGCTCACATCGCCACGCCTCGACGCGCTGATGCAACAGTTGCGCGGACTCTACGATTTCATCATTGTGGATACCGCACCCGTCGGCCGCGTCAGCGATACTTTCTCGCTCGACCGCATCGCCGACGCCAGCATATTCGTTATACGTCTGAACCGTACGTCGCTGACCGAGCTGCGTCTGGCCGATGAAATCAACGAGCAAAAACGACTGAAAAAGTTGTCGATAGCCGTAAACGGCGCTCCGGCACGCCGTTCCTACGGCTACGGAGAAAAATGATGGATGCAGCCGCTGCCAAAATCTCTGAAGTAGCCGCCGCACAGGCCGAACGCGACGAATCGCGCCCTTACCTGACGGCGCTCCCCGGCTCCTGGCCGTGGACAGTGGCTTTCATGCTCTCGCTGGCCGCATTCGGCCTCTCGTTCTACCCGGCTGTTCTGCCGCTGATATTCATCATGGCGCGCAGCTGGCGCCACAGCCGTTATGACTTTCTGATTCAGCTCGTCCTCGTCATCGGCGGCTATGGGTTTCTCGACCCGTCGGCCACGGTGATTAATCTCGGGTATCTGGCTTTGCCGCTGGGTGTTTTATGCGCCTTTGTCCTGCGCAAGTCGCCCGTGATGAGGAAACTCGTGGCTGCATGGTGTGTCTATGCTCTTATTCTGCTGGCCCTCGTAATCTATAACGACGAGTCGTTCCGCATTCAGAAGAAAATTTACGTGCTGTATCTGGCATTCATTTTCTTTATGGTGCCTCCCGCCGTCTTCGCCGGCAGAAAGTTCAGCTACGATGACTTTGTGCGGACGTTGTTTCCTTATGTGTTCACATGCTGTGTGTTCTACATTCTGGATGCATTCGTGATCTGTGGCTATCTTTTTGTGCCAAAGACATTCTCCTGGTCAGGCGTATCCACTTTCGACAGTCTCAACTGGATGCCTCTCAGCGGTAACTTTATACGTAAGTATCCGCCGGGCCTCTACATCATGTGCATGCTTATACTGCCTCTCGCGCGGCAGTACCGCCTTCGCCTGTGGCAGTGGGCCGTGGTGGTGCTTTCGATAGGCGCCACGCAGACGTTCACGTTTATGGCTTCGCTTGTCGTGATATATCTGTGCTTTCAGCCGTCCGTCAGGAAAGCCGTGACTTATATGTCAATAGCTCTTGCTGCCGGCCTGGCCCTCTACATCGTCGACGGCGCGATGGGCAGCTACAACTATAATGGCGATTACGTCACTCCTATGCGCATCTACTCGTCTGTGCAGCAGTTTGTGGATGTGTCGGAAGCGGCCGATGATGTCGACCTCGCTGAATTCGGATCCGGACGCCTGGCCCAGGCTATCCCCAATCTCGAGCTTCTTTACAAACTCGGATACCAGTGGCATGGCCTTGGCTTTCTTGATAAATTCGAGACGGATTGTCCGAAATATATTGTGGACAGTGAGTATGTGAACGACTGGAGCTTCAATCTTTTTGTGGCAGGAGACATTGAGATTGTCGTGCTCCGAGTGTTGGTAGCCATAGGCTGGATAGGCCTTTTTGTGCACATACTGTATTTCGTGTATAACTTCTGGGTGATAAGGCGTATGAAACATTCCCTCTACTTCCTTTCGGTACTTCTCTTTTTTGTGCTGATGGGGATGGGCGGATTTGAAGGTCTCGTCACATGTCAGGGACAGATGCTTGCGGCCGTGGCGATTGCCGTGCCCATACTCTCTGCTAAAAGCGACGACGATGAACGCTGACGACCGCCGCATAGCCCGCAACACGCTCTACCTCTACGGGCGCATGCTCGTGACGGTGTGGATTTCGCTCTACACGTCGCGCGTGGTGCTGGAACGCCTTGGCGTAGAGAATTTCGGCATCTACGGCGTGGTGGGAGGCATTGTCACCATCCTGAGTTTCCTGAACGGCACCATGAGTGGCGCCACCTCGCGCTTCATAAGTTATGAACTGGGTCTTGCCGACCACGAGCGTCTGCGTCTTACCTTTGGTTCGGCACTGCGGCTGCACCTCTGGCTCGGCCTGGGCGTGTTCGTGCTGGCCGAGACCGTCGGACTGTGGTACGTAAACACGCAGCTCGTCATCGCGCCTGCGCGTATGATGGCCGCAAACATCACATATCAGCTGTCAATACTTGCGACGCTTGCCGCTGTCGTGCAGGTGCCGTATTCGGCAGCCATTATATCGCACGAGCATATGGGCGCCTATGCCGTTATTTCTTTCGTCAACGTGGTGCTGAAGCTGCTTGCCGCCCTCGGCATCGCGCTCTTCGCCACCGCCGACAGCCTTGCAGGCTATGCTTTGCTGATGGCGGTGGCCGCTTTGGCTGTGACCGCCTGCTTTGTCGTGTATGCGCGGCGCAATTTTGCCGAATGCCGCACGGTGCGTGCCACCCACCGCGACACGCTGCGCGCCATGCTGCGATTCTGCGGCTGGGATGTGTACGGCAATCTGTGTTTCACGCTGCGTGTGCAGGGCGTAGTGGTTGTGCTCAACCGTTTCGGGGGAGCCGTGCTCAATGCTGCCGGCAACCTGACGCTCACGGTTACAGCCACCATCACCTCTTTCGCTTCAACCGTAGTGATGGCTTTCCGTCCGCAGATTGTGAAAGAGTACGCCGCCGGGGCGTTCGGCCACATGCTCACGCTCCTCTACAATGCGGCGCGTTATTCGTTTCTTCTCATGGCTCTGATAGTGGTACCGGCCATCATCGAAATGGATACACTCCTGGGGCTGTGGCTTAAGAACGTTCCGCCCTATACGGCCGTTCTCTGCCGTATAGGGCTTGTGGCTTCCTGCGGCGAACTTCTCATCTCCGTTGTCGCCATAGGCATTCACGCCACAGGGCGCGTGGCTGCCATCAGTTTCATATCCGGTACGCTATATCTGCTGGAGTTGCCGGTCATGTGGGCGCTGCTGGTGTGGACCGGCCGTCCATCGGTAGTTTA
This sequence comes from uncultured Porphyromonadaceae bacterium, assembly GCA_900550395.1. GTDB lineage: Bacteria > Bacteroidota > Bacteroidia > Bacteroidales > Muribaculaceae > CAG-873. The sequence continues at coordinate 20,824 of URSD01000026.1, read as the reverse complement.
TGTGGTGCACACGGTGGCAGTGCTTGTTATTCTGTTGGTTGATACTCTTATACTCAAGCATCAGCTGGCGGCCTTTTCCGTGTTCCGCTTCTGGTGGCGCGGGGTGCTGCTGCCCGGCGTGGTGATTTCCGCGGCATTTGTGCTTACCGCCCTCGTCGCCGCGCTTATTCCCGGAGAGTGGTTGCGCCTTGCAGTCACGCTGATGCTCTCCACTGTGCTTCTGTGTGCCATGAGCTGGCTGTTCATGCTGCCGCCCGAGGCCAAGGCTGCGATACGTTCCAAAATAAAGCTATGAAACGCATCCGTATTCTCTTTTGTATCAACTATATGCATATGGGAGGCGTGGAGCGCTCGCTCATAGCGCTGCTTCGCGCGTTGCCGCGCGACTGCTTTGAGCCTCATGTGGCGCTGGAGCGTGGGATGGGTGAACTGATGGACGAAATTCCGCAGGACGTGCCAGTCCATGTTTTGCGCGACATAGAGCGTAACTATGACCGCCTGAGCCGGCCTCTTGCCTGCGGCTCGATGGCCGACCGTATAAGCTATCTCGCCGCCAAATTTCGCGGCACCCTCGTGCCGTACTATTCCCGGGTGTTGCGCCGAGAGAAACACCTTACGGAGCATTTCGACATAGCTGTGGCCTATCAGGGGCCTAACGAGCTGCTCGACTGGTACGTAGGTGAACACATCAACGCCGACAGGCGGGCCGGGTGGATTCACTTCGACGTGGAGCGATGCTACATCAACAGGCGCTCCGTGCGCCGCGTCTATCCGCGTCTCGACCGCGTGTTCATCGTGGCTGAAAGCAGCCGCGACCATTTCGTCAGGATGTTCCCGGAATTCGGCGCCCGTTGCCGCGTGTTCCATAATATAGTCGACCCGGCGCACGTGCGTAATCTGTCGGCGGATTATGATGTGTCGCGCCGCCCGGGCCGTGCTGTGCTTTGCACCGTAGGGCGTGTGACGAGCGAGAAAGGACAGATGCTCGCTGTCGAGGCTGCCGTACGCCTGCACAACCGCGGTGTGCGCTTCGACTGGTATTTTGTGGGCGAAGGCGATATGCTCGCCCGGTGTCGCCGCGAAGTGGCCCGTCTCGGCCTCACCGATTGCGTTCACTTCGAGGGTGCGTTGCGCAACCCGTATCCGCTGATGCGCGGAGCCGACGTATATGTACAGCCTTCCCTTCATGAGGGATACTGCATTGCGGTGGCCGAGGCGCGCGTTTTCGGCATGCCGATAGTGTGCACACGGTTCTCCGGTTCGGAACAGGTCGCGGAACTGCCGAATGCACAGATTGTGGCGCACGATGCCGATGCTCTGGCTGATGCTGTGGAGCGTGCCGTCGGGATGCCGCGGATAGAACGGGAATATGTGTCGGAGTGCGATTTTTCGTTGTTGACTGAAATGATCGATTGAAATGCACACAGCTACAGATACAGATTTGGTGCGGGCGGCTTTTCTTCGGCTGAGAGAATACTGCGAGCGCGAGAATTTTGCGGGCTGGGACCCTTACGACGGGTTGAACTCCCGTGTGTTCAGGGCTATGCCTCTCGTGGGGCGTTCGGCAGTAGCGCGCCTGGTGTGGATTCAGCTCTTCAAGCGGTCGCCGCTGAATATGCGCCGCCTGCTGCTTGTACCCAAACAACACAACGCCAAGGCTATAGGACTATTTCTGCACGGATACTGCCTGCTGCACGGCATGGGCGGAAAACTTGCGGAAGGTGCTTTGCCCCGCATCAATGAGCTGAGCGAGCTGCTGCTGCGCATGGCAACGCCAGGCTTCAGCGGCGCCGCATGGGGCTATAATTTCCCGTGGCAATGCCGCCGCGAATTTCTTTTTCCGGCGGGAGAGCCTACCGTGGTGGCTACGCAGTTCTGCGCTTCGGCCTTGTTTGAGGCTTACGACATAACGGGCCGCGCCGACTTCCGCGACGCGGCGCTAAGCTCAGCGCAGTTCGTGCTGCGCGACCTGCACCGCACCCCTGCCGGCGCCGGGGAACTGCTGAGTTACTCGCGGATGCCGGGCAACGATACCATCTACAATGCGTCGCTACTGGGCAGCCGGCTGCTCATGCTGTGCCGCAAGTATGGCGGCGATCCTGACGGCGAGCTCCTGCGCACGGCCAGGGCTTCAGTGGCGGCCGCCTGCTCCATGCAGCAGCCCGATGGCTCATGGACCTACGGCGTCAAGCCGGTGACGGGCTGGAAAGACTCTTTCCATACGGGCTATAACCTTGACGCGCTCGCCACATACTGCGAGTTCGCTCCGGACGGCGAGGAATTCCGCGACGCACTGGACCGCGGGCTGCGCTACTATCTCGATACATTCTTTCTGCCCGACGGCACTCCCAAATATTATCACGACCGCACTTATCCGGTCGACATACACTGCCCGGGGCAGCTGTTCGTCACGCTGTCGCGCCTGGGCGCGTTCGGCGCCAACCGCGAGCTGGTCGAACGCGTGATGCGCTGGACGCTGGACCATATGCAGGCCCCCGAGGGCTATTTCTATTATCAGCTAAAGAAGGGAATTTCATCGCGCATCAGCTATATGCGCTGGAGCAACGCGTTCATGTTCGCCGCGATGTGCCATTATCTGAAGGAAATTGAGTAGTAACATGATTATTACACGTCAGAAACTTAAAGATTGGATGCTGCCTATAGCTATGCTGGGCGGCGTAGTTTTCTATAAGTGGATACATTATCTGGGTTTCCTTTCGCCCATACTTATTTTCTGCATGTTGACGGTGACCTACTGCCGCATAGAACCGCGGGCGTTCCGTATCGGTCGTTTTCAGCTTGTGCTGCTTGCGGTGCAGCTGTTGCTGGCTTTTGCTGTGTTGGGTGTGCTGTTGCCTGTGGACCACGTGGTGGCTACCGGACTGTTCATCTGCGTTTTTGTGCCGACGGCAACGGCGGCGCCGGTCATCACGGGTATGCTCGGAGGCAGCATAGCGCATGTGGCGACGTATTCGCTGCTGTGCAACATCGTCGTGGCTGTGGTTGGTCCGGTAGTGCTCGCCGCCGTAGGCGACCATCCCGAGATGTCTTTCGCGGAGTCGTTCAGCCGTATCTGCTCCAGTGTGATGCCGCTGCTCATACTTCCTATAATTACGGCGCTGATTCTACGCTACAGCCTGCGGCGCGTGCACGACGGTCTGGCGCGAAACCAGTCGCTGTCGTTCTACATGTGGGCGCTGGCGTTATTTATAGTGGTGGGAAATTCGGTGAGCTTCATTATCCGAAACTTCGATCCCGGCCACATAGTGCAGATTGTGGCGCTGGCGCTGGGCTCGTTAGTGCTGTGCCTCGCGCAGTTCCGGCTCGGACGCAGGGTGGGGCACCGCTATGCCGACCGTGTGACGGGCGGCCAGTGTCTGGGACAGAAGAATACGGTGCTGGCCGTGTGGCTGGCTCTGACCTATCTGCATCCTTTGGCTTCTGTCGGCCCTGCCGCCTACGTGGCGTGGCACAACAGCGTCAACTCCTGGCAGCTGATCAGGAAACACCGAGCAGACGCTTTGCACGCCGCTTCGCGTTGATGACCCATTGCGACACACCGGGTCCGAGGGCATTCTGCACACGTTTCTTGAAACGATGCCATGGCGAAGTCCACGATGCCGCATAGTGGTGGATGCTGTGGGTATCAGGGCCGATGTGAAGTTGCTTGCTGAAGCGGTCGATGGGGTTGAACCAGCTCTCAGGATAGATGGTGAAGCCGGCGACCTGCTGCATGCCCGGGCGGCACTCATAGCCGTGGGGCAGAAGCATTGACGTGGTGTGTGTCACTACGGTCCCGTCCAGAATCCGGCCTTTACCGTCGGCGAAGTGAAGCCCATGATAATGTTCCAGCAATTCTTTAAGAAAGGGCATTCCTGCTTCTGCGGCCATGCCGAGTCCCGGAGCGACATTGCTGTCTTCCTGACCCATAAAAGGCCCTCGGACGAGTACGTCGTCAAAGTTGCGGAGCACCTCCACGTCTGTGTCGAAGTAGACGCCGCCGTAACGGTACAGCACTTCGAAGCGCGCGACGTCGCTGACGAAAGCGTACTTGCGCATGTCGTAGGCCTCGGAGATGTAGGGTGTTGCGCGGACGTCGTAGTTGCTCTCGTCCCAGCGTCGTATTTCCCAGTCGGGGAAGTACCGGCGCCACGAAGCTATGCAGCGCTCGGCAAGAGGAGGCAACGGCGCGCCCCCGAACCAGCAGTAATGAATGATCTTCGGTATCATAGTATGCTCTGTTCGAGGTAGGTGGCTATGTGGCGGCGTTTCTTCTCCTCCCGGATCTCGTCGACGGCGATAAGGATTCCGCTTTCTTCCACGTCACCGAACTCGTCGTTGACGGCGGTGCCGAACATGCGCATCGTGGGCGAGAGGTTCATGTAGGCGTTGACCAGCGGCGGGATGTTGTCGCCGCGGCGGCGTATCTCGGCATTGAGTATGCGGTAGTCTTCCTTGAAGTCTTCGGCGCAGAACAGGCGTCGCATGGCGTCGGCGTCGCAGTCTGTCTCGAGCCGGTGGCGCGGGCGCACCAGTCCGTCGGGATCGGGGAAGTGCTTGTGCAGGAAGTAGAGTATCAGGTCGCGGCACTCGCGGGTGTAGTTGGGATACATCGTCACCTTGCCAAAGAGGTAGCGCAGCTCGGGGTGAAGCACCGTCAGGGAGCCGAGGCCGTCCCACAGGTTGTCGAGTACGTATATGGCCTTTACCCCGGCGCGTGTGCTCTGGTACTCCAGGCGCACGAAGCTGCGGCCGAGCTCGATGGTGTGTGGCAGATAGTCGTCGATGAACTCCTGCGAGAAGTCGAACATATGGCTTGTGGCGATGCGCGGCCGCCCCATGCTGTCGCGGCGGATGTCGGCGCCGCATATGTAGCGGTAGCCGCCCAGTATCTGGCGGCTTTCCGGGTCCCATACTATGAGCTGACGGCACGGCGGGGTCATGGTGTCGTAGGTGTCGATGTCGCAGTCGCGCCCGGTGCCTCCGCCGGCGGTGCGGAATGCTATTTCGCGCAGACGCCCTATCTCGCGCATCGTGGCGGGAGCGTTGTGCGCGTCGACAACGTAGAGCAGATTGCCCCCCTTGTTGGTATGGCGCAGGAAGCGCTCGGGGGTGAGCTCGCGTTCTATAAGCGACGGGTCAACCGGCTCGATTATCTTGTCCATGATGGTATGTTGTACACGATTTGACGGATGCGAGCAGCCTCGGCCTCGCATGGCTTGCCCAGCTGCTGCCAGGGAATGATGCGGCCGCAGGTGACGCTGAAATGGCTGCCGCTGCTGGCGAAGACCTCGCGCGGGAGCAGCAGCATCTCGAGATTGAAGCGCAGTCCCGAACGCACGCGCCTGCGGGCTGCGCGGTAGAAAGAATCGCTGTTGCGGCCGTCGAAGTAGAGGGGCACGACGTCGCGGCGGTAGTCTATGGCTTTACGCAGAAACATCTTGTTCCAGCGCAGGTCGGCCACGGTGCCGTCGTCGGCCTGCCGGGAGCAAAGTCCCGCCGGAAACATCAGCACTGGGGCGTCGGAGGCCATGACAGTCTCCAGAGTGCTGGCTGCATGACGGCTCTGCGCGCCGTGCTTGTTGACGGGCACGAAGCAGTCGCGCAGCGGCTCTACGGCCATGAGCAGGTCGTTGACCACCACCTGAAGCTGACGCCCGAAGTAGTCGCTCAGGCAGGCAATCAGGGCCATGCCGTCAAGGCCGCCGAGGGGATGATTGCACACGAAGAGCACCCGGGTGTCGTGGCGCGAGGGCAGACGGTCGGTGCCACGCAGTTCCACGCTTACGTTGAGTTCGCTTAATACGCCGCGGCAGAAGTCGGCCCCGCGCTTCGGATAGTTGTGCTCCAGCAGGGCGTTGAGGCGGTCCTGGCAGATGATGCGTTCGGCCTTGCGGCGCAACCATCCGGGCACGAGTGCGTTCCAGCGCCCGAGGCGCTCGGCGAGCACCCGGCGGAGGTCGATGCGTATGGGTCCGTCTGCATTCTGTGCCATATTCAGCGTATTTAGTCACAAAATTACGCAAAAAATAGCAAGTGTAGTACGTATAAATGTTAATGGGTGTTAACGGGGCTTCTGGCGCATTCGCCGCCGCAGTGATTTTTAACGTCTAACTGTCCGTGTGTATGCGCAATTATGTGTAATTTTGCAGTGCGATGGAGAAAAAGACCCGGCTCGATGTCCCTGATATAATGAAAGGCCTGTGCATCATTCTGGTAGTGATGCAGCATTGCTTCTGGCTGCCTGATGCCGATACGCATGTGCTGACGCGCGTATATCTGTGCATGAACATGCCGATGTTCTTCTTCGTGTCGGGACTTTTTCTGCCGGTGGGCCGTGGCATAGGCACGGTGGCCGTGCACAGTGCCAGGCGTCTGCTGGTGCCGTGGCTGGTATTTGCCATTGTGTCAGGTGTGACTGTTTCCGCCTTGATGGACTCTCCTCCCGTGAGTGTCGGTGAGTTGCATCGTTGGCTGTTTATCGGCCCCAATACGCCGCTGTATTTTCTGCGGGCGCTGTTTTTCGCTATTATTTTAGCCAGATGTGCAGCGTGGCTTCCGGCCGGTATAGTGTGGCAGACGGCTGTTATGGCGGTTTTCGCGGCCATGTCGTGGATCGTGGTGTCGTTCGGCACTGACTGGCCGTTGCGCAATCTCGGTATTCATGAGGCGGCGTCGATGGTGATGTATATGTGGCTGGGCCATATGTGCTCCGTGTGGCTGAAAAATTTTCAGCCTTCGCGTGTGGTTGCCCTCGGCGTATTTGTTGTGTCGCTTGCGGCAGCCTGTATCCTCAATCCGGGCCGTATGCGGTGGCATTATCAGGAGACCGGCGAGACCTGGACGATAGTCACGGCATGCGCCATACTGGGTATAGTTGCAATATGGGCGCTGGCATGTATGCTGCGCGGATTCCGGCCGCTGGCGGCTCTCGGGCGGCGCACCATGCAGGTGCTGGTGCTTCATTATTTAATATTGCTTGCGTTTATAGCGTGGCTCGGATGTGACAGAGATCAAGCCGGGCTGCTTATGCTTGGGGCTCTTCCCGTGGCTATGTATGCGTGCGAACGCCTTGTTCCGTTCATTTTCGGTGAAAAAACGATACGATGGAGTCTGAAAAGAGGATTGAGTACATAGACTTGATGAAGGGTATATGCATCATCCTCGTGGTTATGAACCATTGCGGGGCGATGCGCGATTTGCGGCCTGAACTCAGCATCATCAATGTGCTGTTCGCAGGCAGTATGCCGCTGTATTTTCTGCTGTCGGGGCTGTTTTTCAAGCGTTACGGCTCGTTCGGCACATTCTTTTGGCACAAATTTCGGATGCTCGTGATCCCTATACTTGTGTTTGCTCCGTTGGGCGGCCTGTTCATGCAGACTGTGCCGTGGACGCAGTGGTCGCTGGAGAATATAATGCGCCCCGCGCAGTGGGTGGCGTATCTTACTTCGTACACCAATATGCCGCTGTGGTTCCTGCGAGCCTTGTTCATCGGGTCGCTGATTATGTACGGCCTGCATTGTCTTTGTGAACGCGGCGTCCGTGGCATTGCAGCGTCGGCCATTGTCTGTGTGACAGCGTCGGCTCTGACAATAGTGTTTTCCGTAGACATGCTGCCGACTATGAGCGATGCCGCGTACAAGCTGGTGCTTCGCTGTGGCATTTTCAATGCACTGGCGCTTCTGCCTTTCCTGCTCGCGGGTCATGTGGCAATACGGCTCGGAGTTTTGACGCTGAATCGCCGTAATCGCAGGACGACATGGATGGCTGCTGTTCTGGCCTTATTTTCCGGTGTGGCTTGTGCTGTGATTGATCCCGGCGTGGTCTCGTGGTATTTTCTTGTGTTTGACACATCTGTACCGTCGCTTGTGCTGTGCCCTGTGTTGACTGCCGTTTTCATTTGGTCTGTGTCATTTTTGCTGCAACGCGTGCCTTATGTGAACTACATGGGCCGATATTCCTTAGTGGTGCTCGTGACTCATTATCCATTGGTGACAGCGCTTCGCGGCTATGGCCTGTCGCCGTGGCCGGTACTTCTGATAGTACTCGCCGTTATGCCTTTGGTTATATGGCTGTGCGTGCGCTATATTCCCTGGGCCTGCGCCCTGCCTTACAATAAGCCCCTCAAAAATGGAATCCAAGAAGCGTATTGAGTACATAGACCTGATGAAGGGCATCTGCATCATCCTCGTTGTGATGACTCATAGCGGGGTGCTGTCTGAACTGAAATTCGGAGGAGGCGCTTTTATGCTTTTGTTTTCAGGCCGTATGCCGCTTTATTTTCTTCTGTCCGGTCTGTTTTTCAAACGGTATGGCTCGTTTGGTACATTCTTTCGGCGTAAATTTCGGATGTTGGTTGTGCCCATACTTGTGTTTGCCCCATTGGGTGGCCTGTTCATGCAGACCGTGCCGTGGACGCAGTGGTCGCTGGACAATATCACCAGGCCCTCTCGGTGGCTTTCCTATATGACCGTGTTTACAAATGGCCCGTTATGGTTTCTGCGGGCGTTGTTTGTTGGATCACTGATGATGTATGGCCTGCATCGTATGGCTGAACGCGGCGTATGTGGCCTTGTGGCTGCTTTTGCTGTCAGTGTTGCCGCCTCGGTGCTGACAATATATTTTTCCATTGATTTTTTGCCGACGATGGATGATATAGGACAGAAAATAGTCATTCGTTGCGGTATCTTCAACGCTATGGCTCTATTGCCATTTTTGGTCGCGGGACATTTAGCAGTGCGTCTCGGCTTGCTGCGGTTGAGGCGTTCCAGCCGCAGGGCGGTTGTGGCTGCAATTGTGGTTATGTTGCTATCCTTATGCACCGGTTCGATGATAGATGTAGGTGTCTGCCTATGGCACTCTCTGACGTTCTATTCTTCTGCGTTGTCAATAGTGCTGTGCCCGGTGCTGACAATTCTTTTTGTGTGGGCCGTGTCATTTTTGCTGCAACGGCTGCCTTATGTCAGCTACATGGGGCGCTACTCTATAGTGGTGCTCGTGACTCATTATCCGTTGGTGACAGCGCTTCGCGGCTATGGTCTCTCGCCGTGGATGGCTCTTCTGATAGTACTCGCCGTTATGCCGGCCGTCATATGGCTGTGCGTGCGCTATGTTCCCTGGGCCTGCGCCCAGCCTTACAATAAGCCCCTCAAAAATGGAATCCAAGAAGCGTATTGAATATATAGACCTGATGAAGGGCATATGCATTATCCTCGTGGTGATGAACCACAGCGGAGTAATGCGCTATGTCGACTTTGGAAGTAATTTCTTTTGGATGATGCTGTCAGGTCGGATGCCGTTGTATTTTTTTCTATCCGGAATGTTTTTTAAGAACTATGGCTCTTTCAGCGATTTTTTTTGGCGTAAGTTCCGAATGTTGGTTGTTCCAATTCTTGTGTTCGCACCTCTGGGGGCAATAATAATTATGTCGGTGCCTTGGCAACCGTGGTCATATGATGGTCTCACGCGGTTTTCGATGTGGGTGGGACATGTGACAAGATTTACAAATGGGCCGCTTTGGTTTCTGCGTGCATTGTTTGTCGCATCATTGTTGATGTATGGTTTGTATAACGTGGCAGAACGAGGGGTAGTTGGCGTTTTGTCGGTTATAGTAATCAGTGTGGTAATCTCTGGAATATCAGTGTGTTTATCTATTAACTGTCTTCCGTCGATGGATGTTGTAAATAAGAAGATTTTTCTGCGTTGTGGCTTATTTCATGCCATGGCTCTTTTCCCCTATTTCCTTGCAGGTTTTTTTGCTGTGCGTCTTGGTGTCCTAAAGCTGAATCGCTCCAATCTCAAAGTAACTGTTAGCGTGGCTATCGTCTTTTTAATCTCGTTTGTAGCAGGCTCTGTCCTTATCGATGCAGCACACATTGGCTGGGCAAGGCTCGTTTTTTTTACTCCGACATATTCGATTGCTGTAAGTCCTTGGGTTGCAATTGTCTTTGTCTGGTCGGCTTCTTTTTTGGTGCAGCGTGTGCCTTTCGTCAGCTATGTCGGGCGATACTCTATAATTGTGCTTGTGACTCATTATCCACTGGTAATGTCGCTTTCTGCCTTTGGTCTGAATCCATGGCTGATATTGCTCATTGTTCTTTCCATTTTGCCATTTGTTATACGGCTGTGTGTGCGTTATATTCCCTGGGCTTGCGCCCAGCCTTACAATAAGCCCCTCAAAAATGGAATCCAAAAAGCGTATTGAGTACATAGACCTGATGAAGGGGATGTGCATCATCCTCATTGTGGTGAATAATGCCGGTTTACTTGACGGTTTACCGGATAACATGCGTTTTTTGGATACATGGATGACCGGCTGCCTGCCCCTCTACTTTCTGCTGTCAGGATTGTTTTTCAGTCGTTACAGCTCGTTTGGGTATTTCTTTTGGCACAAATTCAAGCTCCTTGTCGTGCCTATTCTTGTATTTGGTGCGCTTGGCGGTCTGCTGATTCAGACGGTGCCGTGGACGCAATGGTCGCTGGGCAATATCACGCGGCCGTCGCAATGGGTGGCCTATCTGACTTCCTATACCAACATCCCGCTGTGGTTTCTCCGTGCATTGTTCATGGGCTCTCTGATGATGTACGTACTGCATATGCTCGCGGAGCGCGGAGCCCGTGGTATAGTCGCCGCAACAGCCATCAGCGTGGCTCTGTCGGCGCTTACAATAGCTTATGCGATGCGCTGGCTGCCTTCGGAAAGTGAATCGGTGCATAAGTTTGTGTATAGAATCGGCGTGTTCAATGGCGCGGCCATGTTGCCCTATCTGTTTATAGGTCATTTGGCTGTTCGCCTAGGTGTGCTGAAGCTTGACCGCCGCAAGCGTGGCGCGGTGCGTACGGCCGTTCTTCTGGCGTTGTGCTCGGGAGTCGGCTGCGCCGTGATTGATCCCGGGACAGTGTCGTGGTGCTTTCTTGTGTTCGATACTTCGGTGTTCTCGATTATCATGTGCCCGGTTCTGACTATTCTGTTTGTCTGGGCGGTGGCATTTCTGCTTCAGCGACTGCCCTACGTGAGCTATATGGGCCGCTACTCCATAGTGGTGCTCGTGACACACTATCCCATGCTGCGGATGCTTATCGATTCCGGGCTCGACATCCGGCTCGCGGCGCTGATTACGCTTGCCGTCATGCCGGGTGTGATATGGCTTTGTGTGCGCTACATTCCTTGGGCTTGCGCGCAGCATGTTGAAAAACACATGAGATAATTTGCCCGTATGGCGCAGAGTGCTTAACTTTGCCTTTGACGAAATTGTTACTACCTCAAAACCCAAAATAAAAATCCGTCATGGCAAAAGTCAAACCATTCAAGGGCGTACGCCCTCCGCGGCAGCACGTCACCGAGGTGGCATCCCGCCCCTACGATGTGCTCAACAGCGAGGAAGCGCGCACCGAAGCTCAGGGAAACCCCAAATCGCTCTACCATATAATCAAACCCGAGATAGACTTCGCACCCGGACAGGACGAGCACGCTCCGGAAGTCTACGACAAAGCGGTCGACAACTTCAAGGCGTTTCAGCAGAACGGCTGGCTGGTACAGGATGACAAGGAGCACTATTATATATATGCCCAGACTATGGACGGCCGCACGCAGTACGGCATCGTCGTGGCTGCCAACGTCGACGACTACATGGAGGGGCGCATCAAAAAGCATGAGCTCACGCGCCGCGACAAGGAGGAAGACCGCATGCGCCACGTACGCATACAGAACGCCAACATAGAGCCGGTGTTCTTCGCCTTCCCCGACAACCGCAAGCTTGAGGATATAATAGCACAGGTGACAGCCGGTGAGCCCGAATATGACTTCGTCGCTCCGGACGGTTTCGGCCACACCTTCTGGGTTGTGGACGACGACGCCACTATCGCCGCCATCACCGAGGCTTTCGCCAAGATTCCCTATCTCTACATCGCCGACGGCCATCACCGCACGGCTGCCGCAGCCCTCGTGGGAAACGAGAAAGCACGCCTGAATCCCAACCATACCGGCGACGAGGAGTACAACTACTTTCTGGCCGTGGCGTTCCCTGCCTCGCATCTCAAGATTATCGACTACAACCGCGTGGTGCGCGACCTCAACGGCCTCTCGCCCGCCGAGTTCCTTGAGAAACTGCAATTCGGCTTCGAGGTCGAGGACATGGGCACCGCCATCTATGCCCCTCAGCGTCTGCACAACTTCTCGCTGTATCTCGAAGGGCGCTGGTACTCGCTGACGGCCCGCCCCGGAACATACGACGACAACGACCCGATCGGCTCCCTGGATGTGACCGTGAGCAGCGACCTCATTCTGCGCGACATCCTCGGCATCACCGACCTGCGTTCCGACAAGCGCATCGACTTCGTGGGCGGCATACGCGGCCTCGGCGAGCTCAAGCGCCGCGTCGACAGCGGCGAAATGGCCGTGGCCCTCGCCCTCTTCCCCGTGTCGATGGACCAGCTGATGCGCATTGCCGACACCGGCAACATCATGCCTCCCAAGACTACCTGGTTCGAGCCCAAACTTCGCTCCGGCCTCGTCATCCACAAGCTCGACTGACGCCGAGAACAGTATATACGCCAAGCGCCGCCCGCGGAGTGAAATCCGGGGCGGCGCTTGATGCGTCTTGTGTGGTGCGGCGGCTTACTTCTTGTTGCGGTTGCCGTAGCGGCTCATGAACTTGTCGACGCGGCCGGCGGTGTCGACGAGCTTCTGCTTGCCGGTGAAGAAGGGGTGCGAAGAGCTGGTGATTTCAAGCTTTACCAGAGGATACTCAACGCCGTCCACGGTGATGGTCTCGCGGGATGCTACGGTCGAACGGGTGATGAAGATCTCGTCGTTCGACATGTCTTTGAACACCACTTCACGATAGTTGGAGGGATGAATGTCTTTTTTCATATCTTGTAGGAGTTTTGGCGTGGTTTATGAATTTTGCGCTGGTAGGGCGCTTCGTTCGTAATGGCCTGCAAATTTAGCGCTTTTTTGTCACCCGACAAAATTTTCCCCGCTATATTTCCACAAAAATTGAATTAACAATATTTTTTAAAGGCTCTCTGACAAAATTTTACTACCTTTGCCTCTTGAATGTAGAAAATATCATTTATCACAAAATATGGCACAACAAGAAGACGTGTTTAAGAAAATCGTGTCCCATGCCAAGGAATACGGTTTTGTTTTCCCAAGCTCCGAGATATACGATGGCCTTTCAGCCGTATACGACTACGGCCAGAACGGCGTGGAACTCAAAAACAACATCAAGCGCTACTGGTGGGAAGCCATGACGCTGCTCCACGAGAATATCGTAGGCATCGACTCGGCGATATTCATGCATCCCACCATCTGGAAGGCTTCGGGCCACGTCGACGCTTTCAACGACCCCCTCATCGACAACCGCGACAGCAAGAAGCGCTACCGCGCCGACGTGCTCATTGAGGAGCAGATCGCCAAATACGACGACAAGATTGAAAAGGAAGTAGCCAAGGCGCGCAAGCGCTTCGGCGACAGCTTTGACGAGGCTCTGTTCCGCCAGACCAATCCGCGCGTGGCTGAGATTGCCGCCAAACGCGAGGCTCTCCACACCCGCTTCTCCGAGGCGATGAACGCCAACGACCTCGAAGGCCTGCGTCAGATTATCCTCGACGAGGAAATCGTCTGCCCCATCAGCGGCACGCGCAACTGGACCGAGGTGCGCCAGTTCAACCTTATGTTCAAGACCGAGATGGGCTCCACGGCCGACGGCGCCATGACCGTCTATCTCCGTCCCGAAACGGCGCAGGGCATCTTCGTCAACTACCTGAACGTGCAGAAGACCGGCCGCATGCGTATCCCCTTCGGCATTGCCCAGATAGGCAAGGCTTTCCGCAACGAGATTGTGGCCCGTCAGTTCATCTTCCGCATGCGTGAGTTCGAGCAGATGGAGATGCAGTTCTTCGTGCAGCCGGGCCGCGAAATGGAGTATTTCGCCTACTGGAAGGAGCAGCGCCTGCGCTGGCACAAGGCTCTCGGTCTCGGCGACGAGAAATACCGCTATCACGACCACGAGAAGCTCGCCCACTACGCCAATGCCGCTACCGACATCGAGTTCCTGATGCCGTTCGGCTTCAAGGAAGTGGAGGGCATACACTCCCGTACCAACTTCGACCTCTCGCAGCACGAGAAGTTCTCCGGCAAGAAGATTCAGTATTTCGACCCCGAGCTAAACGAGAGCTACACGCCCTACGTCATCGAGACGTCAATCGGCGTCGACCGCATGTTCCTCAGCGTGCTCTGCTCCAGCTACGAGGAGCAGCAGCTCGAAGGCGGCGACAAGCGCGTGGTCCTGCACCTGCCGGAGGCCCTCGCTCCCGTCAAGTGCGCCGTCATGCCTCTTGTAAAGAAGGACGGTCTGCCCGAGAAGGCGCGAGAGATTGTCAACGACCTGAAATTCGACTTCGCCACGCACTACGACGAGAAGGACAGCATAGGCAAGCGCTACCGCCGTCAGGACGCCATCGGCACGCCTTTCTGCATCACCGTCGACCATCAGACGCTTGAGGACGGCACCGTCACCCTGCGCGAGCGCGACTCCATGCAGCAGACACGCGTGGCAATAGCCGACCTGCACCGCCTTATCCACGACCGCGTCAGCCTCAACTCACTCCTCCGCAAATTAGGATAATTTATGAAAAAAAGCAACATCACCCTCATCGTCGTCATCGTGGCGCTCGCTGCCATTCTCGGCGGCGGATGCAGCGTCTACAACGGCCTCGTCACCCTCGAGCAGGAAGTCGATGCCGCATGGGCCAAGGTAGAGGTGCAGTACCAGCGCCGTCTCGACCTCATCCCCAACCTGGTGGAGACCGTCAAGGGCTATGCCTCGCACGAGAGCAACACCCTCGAGAGCGTCACCCGCGCCCGTGCCGGCCTTAGCGACGCCTACAACACCGCCGACAGTCTGCGCAACGCGGCCTCCGTCCCGGGCAACACCGCCGCCTTCGAGAGCTACAACGCAGCCCAGAGCTCGCTCAACCGCGCCCTCAGCATCTACGTCAACGCCGTGCATGAGGCTTATCCCGACCTCAAGGCCAATACCAACTTCATGAATCTGCAGACCCAGCTCGAAGGCACCGAGAACCGCATCGCCACCGAGCGCGGCCGCTACACCGACGTCGTGAAGCAGTACAACACATCGCTGCGCCGCTTCCCCCGCAACATCTTCGCCGGAATCTTCGGCTTCTCGCCCAAACCTCAGTTCCAGGCCGAAGAAGCCGCACAGTCAGCCCCTAAAGTACAGTTCTGACAATGAAGAAACTACTCTACATGGCCTGCGCCATACTCGGCCTCGGAGCCCTTGCCACCGCCTGCAACGACGATGACTACAAGGACACCTGGACCACCTATGCCGACTGGCGCAACGACAACGAGGCGTGGCTGAAGGAACAGCAGGCCCGCAAGAACCCCGACGGTACGCCTTACTACGAGGTCGTGATACCGTCATGGTACAATGGCGCCTACGTGCTCGTGCACCGTTTCGGCGAGCCCAACACCGGCAATCTCAGGCCCCTCTCCACCAGCACCATTGATGTCATATACAAGGGCTACAACTTCCAGGGCGAACGCTTCGACAGCTCCATGACCGTAACCACCTATGGCCGCCCCGGCGTGCAGCGTTTCCAACTCAACTCGGTCATCGACGGCTGGACGGCTGCTTTCGAGACCCTGCATGTGGGCGACACCGCCGAAATTATCTGTCCCTACAACATGGCTTACGGCGAAAACCTTGTCAGCAACATGATTAAGCCCTACTCGGCGCTTCGCTTCAACGTCCGCCTGGTCGATATTTACGCTTACGAGAAAAAATAACCCATCCCGACGCTTGCAGAGCACGCCAATAATCGCTAACTTTGCATGCCCTGCCCGAATGGTGGAATGGTAGACACGAGGGACTTAAAATCCCTTGGCTATTGCAGCCGTGCGGGTTCGAGTCCCGCTTCGGGCACGTAAAATCCCTGCAACTCGTTTAGTTGCAGGGATTTTTATGATATAGCTGCCGGCATTTGTAAATTTCTGGCGCCGGTGGCCGCAAGTGTCAAACTTTATTCGTAATTTTATGCCGATAATTGGCAATCGATTATGAAAGGAATCGTTCTCGCCGGAGGCTCCGGCACGCGTCTTTACCCTATAACCAAGGGGGTCAGCAAGCAACTGCTGCCTATCTACGACAAGCCGATGGTGTATTATCCCGTCTCCACCCTGATGCTTGCCGGGATACGCGATATACTTATCATCTCCACGCCTGCCGACCTGCCATCGTTCCGGCGTCTGCTGGGCGACGGCTCGGACTTCGGCGTGCGTTTCAGCTATGCCGCGCAGCCGTCGCCCGACGGGCTTGCCCAGGCGTTTCTGATAGGGCGCGACTTTATCGGCGGCTACAGTGTGTGCCTGGTGCTGGGCGACAATATATTTCACGGCGCCGGTTTCTCCTCCATGCTGCGCGATGCCGTGGCTGCGGCGGAGCAGGGCACTGCGACTGTGTTCGGCTATCGTGTCAACGACCCTGAGCGCTACGGCGTGGCGGAGTTCGATGCCGCCGGGCGCTGCCTCTCCATTGAGGAAAAGCCGGAGCATCCCAAATCCAACTACGCCGTGACAGGGCTTTATTTCTATCCCAACAGGGTAGTGGACGTGGCGGCCGGCATACGTCCGTCGGCCCGCGGCGAGCTTGAGATAACGTCGGTCAACCAGCGCTTTCTCAGCGACGGCGCGCTGCTTGTGCGTCCTCTGCCGCGCGGTTTTGCGTGGCTCGACACGGGCACGCACGACTCGCTGGCCGAGGCATCAATCTACGTGGAGGTGCTCGAAAAACGGCAGGGACTGAAGATTGCCTGCCTCGAGGGCATAGCCTATCGCAACGGATGGATTTCGCGCGAGCGCATGATTGAGATTGCGCGACCCATGCTCCGAAACCAGTACGGACAGTACCTCATGAAAGTGGTCGACGATATGGACCGTTTCCCGCTATCAGCCCCCGAGCAGCTATGAACGTGATACCTACCGCCATCGAGGGCGTCGTCATCATAGAGCCGCGCGTCTTTCACGACGAGCGCGGCTACTTCTTCGAGAGCTGGTCGCAGCGCGACTTCGACGCGGCTGTTCGTCCCGTGCGCTTCGTGCAGGACAACGAGTCGATGTCGACGCGCGGCGTCATCCGCGGACTCCACTTCCAGCGGCCGCCCTACGCGCAGTCTAAACTCGTGGGGTGTGTGCTGGGACGCGTGCTCGACGTTGCTGTGGACATCCGCCGCGGCTCGCCCACCTACGGGCGCCATGTGGCCGTGGAGCTGAGTGCTGACACTCACCGCCGTCTGTTCATCCCGCGCGGCTTCGCCCACGGTTTCGCTGTGCTGAGCGACACGGCCGTGTTTGCCTACAAGTGCGACAACTACTATCATCCCGAGGCAGAGGGCGGCATCTCGATAGCCGACGCCTCGCTGGGCATCGACTGGCGCGTCGACCCTGCCGCTGTCATTCTTTCAGCCAAGGATACCCGCCATCCGTCCTTTGCCGAATTCGATTCACCTTTCGATTACAACACTGACCTCTATCAGCAATGAAGCGCAATATCATAATCACCGGCGGTGCCGGATTCATAGGCTCGCACGTGGTGCGGCTGTTCGTCAACAAATATCCCGATTATCACATAATCAACGTCGACAAACTGACGTATGCCGGCAACCTCGCCAATCTCAAGGACATAGAGGACCGTCCCAACTACACCTTCGTGCGCGCCGATATATGCGACTATGACCGTATGCTTGCGCTGATGAAGGAACACAAAGTGGACGGCATCATACACCTTGCCGCCGAGAGCCACGTCGACCGTTCCATCAAGGAGCCTTTCGCGTTCGCGCGCACCAACGTGATGGGTACGCTCGCGCTGCTTCAGGCCGTGAAAGTTTACTGGGAGAGCCGCCCCGAAGGATATAAAGGCAAGCTGTTCTACCACATATCCACCGACGAGGTGTACGGCGCGCTTGAGCTGAGCCGTCCTGAGGGCATCGAGTCGCCGTTCACGACGGCGGCATCATCCGCATGCCATCATCATGCCTACGGCGAGGACTTCTTTCTGGAGTCCACCGCCTACAATCCCCACAGCCCGTACTCCGCGTCGAAGGCGGCGAGCGACCACTTCGTCCGTTCCTACCATGACACCTACGGCATGCCGGTCGTTGTCACCAACTGCTCCAACAATTACGGTCCCTATCAGTTCCCCGAGAAGCTGATTCCTCTGTTCATCAACAATATCCGCCACGGACGCCCGCTGCCGGTGTACGGCCGGGGCGAGAATGTGCGAGACTGGCTCTACGTCGAGGATCACGCGCGTGCCATCGACCTCATCTTCCATTGCGGAAAGGTGGCCGAGACTTACAACATCGGCGGCTTCAACGAGTGGAAGAACATCGATATAATCAAGGTGATAATACGCACCGTCGACCGACTTCTGGGCAATCCCGAGGGCTACAGCGACAGGCTGATAACCTTTGTGACCGACCGCCCCGGCCACGATATGCGCTATGCCATCGACTCGCGCAAGCTCCAGGCCGAGCTGGGCTGGGAGCCTTCGCTGCAATTTGAGGAGGGAATTGAAAAAACCGTGCGCTGGTATCTCGACAACCAGGAGTGGATGGACAACATCACCTCCGGCGACTACGAGCGCTATTACGAGGATATGTACGGCGGACGATAATCAATTATTGCAGTCCGGTGAGATAAAGTAAATGGTTGATTGTTAGGCGCTAACAGACATATAAGCCCTATTTGTCGATGATTACCCGCCGGATGGCGGGTAAAATCCGGTTAGCCGCGGATTAAGGCGCACAGCGCCGTATCCGCGGTAGGTTTAGTCAAGGACATCAACCCGCCGCATGGCGGGTTGCACGACCTCTGGTGGCCGCGAAAACTTCTGAAAATCTGACAATAAATCCGAACGTGGTGCAACCCGCCATCCGGCGGGTTGATGCGTTTCCTGTTTTCCGCAATGGGACACCCGAGTCATATTTGTGTCAGTTTGACCAGCAACTGCTGCTCTTCTGTCATGCCGAATACGACATGCCGTTCCTGCCCGGAATCGGGTAACCTGAATCTCAGTCGGTACATTGTTTTGGTGATTTCCCGTGCACGTTCCAGAGTTATCCCGCTGTTGGCTGCTTTCAGTCGTCGTTCCAGTTCAAGCATGATGGTGTATGCAGTAAAACAAATGCAGATATGTCCCTCGATTCGATTTCTGAGCCTATGATAAATCGGACGTATACGAAGGTCTGTCTTGTTCATACGGAATGCACGCTCTATAAACCATAGATTGCTGTAGTTTGCCAGTATCTGCCGTTTGGGCAGGGAGGTGTTTGTGACATAGGCCTTTATGCCATCCCAGGCTGCATCGGCGTTGAACTTGTCATAATTTATGCGTATTGTAACATCCCCGTGCATCTCAAGATAGCGGTTATAGCCTTTGTTGTTGATACTCGATTTGGTCAGTTTGCCGGAGCCGAGTCGTTTTTCAAGCCGTGCAAGCCCGAGGCGGCGGTTGCGGGCGTCCTTGGCAGCTCTTTTCTCGCTCATTGAAACTATCAGACGCGTGTCTTTGTCGCGACGGATTACCTTTATCTGACCGTAGCCGAGTTTCAGCCCCAGTATCTTGTCCTTTATTTTCTGAGACTCGTTCTTCGGCCGTGCACCAAGGATATATTTGTAGCCCCGTGCCTCAAGCTCTTTTAGATTGCTTTTCGACAGCAGGCCTGCATCCGCCACTATTATCGGATGACTGAAACCAAAACGGGCTGCCAGTCTCTCGATAACGGGGATAAGCGTGTGTCCCTCGAAAATATTACCCTCGAAAATCTCGTATCCGATCGGATTACCCCCGGTTGTCACCAATAGTCCCAGAAATATCTGCGGGCAACTGTGTTTGCCATCTTTTGAAAACCCACATCTGCGCAGATCGTCCTCGTCAGATGCCTCGAAGTAGAGAGTGGTCATGTCATAGAATACAACGGTGATCCTGTCGCCCGCTATTTTCTTGGTATAGTCGAATGAAATCCTCTCCACATCCTGCTTGAATCCACCTTCAGGACGCACCAGGTTATCAAGCATGCGGTAGATTCTGTCCGTGCTTACCCTGACGTGAAGATATCGCTCCAGGTAGTCTGTCGTCTTGAGCTTGCTGCCGGGATTAAACAGCCGGCATATTACAACGTCTCGGAAAAGCTCATTGTCGAGCCGGCCGTAACCGATATGGTCATACAGTGTCCCATACACAAGCTCAGGACCAATCACCTGAAGCTGTCCGTTGCTCAGACCGCCGACAAACTCCTTGACCACTTCATCACGCTCCTGCCATAACGGCAACTGTGGACCACGGCGTTTGTCCATCCATGTCTGTGCTTTCGATTCCAGCCGACGAATCTCGTCTTCAGTGCCTGATGCTCCAAAACTCTGAAGCACAACATATCTGCCGTCGCATTTTTCGACGACCTGTACACTGACAGTCCCGGATTTGTTGGGCTTCCTGCGCAAAAACATGCCACAAAGTTAGCGCGGGACACCCAAATTTCCAAATTGCCATCGATATGTTATTGATAATCAATTGGGAATTTTCTTACACCCGTTAAGCACGGAAAACAGGTGAAAATCTGACAATAAATCCGAACGTGGTGCAACCCGCCATCCGGCGGGTTGATGCGTTTGTGTCGCTCCTACCGCGAGTATGTCGCTCCCTGCGGTCGCTCCTTAACTCGCGGAAATCTAGGAGTCGCGCAAGCGAAAAGTGTTAAAAAATCAGTCTGAGTTGTGTTTTAACATTTAACAATACGGAAC
>URSD01000025.1 GCA_900550395.1 uncultured Porphyromonadaceae bacterium | reverse complement strand
CACACCTACACCGACCCCGAGGAGGTAATCGATTTCGCCACCCGCACCGGCTGCGACTCTCTGGCTATCTCCATCGGCACCTCGCACGGCGCCTACAAGTTCACTCCCGAGCAGTGCACCCGCAACGCCGAGGGCAAGCTCGTTCCGCCGCCCCTGGCATTCGACGTGCTGGACGCTGTCATGGAGAAGCTTCCCGGTTTCCCCATCGTGCTCCACGGTTCGTCGTCCGTTCCTCAGGAAGAGGTTGACACCATCAACAAATACGGCGGCAAGCTGCCCGACGCCATCGGTATCCCCGAGGAGCAGCTCCGCAAGGCTGCCAAGAGCGCTGTGTGCAAGATCAACATCGACAGCGACAGCCGTCTGGCCATGACAGCCGCCATCCGGAAGGTCTTCGTTGAGAAGCCCGCCGAGTTCGACCCCCGCAAGTATCTGGGTCCGGCTCGTGACAACATGGAGAAGCTCTACAAGCACAAGATCGAGGACGTGCTCGGCAGCGCAGGCAAGGCCTGATCGGTCAGTCGTCTGAATCAATAATTAAGGAAGCTGTGTGTAATGCATGGCTTCCTTTTTTAGTTTATAGTTGAGAAGGGGGTGCGGGCGGTGTCCGCAGTTAGGAGTTAGGAGTTAGGAGTTAGGAGTGAAGAGTTAGGAGTTTATAGGGGAATTGAGGGCGAGATACATATAGACATAAGGTCATAAGGGACAGAAGTTTTTTTGAATATTTGGTCGTAAAACGTTGGTAATCAATGTGGAGATGTGTTATGGCGCATCCGATTCCCGCCCAAAATGCCTCGGAATGGCGACGGATGCACCGGGGTGCAATGCGGTTCAAATAAAAAAGAGCAACGGAAAAAGTTGTCCGTAAAATAACGAACATATGGCCGGAGGCCATGGATATTGTTAGCCCCGGGCGCGTGCCGCCCGGGGTAAAGGACCAACTACGGGTTCAGCCCCGGAGGTGGCTGCACCGGTTACCGGCCATGACTGCAAAAACACAGATTTATAAGAGTGAAATTCAGCCACCTCCGGGGCTGAATCTGTGGGGCGACTACTTGCCACGGGCACAAGTGCCCGCGGTTAACAAAATCCATGGCCTCCGGCCATACAATTATAATAATACACAGCGCATTGCAGCCCGATAAAATGAAAACCACCAGCCGATCGGAGGCTTGCACTGCCACCCAATTGTCTTATTTGAACCGCATTGCACCGGGGTACATCCCTACAATTTACTTGTAAGCAATGTGTTAGATAGGATTTAAATGCGACTAAAGGAGGTTGTTCAGGGCAAAATACTTCCAGAGGGGAGCTGCCATGAGCGACTGTTTTATCTCGTCGTTCATGAGCATGGAACGAACTTCGTCGACGGTGAGGAGATGCACGCAGATGTCCTCGGTTTCGTCCAGATGCTGGCCGCTGACGAGTTCCACGCCCTCGGCGATAAAGCAATACGACATATTGTTATGGCTGGTAGGATTCGCCGAGATAACCATGCTCAGGCTCCATTCGCCGCCGGCATAGCCGCTTTCTTCCAGAAGTTCGCGCTTAGCGGCCTCAATGGGTTCCTCGCCCTCCTCGGCAACGCCGGCCACAAGTTCGGTGAAGATGTCGTCAAGGCCGTGGCGGTATTGCTCCACCATGACGAAGCGGCCGTCGCGCGTACGGGCTATTACATTGACCCATGCGGGATATTCCAGCACGTAATATTCATTGTGCACTACCCCGTTGGGCAGTTGCAGACGATCCTTGCGCACCGTCAGCCACGGGCGGCGAAACAGATATTCGCTGCCGAGAGTCTTCCATTTTTCCATAACAGCATCAGTCAAGCAGACCGCCCTGCGCCAGAATCTCGCGCGCACGGTCATAGTTATACTTATGCACCATCAGGCGTATCATCCCGGCAGGAGGGAGCACCGTACCCATGGTGCCGTTGTCTATTATAGCGTCAATGTCGTGCGAGCGCAACACTCCCGCGGCTATGGAAGCCGTCGGCAGGTCGGCATATTGCGCGCACAGAGTGAGTTCTGAATTGTCTGTCATATCATATCGTTAATTAAGGTCATGGCTTGCGCATAAGCGTCCGTGGCGTCGAGACGCACCACGTCGGGATCGCGGGCGAGCCATGTGAGTTGTTTTTTTGCATACACGCGTGTGTTCTTCGCTATTCTGGCTACCGCCACAGGCAGATCCATCGTGCCGTCGAAATAGGCGAACAGTTCTTTATAGCCTACCGTGTTGAGGGCGTTGCACCGGCGGTAGGGCAACATGCGGCGTGCCTCATCAAGGAATCCCGCAGCCATCATGGCATCCGTACGGGCGTTGATGCGGGCGAACAGCTGCTCGCGCGTCATGTCGATGCACAGTTTGAGCACACGAAACGGCCTCGGCTTGGGTTGCCCCGTGCGCAACGACGAAGCGGGCACACCTGCCTGGAGGCATATCTCCACGGCATGGATCACTCGCTTAGGGTTGCGCCTGTCAACCACGGCATGCATGGCGGGGTCGATGGTTTCAAGCCACGCGAGCAGGGCCTCAAGGCCCTGCTCGTGGTAGAAAGAAAGCACCCGGTCGCGCACAGCGTCGCTGATCGACGGCATGTCGTCAATGCCGCGCACCAGGGCGTCGACATACATCATGGAACCGCCGCACACCACGGCGACACGCTGCCCGGAGGCGAACATATCGCCGAGGATGCGAAGCGCGTCGGACTCGAACGCCGCGGCGCTGTAGCCCTCCGTGACCGACTTGCAGCCTACAAGATGATGACGC
Source organism: uncultured Porphyromonadaceae bacterium (assembly GCA_900550395.1). Lineage (GTDB taxonomy): Bacteria > Bacteroidota > Bacteroidia > Bacteroidales > Muribaculaceae > CAG-873. The sequence continues at coordinate 38,708 of URSD01000025.1, read as the reverse complement.
ACCCGCGCCTGCTCGGCGACAGTGGGAGCCGCCGTCCCGACGGGAAGCTCGCGGTAAATCTGCCTCGAATCGGCCGAGATGATGTCGCACCTCAGCGCCGAGGCTATGTCAAGAGCCAGCGCCGTCTTGCCCGAGGCCGTAGGCCCCGTGACGACCACGACGAGAGGTTCCCGGTCAGCGCTCACCCACAATGCGGGCTATCTCCACAATCACCTCCATAGCTTTCTGCATGGAGGGGATGGGAACGAACTCATAGCGGCCGTGGAAGTTCAGTCCGCCGGCGAATATATTCGGGCAGGGCAGACCCTTGAACGAGAGCTGCGCGCCGTCTGTGCCGCCGCGGATGGGCTGCACCTTGGGCTTGACGCCGGCACGGCGCATGGCCTCCTCGGCGATGTCCACGATGTACATCTGCGGCTCCACCTTCTCGCGCATATTGTAGTACTGGTCGCGTATGTCGATGCTGCAACATCCGGGGAACTCATTGTTGATCTTGCGGCAGAGGTGCTCGAGCTCCTTCTTGCGACGCTCGAAGCGGTCGCGGTCATGGTCGCGCACGATGTAGGTCAGCACAGTTTCCTCCACGCTGCCCTTCATCTCCACGAGGTGGTAGAAGCCCTCGTAGTCCTCGGTGTGCTCGGGAGTCTCCCATCGCGGGAGCATGATGATGAACTGGTTGGCGATGCGCATCGAGTTAATCATCTTGTGCTTGGCATAGCCGGGATGTACGTTGCGTCCGCGGAAAGTCACCTTGGCGACGGCGGCGTTGAAGTTCTCATACTCCAGCTCGCCGATTTCGCCGCCATCCATCGTGTAGGCCCACTCGGCGCCGAAACGCTGCACGTCGAACTTGTGCGCGCCCTGACCTATCTCCTCGTCGGGATTGAAAGCTATGCGGATGGGGCCGTGCTTGATCTCGGGATGTTCCTGAAGATAAGCCACGGCGCTGATTATCTCTGCGATGCCGGCCTTGTCGTCGGCGCCAAGCAGTGTGGTGCCGTCTGTCACTATCAGGTCCTGACCCTTATAGCCGAGCAGTTCGGGAAATTCCTCGGGCGACAGTACGATATTCTTTTCGGCATTCAGCACTATTGTCGAGCCGTCGTAGTCGCGCACTATCCTCGGCTTCACGTGCAGGCCACTCATGTCGGGCGATGTGTCGAGGTGGGCGATAAAACCGATAGCAGGCACATGCTTGCCCTGAATGTTGCCGGGGAGGGTAGCCATGAGGTAGCCGTTATCGTCAAGAGTGATGTCCTTGAGGTGCATAGCCTCCAGCTCGTCGCGCAGATGGCTTGCAAACACCATCTGCCCGGGTGTGGACGGTGTCATGTTGGTGAGCTCGTCGCTCTGCGTATCGTACTTGACATAGTCAAGAAATCTGTCTACGAGGGTCATTTTTTATAGTTGATAGTTTAGAGTTTATAGGTAAGAGTTCCGTTTATAGTTGAGAGTTTATAGGTAAGAGGGGTTCTTTTTAGGGTTTAGGGGGGGGGGGAAGGGGCCAAAGGCCGGACGGCAACGCCGCCTCCCTCTTACCTATACACTATCAACTATAAACTATTATTCAGAAAGTATTTCGCGCCAGGGAAGAGTGCATTTCAGCTCGGAGTCTCCGGAGGGAGTGGTGAGCACAAAGCGGTAGCCGTCGATGCCGAGGCTGCGGTTCATTTCCACAACAGCGTCGGCCAGCGGACCGTAGGCCTTGTACATGGGCTTCAGTATCTTCAGATAGCGTGCCTTAAGGTTAGCCACATTCAGGTTGGAGTAAGCCTTTGCGTTGTCGTAAACCACCGTGTACGTGGCGAAACTTGATTTAAGGGCAAAGTCGGCTTTCTGCACACCCGGACCTACGGCAAAGCGGAATGCACGGTCGGCAAATATGGCGAGCACCTGCGTGCGCACTTCCGGCAGACGCAACTGCGAGCGTTGGGTCTTGAACAAGGTGCGCAGTGTCACGGCCGGCATGTCGTAGCTGCGTGTGGTGCCGTAGACGTCGGTAAGCGTCAGCCGCAGCGGCTCCTTGGTTTTGGCGAGCGTGTTAACCAGCTCGTCCAGGTCCTTGCCGGCGCGGTTTTTTATTTCGTCAGATATAAAATACTCCACAAGTTCCTGCGAATAGTCGGACACATGGAGCGCCGAATCAGCGAACACGACGTTGACGCAAAAAGCCGAATCGCCGTATTCGGCATCGGCTTCGGCAAACAGCTGCGGGGCTGCAGCAGCCTCGGCAGCCAGCTCGGCGTCCACTCTTTGTGCCTGATGTTTAAGCACATCGGCATCCTTGTTGCCTCCGCAGGAGGCCATAGTCACGAGCGCGGCAAGCGTTGCGGCGCAACTGAGGATAGAAGTTTTCCTGAACATATGTTCCCGTTTTTTTACATTATGCCGCAAAATTAACAAAAAAAGTGAATCTTTGGCTCACCGACAGGCCGATAATTTGCACAACATGTTCAATAACATTTATTCATGGGTGTCATCTGTAGGGGCTGTGAAGGGATGAGGATGCTTTGAAGAGGGACAGATGGCGAGATACAGATGGACAGAAGGTCATAAGTGACAGAAGTTTTTTAGTGGGTGATAGTGTGTTGGCGCTATCTATGTAATAAACGACATCGGGAGCCCGCGAAGCGTGGCGGGCTTCCCCTTTTTAGTTTAGAGTTTATAGGGGATAGGTAAGAAGGGACATCTGCTCCAGAGCGCAACCCACCATGCGGCGGGTAATCGCCTATTTACCAATAATTTAACTACGAACACACGAGCCGTGCAATGCGGTTCAAATAAGGTTGGGCACAGGAAAAAGTTGTCTGTAAAACAACATATATATGGCCGGAGGTCATGGATTTTGTTAGCCCCGGGCGCGTGCCGCCCGGGGTAATGAACCAGTTACGGATTCAGCCCCGGAGGTGGCTGCACCAGCTCCAGGCTATGGCTGCAAAGATACAGGTTTATAAGTAGGAAATTCAGCCACCTCCGGGGCTGAATTTGGGGGCGACTCCTTGCCACGGGCACAAGTGCCCGCGGTTAACAAAATCCATGGCCTCCGGCCATACAACTATAATATACACAGCACATTACAGCCCGATAAAATGAAAACTGCCAGCCACACGGAGGGTTGCAACGCGCCCAATGGTCTTATTTGAACCGCATTGCACGAGCCGTGCGTCCCCACATGTTGGTGGATTGGCTATTTTCGAGATAGTAAAAAATTCAGGGCCGACCTCAACGGCCGACCCTGAAACCACTTCAATAACTTAAATCTATCTTACCTTAGTACATGTCTTGTTTAGCGGACAACCTTTGCTACGGTCTTGCCTGCGCGCACGATGTACACGCCGGAAGCGAGGCCGGAGAGGTTGAGTTCGGGAGCAACGGCTGTGAGCACGCGGGCACCGCTTACGCTGTACACCTCTACTGCGCCTTCATAGCCGGCTACGGTGTAGTTGCCGCCGCCGAGGGCGATTACTTTCACGGCATCGGCATCGTTGGCGATGTCGGCGATGCCGGTGGATACCTGCTGCTGAGTGAATGCGCCAGCGCCGGGAGCCACGTTCTCGCCACGCTCGGCGTCAACAGTATAGTGTGCGGGAAGTGCCCATTCTGCAACAGCTTCGGCAAGTTCAGTGCCGGTAGCACCCTGCACATAAGTCTTGGGCTTGATAAGGCCGGTAGTCGTATTGAGAACATTAGTGCCAAAGATGGATGCATAGTCCTTACCCTGCTGATCGGTAGTCTTGGCCCATTCGGTATCGGTGCCGCTTACAACAGTTCCGAGATAGTTGTAGCCGCCGGAAGTGATAGCGAGAGTTCCTCCATCCTGCGGAGTTATTACGTCGTCAGTAGCAGCCCGAGCTTCAGTAGCTTTCTGCACAATCACATTGTTTACGATATAAAGCTGACCCACATTGCTACCATTGCCAATCATGATAGCGGGACCGTCCTCTGCCGGATTATCAGCGATAGTACTGTTAATAATGAACATATTAGCAGCATATCCTCCTGCAGGATGACCGTTGGCAAAAAGTACAGAACCCTTCAAGGTTGCCTTGTTGCCGGTAAATGTGCAGGCGGAGATTGTCACGCTCTTAGCCTGGGATGCAAATATTGCGCCACCCATGCCGTCGGTACCATTTACCTCATTGCCACTGAACAGGCAATTTTCAAACACGGTTATACCCTTTTCAGCCTTATCAGTACGAAGGTTCACGGCACCGCCACGTCCGCCGGCCTTGTTGTTCTCAAATGTGCAGTTACGCACATACACTGTCGAACGATTAGAGCCGATTGCAGGACCGCCTTGTTTGGTTGTGCTTACGTTATTTTTAAAATTACAATTCTCAATTTCAACGAAACCGGAATTATCAATAGCGATTGCCGAGATTATAAGATTACCATTGTTCGTATTCTTATTGGTAGTCAAATCGCAAAAGTCGATATTGGTAATTTTAACGGGGTAGAGAGGCGTTTCTGCTTCGGACTGGTCGCCAACGACTGTATTGATATACAGAATACCTGCATTGCGTGCACCTTCTGCTACGGTAGCATCGGGGTCAGCATTGGCAGCGCTGAACACGGTGCGTTCGCCCTCTGCATTGCCACTAAGGGTAACAGAAGTGTTTTTAGGGAACAGAATCGGCTTTTGAATGTCATATGTACCACCGGCGAACTCGAATACCGTACCCTCTACCTGGGCAGCTGCTGCTGCACGGAACTCAGCTACACCCATGGCGTTTTCGGCGTCTACGCCGGTTTTCTCGCCTGCGCCCTCGGGGCTTACATAGAACGTATCGGCATAGGCCGAGATGGAGGCGGTGGCAAGCACCGCGGATGCGAGTAGAAGTCTGAACTTCATAGAATCTCTTTTTAGTTATGATATATGTTTAAGGTTCACTGACCGCCGCCTTTGCGGGGCCTTACATTTTTCAAGACGCATACCGCGAATTTTTCTTTAGGAGCGTTTGGGATTTTTTTTCAAAAAATATTATCACTAACTTTGTGGTGTTAACCAATAATTGTACTATGAAACGACTGCTTGCAATGATTTTCTGCTGTGCCGCGCTCTTCGGAACCACATGCGCCGAAGTGACGCCTCCGCGCGCCATCAGCTTCGATAACCCGAAAATGAAAGTTTTCCTGCCCCCGGCCGAACTTGCAAACGGCAAGGCCATAGTATGCTGCCCGGGCGGCGGATACTATATCTTAGCTACCGGACACGAGGGCTACGACTGGGTGCCGTTCTTCAACGGCGAGGGCGTGGCATTGGCCGTGCTTGAGTACCGCATGCCAAAAGGCGACCGCGAAATACCGATGGACGACGTGCGCCGGGCATTCAAGATTCTGACCGACAGCGCAGCCGCATGGCGCATAGACCCGAAGCAGATAGGAATCATGGGATCGTCGGCCGGCGGACACCTGGCATCGGCCGTAGCCACGCACCCGACGCCGGAGTGCAGCCCGGCGTTCCAGCTGCTGTTCTACCCCGTGGCTTCGCTCGACAAGACCATCACGCACAAAGGTACGCGTCAGGGCTTCATAGGCAAGGACGGCTCCGACGACTTAGCTGCCGAATACTCGGCCGAGAACAAGGTCACGGCCACGACGCCCCGGGCATTCATAATCCACTGCGGCGATGACGACGTGGTGCATCCGCAGAACGCCCTGCGCTACTACTCAGCGCTTCAGGCTGCCGGCGTGCCGGCCACGCTGCTGATGTATCCCAAAGGCGGCCACGGCTGGGGCATATGGGGTCCCGACGGAAAGCGCCAACCCATGCTTGACGAAATATCCTCCTGGCTGAAAACATTCTGACGTAATGAAATACCTGTATATTACGGCTCTAACCGCGCTCTTCTCCACCGCACCTTCGGCCGCGACGGGCGCCGAAGCCCACGGCTATCCCATCAACCCCGTATCGTTCACGTCCGTAAAAGTGGACGATCCCCTGTGGAGTCCGCGCCTGAAGGCAGCGCGCGACGTAACGGTGCCGCTGGCCTTCAGCAAGTGCGAGGAAAGCGGCCGATACGAGAATTTCCACAAAGCGGCCCACCCCAGCGCCGACTATCATGTGGGAGGCTTCCCCTTCGATGACACGGATGTGTACAAGACCATCGAAGGCGCGAGCTATCTGCTTCAGACCTACCCCGACCGCCGCCTCGAAGCCTATATAGACAGCGTGCTGGCAATAGTGGCGACCGCGCAGGAGCCTGACGGCTACCTCAACACCTCGTTCACGATGAATCCGGCCCATCCGCACAGCTGGATGACGCCGAACAAGCGCTGGGCGAGCGTGGAAGTGCTGAGCCACGAGTTCTACAACCTGGGCCACATGGTGGAAGGCGCCGTAGCCCACTATCAGGCCACGGGCAAGCGCAACTTCCTGGACATAGCCATCCGCTATGCCGACTGCGTGTGCCGCAACATCGGCGACGGCCCCGGGCAGCTCACGCTGGTGCCGGGACATCAGATCGCCGAAATGGCCCTTGCCAAGCTATATCTCGTCACGGGCGACCGGAAATACCTCGACCAGGCAAAGTTCTTCCTCGACAAGCGCGGGCGCACCGAGCGCCGCGACATGTATCTCCAGTCGCACAAGCCGGTGACGGAGCAGGACGAGGCCGTGGGCCACGCCGTGCGCGCAGGCTACATGTATGCCGGCATGGCCGATGTGGCCGCCCTGACCGGCGACACCGCCTACATAGCGGCCATAGGGCGCATATGGGACAACATCACCGGCAAGAAGCTGTACATCACCGGCGGCGTGGGAGCGCGCCACGAAGGCGAGGCCTTCGGCGCCAACTACGAGCTGCCAAACCACACTGCCTACTGCGAGACATGCGCCGCGATAGCCAATGTGTACGTGAACCACCGACTGTTCCTGCTGCACGGCGACGCGCGCTACTACGACGTGCTGGAACGCACACTGTACAACGGACTCGTATCCGGCATCTCGCTCGCGGGCGACGCGTTCTTCTACCCCAACCCGCTGGCAAGCGACGGCGCATACTCGCGCAAGGCATGGTTCGGCTGCGCATGCTGCCCCTCCAACCTCTCGCGCTTCATACCCTCCCTGCCGGGCTACGTGTACGCCACCGACGGCAACAAGGTGTTCGTGAACCTCTATATCGGCAACAAGGCGACCATCGACGTGCAGGGGCGCAAGCTTAGCCTCGACATGCACGGCGACTACGCCCGCGACGGCCGGATGAAAATAACCGTGGCAGGCAACCGCGCCGGCAACGTGGACCTGCGGCTGCGCATTCCGGGCTGGGCTCAGGGCGCGCCCGTGCCGTCCGACCTCTATGCCTACACATCCGGAGCTGACGGCAAGGGCTACAGCGTGAGCGTGAACGGCACACCGGTAGACTCACCCCTCGCCGACGGCTACCTGAGCATCAGCCGCAAGTGGAAGAAAGGCGACGTGGTGGAGATAGCATTCGACATGACACCGCGCACCGTAAAGGCCAACGACCTGGTGGAGGCCGACCGCGGCATGCTGGCCGTGGAGCGCGGTCCGATAGTGTACTGCGCCGAATGGACCGACAACCCAGGCCGCGACATAGCGTCGGCCCTGCTGAGCATGAACCCGGAGTTCGCCGTGAAGCGCACCGACATACTGGGCGGCGTAGACATGATTTCGGCAAAGGCACAATTCATAGGTCTTGACAGCGACGGACGCCTCCGCGCCGACGTTGACCGTCTGAACCTGATACCTTACTACGCCTGGGCCAACCGCGGCGAGGGCAAGATGCGCGTATGGCTGCCGGCCTCGATGGAAGGCATAGCATCGGCACTCCGCGAAAAGCCTTACCGCATAGGCGACAAATAGCCCATGCCACACATTATTAATATATATAACGCAGACGCGCCGGAAGTGGCGATGTTCGCCTCGCTGACCGAGGCGCAGCTGCGCAACAGGCTTGACCCGGACCGGGGGATATTCATCGCCGAGAGTCCGAAAGTGATACGCGTTGCGCTCGATGCCGGGATGCAGCCGCTGGCGCTGCTCTGCGAGCGACGCCATATAGAGGGCGACGCCGCCGACATCATAGCGCGCTGCCCGCAGGATATGCCCGTGTACAGCGGAGAGCGCGAGACGCTTGCGGCGCTCACAGGCTACACGCTGACGCGCGGAGTGCTCTGCGCCATGCGCCGACCGCGGACGCCATCGGCCGCAGAGGTGTGCCGCGACGCCACGCGCGTGGCTGTCATCGACGGCGTAACCGACACGACAAACATCGGAGCGATATTCCGTTCGGCGGCCGCCTTAGGCATAGACGCCGTGCTGCTGACGCCCGAATCGTGCGACCCGCTGAACCGACGTGCCGTGCGCGTGTCGATGGGTTCGGTATTCCTCGTGCCGTGGGCGTGGACCGAAGGCGGCGGCTTCGACGAGCTGCGCGGCATGGGCTTCCGCACGGCGGCCATGGCACTGACGGACGACTCCGTAGCCATCGACGACCCGGCTCTGTGCGCAGAACCACGCCTCGCCATCATCCTCGGCACCGAGGGCGACGGGCTGGCCCGCAACGTGATAGACCGTGCCGACTACGTGGTGCGCATACCCATGGCCCATGGCGTAGACTCCCTGAATGTGGCCGCCGCTTCGGCCGTGGCTTTCTGGCAATTAAAACATAAGCCGACTAAAAGACAATGAATTACAGACGATGCGGCAAAAGCGGCATACTGCTGCCTGAAATATCGTTGGGACTCTGGCACAACTTCGGCGCCACAGACGACTATGCGGAAGCGAGAGCAATGGTGATATACGCCTTTGAGCATGGTGTGTGCCACTTCGACCTCGCCAACAATTACGGGCCTCCGGCAGGCTCCGCCGAATCGAATTTCGGCAAGATACTGAGGTCGGACCTGCACACCCACAGAGATGAAATGTTCATATCGTCCAAGGCCGGCCACGAAATGTGGCCGGGCGTGTACGGCGACGGCTCGTCGCGGAAGAACCTGATAGCGTCGTGCGACGCGAGTCTGAGGCGCACGGGGCTGGAATACTTCGATGTGTTCTACAGCCACCGCTACGACGGATTCACTCCCGTGGAGGAGACGATGGGCGCCCTCATCTCGATTGTACGCAGCGGCAAGGCACTGTATGCCGGAATCTCAAAATATCCTCCCGAGCAGCAGCAACAAGCTTACACCATCCTGAAAGAGGCCGGCGTGCCCTGCCTCGTGAGCCAGTACCGCGCCTCGATTTTCGATACGAAGGCGATGGAACATAATTTCGACGCCGCACACGACGCCGGCAGCGGAATAGTGTGCTTCTCGCCCCTGGCGCAGGGGCTGCTCACCGGCAAGTATCTGCACGGAATACCGGAAAACAGCCGCGCTGCGAAGCCCACGGGTTTCCTGCAGGCCGGTCAGGTCACGGAAGCGAGGGTGCATGCGGCGCGTGAACTCGATACCATAGCACGCCGTAAGGGTGACAGCCTTGCTGCAATGTCAATCAACTATCTGCTGGCCGACAGCCGCGTCACTTCGGTAATTGTCGGCGCATCGTCCGTACGCCAGCTGAAAGAAAACATCTCCGGCATCAACTCAGCCGGTTTCACGACCGAAGAACTAACCGAAATCTATAATATAGCGCACCACGAAGGTGTACAATTCTGAAACCACGATATGAACCGACTTCTCATATTTGCACTCATGGGCGCATCGCTCGCCGCGTCGGCCGCGGACATCGCCGTCAGCAGCCCCGACGGGCGCACCACCCTGCGCCTCGACGACAACTCCGGAATACTGCACTACAGCGTGGAGCGCGACGGCGCGACATATCTCAAGCCCTCGCCGCTGGGCCTGCGCAGCGACATCGGCGACTTCACGCAGGGCATGCGCATCATCAGCACCGACACGACCGACGTGCGCAAGACCTACCGTCAGGACCGCATCAAGCACTCCGAAGCGACCTACTCGGCGCGCAGGCTGAAAGCTTACGCGCTAAACCCCAAGGGCGACACCCTGGGCGTAGAATTCAGCGTGGCCGACAACGACGTAGCGTTCCGTTACCTCATTCCGCGGGCGCACGGCGGCGAGACCGGCGCCATACTCATCTCCTCCGAGGCATCCGGCTTCGCACTGCCCGAGGGCTCCACCGCATTCGTGACTCCGCAAAGCGACGTCATGACCGGCTGGAAGCGGTCCAAGCCCTCCTATGAGGAGGTATACATGGTGGATGTACCTGTGGGCACCCGGTCGCAGTACGGCCACGGCTTCACTTTCCCGGCACTGTTCCGCACTCCGGCGGGCGGATGGGTGCTTCTCGGCGAAACCGGGGTGGACAGCCGCTACGTGGGCTCGCACATCAGCGACGCCTCGGCCGACGGAGTCTACACCATAGCCTTCCCGATGAAAGGAGAGAACAACGGCAGCGGAGGCACCGAGGCAGCCATGAGCCTGCCGGCCGAGACGCCCTGGCGCACCATCACCATAGGTGACAATCTCGCGCCGATAGTGGAAACCACGGTCACGTGGGACCTCGTGGAGCCGCTTTACGAGGCCACCGTGCCCGCGCGTCCGGCAAAGGGAATGTGGAGCTGGATACTCTGGCAGGACAACAGCATCAACTACGACGACCAGAAGACTTTCATCGACTTTGCCGCCGAGATGGGCTACGACCATGTGCTCATTGACGCAGCATGGGACGTGAACATAGGCCGCGAAGGCATAGAGAAGCTCGTGGAATACGCACGGGGCAAAGGCGTGGACGTGCTGCTGTGGTACTCGTCAAGCGGATGGTGGAACGACATAGTGCAAAGCCCCGTCAACGTGATGTGCCGCGCGATAGAGCGCAAGAAGGCGATGAAATGGATGAAGCAGATAGGCGTAAAGGGCATCAAGGTGGACTTCTTCGGCGGCGACAAACAGGAGACAATGCGCCTGTACGAGGACATCCTCAGCGATGCCAACGACTACGGCATAAGCGTGATATTCCATGGCTGCACGATGCCGCGCGGATGGGAACGGATGTATCCCAACTACGTGGGCAGCGAGGCCGTACTCGCCTCCGAGAACATGATATTCAGCCAGTGGTTCAACGACGAGGTGGAGCAAGTGCATGCCACGCTTCATCCGTTCATACGCAACACTCTCGGCTCGATGGAGTTCGGCGGCAGTTTCCTGAACAAGCGCCTCAGCCGCGACAACGCGTCGGGTCCCATACGCCGCAGCACCGACGCATTCCAGCTGGCGACTGCCGTACTGTACCAGAACGCCGTGCAGAACTTCGCCCTCGCACCCAACAACCTCACGGACGCGCCGGCCGAAGCTCTGGAGTTCATGAAAACCGTGCCCACAAGCTGGGACGAGACACGCTACATCGACGGATACCCGGGACGATACGCCGTGATAGCGCGCCGCCACGGCGACACATGGTACATAGCGGGCATCAGCAACCTTACCGAACCCCTTCAGCTCAAACTTGACATGCCGATGCTGCGGAAAGGCGACACGGCCACCGTAATCTGCGATGCTGACGCCGAGGGCACCCTTGTGCGCCGCGAGCTGAAAGTGAAGCGACCCGGCGAAGTACGCCTCACGCTTCAGCCCAAAGGAGGTTTCATAATCGTAAAATAATGCTCCGATTTCGCAATACATTGGTTATATGGCTGTTGCTATGCATCTTCACAGCAGCAGCCCAGACTCCGGCTAAACGCGAATTCCGCGGCGCGTGGCTGCACACCGTCTATCAGGACGGTTATCTGAAACGCGGTACGGCCGCCAACAAGGAGTATCTGCGCGCACAACTCGACTCTCTGCAAGCCGCAGGCGTCAACGCCGTGTTCTTTCAGGTGCGCCCGCAGGCCGACGCTTTCTACAAGAGCGAAATCGAGCCTTGGAGCTGCTACCTGACTCAGGACGGGCGAGCCCCGCGGCCATTCTGGGACCCGTTGCAATTCATGATCGAGGAGACGCACGCACGCGGCATGGAGCTGCATGCGTGGCTCAATCCCTATCGCGTGACGGCAGGAGCAAGGCAAGTGCCGGCTCCGGGCCATATCTACCACAAGCATCCCGAACGCTTCCTGCGCTTCGGCGGCAAGCTGTACTTTGACCCGGGGCTGCCCGAAAACCGCCGGTATATAGTGCGCGTGGTCGAGGACATCCTTGCGCGCTATGACATCGACGGACTGCATTTCGACGACTATTTCTATCCCTACCCCATCAAGGGCAAGGAGTTCCCGGACAGCAAATCCTATGCCCGCTACGGCAAAGGCATGGAACGCGGCGACTGGCGCCGGGCCAACGTAGACTCGCTCATCGCCGACGTAAGCCGCGCAGTGCGCCGCAGCCCCAGACCGTGGGTGCGCTTCGGCGTCAGCCCCTTCGGCATATGGCGGAACACAACCAGCGACCCGCGCGGAAGCGCCACTTCCGGCCTGCAAAACTATGACGGGCTATATGCCGACGTGCTCCTCTGGGCGCGCCGCGGATGGGTGGACTATCTGATGCCGCAGCTGTACTGGGAGCTTGACCACAAAGCGGCATCCTACAGGGTGCTCGTGGACTGGTGGGCCGACAATGCCGAGGGACGGCACATTTACGTGGGTCAGGATGTGGAACGCTGCGCCGATGCCGGCGAACTTGACGAAAAGCTGACCCTCCAGCGCCGGCGCCACGAGATAGGGGGCATGTGCTGGTGGCCCGGCTACGCGCTGTGCGGCCGCCCGGAGTTCCGCCAGACAGTTCCGGCGCTGCCTCCGGCTTATACCTGGCTTGAATCCGACGGTCCGTGGCCCGTGGAAGGTGTGCACGCCGAGGGCGGCCATCTGTGCTGGAACTCGCGCGAAACAGCGGGGCGCGCCGACGATGCCGTGCGCTATGTGGTTTACTTCTGCCCCGATAAAGAACCCGACATCAACGACCCGACATGCATTGCCGGCGTAACTCCGCAATGCAGCTTCGACGCCGAACGAACCGGCTATTACTGTGTAACGGCCCTCGACCGGGTCAACAATGAATCACCGGCTTCTGAATGTGTGAGAGTGAGATGAGTAAGATTTCAGTCATAGTGCCGGTATATAATGCTGAACAATATTTCAGAGAATGCATTGACAGCATCCTGAGACAGACATATACTGACTTCGAGTTGATTATTGTTGATGACGGCAGCACCGACAGAAGCGGCGATATAGCAGACAAATATGCCGTCGCAGACAAGCGTGTCAGAGTGCTTCATAAGCAGAACGGAGGGCAGTCATCGGCGCGAAACGCCGGTCTGGACATATGCACCGGTAGGTTTATCACATTTGTTGATGCTGACGACTATATTCACTCAGAAATGCTGGCCCAACTGATGAATATGGTTCTTGAAAATGACTGCCAGGTAGCAATATGCCAATACAAAAGAGTCAGGGAGATTGTGCACGTTGACAATCTAAAAAGTGCAAGCTATAAATGCATGCTCCCGGAAGAATGCGTGGAGGCTTTTCTATATCAGGATTTCACAATAGGACCATGCGCTCAGCTTTTCGACCATAAACTATTTGATGAAGGTACCAGATTCAAAGAAAACATAATTTACGAAGATCTTGATCTGCTTTACCGTATCTACGAACGTGCAGGCAAAATTGTGCTGTCTCCGCTAATCGTGTATTTCTACAGAATTAACGACAGCAGCACGACAAACATCTGGAGTCACCGGCGCCTTGACGTACTTAATGTTACGGCTGACATAGAAGAACATTTTTCCAATAATCCACGTCTGTTGCGCGCAGCACACGATCGCAGCCTAAGTGCGGCATTCAATATATTAATGCTGAACTCAAAATATAACGGCGATGAGATTGTCAGTCGTAAATGCTTTGATATCATACGCAAACGCAGATATGGTTCCCTATTCAACGGACGTGTACGATTAAAGAATAAGATCGGAATACTTGCGTCCTATTTCGGTCTTGGATTTCTAAAAACGATCAGCCGATTAGCATGAAAGTACTGACGTTCGACAACGAAAGCTTCGGCGCGGCATGCGTGGGTCTGCAAAAGGCGGTGGAGAAAGCCGGCTTCGTGCCCGACATGGTACTCGGCATTGAAAGCGGAGGACGCTACGTGGCCGAGAAGGTATTCACGGACGTGCCGCACTGCTATGTGACACTCCGCAGGCCATCCACCGCGGCAAAGACCGGTCTGATGCGGCGACTGGTAAGGAAGCTTCCACGCGCCGTCAACGATGCGCTGCGCATTCTTGAATCGCGTATGCTTATGCTTCGGCATGCCGAACCCATTGCTTTCAGCGGCACTATACCCGCCGCCGTTACCGCTGCCACAAATATACTCATCGTGGATGACGCCATAGACAGCGGAGCCACAATGAAGGCGATAAAGGACGCAGTAAAGACATCCAACCCGGGCGCCTGCGTGAAATGTGCCGCCATCACTGTCACAACCCGGCGTCCTCTCGTCAGGCCGGAATTTCATCTGTACAACTGTCTAATACGATTCCCATGGTCAGCGGATGCACAGAATTAGCCAAGGCGGTAGTCGTAGACCTTGACGGCACACTCATACGACAGAACTCATTCCGCCTGTATGTGCGCGCGGCCATGCACTCTCGCCGCCACGCAGCCATAGCATGGGCCACACTGCTGCGTAAAGCCGGACTTCTGAGCCACAATGCCTACCGAGAACGATGCATGAGGCTCGCGGCTATATCGTGGCCCATCATAACACGCATGGGCGATGCCGCCGTCTACTCCAAAGCCGTAATAGCATTCATAGAGCAAAAACGTGCCGAAGGCTTCCGAATAATTTTAGCAACCGCCGCATTGCAAGGCTATATACGTGCGTTCTGGAACGGCGAGAATGTGGCAACTCAGCATGAGGCTGCCGGAATTACATTCGACTGCCGCGGAGAGGCAAAACTCCGGGCCGTGTGCGAGCGACTTGGAGGCAGACTGCCGCAATACATTCTTACCGACAGCCCGGCCGACTACCCGCTGATGCATGCCGTAGCTGCCGCCGGCGGCACTCCTATACTCGTCAACCCTACACGACAAAGTCTCAGATTCTACAATAAGATGATGCGGGGGATCAATCTGCTACGCGACTGAACCTTTCCGGAAGCATGCTTGTTCTGATTTCATAGCAACCCAAAAAATCTCTACAATCATGTCTGCTACAAAAAAAAGCATAAAAGGGACAAAAACCGAAATCAATCTTGCGAACTCCTATCTGGCTGAATCGCAAGCGTATGCCCGCTACACATTCTACGCCGCACAGGCCGACAAAGAAGAATATTTCCCCATAGGCGAAGTGTTCCGCGAGACAGCCGCCAACGAGCTGCGCCACGCTAAAGTCTACTTCAAATTCCTTGAAGGCGGAAGTCTTGAGACCACCCTGCCTGTCGACACGGGCATCATCGGCACGACTGCCGAAAACCTTGCGATTTCCATCCGCGAGGAACGCGAAGAGGGCGTAGACTTCTACATCAATGCGGCCCTCGTGGCCGACAACGAGGGCTTCCCCGAAATCGCCGAACACTTCCGTGCCATAGCCACGATAGAGGAGACACACATGAAGCGCTTCGAGGCTTACCTGAAGCAGGTAACTGACGGCACTGTGTGGAAACGCGACACTCCCATCACCTGGCGCTGCCTTGTGTGCGGATACGAATACAAAGGCACTCAGCCTCCCGAGGAATGCCCAGCATGCGACCATCCCTATCAGCACTACATGGCTATGGACATGCTTGATTTCTGATACCTAAACCCACCATAACTCTGCCGGCCGGCCGACTTCCAATAAGTCTGTCGGCCGGTATTTTCATATAGTTGAACCATCACAACGCAGTAACGAAAGTTCAAAACATGTTGTAAAACATGTTTTTCATAAACAGCTATCCATAAACGCATTACGAAATAGGACGAGAATTCTAAACTTTTCTTCACATAATTTAAACGGCAAAAGTTTCCTATTCCGGCAAAAAAAGGCTAACTTTGGGAAACCAAAAATTAAGGGGTTCAATCCCTATACCACATGGAGCAGACATTTGTAATCCTTAAACCATCCGCAATAAAGCGTTTTATTATTGGCGACATTATCACCAGATTTCAGCGCAAAGGACTGATTATAAGCGGCATCAAGATGATGCAGCTCAATGAGGCTATCCTCCGCGAGCATTACACACATCTCGTTGACCGCCCATTCTTCCCCTCGCTTGTGGAATCCATGACCGCTACTCCCGTTATCGTGCTTTGCCTCAAAGGCAAGGATGCAGTGGCAGTAGTCCGTGCCATGACAGGCGTCACCAACGCACGCAACGCGGCACCCGGCACCATACGCGGTGATTTCGGCATGAGTGGACAGGAAAACATAGTGCATGCCTCGGACTCCCCGGAAAACGCCGTAATCGAAATCAACCGCTTCTTCCGTCCCGAAGAAATCTTCGACTACATGCCGTGTCCCGCACGCTTCCTTTATGCTCCTGACGAGATTTAAACCCTAAAGCACATACCTAAATACTGATGTTTCTCTCTCACAAAATACAACTTATCGGACTAAGCCTCGGCTGTCTGCTCGCAGGAGCGCTGACCGCCTCTGCACAGAACTACCAGCTGCCGGGACAGCATCACCAGCAACACGGCGACCTGCTTGCCAACCAAAGCAACACCGCCGCACAGGTTGACAATACAACAAAATACCTCGAAGCTCTGTTCAGCGAAGAGGAAGAACCCGAATTCGACATCTACACCGAAGGCTGGGAAAGTCAGCATGTCAACTGCTATGCCGGTATCGATGTGCCGCAGACGGCTGATATTGACGTATCGAAATTCGCCATGCCCGTACCGGGATATATCACGTCGCCCTACGGTTATCGGCGCCGCTTCCGCCGCATGCACAAGGGAGTAGACCTCAAAGTAAACATCGGCGATACCGTCTACGCCGCTTTCGACGGCCGTGTTCGCATCACCAACTTCGAGCGTCGCGGCTACGGCTACTACGTAGTGGTACGCCACACCAATGACCTCGAAACCGTTTACGGACACCTGTCGAAATTTCTCGTATCGCCCGACCAGTACGTAAAGGCCGGCGAACCCATCGCCCTCGGCGGCAACACAGGCCGTTCCACGGGTCCCCACCTGCATTTCGAGACCCGCTACATGGGCTATGCCATCAACCCGTGTGCAATCTTCGACTTCGCCAACCAGACGACGCACACAGACACCTACACGTTCGACAAACGCACCTATCAGAACGCCCGCAACTTCTCGCCCGAAGCCAACGCGGAGTACGCACAGGCCTACCGTGCCAAGTACCCCAACCGTCCGGCCGCTTCCTCCGGCAGCAAATCGGCCGCAGGCAGCAAGACATACACCGTACGCAAAGGCGACACGCTGGGCCGCATAGCTGCCCGCAACGGCACTAAGGTCGCAACGATATGCCGCCTCAACGGTATAAGCGCCAAAAGCACCCTGCGTCCCGGCCAAAAACTGCGTGTGCGCTAAGTTCATGCATCCCATGAAGCGCCTGCCCCAAGTTGTGGGGCGGGCGCTTCGGCTTATAAGTCTTATAAACTTAAACTTTATAAGTCTTATATTTTTTCTTATTTTTGCACAATGAAACTGACAACTATACTTACTACGGCTATGCTACTGCTCGGAGGAACTGCCGCCGAAGCATGCACGTCGATGGTAGTGAGCGCACGCGCTTCGGCCACCGGGCGTCCCATGCTGTGGAAACACCGCGACAGCTCCGGCGACATGAACTTCGTGGAACGTACCCCAGCCGGCGAAGGCACTCACGGATACTGCGCGCTGTACAACGGCGGAGATTCCCTGCTGGCCGACGCATGGGCCGGAGTCAACGACCAAGGTTTCGCAATAATGAACACCGCCAGTTATAATCTCGCGCCGGATACCGCGCGCCTGCGCGACCGCGAAGGTGCCGTCATGACGCTTGCGCTACGCTCCTGCGCCTCGGTAGACGACTTCCAGCATATGCTCGACTCGCTTCCGCGTCCGATGGGGGTGCAGGCCAACTTCGGCGTAATAGACGCGCTGGGAGGGGCGGCATACTTCGAGACATCCGATCACGGATTCGTACGGTATGACGCCGACAGCACGCCTGACGGCGTTCTCATCCGCACCAACTTCAGCGTCAGCGGCGACGAGGACAAAGGGATGGGCTATATTCGCTACGAGAATGCACGACGGCTGTCAGAGGAAGCCGTCAAATCCGGAAAGATAACGCCCGAACTTTTCACCGAACGCCTGTCGCGGTCATTCGTTCATTCACTGCTACAAGCAGATTACGCGGCAGAGGCAAATGGCGCCCGCTGGGTTGTGGACCAGGATTTCATTCCAAGGCGTTCATCCGTGGCATCAGTCGTCATCGACGGCCTGACCATGTGGACTGTCATCGGCTATCCTCCCGTGGGACACGTCGTGCCGGCGACGCCGCAGCATGTGCCCGACGAACTCCGTCCCATATTGCCGGGCCATACATCCCCTGCCGCCGCCGAGGCTGACTCCCTGCGGCGCCTCGTGTTCCCGATAGAGAGAGGCAGTGGACAGCATTACATCGACATGCAGGCGCTCCGTCCCATCATGGCGCGACAGCACGCCCGCAGCGTCGAGACCTACAACAGATATTACAATAAAAACAAATAACCATGCAAATCCAACGCATTCAGACTCTTTTCCTTCTGGCGGCAGTAGTGCTTATGTGCATCTTCTGCCTCACCCCGTACGCACAACGCACTGCCATTGACGCCGCAAACAGCTGGTCGCCGGTATTCGTCAAGGACACCCCGGTACTGCTCGCCGTCAACGCCTGCATCGGCATCCTGCTCCTGCTCAACATCTTCACCTACAAAAACCTGCGCCTTCAGATGCGCCTTACCCTCGTGAGCATGCTGCTTCTGGCCGGCTCGATTGTAGCCAGCGCCTTCGTCGTGACAGTCGGTATGCCCGACGCTCATCTGCTCTGGACCGGCGGCGTGCTGCTGCTCGTCGTAGCTCTGATTATGGCCCTTTGCGCCTACCGCGGCATGGCACGCGACAAGCGCAAGCTCGACAGCCTGAACCGTCTGCGCTGAAGAGCTACCTAAAGCCTTATCAGCGAATCGTAGGGGAAATCGGCCACGGCCGCTGTGCCGAGCACCGAATCCCACAGCATAGGCGACAGACCGTTGCCGGGGCGTTTCACCGTGATATTATCCTCGGTGAGTATTTCACCTTTCTTGATGTCGCGCGCGGCCACGATGCTCTTGCGCGCGACTTCAATATTAGGACGCTCCACCTCGGCTACGGTCTTGTTGCCGTCGCCCAAGGCGCGCTCCACATTGCGTATGGAATCCACCATCGCCTTAAGTTCGTCCGGTTCGAGCGACGCGCGATGGTCGGGTCCCGGCAGATTACGGTCGAGCGTGAAATGTTTCTCTATGATGCAGGCACCCATAGCCACGGCAGCCACCGGTATCTCGATACCGCGGGTGTGGTCGCTGTAACCAACACCGGCGCAGCCCAGTGAAGCCAGCGCATCCATGGCCCTGAGATTAACGGCCTCCATAGGTGTAGGATACTGCGTGGTGCAATGCAACAGCCATACCGACGTGCGCGGCGTTCCGGCCTGTTCCAGCACCTCCACGGCGGCCTCAACCTCAGGCAGCGTCGCCATGCCGGTCGACATTATCACGCGTTCGCCGCGTCGGCCTATCTTGCGAAGATAGGGCAGATTGGTTATCTCGCCGGACGGTATCTTCCAGTAATCCATCCCCAGCGACGCCAGCGTGTCGATGCTCACCAGGTCGAAAGGCGTGCTCATGAACCCTATACCCTCCCTGCGGCACAACTCGGCAAGTCCCTCATAGTCGGTCAGGGGAAGATGTATTGCCCGGCACATCTCGAGCTGGCTCTGCTGAGTGCCGGTAGTTTCCTTTTGATATTCGGCCTTGGGGGCTATCGACGATATTACCAGTTCAGGCACAGCCGTCTGAAATTTCACATAATCGGCACCGGCCTTGCGGGCCTCCGCCACCATGCGACGTGCCAGATTAATGTCACCGTTATGGTTGACGCCTGCCTCGGCTATTAAAATAACCCTCTTTCGGGATTCAGATTGTTTTTCCATCTTCGTCAAGATAAAAGACTACTTCCTGCATGTATCGTGCTATTTCCGTGCCGGGCGTGTAGGACGACGGGGCGGGCACAATGCCGGCAGCTTCGTCAAGAATCATCCCCGGGATGTCGGCGCCGGCATGTACTGCACAAACAGCCCCGCCTCCGAGGCGCGGATTTATTTCCATCACGTATAGCTTGCCCGTGTCAAGGTCGCGGATAAGCTGAATGGTGACAGCGCCGAGCAGCTCAAGATTGGCAATTGTCCCGCGGGCAAGTTCCACAGCCTCCGGGCTGTCGATAGTGACACTTCGGACCACCTCGCCACCGGCCACCTCCAGTCGCTTTCTCGGCACGATGGCCGTAGGCACGAAGTCTTCGCGCACATAGCAGTCGATACTGATTTCCTCTCTGTGGTCGAACCGCGTCTGAATCAGATAATCCTCCCGGTTTGCCGGCAGGTCCGACTCGCTGTATATTTTTATAATTCCTTTTGAGGCTGAGCCGTGGCGCGGCTTTGCGATGAGAGGACGGTCCACCGCACCGCCCTTGTATGTGGCAGGCGCGGGAATATGCATCACCTCAAATATTTCTGCCGCACGCACCTTGTCGAACATCGCCTCGGCATCGCCGGGGCATCCCGTAGGCACGAAGATGTCAGTATCCCTGACTCGGGCAGCTACCTCTACGGCGCCGTCGACAAACGGCACGACGATGCCTATGCCGTTTTCGCGGCACACGCGGCGTATATCCTCCACCACCTCCGGGTCGTTCCACCGGCGGCCGATGATAACCGTACCCACTGAGGCGATAGGCTCGTCGGCGCGAAGCTCGTAGCTGAAGATGCGGCATCCGCGGGAGCGTTCCGCCGCAGCCTTCATGAACAGACGCGCCATTGCCACGCGTTTGGCTCCGCCGAGAAAAAGAATGCCGTCGTTCATTGATTGTATATGTCAGTCTTGTAACCGTCAAGATTGCCGGGCGTGACAAACCACTCCACCGTCTTGCGCAGCCCCTGCTCCAATGTATTCTGCGGGCGCCAGTCCGTAAGGGTGGTGATGAGTGTATTGTCACCACAGAGCCGTCGCACCTCGCTCTTGGAAGGACGCAGGCGCGCGGGGTCTGTCACCCACTCCACATCGGCATTCATTATGCGGGCGATGGTGTGGAATGTCTCCTCCATAGTCACCTCTACGCCTGTGGCGATATTGATTTCCCTGCCTTCGATACCCGGCGCGGAAGCCAGTGCGATAAAGCCGCGGCAGGTATCGGCAACGTAGTTGAAATCACGGGTGGGCGTGAGGTCGCCTACTTTAATGCGGCGTTCGCCGGACGCTATCTGACCTATGATGGTCGGAATGATTGCACGGGCGCTCTGGCGCGGACCATAAGTATTGAACGGGCGCGCGATGACTACCGGGAGGTCGAAAGCATTGTAGAACGACTTGGCGATAGCATCGGCGCCTATTTTTGTAGCCGAATAAGGACTTTGCGGCTGTCGGGGGTGAGTTTCAGGGATAGGCACCTGCATGGCAGTGCCGTACACCTCGCTGGTGGAGGTGACGACGATGCGGTCGGCGCCGCATGCGCGCGCCGCCTGAAGCATGTTGAGCGTGCCGCGGATATTGGTGTCGACGTAACTGTCGGGAGCGACGTAGCTGTAAGGTATAGCTATAAGTGCCGCCAGATGAAATATGGTGCCGCAGCCCTGCGCAATCTCGCGGCAGAAATCGCCGTCGCGGACGTCACCGCACACCACCTCGAGCGACGGATGGCGTACGCCGTCGAGCCATCCCCAGTTATTGAACGAGTTGTATTGTGTGAGTGCGCGCACGCGATAGCCATCGGCGAGGAGTGTTTCCGTGAGGTGCGAGCCTATGAATCCGTCAGCACCGGTTACGAGTACGGTTTTATTCTTGTCAATCATATCAGTGAGTCTTGTGGAGGTCGTAAGTAATAGTTTGGCCGGCAGGGGTTGTCTGCCTCAGCTCCATGCGTCCGGAGTGAAGCTTGACGATAGTGAGCTGCGTTATGCCGCGGTCGGTGAAGTGAAGCCATTCAGGCGCGCTGTAGATTCCCGTGCCAGGCTCGTTTGCATCGTCGCGGTGGTTGAAATCAAGGTCGAGCCTGTCGCCGTCGCGTTCCCAGGTGCCCACATGGTAGTTGAGCAGTGTGTTGCGGCTGTCGAAGCGCTCAGCCTTCACCACGTTCGATTGAAACAGCAGGAATGACTGCACATCCTCCGGCTGCGGCTGCGGCTCACCGTCGATGCTCATGCAGTCGAGCGCCCAAGTGCCGAACAGCGGACCGATGTCGCCGTTGTTGTGAGTGCACGCGCACGTCAGCAGCATGGCGACGAAGGCGAGAAGTATATTGTATGACTTTTTCATTTCTCAAACAGATTGCCGCCGTAGCGGATGCCAATAAGGGCGCCGAACGTGTCGCCGCGCAGCGACCCGCAGTCCATGCCCAGTTGCGCTGTCAGGCATAGGCCCGGCAGCAGCCGGTCGGCACGCCATACGGCCTCGGCCATAAACGAAATGTTGTGAAGCGGATGCGCCTGCGGCACGCGTCCCTGTCCCCACGCTTTCTGATAGCTAAACGCAGCGCGCCAGTCGATGTCGTCGCCTATGGCTCCTGCAGCACCGGCATGGACGCCGCGCGCCATATTGTGTGCAAAAAGAGGCACGCCGTCGCGGTTGTAGACGGGCGCCATGAGGAACGGTGTGCCTATTGCCATGCCGTAGTTGGCATAGGCGCCGTAGACGTCGTTGTTATAATAATCGTCGGCACCGGTGGCGCGACTTGTGACAGTGGTGCCGGGATAATCGCCCGGAGCCCAGTGCACATGACCGCTTTCATTTGTAAAGTCCAGATATTCGAGCGTCGCCGACATCAGCGCATGACGTCCCGGGCGGCGGTAGTTTATACCCCATATGCCGTCCCAGCCGTTGAGTTTTGCCATTCCCGACCCGTCTTCCCACGGATTCTGAAGGTATGCTTTGACCTCCGAGCCATCGCGGAAGCGGTAGCGGAGCATCACGTCGAAGGAGCCCAGCGAGTTGCCGGTGAACCACCCTTCCCCGCCGTTGTGGACGGGCAGCATCATGTCCCATGCGTCCTTGAATCGGAAGCCTCGGTGTTCCTCTTTGGTTATACGGCCCTGCTCATAGCGCACCGTGCGGCCGCCGAACTGGCCGGCGCCCTGCACTCCCACCGTCACGCTGAACGGCTTAGCCGGATTCGTGCGCAGATGGCAACGCTTGTAAGTGTAATACAGACCGGTGGCAAGAATATCGTTATAGTAATTGAACTGGCCGCGGCGGAAACTGTCGTCGGTGAATTTTCCGTAGGCGAGCACACCGTCTATCTGCACCCATCCTTTTGTAAGAGGTATGTCGACAAAATCAAGGAAGCCGGCCTCGAAACCCGGTATGCCTCGGGCGTTGGAACTACGGACGAAATCGCCGGCAGCCGTGAGGTCGTCGCTGAGGTAGGAGCGAGGACTCTTCTGCCCCACGGTCAGAAATACACGACGATATTTGGCAGTGGCATACAGTTGCTGCACGTACAAGGCCGCCGGACGCTGCGAATGTGTCCCCCACGTAGCCGTAGCGGCATCGTAGCGCTCATACGTCGTAGCGGAGGAATAACCTGCGGCAAGCTCCACTCCGGCGCC
Source organism: uncultured Porphyromonadaceae bacterium (assembly GCA_900550395.1). Taxonomy (GTDB): domain Bacteria; phylum Bacteroidota; class Bacteroidia; order Bacteroidales; family Muribaculaceae; genus CAG-873. Next base: position 14,963 of record URSD01000025.1, on the reverse strand, counting down.
CCATGAGAAACGCCTGCTCTCGTCGAGGGCTTTCGACGCGGCCACATCCAGCAACGCCGTATTCTTGCGCGACAGCAGGCCATTACGACCTGCGGCAAGCATATAGGGCGCAAAATAGCCGGTGGAAGTCGCGCCGACGAACTCTGCCGAGTATTGCAACGCGGGCGGCGCGGCATGCAGCGCCGGGGCAGACAATACACAGAGTGCTATGGTTTTTAATATCCTGTTCATAATTACGCCTCAAAGTTACGCATTATTCCCGGAAGGACGGAACGCCCGCGACCATTTTTCTATCATATATCCCAAGATAACGGCTGCGGAAAGAGTCAGTAGCAACCCTACGAATGAGCCGGCATCCATGCCGAAACGTTCTGCGGCTCGACGCCATACCCCGATGCAGAAATAATGAATCATATAGAAGCCATAACTTGAATTGCCCAGCCACACGAGTGCCGCAGGCGCCCATGCGCCGGTAGCACCGTTACCGGCAAATGCGGCTATAACGGCTGCTGACGGGACGTACCACAGCATAGCCAGCCGCAGCCATTCGGACGAATAAAACCAAAGCACGCAGGCCGCAGCGAAAAGCGCCACGGCTCCCCCACGCCACCATGTGCCGCCAAGCCTCGGCCCGGCCACATACAGCCACATGCCGATCATGAAATCTATCAGACGGGCCGGAGGCCAGATGTACAGCCCGAACAAATCGAGCCGTTCAGGCAGTAGCGCAGCCACCGGCAGATACACCGCGACAATCCCGAGCAAAAGAAATCCGAACTCTTTAGGACGCGAGACGGCCACACGCGACAAAGCCGGGAACAATGCGTAGCACAGCAGCAGCGAGCTGAGAAACCATGACGGCGCATTGTAGGAGAAAAACACTCCGGCATCCGGGGCCCAGCTCTGCAAGAGCAGCAATCCCGCTACGGCGGCAAGCAGTCCGCCGCCCCATATCGAGCACACGGTAAAGCACAGCAGATGCACGGGGTATATGCGGGCCACGCGCCGGCGCATGAAAGGAATCCACTCAATGCCTCCCGCAGCAGAAGCACGTCCGCCGTAGGCCAGCATCATGGTGTAGCCGCTGAGCATCATGAACATGCTGACGCCACAGTCGCCCATAAACGACATATCCACCGACTCCCCGAACGGGAAGTGACTGAGGAAAATCATCAGAATGAACACGGCCCGCAGGGCCTGAATGGAGCCGTTCATGGCTGCAAGGAGGCGCGATAACGCCTGAAAGCCCGGTAGTCGCGTATATAGTCCGCCTCGTCGAAAGCATCGGAGGCCAGCACAAGCGCCACGGCTCCCGACGAGAAATCGTACAGTTCGTTCCATATGCCGGCAGGCACATGCACAGCGAGGAATGGGCGGTTGAGAACTACGGTACGCTTCATGGTTCCGTCATCAAGCAGCAGACTGAAACTGCCCGACACGGCCACAATCATCTGCGCCGTACGGTAATGGGCATGGCCTCCGCGGGCGCTTCCGGCCGGAACATCATAGAGATAGAACACGCGGCGCACGTCGAAAGGCAGCCCGTCGCCGTTCTGCACCACCGACAGGTCGCCCTTGCGGCGGCTGTGATGGCGGTCCAGCTCAAGGAGACCGCAGTCATGGACGCTTACCGGCTTATTCTCTTGCATACTGTCTGAATTGGCGGAAGTTCTCGATATAGTCGGCCCTGTCGTAAGGCTCGGAAGCAAGTATCATGGCGACGGCGTTGGTACTGAAATCCCGCATCTCACGCCAAAGGCCCGCCGGGACATACAGTCCGTAATAGCTGCGGCTGAGCCGGAAAGTGCGGCTGTTGCCGAGTCCGTCGTCCACAAGCACCTCAAAGCTGCCGCTGAGCGCGACCATCAGCTCGCGGTTGCGGATGTATGCGTGGCCGCCGCGTCGTTCTCCGCCGGGCACATCATAAATCCAGTAGGTGCGCGCTATCTCGAAAGGCAACGCGCTCCCCTGCTCTATGACCGACAGATTGCCGCGGCTATCGCAGAATTTAGGCAGCTGGATGATACATGCTTCATTGTTCATAAAGCGAAATTACAAAAAATATTTAACAGATGTGTCATTTACCGCGATTTTCAGTAATTTTGTATCAGAATATCACAAAAACAGCAATGAAAAGATTTTTGATACCATTAACCTTGCTTACGTCAACCTGCCTCATGACCACAGCACAGAATCCATTCTTCAGCGAATTCAAGGGCGCTCACGAGACAGCGCCGTTCTCACAGATAAACGACAGCCACTGGATGCCGGCCATTGACCGCGGCATCGAGCAGGCGCAGCTTGAGATCGACGCCATCACCAGGCAGCGCAGCGTGCCCGACTTCGACAACACCATCGTGGCGTTGGAGCGCAACGGCCGCGAGCTCAACCGTGTGCTAAACGTATTCTTCCCCCTCCTCTCGGCCGATGCGAACGACGAGATGATGAACCTCAGCATCGAGGCCTCGCGCAAGCTCTCGGAGTTCTCCACCGGCATCATCCTCAACGAGGAGCTGTGGAAGCGCGTGAAGTATGTCTACGACCACCGCGACCAGTACGACCTCACTCCGGAGCAGAAGACACTGTTGCAGAACACCTACGACTCCTTCGCCCTCAGCGGCGCCGCCCTCGAGGGCGACGACCGCGAGACGTTCCGCAAAATCACCGCCGAGCTTTCGGAACTCACCACCCGCTTCGGCCAGAACGTACAGAAAGAGTTGCCCACCTACGAGATTTGGCTTACGGCCGACGACCTGGACGGCCTGCCCGAAAGCAGCGTGAAGGCTGCTGCCGAAGCTGCTGCCGCCAAGGATCGCAAGGGCGAATTCCTCTTCACCCTCGACCAGCCCGTGTACATGGCGTTCATGAAATACTCCACCCGCCGCGACCTGCGCGAGCGCATGTACCGCCTCTACACCGGCCGCAACACCAAGGGAGAATACGACAACACCGGCGTGCTCCGCCGCATCGCCGAGCTGCGCATGCAGCTGGCCCGGCTCCTGGGCGCGTCCAATTACGCATCGCACTCGCTGCAGCGCACCATGGCGCAGAATCCGGAGGGCGTATACAATCTCCTCGACCGCCTGCGCGACGCCTACAAGCCGGCCCTGCGCAAGGAGATGGAAGAGATCACAGCCTACGCGTCTAAGCTCGAAGGCCGGAAGGTCGACATCAAGCCCTGGGACTACAGCTACTACTCCAACAAGCTCAAGACCGAGAGATACAGCTTCGACGAAGAGGCCCTGCGTCCTTACTTCGAGCTTAACAACGTGATTGAGGGCGTATTCGGCCTCGCCACGAAGCTCTACGGCCTCCAGTTCAAGCAGAACGACAGCATAGAGGTTTACCATCCCGACGTAAAGGCATTCGACGTCACGGGTCCCGACGGCAAATTCATCGGCGTGCTCTACACCGACTTCTTCCCCCGCGCCAGCAAGCGCCCCGGAGCATGGATGACCGGATTCCGCGACCAGCAGGTGACGGCCGACGGCGTCGACGAGCGTCCGCAGGTCAGCATCGTCATGAACTTCACCAAACCCACAGGCGACACGCCCTCGCTGCTGACACCCTACGAAGTTGAGACTTTCCTGCATGAGTTCGGCCACGCCCTGCACGGCCTGCTCAGCGAGGTGAACTACAGCTCGCTCAGCGGCACAAGCGTCTACCGCGACTTCGTGGAGCTGCCCTCGCAGTTCAACGAGAACTACCTGACCGAGCGTGAGTTCCTCGACGGCTTCGCCCGCCACTACCAGACCGGTGCCCCCATCCCGCAGGAACTTGTGGACGGCCTCGTGGCAAGCGCACAGTTCGGCGCGGCTTACGCCTGCATGCGCCAGCTGACATTCGGCTACCTCGACATGGCATGGCACACCATCGACAAGCCCGTCGACGACGTAGCCGCTTTCGAGAATGCCGCCGTGGAGCAGGTACAGATCTTCGAGCCCGTGGAAGGCTCGCTCATATCGCCCCAGTTCAGCCACATCTTCGCAGGCGGATACGCCGCCGGCTACTACAGCTACAAGTGGGCCGAAGTGCTCGACGCCGACGCCTTCGCAGCATTCAAGGGGAACGGAATCTTCGACCGCAAGACTGCCGACGCCTTCCGCACCAACATCCTGATGCGCGGCGGAACCGAAAACCCCGCCATACTCTACCGTCGCTTCCGCGGCCACGATGCCGACATCGATGCGCTGCTGAAGCGTGACGGCATCAAAGCCGGCGTGGCACTGCCTCAGAAGGACTGATGATTTCTACCGACGAGTTTACCGTCGCACCCTCGGCCACAGCCGCGCGCCTCGCGCGGCTGTGGCTGTGGAGGCGACGGTTTTTTCTTGCGCTGCCGGTAGCGGCGCTTGCCATTGCCGGCATGGCCGACTGGCGCTTCCTTGTAGTAGCGCTGATGGTGGTGTTCATAATCTGGCCCATGGCTCTCGGATTCGTGTGGATGAACGCGGCGCTGGCTCCCGACGCCGTGCGCGCCTCGCAGCCCCACCGCATGGAATTCACCGACGACGGCATCCGCACCGTCTACACTCCGCGCGATGGTTATCCGCCGGTAGCGCCGCAATCGGTAGAATGGAGCGACGTGAAAAACATCACCGACGACGGACGCACCGTAGCCATTGAGATGCGCGACGGCCGCAGCGCCTGCATCCCTGCATCGGTTCTCAGCGCCGCGCAGTGGCAGGAAGTGCGTGCTATGCGCGTTTCCGCGTGAACTTTGGCACATTCTTTGCATTATCATTTGTATGACAACCAAAGAAATCAACGGATTCAGGACATCGGCTGCCAAAGCCATTGAGGCAGGCCGTCTCGCCGAAGCCATAGACACGGTGCGCGCACTGCCGTCCTCCGTGCGCGACTACACCATTACCTCCGACCTCGACCGCGCCGCGGAGCACTACCGCTACATGCTGCGCTACTTCGCCGACGGAGCCAGCGACCCCGGACGCCGCGACAGCTACGACGAACTGCGCGCCGACCTGCGCCGCATCGTGGATCGCTGCACACGCCGCATGATGGCCGAAGCCACCTCCTCCCTCTACTACAACACGCTGCGCACGCTCGGCGTGCATCCGGAGCGCACCATTGCCGACGCCGCAACCGAACGGCAGAAAATCCGTGAGCAGCTCGCCGCTACATTCGACATAAACAATGCCGCCGCGGAACTGCGACGTCGCAACAACGCCTGCGAGAACGAACTTTTCGAGCGCATATGGACCGTATTCCCCATGACCGGCGACGACCGCCTCACAGTCCGCAGCCTGCTGGAAAGCGATTCCGCGGCCGACCACAACCTGCGCATGCGCCTGATTGCAGCCGCAGGCCTGGGGCTGATGGAGTTCTACGACACAGCACGCTTCGAACTGCTGGCCGACGTGCTCGACACATCCGCCGACGAGCGCGAAGCCCTGGCCGCCACCTGCTGGATACTGCTGGCGCTGTTCCGCTACCGCAGGCGGCGCCATCCGCACTCGGTGCGCGCCCGCATCAAGGCCGCTTCGGAGCATCCTCTGTGGCAGCGGCGCGTTCGCTCCGTATACCTTGAGTTACTGCGTTCGCGCGACACCGAACGCGTGACCCGTCAGGTACGCGACGAAATGATGCCCGACATAATGCGCCTCGGCAAGGATATTTTCAACAGGAATATCCCCGCAGTCGACGAAAACGACAGCGGCGAGATTGAAATAAATCCCGAATGGGAAGAGAAGATGCGGCAGACCGGCCTCTACGACCGTATGCGCGAGTTCTCGGAAATGACCTCCGAGGGCGCCGACATATTCATGGGGGCGTTCTCGCATCTGAAGAACTATCCGTTCTTCAACAGGATACAGGGCTGGTTCACACCTTTCGATGAAGGCGACAGCGACGTTTCAGCCGCGCTTGAAGGAGAGATGGCATCGCTCGTCGACATGCTCACCCGCATGCCCATGCCGTGCGACAACGACAAATTCTCCATTCTGTTCTCGCTGCAGGCCACACCGGCCGACAAGCGGGAGATAGTCGCGCGCCAGATAGACAGCAACCGCCACGCCATGGAGCAGAACGGAATGCTCGACAATGCCGACGCCGGCAACACAGCCGCCGTTCGCGCTTACGTGCAGAACATATACCGTTTCTACAAGCTCTACAACAGGCGCACGGAGTTTTTCGACCCGTTCGCGCGTGGAATATTCCTTCAGGACATCGACCTGCTTGACAGCGCCGTGCGCAACGCCGACACGCTGCACGCCGCAGCCGAACTGCTTTTCAAGATACACGCATGGGACGATGCGCGTCAGTGCTACCAGCTGCTTGGCGACATCGAGGAACCGTCGGCGGAAATCTACCAGAAAACGGCCTACTGCCTGGAGCAGACGGGCCGCTACGCCGAGGCCGCCGAGCACTACGGATACTCCGACCTCATGGACGGTACCAACGCATGGACTCTCACCCGCCTGGCTCACACCCTCTCGCAATCGGGACAGCCTGAACGTGCCCTGAACGTGCTGGAGCGTCTTGCCGCCATGAAGCCCGACGACAGCGACGTGCGCCGCCGCATGGCCTATACGCTCATACAGTGCGGGAAATACGACCGTGCATCGTCGCTGCTGCGCGAGCTCGCAGGCGCCGATGTCTCCGCAGCCGACCCCGGCCTGCTGCGCGCCCTGGCATGGAGCACTTTTGTGGCCGGCGACGCCGATGCCGCCCGCGGCTATTACCGCGAAATCCTGGCTCGCGGAGCTGCTGCCGAGGACTATCTCAACATGGGTCATCTTGCCTGGGCCGAAAGCCGGATGGCCGATGCGATAAGGCTTTACCGACGCTACACCGTCGAGGCCGGATGCGACCTCGCAGCACTTGAGCGCGCAATCCGCGACGACATGCCTGCCCTCGCAGCCTACCGCCTCAACCTCTCCGACCTGCCGCTTATACTCGACGCCATCCGCACGGGAATAGGAGAGGAATCTTAATTTTGCAAAATTTCTGAACGTCAGACCTCTGTTTCGCAAAAAAATCGCTAATTTTGCATTTATGAGCGAAGAACTGGAACACAACAATCCCGACGAAGGCCGCATACAGGCAAACTATAGCGAAGACGACATACGCACACTCGACTGGAAGGAGCACATCCGGCGCCGTCCGGGCATGTACATAGGCAAACTTGGCGACGGCACCAACAGCGACGACGGCATTTACGTCCTGCTCAAAGAAGTGCTCGACAATGCCATCGATGAATTCATGATGGGATTCGGCAAGCGCATCGAAGTGATGATAGCCGAGGGCACCGTCACCGTGCGCGACTATGGCCGCGGCGTCCCCCTGGGCAAAGTGGTTGACGTGGCGTCCAAAATGAACACCGGAGGCAAGTACGACTCCAAGGCGTTCAAGAAAAGCGTAGGCCTCAACGGCGTCGGCATCAAGGCCGTGAACGCCCTCAGCACCATGTTTGAGATCGAGAGCGTGCGCGACGGCGAGCTCAAGCGGGCTGTCTTCAGCAAAGGCGAGCTGACATCGGAAGCACCTCTCCAGCCCTGCGACGCACAGAACGGCACACTGGTGCGCTTCACTCCCGACGCATCCATCTTCCGCGATTACCAGTACCGCGACGAGTTCATCGAACCGTTGCTCAAAAACTATACGTTCCTCAACACCGGCCTCACCATAGTCTACAACGGCCGGCGCTTCCACTCGCGCGACGGTCTTCTCGACCTCCTGCGCGAGAACATGACAAAGGACTCGCTCTACCCCATCATACACCTCCGTGGCGACGACATCGAGGTTGCCATCACCCATGCCAACCAGTACGGCGAGGAATACTACTCGTTCGTCAACGGCCAGCACACCACCCAGGGCGGTACCCATCTGAGCGCCTTCAAGGAAGCCGTGTCGCGCACGCTGAAAGACTTCTTCGGCCGCAACTTCGAGTACTCCGACATACGCAACGGCATCATCGCCGCCGTGGCCGTCAAGGTGGAGGAACCGGTGTTCGAGTCGCAGACAAAGACCAAGCTCGGCTCCCGCGACATGGGGCCGGAAGGCCCCACGATAGCCAAGTTCGTGGGCGACTTCATCAAGAAAGAGCTTGACAACTATCTGCACCGCAACCTCGAGGTGGCCGACATCATCCTCAAGAAAGTACAGGAAAGCGAGCGCGACCGCAAAGCCATGGCAGGCATCACCAAGAAGGCGCGCGAAAAGGCCAAACAGGTGAGCCTGCACAACAAAAAGCTTCTCGACTGCCGGGCACATCTCAACGACACCAAGGGCGACGAGGCGCTGAAACTCGCTTCGTCAATCTTCCTCACCGAGGGCGACTCGGCCGCCGGTTCCATCACGAAAATCCGCGACGTAGCCACCCAGGCCGTGTTCTCGCTGCGAGGAAAGCCCCTCAACACCTACGGCGCCACGCAGAAGGTACTATATGAGAACGACGAGTTCAACCTGCTCCAGGCCGCCCTCAACATCGAGGACGGCATTGACGGACTGCGCTACAATAACGTCATCATAGCCACCGATGCCGATGTAGACGGCATGCACATACGCCTGCTGCTCATTACTTTCTTCCTCCAGTTCTATCCCGACCTCATCAAGAAAGGCCACGTCTACGTGCTCCAGACTCCGCTGTTCCGCGTGCGCAACAAGAAGACCAGCAAGCGAGGCACGAAATCCAAAGCACCCTCCGACGACACCGTCTACTGCTACTCCGACGAGGAGCGCGTCGCAGCTATCAACCGATTCGGCGCGAACGCCGAAATAACACGATTCAAAGGCCTCGGCGAAATCTCCCCCGACGAGTTCCGCACGTTCATCGGACCCGACATGCGTGTCGACCGTGTGACGCTGCGCAAGGAGGACGCCGTGGCCGAGCTTCTGGAGTTCTACATGGGCAAAAACACCATGGAGCGCCAGAACTTCATCATCGACAACCTCGTAGTGGAAGATGACACCGACATCACCCATTGAGCATAAACCCCGCACAGCTTTCTTTGCCGGCTCGTTCAGGCCCTTCACAACAGGCCACGCGTCAATCGTGACCCGCGGGCTCGACATTTTCGACCGCATAGTCATCGGCGTGGGCGTCAACGCCGCCAAGCCCGACGACCGCGAGCACGCCGAGCAGGCCGCCGAGGCCATAAGGCGCGTATTTCCCGGCAACAGCCGCATAGAAGTGACCGTGTACGACGGCCTTACCGTCGACGCTGCCGCAGCCCACGGCGCCACCGCCCTGCTGCGCGGCGTACGCTCCACACGCGACTTCGACTACGAGCGCGACCTGGCCGACGTAAACCGCCAGCTATCCGGCATCGAGACCGTGCTGCTCTACAGCCTGCCCGAACTCGCCGCCGTATCCTCCTCCATAGTGCGCGAACTCGCCTCCTACGGGCGCGACGTGGACGCATTCCTTCCAAAACATGTTACTGATAAATGAAAAAGATATTTCTCGCCATAGCCGCCGCGGCATCGCTGCTGATGACAGCGTTCGCACAGACCGGTTCCCTCAGCCCCTCGCAGAAACTGCGCTACGCCGAGGGCATCATCTCCAACTTCTACGTAGAGGAAGTGGCCGAAGACAGCCTCGTCGACGAAGCCGTCAAGGCCATGCTCGCCACTCTCGACCCGCACTCGCAGTACTCCACCCCCGACGAGACCCGCGAACTCAATCAGCCTCTCGAAGGCAAATTCAGCGGCATAGGCATAATGTTCAATATGCTCAAGGACACGGTGTATGTAATCCAGACCACCGTAGGCGGCCCCTCCGAGAAAGCCGGCATACGCCCCGGCGACCGCATCCTGAGCGCCAACGATACCGTAATCGCCGGCAAGAACAAGAAGAACTCGGACATCATAAAGGTACTCCGCGGCCCCAAAGGCTCCAAGGTGAAGCTCGACGTCAAGCGCGCCGGAGTGGCCGAGCCGATTGAGTTCACGCTCACACGCGCCGACATTCCCATCTACAGCGTCGACGACACATACATGGTGAACGACTCCATAGGCTACATCCGTGTAAGCCGTTTCGCCGAAAAGACAGCCGACGAAGTGGCCGAAGCGATGCTCAAGCTGCGCCGCAAGGGCATGCGCCATATCATTCTCGACCTGGAGGACAACGGCGGTGGCTACCTCGGCGCGGCGGTGGAACTGGCGTCGCAGTTCCTACCTCAGGGCGCGCCCGTGGTAAGCACGCGCGGGCTGCACAGCGAACCCATGACCTTTGAAGTTACGACACGCGGGGGCGATACCGGCCGGCGCCTTGTGGTGATGGTAAATCAGTATTCGGCATCGGCCTCCGAAATCCTCGCAGGAGCCCTCCAGGACAACGACCGCGGCCTCGTGGTGGGCCGCCGCACCTTCGGCAAGGGCCTCGTGCAGCGGCCTTTCCCCTTCCCTGACGGGTCAATGATACGCCTCACCACCGCACGCTACTACACTCCCGCCGGACGATGCATACAGAAGCCGTATGCCAAGGGCAAAGGCGAGGAATACCAGCTCGACATGCTCAACCGCTACAAAAGCGGAGAACTGTGGAGCGCCGACAGCATCCACTTCGACGAGAAACTCAAATACAGCACCCTGCACAACGGTCGCACGGTCTACGGAGGCGGCGGCATCATGCCCGACGTTTTCGTTCCGGTGGACACCACGATGTACTCGCCCTATTACCGCGACCTCGTGGCAAAAGGCATCGTCAACACCTTCATCATCAACAAGGTTGAGAAAAACCGTTCTGCCCTGCTGGCCCAATACCCCGACGAGGATACTTTCTACGCCCGGTTTGAAATCGCTCCCGACGACGAGCAGGCCCTTATAGCCGCTGCCGCCAAGGAAGGTCTTGAATTCAACGAGGAGCAATGGCAGCGCAGCGCCGTCATCATCCGCGCCATGCTGAAAGGGCTTATGGCCCGCGACCTCTACGACAACGGCTCGTACGTTCGCTCCACCAATCCCCACAACCCCGTCTTCACCGAAGCCGTACGCCTCATCAGCGACCCGGAGCGATACCGAAGCCTCCTGCAAGGACATTAACCGATACGATAAACCACTCACTTATCCGATATGCGACGAATACTGCGCAACATAATGCTCTCCGGCCTGCTTGCCATTGCCTCGCTGGGCGCCGATGCCCTTGACCTGCCCGTCAAGAGCATCAACGGACGCAAATACTATTATTACGAAGTAAAATCGGGCGACACCGTGTTCAGCATAGCCCGCAACCTCGGCATCAGCCGCGACGACATCATACGCTACAATCCCGGTGCCAACGAGCGTCTGCGATCCGGCACAACGCTGTATTTCCCCTTCGAGGAGCTTGCTCCGCAGGGCGCGTCGTCCATCAACCACGAGGTGCAGCGCAATGAAACCCTCTTCGGACTCGCCCACCGCTACGGCACCACACCCGACGAGATTGTAGCCCTGAATCCTGCGCTCAAAAACCGCGGTCTGCGCCACGGCGAGACAATTGTGATACCCGTTGCAGCAGAAAGCGACTACTCCTCGCAGCCGGCATCGTCGCCCAACGAGACGCCCCTGTTCATACCCGAACCGCAGCCCGCAGTAACAGAACCTGCGACTGAAGAAAAGACTGAGCCGACAACTGTGGTACCCGCTGCTCCGGAAACTGTTCCGGCAGAGGAGGAGGAAGTTACAGTAGAAGTTTCGGTTACCCCCGACTCGCTGCCTGCTGTCACTGAGTCCGCTGTGACTCCGGGCCGGGAGGCTTCAATCGCCGTAGTCCTCCCCTTCGAGCTAACCGACGGCGCTCCGGGCAAACACGCGCAGCTCTACACCGATTTCTACAAAGGCATGCTCGTAGGCGCAGAGGAAATGAGCCGCACGGGAAGCCCCGTCACGATTTACTGCTACGACAGCAGCGATTTCAAAATCGATGACAACATCCGCGGGGCGTCCGTAATCATTGCTCCGGAGGACAGCGCGCAGATGTCCGCCCTGGCCGAAGCCGCCGCCCAAAGCGATGCCTACGTGCTGAACATCTTCAACCTGCGCGACCGCAGCTACGCCACTACGCCGTCGCTCATACAGGCCAACATTCCCCACAGCGCCATGTACGCCAAGGCCTACCGCGGCATGAGGGAACGCTACGGCGACACCCGTCCCGTGATACTCCGCAACACTACCGGGCGCAACGAGAAGCAGGCTTTCACCGACTACATCCGCGAGCAGTATCTCGCCGACGGAATAGCTCCTGTAGAGATTTCCTACAGCGGAACGCTGCGCTCGTCCGACCTCGACATCCTCGACCCTGCCGACAAATACGTGATAGTGCCGTCAAGCGGCGCACTCCAGGAGTTCAACCGCATGAGCCACGCCATAAAGGCATACATGGAGGACACAGCCACCGCCGACATCAGCCTCTTCGGCTACCCCGACTGGACGGCCTTCCGCAACGATGCGCGCGACATGCTCCACACGCTCGGCGCCACCATCTACAGCCGCGTGTTCCTTGACGCCGAAAGCCTCCCGGCCAAGCGCTTCACCGAAGCCTTCACCGAGGCATACGGCACCGCACCCATGGAGGTAGTGCCCAATCAGGGTGCTCTCGGCTACGACGTCGCACTCATGCTCATAGAGAACCTGCGCGCCAACCACGGCATCTTCACGCCGCAGGACACGTCGATGTGGCGCGGCATACAGTCGGCCTTCAACTTCGACAGCACCGGCGACGACAGCGGCCCCGTCAACAACGCGCTTTACATCATCACTTTCAGCCCCGACAGGAGCATCGACACCGGCATACTCTGATGAAACGTTTACTGCTGACACTGCTCGGAGCCATCTGCGCCGTATGCGCCATGCAAGCCGAGACTCACTACAAGCCGCACATCAGCATGGGCGCGCGCGGCGGCATAAGTCTGTCCAGGATGTCGTTCTCGCCCGGAGTGACACAAAGCTGGCTCAACGGCACATCCGGCGCCATAACGTTCCGCTACACCGAGGAGCGCATTTTCGGCATCATAGCCGAATTCGGCTGGGAGCAGCGCGGCTGGAAAGAGAACTTCAAGGAAGCCGACGACTTCCTGGACTACAGCCGATCGCTCACCTATCTGCGCCTGCCCGTCATGACGCATATCTACTTCGGCAGCAGCCGCTTCAAATGTTTCGTCAACCTCGGCCCGGAAGTCAGCTACATGATAGGCGACAAAATCAAGAGCAACTTCGACTACGCCAATCCCGGCGACGTGGAAGGCTTCCCGGCCAACCGCATGGTGTCGCAGATGAGCATGGACATAGCCAACAAATTCGACTACGGCATCGCCGCCGGCCTCGGCTGCGAATTCTACGTACAGCCGCGCCACAGCATCGTGCTGGAAGCGCGCCTGTACTACGGTCTCGGAAATATTTATCCGTCAAAGAAGGCCGACATCTTCAGCGCCTCTCGCTCAATGTCGCTCGAAGCCACCGTCGGCTACAACTTCCGGCTGAAATAACATCTCAGGTTCGCCCTGGAATCTTTCCATATTTCAGTTGAAGTAGTAATAGTAAGTTCCGGCGGTTATGGTCTGTTCGGTTACTTTGTAGCTGTAGCTACCCACCGAATAGCCTTCGCAACTGGTGTCGGAATTGCGGGACGCCACCATGAAACAGGAGCCGTGCTGCGTCTTGAAAAGACACACTTTGCCGCCTACCTCTCCTTTGTACCACCAGCGGTCAGACTGTTTTACCGTTTTCGACATGCCGTAACCGTAGGTCCACACTTCAAACACCTTGGTCGACACACGGTCATGACTGCCGCTGCCGCCGGTACCGCCGCCTGAACCACCCGTGCCTTTGGAATAAAGATCGGTATCAGTCATGATTACGTAGCCGTATTCCGAGCCGCCCGTACTCGGCAGCAGTATTGTGCGGTCGCCATCCTTTGTGTACAGGATGTCGGCGTCACCGTTAAAAATGCGATAGGTGCGCCGGTTGTCGGGAGTGGTGACGATGAGTATGTTGTCGCCGAGGATTGGCAAAGCCTTGTCCTGCGGCAGCAGGGGCGTGAGGTAATCACCGAAACGCGTTACGGGTTCGTCGTGGCCGAGCGATGCCACAGTGCGGCTGTCGGGCGAGAACTGCACGACGTGGAGCCCTTTGTAGGGCCAGTAATAGTCACTGCCCTCATAGACGAAGTGCCAGGTGTCTTCGCTGTATCCGTTCTCAGGACCATAGACAAGCGTATAGCATGTACCCCTGTATTCGAAGTTCGACGACAGATTGTCTATCAGCCCTTCAGGAAGGCGTTCGTACGCTCCGTAGTTGTTGATGTCGAGGTCTTTGTTGTCGTCAGAGCACGCGCACAATGTGAGCGCACCGGCGGCCACGGCCATAAAAGCTAAAATGTTTTTCATGAGTGTCTGATGTGCCGGCGTCACCCTTTCGCCGACATTTGGGGATAATAAAAAAGCGCAGGATGAATTCTGCTTATCCCCTTAGCAGGCATCGCCAAACGCCCATAACGAAGTAAACAGTCCACTCCCACGCTTAATCGGATATCAAGTCTCCCTCCGCCCGGAGGGAGTGGATATACGACAAGCATGAGCGTTCCTACGACTGCTTTTATCCTTCGTTATTACTGAAAAATTTGGCGATTTTTGCTAAAGAGGACAAAGCCCGAAACGCTTCTTTCAAAATATGTATGCCGGAAATTGCGGGAGCACCTTCTCTAAGGCGGCACGGCAAACCTCCAGCAACGGCAAATTTACGTCCATTTTTTGAGATATGCAAGCAGAAACACACGCGGCGCCGAAACTTTCTGCCGCTTTTAGCCTCCTATCCCGTGTTGACCGAAGTGATTAGAGAGTGTTGCAGAACTCGATATTTTCTCCTTGAATGTAGACGCACGGTATGTGCATTGCGGCTCATATAATGTATTTGTGTGCGGTGCACCCCGCCTCCTACCTATAAAATGAAGAAGAAAGGGAAGCCCGCGGAGCGCGGCGGGCAGTTTTCAGCCCATGCGTGAGGAGGCGCAGCCGACGAGCCATGGG
>URSD01000024.1 GCA_900550395.1 uncultured Porphyromonadaceae bacterium | reverse complement strand
GATAGTCCCCGACGTCAGGGTTGCCTTGTGACCCGCATCGAGCCAAGCTCGGCCAGCACGCACAGCGCACAAACACATACAGCCGCATGCCAAAGGAGTGGGAGCATGCGGCTGTCTTGTTTTATGGCAATTCTTTATTCATTTTGACTAATTATTAAAAATGTTGAAAATATGTTTGCTAATTTGTTTTTTTGCTTTACATTTGCTGCGCAAACCGCACGCTATTGCGCCTAATTGTAACTATTTCTGATATGAAGCATCTTTGTCCTCTAATTCTCCTTGCGGCATCCACCTGTTGCCTGTCTGCTTCGGCCTATGACATGACCGTCGTGTTCCGCGTTGACGAGACCAACGAGAAGACCGTTGAGTTTACACCAACTCTGTTCAATGTCGAGCTTAGCGAGCAGCTTGCTAACGCTGTACTGAATGAAACGGACAGCACTTTTATGTTCAAGGATGCTCCGAAACCTCCGTTTTCACTATTGTATCAAATTGAGAACGGCTGGCATGGAAGGACGATTCAGCAGCAGACTGACTCTATGACTATCTATGTCCCGGCTTTTTATGTCAAAAAACCGGAGGAACTCAAGGAGCTGACGGTGACGGCATCGGACCGCAGTATGTCGGCTGAAAAGGAAACGTATATCCCCACTTCGCAGAACAAGCGCATCTCGGCCGACGGCACGCAGCTGATACAGAACACGGGCATCACCACCTTGAATGTGTCGTCGTTTGACGGCACATTCAGTACGCTGTCCGGCGAATCGGTATCAACTTTTATTGATTTCAGGCCGGCGTCGCGCACTGATGTCCGCAATATCCGTGCCGAGGAGGTGAAACGCATTGATGTTTACGACTTTCCTACCGATCCCCGTTTCGGCGGAGCGCGGCATGTGGTGAATTTTGTGATGGTACAGTATGAGTTCGGCGGCTACACCAAGATCAATGCCGATCAGTTGACCGTTATGAACAACGGTCAGTACGGGGCTTATTCCAAGCTGGCATATAAGAAGATGATCTACGATGTGGGTGTGGATTTCGATTACACCAACAATAAGCACGGACGCATCGTTCAGCAGTCGGAATTTGTCTTTCCGGACAAAACTGTCAGCTATGTCGAGGAAACAAAGAACTCGCTGGAGAAGAATCACAATGTATCGGCTTTTCTCAGAGCTGTTTACAGCACGAAGAAGACTGTCCTTACCAACACGTTCAGTCTGCGGTACAGAAAATCGCCGCACAATTACAGTGAAGCCGAGGAACGGTTCGATGTTCCGGAATACACCTCGGGGATGGATTTTAGCTCGGAAGACAGAAAGTCCATCGGATTCTCCTGGAGTGGAAACTATCAGTTCACGTTGCCCAAAAAGTTAATGCTGGTGGTGGAACCGAAGGCATCATATTCCAAGAACGACATGGACAGCCGCTATAGCTCCGGCACGGCGTCCATCGTCAACCTCGTCGACGAGAAAGCATGGTCGGCCGGTCTGAGCATCAGTCTGCGGAAGTCGCTCGGCAAGCATTCCCTTACGGCCAAAGTCTACGGCAATGCCTCGGGCAACAATATTGACTATCAGGGCACAACGCCTTCCTATCAGAAAGGACGCCAAATCTACGGCGGCGCCATGCTGCAAGGCAATTTCATCTTGGGAAACCTTACACTCAGCCCGAACGTGGTGGTTTATGCCGACAAACTCAAAATCAACGGCGTCAGCGAGACGACGGTGAATCCGCAGTATTATATATATGCCTCATATTTTTTCAGTCCGAAGAACCGCACCCAGTTCAGCAGCATGATTTACCGGCAGTCGGCCGGCCAAAGGAACAGAACCGACTTCGTGCAGCTACAGAACCAGATTTTTGCCATAGCCGGCAATCCGGACCTGAAGAACTCCACATGGCTGAGCACTTCTCTCCAGCACACATATATGCCGACAAAAGTCTTTACGATTTCGCCTTATATGGGTTTCAATTACAACCGTCATGCCATATGCTACGATTATGTGCCGGAAGTGATAGGCGGCCGCGACGTGATGGTCAGAAAATATGTGAACGCAGGCAACAATACCGATTTCACGTACGGCGTGTCGATGTTTTATAAGCTGTTCGACAATGCCCTGTCTCTCGGCGCAAACATTAACGGCGTCACGCAAAACTTCCACGGGCCTATCACGGATTCGGGTACATACGTGGTGTGCCATGTCGATGCAAGATACACGTTCAGGGATTTCTACATATCGGCCCTGTATCAGCCCGGGCGCAGGCAGATCTCGTGCGACGGTGTGGCTCACCACCGTGGTTTTTACTACCTTAAGGCCGGCTGGGGCAACGGTAACTTGCAGCTGAGCGTCACTGCGGTCCGTCCTTTCAGCTCCTACCGGGACAGCCGCTACGAGATCAACACCCGCTATTACAATACCGTAGCTCAGGAGTATTCCGCATCCAGCCACAGTCGCTTCATATTCTCGGTCACCTATTCGTTCTCCTATGGCAAAAAGAAAGTGAGCAAGGAGATTGACACCGACTTGCCGACAGGTCCCGAGTCGCAGATCCTGAAATAACAGGTCGGATGCCGTGGGCGATTCCCGGAGTTATAGCTTGCTTTGCGATGCGAAAAAAATGGGTGAAATGGTTGATAATGTAGAAAAAAATTGCGTACTTTGCACTCAAATAGCGCTTGCGCGAAAAACCTACGTCTAATTATTAACCTACAGTGATATAAAGCTCATGAAAAAGAGTGCACTTCAGAAGGCCCGCGCCTCGTATCAGCCCAAACTGCCGGTAGTGCTCACCGGCGCCGTAAAGGCTGTGGAAGGCAAGCCCACGGAATCGGTAGCCAATCAGGCCGAGATAAAAGCATTGTTCCCCAACACCTACGGCATGCCCGAACTGAGGTTTGAGAAAGACCCGAACCCCGGTCAGAACAAGCCCGTCAATGTCGGCGTCATCCTGTCCGGCGGTCAGGCTCCCGGCGGCCACAATGTGATTTCCGGCCTCTTCGACGGTATCAAGAAGATTCACCGCGACAGCCATCTCTATGGCTTCCTGATGGGCCCCGGCGGCTTCGTGGAGCACAAGTACATGGAGCTTACGGCCAGCATCATCGACGAGTACCGCAACACGGGCGGCTTCGACATCATCGGCTCCGGCCGCACCAAGCTGGAGACCGTGGAGCAGTTCAACAGCGGCCTTGAGATTCTCAAGGAGCTGAACATCACGGCTCTCGTAATCATCGGCGGCGACGACTCCAACACCAACGCCGCTGTGCTCGCCGAATACTACAAGAGCATCAACGCCGGCGTGCAGGTGATAGGCTGCCCCAAGACCATCGACGGCGACCTCAAGAACGAGTGGATCGAGACCTCCTTCGGCTTCGACACCGCCACGAAGGTATATTCCGAGGTCATCGGCAACATCCAGCGCGACTGCAACTCGGCCAAGAAGTACTACCACTTCATCAAGCTGATGGGTCGCTCGGCCAGCCACATCGCCCTGGAGTGCGCCCTGCAGTGCCAGCCCAACATCTGCATAATCAGCGAGGAAGTCGAGGCCAAGAACATGACGCTCCAGGATGTGGTGAACTACATCGCCGACATCGTGGCCGCACGTGCCGCCAACGGCAACAACTTCGGCACGGTGCTCATTCCCGAGGGCCTTATCGAGTTCATCCCCGCCATCAAGAAGCTCATAGCCGAGCTGAACGACATGCTGGCCGGCGACACCGCCGTGGCCGGTATGGAGCGCTCGGCCGTGCGTGAGTACATCATCGGCAAGCTCAGCGCCGAGAACGCCGCCACCTACGCCTCGCTGCCCGAGGACGTTGCCCTGCAGCTGTCGCTCGACCGCGACCCCCACGGCAACGTGCAGGTATCGCTCATTGAGACCGAGAAGCTGCTCAGCCACATGGTGGGCGAGCGCCTGAAGGAGATGCACAAGGAGGGACGCTACAACGGCAAGTACGCCACGCAGCACCACTTCTTCGGCTACGAGGGACGCTGCGCCGACCCCTCCAACTTCGACGCCGACTACTGCTACGCTCTGGGCTTCAACGCCGCATGCCTTATCAAGAGTGGCGTGACGGGCTACATGTCGAGCGTGAGCAACCTGACCCGCCCCAGCGTGCAGTGGAACGCCGGCGGCATACCCATCACCATGATGTTCAACATGGAACGCCGCCACGGCGAGATGAAGCCCGTGATACAGAAGGCTCTCGTGCATCTGGACGGCGCGCCCTTCCGCAAGTTCGCCTCGCAGCGCGACCAGTGGGCCGTCAGCACCTGCTATGTGTACCCCGGTCCCATCCAGTACTTCGGCCCGGCCGAGGTCTGCGACCAGCCTTCGATGACACTCCAGGCAGAACAGCAGGGTAAGTAACAGAAAAGAAACGGCCGGAGGCCGCTTAGGAACGGCTTCCGGCCTTATTGCCCGAATCACAGCTTGCAAAGCCTGCCCGGGGGAGCAATTCAGCTCTTGGCAGGCTTTTTTATTGTTATGGGAGAAACTAAACGACAGCTGCTGCTGATAGTGAATCCGGTGTCCGGCACGACGTCGAAGGCCGGCATGGCCGAGCACATAGAGGAGCGCCTCTCTCGCGCCGGATTCGACATACACACCGAGTACACCACCTGCGCCGGCGACGCCACACGCCTGGCCCGTCGCGCCGTGGAGCAGGGCTGCTACGGCGTGCTGGCCTGTGGAGGCGACGGCACCGTCAATGAGACGGCGCGCGCCCTGTGCGACACCCCCGTGGCCCTCGGCATAGTGCCCACCGGCAGCGGCAACGGCCTGGCCCGCCACATAGAGATACCGGTCGACGTGGACGGCTCGCTCGACGTCATCATGGCCGACCATGTGGCGGCCTGCGACTACGGCACCGTGTGCGGCCGTCCGTTCTTCTGCACTTTCGGCGTTGGCTTCGACGCGGCCGTGAGCGACCATTTCGCGCGCCAGAGCCGCCGCGGCCTGCTCACGTATCTTCAGAGCGCCGTCCACGAGTTTATGTATTACGACTCGGAGCGATATACCATCGAGATAGATGGCCGGGAGTTCACACGCGACGCCTTCCTAGTGGTGTGCTGCAACGCCTCGCAGTACGGCAACAACGCCTTCATAGCGCCGGACGCGAGCATACGCGACGGTGTGCTCGACATTACGATAGTGCGCGCCGGCAACAAGCTCCAGAAGGCCAAGCTGGGCCTGGACCTTATGGCCGGATTCATAGGCCGCAACGCGCTGGTGGAGACGGTGCGCGCCCGCCATGCCGTAATCACCCGCATGGACGAGGGTCCGGCGCACATCGACGGTGAGCCCCTGACGCTTGGCCGCCGTCTGGAGGTGGAGTGCCACGCCGGACAGCTGCGCATATTCACCAATCCGCGCAAGAGCTCGTTCCGCCCCATCATCACGCCCATGCGCATGATGCTCAACGACCAGGCCCACTCGCTCCGCCGCTTCCGCCTGCACCTCACCGGCAAACATTATTGACATAAATATTATAGTCAATAACCGGTGGTGCAACACCCTCTAATGGCATGATGTGCTGCGGAATGGTGGCGCGTGCAGCCGCCTCCGGGGCTGAATCTGATATGTGGCCTTAACCCGGGGCGCTTGCCGCCCCGGGTTAACAATATCCATGGCCTCCGGCCATAAATAGGTGGCTGCCGGGGCGTTATTTTCACGGACGCAAGCTCGTCGAGCTTGCTTTGTCGTGGGCGGCTCTTACCTCAGGAACGCGGCTACGCCGCTTATCCTGAGGTTAACAATGGACGCGTCCTCTTCGAGGACTTGCGGGTGGGCGTTTTTTTATGTGGAACGTCTGATAAACAGTGGGATATGAGTGGCGCCCGCGCGGTATGGAAGGCGCAAGGTTTCAGGAGTTGATTATTCGTGCGGCGGGGTGGTTTGCGTGCTGTCGGACGGGGCGGGGGGAGGAGTGGGGGCGGTTTTCTTGCGGCGCAGGGGTTTGAGCCATGCGAGGAGGCTGTCGAAGTCGCGCTTGAACATGATGCCGATGCCCTGGGTGGTGGCGGCGGTGCGCAGGTAGTAGTTCTGGTCGTTGTAGCGGTTGTAGGCTTTCAGGCGCCATGTGCCGCGCCGGTTCAGCAGGTATTCGATGTCGAAGTCGCCGACAAACTGGTTGGTGTTGAGTGATTTGTCCCTGTAGCCGAAGTTGCCGTTGAAGAGCAGGCGATTGTTGAGCAGGCGGCTGCTGAGGGCGACGTCGACCTCGACGTCGCTGAAGTCGCCGCGGTCGGAGCGCAGGTTGGGCGCTATGGTCCAGTTGTCGCTGAGCTTTCCGAGCATGCTGCTTAGCTGGCTCGAGATGGTGGAGGACGCCACGGAGAAGAGTTCGTTGCCCTTGGTGGTGCTCATATAGTCGGGCGTGTAGAAGCGGTTGAGGGCCAGCAGGTAAATGATCTGCCGGTTCATCATGTCCTCGGTGCTGACGATTGACCTTACCTTGCGGTAGACGTCGCTCGTGAGGGTGGGGAAGCGCAGGTCGAATGCGATGTCGGGCTGGCGCATGTCGCCGGTGACTTTCATCAGGGCCTGCACGGGCACGTTGGTGCGGTTGAGGTCGCGGTCCTGGAGGAAGCTTTCGTCCAGGTCGCTGAGGTTGGCGTTGACGGAGTAGGCGGCCTCGATGTTGAGCTGGGCGGCGTAGGGGTCGCCGTGGAACGATATGCTGCTGCCCTCGCCGATTGTGAAGTCCTTGATGATGATGTCCTGAAGGGTGAAGTTGTAGCTGCCGCGGTCCAGGACGTAGGTGCCGAACATGCGCAGGTCGTTGTTGGCCGAGCCGTAGGTCAGGCGCAGGTTGCCGCTGCCGTAGGCTTTTATTTCGTCGCCGCCCACGGGGTCCATGACGATGTTGACGCGGGCGTCGGGTGTGACATCGACGCGGAAGTCCATGTTGTAGTCGCTGGGGGTGTCCTCCATGGCGGCCGTCATGCGTTTCTGATAGTCGAGCACGGCCTGCGGGATGGCTTCCACCTCGACCACCGAATCGCGCACCTCCACCGGCGTGCGGTCGCGGAAGGTGATGAACGAGTATTCGTCGGCCTCCATCATGTCGCTGAGCACGAAGGTGAAGACGGAGCCTGCGGTGGTTGTCATGCTGACGTCGATGTTCACCACGCCCGGCTCGCCGTAGATGTGTGCGCCTCCGCGGCCGAAGATGGTGCCGTACCAGTCGGGGCTCTGGCGCGAGGTGACGTCGTAGCAGAGGAACTCGCGGGCGTCGGTGACCTTGAAGTCGAACGACGGCTCCTTGAAGAACTTGTGGCGAACGATGCCGTCGAGCATGGCTGTGTGGCCGTTGATGTCGCGGATGGTGGCGCGCGGCACCTCTATGAGGCCCGGACGGAGGTGGATGCTGTCGTTGCAGAAGTAGCGCGTGTTGGTGAAGTCGACTTTCAGAGCGAGGGAGTCGGCGTAGATGTCGCCTTCGAGGTCGATGTACTTGAATGTGCCGAAGAGGCGTGCGCGGCCGGAGGCGTAGCCGGCGACTTCCGAAGCGAAGGCCGACATGTAGGGCTGCATGAAGCCCACGGGCACGCGGTCGGCCCGGAAGGTGATGTCGAGGGTCTCGGATGCCGGGCCGATCGAGCCGGAGATGTAGGAGTGCCGGCCGTCGGGGGCGGTGACGTCGGCGTTGAGGAGGATGTCCCTGGTGTCGTTGTCCCAGGCGGCCAGTATGTCGGCGTCGCCTATGGTGCAGCGGTTGTAGCCGATGTCGTCCACGTGCAGGCGTTCGCTCGTCAGTACCGGTGCCGTTCCGAGCAGGCCGCGGCACTCGAAGACGCCGGTGGCCGTGCCGCTGATGAGAGCCTTGTCTATCTCCAGTGTCTCGAATACGGGCAGCAGATGCACCCTGTCGATGGCTACTTCCAGCGTGGGCTCCGGCAGCGGGCTGACGGTGCCGTCGATGGCGATGCGCTGGTCGCCGGCCTCCAGGGCGAAGCCTTCCACTGTGGCCGCGCCGTCGCTCCATTCCAGATGCGAGGGGAGGATGTCCCATACATCGTCGCCGAAATTCACGGTGCCGGGACGGATGTCGACCGCGGCGGCCACGCGACGGTCGGCGCCGAGCCCGAGAGTGGTGCCGAACGCAAGAGTGCCGTTGAGTGGTATCTTACGCTCTATGGTCCAGTCGACGGCCGTGCTGATATGGTTGTCGGCGGCGCCGACGTTGAGTACGGCCGCCATGGGCCCTTTCTTGGTGGGCATGTGGACGGTGGCGTAGAGCGATGCACGGCGTGCCGGACCGTCGGCCGCGAAGTAAAGGGCGGTATTGTCGATGATTTTGTCGCCCTGCTGGAGATATGGCGCGTCGATGCTCATGGTCATGCCGTTCTCGCCGCAGTGCATGTCGCCGCTGATCTCGATGGGGTGGATAATCTGAACGGGCAGGGAGAAGAAGCGGCACAGCTCCTCGGCTTCGGCTACGGTGAATTCGTAGCTGAAATCGTTGCCGCAGGGCGTGGCGTCCGTGTGTTTGGCGGCCGCCGGGGCAAGTTCCAGAGCCGGGAATATTGCTGCTGCCATCTGCCGGCACTCAGTCGCGAGGGCCGACGGCACCAAGTTGCCCTCTATGCGGCCGTTGATGTAGTCAGACGCCAGTTCCACCGTCTGCGGACGCCCTTCCGTGTCGCGTGTGAGGCGCAGCTGCTTCATCGTCAGGCGGCTGCCCTCGTCGTTGCTGAAACTGATGTCGGACAGCTCTATTCGGCCGGCGACGTCGTCGATATCGCGGCCGCGGAGCGCGGCGGAGATGCCTGTGCTCAGCACATAGCCGTCGTAGCGGCTTGCGATGCCGAGCCCGGCAAAGTCGAGGCGGCTTATGCTGCCCTCGGCGTCGAGAGTGCGCGCGTCCGGCCCCGTAGATGCTGCGAGCTCAAGCTCGAGGCGTACGGCCGGCGAGGCTATGCGGACATTTCCCTCAATGTCGTTGTGGTCTATTATTGCGTCGGCATGTATGCCGTCGCAGTGGGCGCCGTTGAAGTCGACCGATGCGTCGGCGAGCGAAATCTGTCCGTCGAATCCCTTTCCGTCGGTGCGTCCGTCGGCTGTGAGCCGGGCGTTCACTTTTCCGAGACGCTGCACCCCGGTGAGTGCGCCTGCGGGAATGTCGGCCAGCTGAGCTTCGGCCCGTATTGCGGCGGTGGCGAATGTGTCGGCCGAGAGGGCGTGAGCCTTGGCGTGTACTCTTCCGGCCGAGGTGAATGCCGAGAACGATGCCGCCAGGTCGCTGCGCGAGAGCAACGTGGCGTTGGCGCTGATGTCGGCGTGGCCCAGGAGTTCAAGCTTCCGCAGTGCGTTGCCCTGCGCGGGCATGAAGCGCCGCAGGTGTTCGGCAAGGCGTCCGGCGTCGGCCCGCAGGGCTATCTGCCGGAGCCATATCTGCTCGCCGGGATTGCCTATGTCGATGGCGCCGCCCTCGGCATGGAGCGACAGGGCTTCGTCGCGCGTAGACATATCGAGTTGCGGGATGGTTGCGCTCGTTGAGTCGCCGTGTGCGTCAAGACGCAGGTCCACGCCTATGTAGCTGTCGGCGAGGACGGGGGCGAAAGCGGCGACGTCGGGCAGATACAGCAGCGACGGCTCGACGGTGTCGGTGCGGAATGTCCAGGAACCTCCGCGGCGCGTCCAGGATGCGTCGAATGCCAGCGACGAATTAGGCAGCTCCATTCTGAAACGGCTGACGCGCAGTCCGTCGGCATCGTGCTGTATCAGCGCCGAAAGGTCTTTGAGCGTGAGGCCGCTGCGCTCGGAGAAAGCAAGACGGTCGAGCTCGACGTTGACGATGTCGTTGCTCACGAGGCGCAGGCATGCATGCAGCTGCAGGCCGTCGAGCGCTATGTGCCGCGGGTCGAAGCGCGCGCTGTCGGCCGCAGGCGCGTCCAGCACGTCGTACGTGGCGCGTCCGTCGCGCAGCGCCAGCGTCGCCACCTTGAAGCGGAAGCGGGCAGGCGGCCGCTTGCCGTCGCCCTTGAGGCGCGCTATGATGCCGGCAATGTTGAGAGGAGCACCGTCGGCAGGGCGGCTGATGTGGAGGGTGGGGCGGTCGACCAGCGCGTAGTCGAACACTATGCGGCGTGTGCGGAGGAAGTGGTACAGCTCGAAGCGTGCGCCGAGCATGCGCACCTGCAGGCACGGCCGGCCGTTGTCGTCGTTCACCTCTATGTCGCGGACTTCGACGCGGTTGAAGGGGTGCAACTCAACAGTGCCTACCTCCACACGGCTGCCGAGCAACGCCGTCAGCTCTCTCTCCGCCACGGCGCAGAGCCGCGACTGTGCCCAGGGGGTGGACAGCATCACGTACAGCGCCACCGGCACGGCCACAAGCAGCGACAGCACGGCGATGACGAGCAGACGAAACAGACGCAGGCTACGTTTCATAATACATTGCGAAATTACGCAAAATTTCGCTAACGGCGGCTCTGCATCTGCTTAAAATATATGAAAAAGCCGGCGGGGACAATTCTGCCCCTGCCGGCTTTTTGATGATGCGGCGTACCTTACTGAACTACGTTGGTGACAATCCCGTTGGTGAAAACTACGATAAAATCGTTGCTGTACAGCCATTTTACGCGGTTGCCGCTGTCGTTGATATTGGCGGGTTTGCCTGCAATCAGAGTGACTTCTGCGGGTGTCATTCCTTTGATGACGTTGCCGTTGCGAATTTCGTTCCAGTGAGTTACCTCGATTGCAGGATTCTCTCTGATGTAGTTCATCATTGCAGCGAGATACCCGGAATTGAGCAGAGCAAACTCTTCCACAAGTTCTTTGTGGCGGGCGTTGGTGGCCGGCTTCAGCTTCTCTGCTTCAAGTTTTCGCGGCAGGAAACCTTTTTCTTTGTAGCCAACTACGATGCCGGACGCCTGAAACGACAGTATGTCGTCGGTGAACTGGAACGCCTGGTCGTAGCTGAATGTGGCCTGCTCCTTGTCTTCGCCCGAAACGGGTGCTAGACTGACGATGAAGCGGTATTTGTCGAAATCCACTTTGCCCATCTGCTCGAACTCCGGGTCTAACTTCTCACGTGCATAGATTAGTGCGGCGATGAACGCTTGCCGTGGCGAAATGCCCGGCAGGTCGATTATGTCGGAAACCACGGCTTTCCCGTTCTGTGTGGAGGGTCGGTAGATTCTGACGCCGTCGACTTCGGTAGGCAGAGCTTCTGCCTGCTGTTTTACCCATTCGCCGAGGTCGATGTCCTTTTTATCGGCTTTTTCTTTCTTGGCTGATGCGGGCATGGCAAATGCAACCGCAGTCAGCACAAGAACGAGAATCCGAAGTGTTCTCATAATCTTAGAATGCGTATCCCAGACGAATCATGAATTTGCCGATCTTGCAACTGTCTTTGACATAATCGAGATCGTCGCCGTTAAAGGCATTGCAGAATCCGGCCTGATATGTGAAGTCGAGATTGACGCGGTTGAGCCATACTCCGAGGCCAATTTGCATACCGGCATCGAACCTGTTGTTATACTCCAACCAGTTGGAGCCTATGTTCCCGAGGTCACAGGACAGAAAGGCGCCCAGATGGCCGTCGAGCTTGATGTTGTCAGTCAGGCTATATTTGTAGCCGAAAGTTATGGGCGAATAAGTAATGCCAAGGGCTGTAATGCTTCCGTCAAAGTACTCGTCTTCTTCTCCATCATAGAATTTCTTGACATCGACGCCACGAGTGCCAACTCCCAGTTCCATACCCCAGTAGGCATTTGATGTTCCGATTTTCTTCTGAAAACCGAAGTCTACATCGAATCCCACTTTGCCACTTGCATCGTAGGTATATGCAGAGTTGTTTTCATCGGTTTTTATGCTTGAGGGGGTAGCGAAGTTCATGCCTGCGCGGAGATACCATGTTGTCTTTTTTACGTGGGTGAACGTTCGGCTTGTGCGCACCTGAGCTGTCGCACCAAGTGTGATTATGGCCATTAAGGCCAGTGTGAGAAGCTTTTTCATTGAAGTTGTGTGGTTTGATTGATGTGTATGCTTGGGATTATTTTGATGATGCCTCGGCGGTTGAGATTATGCGTGTGGCGCCTCGGTCAATGTATGCCTCACCTATGCCATGGGGATATAGCGTACGCAGAATTTCCATGTCTTCTTTTGTGATTTTGCGGAAGTTGACGTATTTTGCGGGATAGCCGGATATGGTGGTGCGTATCACCTTGCTGTCCTTGTCGTACACGATGGAGTTGTACATAGGCTCGATGATGAGGTCGGCGCCGGCTTCGGTGGCCGCGTTGCGCAGGGCTATGGTTTTTGCATTGTCCAGTTCGGCATTTGTCATGGAGTTGACATCTTTGGAAAGTGCGTACTCGTAGGGACCGAACATTTCGCGCTCAGTGTTGAGCATCTGCAGGTCGGCAATCTCGGGCATTATGAATACCTGCACATCGGGCATTTTCTCGCGTGCGCTTGCTTCTTCAAAGAGTTTGTTGCCGAGGTCCTTGGGCTTTTTCTGTGCATAGCCTGCGGCATATCCGCACAGGATAGCTAAAATCAGGCATGTGATGATTTTTTTCATGAGATGATTGGTTATTAATTGTTAAAATATGTTTTAATAGGGATGTTTTGTGTGCAAAGGTATGAAAAAGTATTGAATTTACCCCCCCCAATGTTAAAAATAGTTAAATAATGCGGAGACTCTGCCAGAGCCTCCGCATCCCACATTAATTATATAGATTTACGTCAAATTTGACTGAATCGGGTCCGGTCATTATCTGTACTCTCCGAGCATGGCCTGGAGGCGGCGTCGGGCGTAGTATATGCGGCTTTTGACGGTGCCGAGAGGCAGGTTGACGTGCTTGGCTATTTCGGCGTAGCGGTATCCGGCGAGGTGCATGGTGAAGGGTATCCGATAGCCGTCGGAGAAGCTGTCGATGGCCGCATTGATGTCGGCTACCGACATGGCGCCTTCCGGATTCTCGTAGCCTGAATCCTGCGGCGCGTTGAGGTGTACGAGATCGTCGGTGCGGTCGAGCACAGTGCCTGAACGCACCATGCGCCGGTATCGGTTGATGAAGAGATTGCGCATGATGGTGAGTATCCAGCCCTTGAAGTTGACATTGTCGACATATTTGTCCTCGCTGTCCATTGCTTTCAGGGAGGTGTCCTGAAGCAGGTCGTTGGCGTCGTCGCGGTTGTTGGTGAGCATGTATGCGAAGGAATACAGATGCCCCTGCATCTCCAGTATTTTCTTTATGAATGTCTGATGTCGGTCTCCCATAATCTGAATAGCTAAGCGGTAATTAATACACCATACAAACACTGAACCGACGATTAAAGTGCTGTGGATTAAATAAATTTGAGGAAAATTATCATCTTGCGCGCGATATTAACATTTTGTATTTGGAAAATTAGTAATTTTGTGATGTAAATCCCAATCATTATGCTCCGTAAAATCAGAATAGCGCTTGCAATTGTAAGCATAACGCTTGTGACGCTGCTTTTTGTCGACTTCAGCGGCACCTGCGCGCGCCATTTCGGATGGATGGCGAAGATTCAGTTCCTGCCGGCCCTGCTGGCGGCCAATGTGGTCGTGGTAGCCGCGCTCGTACTCGTGACGTTGGTTTTCGGCCGCGTGTACTGCTCGGTGGTGTGTCCTCTGGGCATCATGCAGGACGTGTTCGGGCGGCTCGGCCGTCTGGGCCGCAAGCATCGTTTCCGCTACGGCTACTCGCCGGCGAAAACGGTGCTGCGCGTAGTAATGCTCGCGGTGATGGCTGTCGCCATAGTGCTGGGCATAGCCGCCATCGTGACACTGCTGGCACCCTACAGCGCCTACGGGCGCATAGCGCAGACGCTGCTCCAGCCCGTGTGGATATTCGGCAACAATCTGCTGGCCGACGCCGCCGAGCGCGCCGACAGCTATGCCTTCTACCGTGTGGACATATGGCTGCGCAGCCCGCTGACTCTCATAGTGGCTGCAATAACTCTTGCCGTTCTTGCGGTACTGGCCTGGCGCAACGGCCGTACGTACTGCAACACGATATGCCCCGTAGGCACCGTGCTGGGCTATATAGCGCGCTTCTCGCTGCTGCGCCCGGTCATCGACACGTCGAAGTGCGTGAACTGCGGACTGTGCAGCCGCAAATGCAAGGGCGCATGCATCGACAGCCGCAACCACCGCATAGACTACACGCGCTGCGTGGCCTGCATGGACTGTCTGGACACATGCACCCACGGCGCCATCTCTTATACGTATTATAAAAAAGCCCATAAGCCGGAAGAAGACAAAAAGACACCCGACGCTCCGGACAGCGGACGCCGCGCATTCCTTGTGGCTACAGCCGCACTGGGCGGAGCCGCCGTGCTGCGCGCCGAGGAAAAAGTGACCGACGGCGGACTGGCTCCCATCCTTGACAAGAAGCGGCCCGCGCGCCGCACTCCCATCGTGCCGCCCGGCGCTGTAAGCCTGAAGCATCTGTCGGACCACTGCACTGCCTGCCAGTTGTGCGTGGCCGAATGTCCCAACGGTGTGCTGCGCCCGTCGACCGACCTCACTCGCCTGATGCAGCCGGAGTCGAGCTACGAGCGCGGCTACTGCCGCCCGGAGTGTACACGCTGCTCGCATGTATGTCCCACAGGCGCCATCCTCCCCCTCGACACAGCCGAGAAGAGTGCGGTGCATATAGGCCGCGCCGTTTGGGTCAAAGACAACTGCATACCTCTGACCGAGGGCAAGGAGTGCGGCAACTGTGCGCGCCACTGCCCGGCGGGAGCCATACAGATGGTGCCCTCCGATCCGTCCAATCCCGAGTCCGTAAGGATTCCCGTAGTCAACGAGGCCCGCTGCATAGGCTGCGGCGCCTGCGAGAACCTGTGCCCGGCGCGTCCCTTCAGCGCCATATATGTGGAGGGATATGAGAAACATCGTATAGACTGACACCATGAGCACTGACAGAATATCGCGGCGCGATTTCCTGCGCCGCATGGGCGCGGGGTCTGTGGCCGCCGCTGCCGCCACACTGCCCGGATGCGGAGGAGGCGAGACCGCTTCTAAGGAGACATCCGATGCAACACTCGGACCTATCCCGACCGACAAGATGACGTACCGCACCACGCCCTCGTCGGGCGACAAGGTGTCGCTCCTGGGCTACGGCTGCATGCGCTGGCCCACACGCAAGGAAGGCGAGGAGGAGGTGCTCGACCAGGAGGAAATCAACCGCCTGGTGGATACGGCCCTGAAACATGGTGTAAACTACTTCGACACATCGCCGGCCTACTGCCGCGGAAAGTCGGAGGAGGCCACCGGCATCGCCCTGGCGCGCCATCCGCGCGACAGCTACTTCATCGCCACAAAGCTGTCGAATTTCGCACCGCAGACGTGGAGCTACGACGCATCCGTGGAAATGTACCGCAATTCGCTGAAATACCTTCAGACCGACCATATCGACTATCTGCTGCTGCACGGTGTGGGCATGGGCGGCATGGAGGCACTGCGCGGGCGCTATCTCGACAACGGCGTGCTCGATTTTCTGCTCAAGGAGCGCGAGGCCGGCCGCATACGCCATCTCGGCTTCAGCTATCACGGCGATGTGGAGGTGTTCGACTGGCTGCTGGAACACAATGACGAGTACCACTGGGACTTTGTGCAGATTCAGCTCAACTACGTTGACTGGCGCCATGCCGCCGACGTGAATCCGCGCAATACCAATGCCGAATATCTCTACGGCGAGCTTGAGCGCCGCGGCATTCCCGCCGTGATTATGGAGCCTCTGCTCGGTGGCCGTCTGGCTAACGTGCCCGACCACATCGTGGCGCGCCTGAAACAGCGCGAGCCGGAGCGCAGCGTGGCATCGTGGGCTTTCCGCTATGCCGGCTCGCATCCCGGAGTGCTCACCGTGCTCAGCGGCATGACCTATATGGAGCATCTGGAGGACAATCTGCGCTCGTTCTGCCCGCTGAAGCCTCTCGACGCCGACGAGATGGCATTCCTCTACGATACTGCCGACAAGATAGTGGAATATCCCACCGTGCCGTGCAACGACTGCAAGTACTGCATGCCGTGCCCCTACGGCATCGACATCCCCGCCATACTTCTGCACTATAACAAGTGCGTCAACGAGGGCAATGTGGCGCAGCCCGGAGATTCGGACTATGCCAAGGCACGCCGCGCCTACCTGATAGGCTATGACCGTTCGGTGCCTAAGTTGCGCCAGGCGTCGCACTGCATAGGCTGCGGACGATGCGCGCCGCACTGCCCGCAGCAGATTGACATCCCTTCGCAGCTCCACCGCATCGACCGCTATGTGGAGCAGCTGAAACAGAATAGTTTATAGTTGAGAGGGGATAGGTAAGAGGGAGCGAGGGTATTATAGAAACAAAAATACAAAAATATCAAAAGCAACAAACTATTATTTATTAGGATAATTTTTATTAGTCTGTTATTTCTGTTTTTTTGTGTGTTTTTGTTTCTATAATACCCTCGCTCCCTCTTACCTATACACTATAACTATCAACTATTTCCTCAGGGAAGGAAACATCTTGCGAACGCGCAGAAGCACGGCGCTGAATGAGTCGCCTGCTATTACGAGTGTGGCGGCACACAGTATCAGCACTCCGCCGAGCATCTCGCGCGGAGTGAGCGACTCATGGAGCACCACCACGCTGAGCAGTACGGCCGTCAGCGGCTCGAATGCGCCGAATATGGCGGTAGGCGTGGAGCCTATCAGCTGTATGGCGCGCGTTGTGAACAACAGCGACAGCACCGTAGGGAAGAAGGCAAGGCCCAGCAGATTGAGCCACGCTCCCGGCCGGGCCGGCGGCATAGTGAAGGGTGTACCCGCCGCGAGGATGAAGGCAAAGAAGCAGCTGCCGAAAAGCAGCACATAGAACAGCAGCTTGAGGGTGGGGATGCCGCGTACGGTGCGCGACACATTTATCATCACGAGATAGAGCGCGTACGTCAGCGACGAGAGCATTACCATGCATATACCCAGAGTGCTGATTTCGGCATTTGCGTCGCTGCGCATCAGCAGCCCGAGTCCGGCGAGCATCAGCAGCAGGCACAGTCCCGTTGTGGCCGTGAAGCGTTCATGATAGAAGAACACCATAAGCACGGCCACCATCACGGGGTAGACGAAGAGCATGGTCGACGCCACGCCGGAGTCCATGTAGCCGTAGGCCTCGAACAGACACAGCGAGGACGCAGCCATCAGCACGCCAAGGACGGCAAGGGGCGCGGCTTCGCGCCGTTTAAGGCGCAGGCTGCGCCCGCGCGCGGCGGCCATCACTGCAAGCATCAGAAGGCTCAGGCCATAGCGGAATATAAGTACGGAGCCGGGGTTCATGCCCTCGGCATAGAGAGGTACGGCAAATGCCGGATTGGTGCCGTAGGTGGCGGCGGCCATGGCGGCCAGCAGATAGCCCTTGAGCTTGTCAGAACTCATGTCCGTAGCGTTCCTTATGGGCACGTGTGAGCAGTTCGGCAAGCGCGTCGACGCGTTGCTCGAAGCTGTCGATGGCTTCGGCCTGTGCGCGCGTGAGTCCGTAGATGTCGAGCCCGCAGCCGCTGTGTGTGCAGTAGTGGGCTTCGGCTGCGTTCATGTGTCCGCGCGGACACACGTAGCGTACCTCGCGCCGCAGCAGTCCGGCATTTGTCACGATCTCCCCCTCCTCTGGCAGATTGCGCATGATGCCCAGCAGCGCCCTCATGTCGGCAAGGTCGGCCTCGGTATATTGAGGCTGGAAAGCCGACAGCAGCGAAGCCGCCATGGGCGCTTCGCCGCGTCGTACGAGGGCGGCTATTGCGTTGGCGTCGAAAAGACGACATTCCTCTATGAGTCCGCGTGTGGCCTCCGGGGCGCTGACGGTATCGTCGTAGACCACTTCGACGGCATATTCTCTCGGTACGGCAGCGAGGTAGCGGGGAAATTCTTTCAGGGCAATGCGGTTGGGCGAGCGCCGTTCGGCCTCCGGGAGCACCGCGCTGACGAGGAATTTGCGGTACAGGGCCTCGCCGAGTCCGGTGAGTGCGTTGTCGATGATGAAATCCCAGTTGGCCTGCGAGGGAAATACGTCGGAACGGTCGAGCAGCTCAAGGTATCGGCGCCGCAGGAGCTCGGTGTTGAGCTCTTCGGCCGAAACCGCGCAGTCGTCTGTGGGATAGTGAGATATGTCCATATTGGTGGTTTTGTCTAATTTTCTCGCAAATATAGCGAAAATTTTGTTAAAATGCAGAATTTAACATTTTTGTATTTGTATATGGAAAAATTTGTAACTAACTTTGCAAGTGGTAGTTGGGCGATGTTTAAGCCCACATTGGTGTCTACGGAATTACCATTTATCTAAATACATATGAAAACCGACAACATGCCAGGAACAAAATTCGCTGTGCGCCGTTACGACATATCGCCGGTGCCGCTGTACTTAGACACCTCGTGTTCTTTTTTCTTTGTATTGCTTGAGGGGGAGATTACTCTCCGCTACGACAGCTATGAGCCTCTGACGGTTCATGCGGGCGAGTGTGTGATGGCTATGCCCGAAAGCTGCTACAGCATCGTGGTACACAAGCCGTCGCTCTGCCTCCGCATTTTCAACTCCGAGCAACTGGCCGAATCCTATCGGGGCGTTCTTGCCGAAAGCGGCGAGAAGTCGCCGAAGGATGTGGAGTATGAATTTCGCGCGTTGCCCTCGCCGGAGGCACTGATGCAGTTTCTCCGCAGCGTGTGTACGGCGATAGAGGACGGCCATTCCACTCCGGGGCTTCAGACCAAGTGGAGCGCTACATTGGCCGAATTGCTTGCTCTGTACTACACGCCGCGTCAGCTCGCATCGTTCATGCGCCCGCTGATGGCTACGGACTACAATTTCCGCAATCTCGTCATCGAGCACAGTCTGCATGTAAAGGACCTTCAGGAGCTGGCCTCGACGTGCCGCATGTCGCTGAGTACTTTCAAGCGCCGCTTCAAGCGTACGTTCAATGTTCCGGCCCACACATGGATAGCCGCCAGGCGTGCCCACTTCATCTACAGCGAGATTACCGGCACGCGCAAGACATTCATGGAGATAGCCGAGCAGTTCAATATTTCGTCGAGCGCCTACCTTACGGCTTTCTGCAAGCATCATTTCGGCATGACTCCTCTGGAGATACGCCGCCGCGACTTCCTGTTCAATGGTCACGTGATGCGTGAGCAGGCTATGAATTAACGTCGCCTGATACCGTTATCGACGGATTGACTGAAAGCAGCTGCCGCACGAACTCGTCGCGGCGGGCGGGCGAGATTTCCAGCGGCATGGAACTGCGGAGCACCGACTTGTCGGTGAATGTGATGGCAAGGCGGCGCGTAGACAGCGCGGGAGCCGACAGTATGCCTGTGGTAGCCTTGATAGATTTGATTTTCGCTATGGGATAGCGGTGCGGGCGGCAGAACTGATACACGAGCAGCTCGTGTCCGTCGATGGCATACCATGTGCCGAAAAGCCCCAGCAGCGACACTCCGCCGATGCCGATGCCGTAAATCAACGCCAGCCACCAGTAGCTGCCTATGGCCGTGACGATGATAACCGTGGCGATGAATGCCAGCACGGCCCACACCCACCAGCCGATGCGGGATCGATATACGGTATGTCCTTCGTTTTTCATTACAGGGCAAAAGTAGTCAAATCGGGGCTATTATGCAATAGACGGCGGCTGGAAGATTTCGCTTTGAACCGAAAATTGCGTAATTTTGCAGCATGAATCCGAAAGAAATACGAATCTCCGACTATAACTATCCTCTCCCCGACAGTTTTATAGCCAAGCACCCGCTGGCGCAGCGCGATGCCTGCCGTCTGCTGGTGCGCCGTCCCGACGGCACGCTTGCCGACCGGCATTTCTATGAGCTACCCTCGTTGCTTCCGCAGAATGCGGTGCTGGTTTACAACAACACACGAGTAATCAACGCCCGTCTGCGCATGCACAAGGACAGCGGGGCGCTGATCGAGATTTTCTGCCTGGAGCCCGTTGCTCCGGCCGACTATGCGCAGGCTTTTGCCGCCGACGCGGAGTGTACGTGGAAGTGTTTCGTCGGCAACAGCAAGAAGTGGAAGCAGGGAGCGCTGACGATGCCGCTGAGTATCGACGGCGCCGAGGCCACGTTCCGCGCCGAGCGCGTGGGGAGCGACGGTAATTCAAGCCATGTGCGGTTCAGCTGGGACAATCCTGCGCTGACTTTCGCCCGCATAATCGGCGCCATAGGCGAAATACCCATCCCGCCGTACCTTAACCGCGCGACGGAGGCCAGCGACAGCCGCGACTATCAGACGGTCTACAGCCACATCGACGGCTCAGTGGCCGCGCCGACGGCCGGCCTGCACTTCACCGACGCCGTGCTCGACGACATCGCTGCCCGCGGCATCCGCCGTCTGGAGGTGACGCTGCATGTGGGCGCCGGCACCTTCCAGCCCGTCAAGAGCGAGGAGGTGGGAGGCCACAGCATGCACAGCGAGTTTATAGCGGTGGACCGCGACGTAATAGAGTCCCTGCGCGACAGCGTTGCCGCGGGTGCGCCCGTGATAGCCGTAGGCACTACGTCAGTGCGTACGCTCGAAAGTCTGTACCACATCGGCTGCCTCATCAGTCAGAGCCGGTGGGACGGCGAGGTTCCGCAGTGGTACGCCTATGAGGAGAATCATCCGGCGCTGAGTACGGCCGAGGCACTTGATGCAATCCTGCGCCATCTTGACGCCACCGGCCAGAATACGCTTGTGGGCGCCACGCGCATCATCATAGCTCCCGGCTACACCTATCGGGTGGTCCGGGGTATGGTAACAAATTTCCATCAGCCGCAAAGCACGCTGCTGCTCCTCGTCTCCGCCTTTATGGGCGACGGATGGCGCGCGATGTACGAGCACGCCCTTGACGAGGGATACCGCTTCCTAAGCTACGGCGACGCCTGTCTGCTGCTCGGCTGACGCCTATTTCTTGACTTTGAAACTGCCGTGCAGGCGCAGATCGGCCGAGGATGCTCCCACGGCCACTTCGGCGCGTGTGCCGGCGGGCAGACGGAAGTCGCGTTCGGCCGGCCGCCAGTCGCCGGCGTCGGCCATCGTAAGCGTCAGCACCACACGCTTTTCGCCGCCGGCCGGAACTGCCACGCGGTCGAAAGCGCGCAGCTTGTAGGGCTCGTCCTTGCCTGTGCGCAGGTACATCTGCGGCACTTCCTCGCCGTCGCGGTCGCCGGTGTTGCGCAGCGTGAAGCTCACGCGCAGGGTGTCGCCGTCGGTGCTGACTTTCAGGTCAGAGTAATCGAAGGTGGTGTAGCTCAGTCCGTAACCGAACGGATACAGCGGCTCGGCCTTGGAGTACATGTAGGTGCGTCCGTTGCGTATGTCATAATCCATCATGGGCGGCAGGTCGAGGATGTCGGCCGGCCACGTCTGCGTGGTGCGTCCTGCGGGATTGACGCGCCCGGTGAGCACGTCCACGATGCCGTGGCCCTGCTCCTGCGCGCAGTGGGTGGTCTTGAGTATGGCCTGCACCTCGTCGGCCGCCTGCTCCAGCGCATACGGGAAACTGCTCACGAGCACCAGCACCGTATGCGGATTGGCGCGCACCACCTCGCGAATCATCTCCTCGTCGGGCAGACGCAGCGCGCGGCGGTCGTCGGCCTCGCGTCCGTCGCTCATGACGGGGCAGAACTTCCAGTCGGGCTTGGTGCCGAACGGGTGGTTGCCGGTGCAGATTATCGCCACATCGGCCTTGGCGGCCACGGTCACGGCGCTGTCCATGCGGTTGTCGGTGGCGTAGAGCAGCTCTATGCCTCTCGGCGCAAGCTCTTCCTGCAATGCGCGGCGTATGGTGACGGTGTATGGCGGCATGCCGCTGTACCAGTCCTGCACTATGTTGTCGGCGTACGGGCCTATCAGGGCCACGCTGCGCACGGTGTCGAGCCGCAGCGGCAGTAGGCCGGCATTCTTCAGCAGCACGGCGCTGCGGCTGACGGCCTCGCGGGCCAGCGCACGCGCCTGAGGCGTCTCGTGCGGGGCGACGGCGGTGGTGTCGAGCCCGATCGAGGCATACGGATTGCTGGTCGAGGCAGGGTCGTCGAGAAGACCGAGCTTAAGGGCGACGTAGATGTTGCCACGTATGGCGTATTCGATATCCTGTTCGGTGCAGTGGCCTTTCGCCAGTGCTTCCCGTATGTCGTCGTTGTAGCGGTCGAGAAACATTCCCGTGCCGGCCTTGACTATGGCAGCGGCGCCCTCCGGACGTGTGGCATAGCGGCGGTGTGCGTCGACGAGCAGGCCGAATGCTCCGCCGTCGGTGCAGATGATGCCGTTCTGACCCCATTCGCGCCGGGCGATGCTGTCGAGACACGGATGAATGGCCATCGGCGTGCCGTTCCAGCTGTTGTAGGCGGCCATGAACGCGCGGGAGCCTCCGTCGCGTATGCCTTTCATGAAAGGATAGGAATAGTAGTCGCGGAACAGGCGTTCGTCGAAGACGCTGTTGCTGCTGTCGCGGCCGAACTCATTGCTGTTGGCGAGAAAGTGTTTCATGAGCGACGCCACGCGCCAGTAGCGCGGATTGTCGCCCTGCAGCCCGCGCACGGTTGCGACCGTGAGCGCGGCCGTCAGGCGCGGGTCCTCGCCGAAACATTCCTCGGTGCGTCCCCAGCGCGGGTCGCGTCCCAGGTCGGCGTTCGGCGCGAACATCACGAGCGCGCGGCGGATGCTGCGGGGATGCTGCGTGTAGTAGCGTGCTTCAGTGGCGGCCTGCTCGGCCACGCGGCGTACGAGAGTAGTGTCCCATGACTCGCCCAGACCGTAGGCTTGCGGGAATATTGTGGTTGGGCGGTTGTTTTCCGGGTGTCTTGCGCCGGGACTGCCGAGCGACAGTCCGTGCAGCCCTTCGACTGTGCCGCACGAGGGGATTCCGAGGCGTTCTATGCCGAGGTTGGTGCCTAACAGGGCTATTTTCTCGTCGAGGGTGAGCTGTCGGAGCACTTTTTCAACACGCACGCTGTCGGGTAGCGATGTGTCGTGGAAGCTGTAGTCGGTTTGGGCAGTTGCAGTGACGCATACGCTCAGGGCTATGGCCGCGATTATGTTTTTCATGGTTACAAAATTTTCACAAAGTTAAGCAAAAATGCTGCGTAATGAAAATTTCCGAAGAAAAAACTTTTTTTGCAAATCAGAGCTGAATTTATAAAGATTTTTGCTACTTTTGCAAAAATATCAACAGCAACGTGTCACTATTATTCATGAAATCATGAGCGAAAAACGTAAGCGTTACTTCCTCCCGGAAGAAGAAATACCGCGCAAATGGTACAATATACAGGCCGACATGCCCAACAAACCCCTGCCGCCGCTGAACCCCGCCACGCGCGAGCCGCTGAAGGCCGAGGACATGTTTCCCATCTTCGCCGAGGAACTGTGCCGTCAGGAACTGAATCAGACCGATGCCTGGATCGACATCCCGGAGGAGGTGCGCGAGATGTATAAATATTATCGTTCGACGCCGCTTGTGCGCGCCTACGGGCTGGAGAAAGCCCTCGGCACCCCTGCGCACATCTATTTTAAGAACGAGAGCGTAAGCCCCATGGGTTCGCACAAGCTGAACTCGGCCATCCCGCAGGTGTATTACTGCCACAAGGAGGGCGTCACCAATGTCACCACCGAGACCGGCGCGGGGCAGTGGGGCGCCTCGCTGGCCTACGCCGCAAGCCTTTTCGGTATTGACGCCGCAGTCTATCAGGTCAAGCTCAGCTATGAGCAGAAACCTTACCGCCGCAGCATCATGCAGACCTTCGGAGCTCAGGTGACGCCGTCGCCCTCCATGTCGACTCGCGCGGGCAAGGATATTCTCACGCGTCAGCCCAACAACCAGGGTTCGCTCGGCACCGCCATCAGCGAGGCCATAGAGCTGGCACGCACAACGCCCGGATGCAAGTACACGCTCGGCTCCGTGCTGAACCACGTGGCCCTGCACCAGACGGTCATAGGCCTCGAGGCCGAAAAGCAGATGGAGATGGCGGGCGAGTATCCCGACGTTGTCATAGCCTGCTTCGGCGGCGGTTCCAATTTCGGCGGCATCGCCTTCCCGTTCATGCGCCATAACATCAAGGACGGTAAGCACACACGCTTTGTGGCCGCCGAGCCTGCCTCATGCCCGAAGCTGACGCGCGGCGAGTTCCGCTACGATTTCGGCGACGAAGCCGGCTACACGCCGCTGCTGCCCATGTTCACGCTGGGCCACAACTTCATGCCGCCGAACGTGCATGCCGGCGGTCTGCGCTATCACGGCGCGGGCGTGATAGTGTCGCAGTTGCTCAAGGACGGCATGATGGAGGCTGTCGACATCGAGCAGCTTGAGAGCTTCGACGCCGGAGTGCTTTTCGCGCGTTCCGAGGGCATAATCCCGGCTCCCGAGTCGTGCCATGCCATAGCAGCGGCAATCCGCGAGGCGGAAGAATGCAAGAAGACGGGCGAGGAGAAGGTGATTTTGTTCAATCTGTCGGGCCATGGCCTCGTGGACATGGCAAGCTACGATCAGTATCTGGCCGGCAACCTCGTGAACTACAGCCTCAGTGACGAGGATATAAAGAAGTCTCTGGAAGAATAGCGGTTACATGTCGTCCAGCTCCTCGGCGCTGCGTTCCATGATGCTCGCGGCGAGGGTGTCGGCGCTGTGAATAAGCGATACCAGCGGATAGAGCTTGCGCGCGGTGTCGTAGCTGCGCGTGTCCTCCAGGCTGTTCATGTTCAGCCCCCATGCGCCCATGTGCCAGCGTATGGCAAGCATCTCGTCGTCTTCGAGCGCGAGACCTGCGCACAGCAGCCACACCAGGCTCTTCTCGCCGTGTCCCATCGGGAAATTGCGGTAGCTCACCTTGTAGCCCTCGCTGTCCACCCAGTTGCCGAGCTGGTCGCGGCGCTTCTTGACGGTGCGCTTGTATATGTCGGCCTTGCATACGTCGTGCAGCAGGGCGGCTATGGCGATGCTTTCGGGCTTTATCTCATGCTCCAGCGACGGCTCGAGGCTTTTCATGGCCTCGAACACGCTGAGGGCGGCATGATAGGTGTTCAGCGAGTGGCGCACGAGGCCGCCGGCGGTGTTGAGGTGATGTCCGGCCGAGGCGGGAGCGTCGAAGAATCCCAGTTTTTCAAGGTCTTCAATCACATAGTCGATGCCCTCGCGGCCGGTAGAGCGCAGCAGCGACACGAATTCCTCTTTGTCGGCTTTGATATCCATTTTCATGTTTGTCGGTATTTTTCTGCAAAGTTCGCAAAAAATCGCTAATTTTGCAGAAAATCACGTATCAAATACCTGCAACATGAATCTTAAATCGACATTATTTGCCATGATGGCCTGTGCTGCGGTTTCTGTAAATGCCGCACCCGGTACCACATCGGCCGTGCAACTGAATCCGTCGGCCGACGCTCCTGTCATTAACAAAGAAATATACGGCCAGTTCGCCGAACACCTCGGACGCTGCATCTACGGCGGCCTCTGGGTGGGCGAGGAGTCCGGAATTCCCAACACACAGGGCTACCGCACGGATGTACTCAACGCTTTGAAAGAACTTCATGTGCCTGTGCTGCGCTGGCCCGGCGGTTGCTTTGCCGACGAATATCACTGGATGGACGGCATTGGTCCGCGCGAGAAGCGCCCCGTGATGGTGAACAGCAACTGGGGAGGCACCGTGGAGGACAATTCTTTCGGTACCAACGAGTTCTTCAATTTCTGCGAACTGCTCGGCGCCGAGCCCTATCTCAGCGGCAACGTCGGCAGCGGTACCGTCGAGGAGCTGGCGAAGTGGGTGGAATACATAACCGCCGAGAACGGCCCCATGGCCGAGCTGCGCAAGCGCAACGGACGTGAAAAACCCTGGAAGCTCAAATACCTCGGCGTAGGCAACGAAAGCTGGGGTTGCGGTGGCAACTTCACCGCCGAGTTCTATGCCGACACCTACAAGCGCTATCAGACCTACTGCCGTGAGTTCAACGGCAACCGCCTCTACAAGATTGCCTCCGGAGCCAATGCCGGCGACCTCCACTGGACCGAAGTGATGATGCGCAACGCCATGAACCACTTCAACGGCGTGTCGCTCCACTACTACAGCGTGGGCAACTGGGCCAGCAAGGGCTCGGCCACTCAGTTTGCCACGGGCGACTACTACGACACCCTCGGCCTGTGCCTGTATATGCGCAAGCTCGTCGCCGACCACAGCGCCATCATGGACCGCTACGACCCGGAGCTCAAAAAGGGTCTGATGGTGGACGAATGGGGCACATGGTGGGAGGTAGAGCCCGGCACCAACCCCGGTCACCTCTTCCAGCAGAACACCATGCGCGACGCAATGGTTGCAGCGCTGACCCTCAACATCTTCCACGAGGCAGCAGCGCGCGTGCGCATGGCTAATATAGCTCAGATCGCCAACGTGCTCCAGGCTATGGTGCTTACCAAGGACGCCGAGATGGTGCTTACCCCCACCTATTATGTGTTCAAGATGTACGTGCCCCACATGGATGCACAGCTTGTCCCCGTGGCTGTCAGCACTCAGACCCGCGCCGTCGAG
This sequence comes from uncultured Porphyromonadaceae bacterium, assembly GCA_900550395.1. Taxonomy (GTDB): domain Bacteria; phylum Bacteroidota; class Bacteroidia; order Bacteroidales; family Muribaculaceae; genus CAG-873. The sequence goes on along the minus strand of URSD01000024.1, from coordinate 15,685 downwards.
GGCCGCGAGTCGGTGCCCGAGCTGAGTGCTACCTGCTCCGTGAAGGACGGCGTCTACACGCTTTCGCTCTCCAATACCTCGCTCGACAAGGCCAACAAGGTGTCGGTCGACCTGGGCGACCTCAAGCTTAAAGTAGCCGGCGGTCAGATACTTACTGCCGCTTCCGTCAATGATTACAATGACTTCGGCCAGCCGGAGAAAGTCAGTCTCAAAGAGTTCAAGGGTGCCAATGTCAAAAAAGGCGTTCTCACGGTCGACATGCCCGCCATGTCCATCGTTACCCTTACACTGAAGTAATTTACCGTCACATATACTGCAAAGGCGCGGCTCCAAGGTCGCGCCTTTGCTTTTGCCGCTTCCCGATTTTGTCCTTTGCCAAATTATCGCTAAATTTGCAATATAATAAAGGATAGAATGAAGATAGCCGCACTTTTCGACCTCGACGGAGTCCTTATAGACAGCGAGAGCATCTACACCGTGTTCTGGAACCGCATGAATGAACTGTTTCCTACCGGTATCGACAACTTCTCCTACGTCATCAAGGGCACTACGCTCCCGCAGATTCTCGACCGGTATTTCCCCGATCCGAAGGTGCAGGCAGAGCTTCGTGTCTACCTGAAAAAGCAGGAGGCCGAAATGGTCTACCGCATCTTCCCCGGTGTGGAGGGCTTTCTGAAGGCGTTGAAAGAGAAGGATATTCCTACCGCTATCGTCACTAGCAGCAACGATGCCAAGATGAAGGTGCTGTTCGACTCGCTGCCGGGCTTCCGCGATTATTTCGACGTGGTGGTAACCGACACTGATGTCACCCGTTCAAAACCCGACCCGCAGGGCTACATGCTCGCCGCCGAGCGTCTGGGCGTGCCTTCGGAGCATTGTGTGGTATTCGAGGACAGCCGCGCCGGTCTGGAGGCCGGACGCCGTGCGGGCGGCAAGGTGGTGGCGGTGGCGACTACGCTTACCCATGAGGATATAGCGGGCTGCGGCGACATTGTGATTGATTCCTTCGAGGAGCTGACACCCGAACGCGTGGAGGCGCTGTTCTGACGTATGGACCAGAAATTCGCTTCACCGCTGCTGGAGAACGCCGTGACGGAGCTGTCGCGGCTGCCGGGCATAGGCCGCAAGACGGCTCTCCGCCTGGCGCTTCATCTGCTGCGCCGCGACCCGTCGGAGGCCCGTCGCCTCGGCACGGCCGTCATCGACATGCGCGAGGGCATACGCTATTGCAGCGTGTGCCACAACATCAGCCAGGACGAGGTGTGCCCGATATGCGCGTCAGCTGCGCGCGACGCCCGCACCGTGTGCGTTGTGGAGAATGTCAAGGACGTAATGAGCATCGAGAATACCGGCGAGTTTCACGGGCGATACCACGTGTTGGGCGGCCTTATCTCGCCCATCGACGGCATCGGCCCGGACGCGCTTGAGATAGCCTCTCTCGTGGAGAGAGTGCAGGCCGGAGGCGTCGATGAGGTGATTCTCGCACTCAGCGCCACTATGGAGGGTGATACTACCAATTTCTACATATATCGCCGTCTCTCGGCGTTTCCCGACGTGCGCATCACGCAGCTTGCCCGCGGCGTTAGCGTCGGCAATGAGATTGAGTACACCGACGAGATAACCCTGGGGCGTTCGCTGCTCAACCGTACGCCCTTCTCTGAATCCTTTGCAAGATGAAGAAACAGCCGGCAGAAATATTGCAGGACAATGAGATTCGGCTGCGCGCTCCCGAACCCTCCGACCTCGACCGCATGTACATATGGGAGAACGACCCGGCGCTGTGGCCGTTCGGCTCGGCTACGGCGCCTTTCAGCCGCAGGCAGCTCAGCGATTACATCGAGAGCTACGACGGCGACATATTCGCCTCGCGCCAGCTGAGGCTCGTCATAGAGCGCATGGCCGATTCCGAGCCGGTAGGCACTCTCGACATTACCGACTTCGACCCGCGCGACCGTCATGCACGGGTCGGGATATTCGTGGCTCCCGGTTCCCGTCGCTCCGGCATCGCCACACGCGCCCTGGCGCTGGCTGCCGATTATGCCGGCCGTGTGCTCGGCATTCACACACTCGTCGCGCTCATCGCCATCGACAACGATCCGTCGCGGCGCCTTTTCGCGGCCGCCGGCTATCGCACCTGCGGCCGCATACGCTCCTATCTGCGCCGCGGCGCTTCCTATTGCGACATTATTCTCTATCAAGCGTTATTATAGATATGAAAAAAGTGATTTCCACAAACGCCGCACCCGGCGCTATCGGCCCCTACAGTCAGGCCATCGATACCGGTTCCATGCTCTTCGCCAGCGGTCAGATTCCCATCAATCCCGCTACGGGCGAAATTCCCGAGGGCATCAAGGCCCAGGCAGCCCAGTCGCTTGCCAATGTCAAAGCTATACTTGCAGCCGCCGGTCTTACCACAGCCAACGTTGTGAAGACTACTGTTTTCCTCGCCGATATGAACGACTTCGCCGCCATGAACGAGGTATATGCCGAGGCTTTCGAGGCTCCGTATCCTGCACGCAGCGCCGTGGCCGTGCGCACTCTGCCCAAGGGCGTCCTGGTGGAGATTGAAGTCATTGCCGTTCATTGATAATCAAATTGTAAATCCTATGCTGGTCGCATCTCAGAAACGTAAGGAAAATATCGCGGAGTACCTGCTGTACATGTGGCAGGTTGAAGACATAATCCGTGCTTTCGGTCTCGATATAGAGAAAATCCGTCACAATATCATCGACGAGATTCCCGACGTGGACGACGACACGCGCCGGCGTATCACGGAGTGGTACGAATCGCTCATAGACATGATGCGCCGCGAGGAGGTGACGACCGCAGGACATCTGCAAATCAACAACAACACCCTCGGCGAGCTGGCCGACCTGAGCCGCCGCCTGCTCGCCGACGGGCGTTACGAAGACTACACACGCGCCTACTACGACGCTCTGCCCGTGATTGTGGAGCTGCGTTCCAAAGCCGGAGATCATCCCGCCGGCGAGATAGAGACCTGCTTCAACTCGCTGTATGCCATGCTTCTGATGCGCATGCGCCGGCAGGACATCAGCGAAGCCACGCAGCAGGCCGTCGCCAAGGTGACACGCATGATAGCCCTGCTCGCCGCCTACTACAAGAAGGACGAGGCCGGCGAACTTTTCGGCAAGGACGACGAAACGGAGGCTGACGCGTGAAACCGTATTATCTATGATGAATTTCCTGACCGACATAGACTCGCAGCTGCTGCTCTTCCTGAATGACTGCCACACGGGCTACATGGATGTGTTCTGGCGCACGTTCACGGGCCGCTTCATATGGATACCCATGTACGCGGCGCTCCTTGTCACGGTGCTGCGCAACTGCGGCTGGCGTCGAGGTATTGTGGCTGTGGCGTTCGTGGCCCTTGCCATAGCCGTCAGCGACCAGTATTGCGGCAGCGTGCTGCGCGACTGCGTGGGGCGCCTGCGACCGAGCAATCCCGACAATCCCTTCTCGGCGATGGTGCAGACTGTCGGCGGCTACCGCGGCGGCCGTTTCGGCTTCCCGTCGTGCCATGCAGCGAATTCGTTCGCGCTTGCCACTTTCTGCGCCATGATGCTGCGCAGCCGCAGGGCAGGGGCTTTCCTGGTGCTGTGGGCGGTGTGCAATTCCTATTCGAGGCTATATCTCGGCGTGCATTATCCGGGCGACATATTCGTAGGCATGGTGTTTGGCTTTCTGTTCGGAGGCTTGTGCTACGTTGCTTCGGAACGCGTCGGAGCCATGCGGGCCTATTCCGACCGTCCGCTTGTCGGCCGCCTGCGAACCTCCGACCTTGTCATCCTCGCGGGGCTTGCCACCGTGGCCGTGATAGCCGTTTTGCCTTTGCTCTGAGCTTCAGCGGAATGCTACCGTGAAGCGCGTGATGGCGTCCTCGTCGGTATGCAGGGCGAACGTGCAGCTGTGTTTTTTCAGAATCTCGCGGATAAACAGCAGTCCGAGGCCGCGGCCGTTTGATTTGGTGGTGAAGAATGGCGAGAACAGCTTTCCGGCCGTCTCGGCACTGATGCCACCGCCGTTGTCCTCGACGGTGAATCCGGCAGGCGCCGACGCCACCCGCAACACTATCCGGCCGTTCCGGCCTATGCTTTCCACGGAGTTTTTCACCATGTTTATGACAACCTGCTCCATCAGCACGCTGTCGAGGCGCACGTTCACGGGCCCTTCCGCCGGCACTATTTCAAGGCTGATGTCGCGTCCCGCGCAGAGGCTTTCGAGAACGGTGCGCGACTCCGACAGGAATACATTCAGGTCGGTCTCGCGAAGTTCCGGCTCCGGAATCTTCACCACGTTGGCAAAGGCGGTGATGAAGTCGCTCATGCGCAGGCGGCGCTGGCGGCATGCCGTCAGCGCTTCGGCCGCCATCGGGTCGCCGCTGCATTCCGCCAGGGTGTCGAGCACGGAGGTCACGGCGGCCATGGAGTTGTTCACCTCGTGGGCCATCATGCGTATCACTTTCTCGTAAGCGCTCCGTTCGGCCTGCATCACTTCTTCGGTCAGGCGTTCCACCAGCAGGAAGGGATGGGCATAGCCACGGTCCATATATGTCAGGCGCGAACAGCGCATCACTATGGCGTTGCTCAGGCGCAGCGTACGCGTCTCGTGATCGCGCAGCGCGGCGAGTGCTTCGGGCAGTGCTCCGGGCAGGTCGTGGAGCGACTGCCCCATAAGCTCCGCTGTGTCGGCACCCAGCATGCGGGCGCCGGCCGAGTTTACCGACACGATGTGCTGCTTCCAGTCGAGTACGATAATGCCCATAGGCGACGCCTCCACCAGCAGGTCGAGGAAATGGTTCTGTTCGCGCACACGCATTCGCTCGTTTTTCAGTCGCTCCATCATGTCGTTGAACATGTCGACGATACGGTCGGCCTCCGCCTGTCCCACTGCCGACAGCCGGCTGTTAAGGTCCTGCTCGCGCAGCAGATCCATGCCGGTGGCAATAGTCCGCAGCGGCCTGAAAAACTTGTTGCGCAGGTATAGGAGGATTATCATCGACAGAATCAGCACCGACTGCGCGATGTAGAATGCCTTTGTGGCATGCAGCCCCGTCAGGAAAATGAGCCAGACGTCGGCGCCGATCAGCAGCACCGCCGCCAGCACGAAGGGCAGGGAGGAGGGCAGGGCGCGCTTCATGGCTCGATGTCGTATTTCTGCATGCGCCGGTACAGGGTCTGGCGCGTGATTCCGAGCATGGTTGCCGCCTGCGAGATGTTGCCGTGGCAGCTGCGCAGCGCGTCCGTGATGGCGTTGCGCTCGATATCCTTAATGTTGGTGGCGGCCTGCGTGGCGGCAGGGCCGGGGTTGAGTGACGCCGCCCTCCGGAAGTCTTCGCCGTGGAGCGTGTCGGAGTCCGAGAGGAGCAGCGTGCGCTCCACCAGGTTCTTCAGCTCGCGTATGTTGCCCGGGAAGGGCATTTTCTGCAACTCCGCTATGGCGTCCAGAGCTATGCGGGGAACTGTCCGGCCGTTCTGTGCGCAGAATGCTTTGGCGAAATGGTCGGTCAGCGCCGGGATGTCGTCACGGCGTTCGCGCAGCGGCGGCAGCGTGACGGTTATAAGATTGATGCGGTAGAACAGGTCTTCGCGGAAGCTGCGGTCGGCCACCATCGACGCCAGGTCGGCGTTCGTGGCGCATACCACGCGTATGTCGGTATGGCGCGTGACGCTGTCGCCGAGCATCTCGAAGCTGTGTTCCTGGAGCACCCGCAGCAGCTTCACCTGCGAATTGGCGTCCAGCTCGCCTATCTCGTCGAGGAATATCGTGCCTTTGTCGGCGAGCATGAAGCGCCCCTTGCGGTCGGATGTGGCGCCGGTGAAGGCTCCGCGCTTGTGGCCGAACATCTCGCTCTCGAAGAGCGACCTCGATATGCCGCCCAGGTTCACTTTTACGAACGGTGCGTTGCGTCGACGGCTGTTGGCATGGAGCGTTTCGGCTATCAGCTCCTTGCCGGTGCCGTTCTCGCCCATTATCAGCAGCGGCGCGTCTGTTGCGGCGATGCGCCGCACGGTGTCGAGCACTTGCAGCAGAGCCGGACTTTCGCCTATGATGCGCGATCGGTCGAAGCTATCCGCATCGTTCGCGGCATTAATTCCGAGTGCGGTGCTCAGCCGTTGCAGCAGGGCGTGGTTGTCCCAGGGCTTTGTGATGAAGTCGAATGCTCCGGCCTGTATGCCCTCCACCGCCAGCGGTATGCTGCCCCAGGCCGTGATGAGGATGACCGGTACCGACGGCCTGAAGATTTTGATCTGGCGCAGCAGTGTCAGCCCCTCGTCGCCGCTGGTCGAGTGAGAGAAGTTCATGTCCAGCAGAATCGCCTGCGGGGCGTCGGCACGCACTGTCTCCATCACCTCGGCCGGAGTGGCTACGGCTACGGTCTGATACCCGGCTTTCTTGAGCAGCATGCTCAGCGAAAGCCGGATGGCGCTGTCATCATCGGCTATCAGTATCATTTGGCTGCAAATTTACTCATTTTTTTCTAAAAGTTGATAGTTGAGAGTGTATAGGTAAGAGGGCACTTTAGAAGTTAAAGAGTTAAAGAGTTAAAAAGTTAAGAGATTAGAAGAACAGGAGCTATTCTCTAAGCCTTAGACCTCAGACCATAACCCTCTAAACCTTAAACCAAAGATCACCGAACCATCTTCTCCACATCGGCGTCGATTCCGCTGCGTGTGGCGAAATCCCAAAGCGTAAGGCTGCGCAGCTGATAGTAATAATACCAGAAGTAAAACAGCTGGTTGATGTATTCCTGGCGCGATGTGTCCTTGCGGCTCTGCGAGTCGTTGAGGTCGAGAGTGGATATTTTGCCTATCATGAAGGTCTCCACGTTGGTGTGGTAGCGGCGTTGGGCTATGGTGTCCGATGCTGCCGAGATGTCGAGCTGTTCGCGCTGGTTGTTGTAGCGCTCCACCAGCAGAAATATGTCCTGCCTGAAGTTCTGCTCTTCCTGGCGCAGACGGCTCGCCACCACCTCGCGGTTGCTTTCCGCCACCTTTACTTTTCCGCGCCGCTTGCCCCAGTCCACAATCGGAATCCTGAAACCGAGCTCCACCACCTGGTTGTCTTTCAGCGGGTCGTAGGCTCCGCGGAACCGGTCGCTCGTGCCGGTGAATCCCACTTGCGCGTAGAGGGTAATTTCGCGCATGTCGCCCTTGGCCTTTGCCACGGCGTAGTCCGATTCGAGCTGACGCCGACGGATGTTGCGGGCGAACGAATTGCGCTCCAGTGCCTTATCCAGCACTTCCTGATAGCCCACCGTGGCATGCGGTATGTTCTCGGGCAGCACGGGGTCAAGCTCCACGTCGTCGTCGAGGCTCAGAAATGTGCGGAGCTGAAACATGCGCGCCTTGTAGTTGCTGCGGGCATCGGTCAGCGTGCCGCGCGCCGTCAGCAAGTTCAGGCGCAGTTGCAGCAGGTCGTTCTCACTGATCTGGCCCATGGCGCGCTTGGCCTGCGCCACCTCATAAAGCTTCTCGGAATTTGCGAGGTTCTGCTCGGCGGCACCGAGCGTCTCCTTTGCCAGAAGCAGTGCGAAGAAATAGTTGACGGCCTGCATAGCCACTTCCTCGCTCGCGCTCATGAAGCGTGCCTTGGCTTCCTCGTACCGCACGGGTTCTATGCGCCTGTTCCATTTCGTATGGTTGGTGCCGAAGATGGGCTGGTTGAGGGTAAGCGCCACCGGCACCGACATGAAGCGGCCGAATTTATTGCCGTCGAGCTGCTTCAGATAGTCAAGCGACGTGTTCAGCGACAGCGTGCCGCCCGTCAGCCATATGTTCTGGTCCACGGAGAGCTGTCCTGTCATCTGCAGCACATTGCTGCGCACGAAGGTGTAGCTTCCGTCGTCCAGCTGGTAGCTCGAATAGTTCTTGCGGTAGGAGGGCAGAGTGGCCTGAAAATTAACCTCGGGCAACAGATCGGCGCGGAAGGTGCGGTACTCCCAGTAGGCCGTGCGCAGTTCGTTGAGCGCCACGGCGGCGTCCACGCTGCCCGTGCGGGCCGTGGCGATCGCCTCGTCGAGGGTGATCGCGCGGGTTTCTGCCCCTGCGCCGGCGGCGCAGAGGCAGAGGATGTATATAAGTATGAAAAAGTGTCGCATCATTCGCATCATTCGTCTTTTAGTGCTTCGGCGGGTGCCGTCTTCATGGCGTTTCTGGCCGGGATGGCTATGCCGAGGAATATCATGAGAGCCATAAGGGCGTAGGCCGCGAGTCCGCACAGGAGCACACGGGTCCAGTTGAAATACTCTCCGTCGAGCATGGTGTTAAGCTCCATGTGGGCTATGTTGGCGTCGATCAGCAGTGCGATAGGTGTTACGATGGTCAGCAGAAGCAGTCCCTCGCCTATCAGCAGACGGAATATCTGCTTCTCGGTTGCTCCGACGGTCTTGCGCATGGCTATGTCCTTGACGCGCATACGCGTGCGGAACCAGAATGTGCCGAGCAGCCCCATGAAGATGTTTATTAGCAGGAAGCCCATCAGTATCACGTAGTTGCGTATTCTGAAATTCTCGCCGCGCAGGCGGTCGGCGCGCAATGTGTCGAAGGACTTCACGTCGTTCACGAAGAATCGCCCTACGGTGAATTCCTTGTCGGCCACCTCGGCGAACCGTTCGGCGAAATCCGCCGCCGCGCCGGGCTTTACGCGCACACAGAAATCGCCTGCCATGCCGTATTGTTCGGGGAGCATGGGTATGAGCACAGACCCATCGTTGCTTTCTTCATAATTCTCTCTGCGGATTGGGGCTACCACCGCACCTATCTCTACTGTGTTCAGCGAGTCGCCGTTCACTATTGCTCGTTTGCCGATAAAGGAGAGAGGGTCATATTTCTTTGGCAGCAAATTTCTCGTTATCGCTCTTTTGCCTTCCTCAAGCATCTTGACTATGTCCTTGCTGCTTTCTCCTTTAAGGCCGGTTATACGGAAAACTTCAGCGTAGTCTGGCGTGACGTAGCGTGTATATGCTCCCGCCGTCAGCGTGTCTACCGCTATCATTCCGCCCCAGTAGCTGCCACTATAGGGATAGGCGCCGTTTGTAAGGCAGGCAGCCTCTATGTCGGGATGCCGTTTCAGGCGGTCGAGTATCTGGCGGCGTACGTCGCCAACGTCCATATGGTCGTCTTCCTCTGTCTCCTCGGCATCATATTTTATCAGAAAGCAGTTCTCTACGTCGGTACCCATCGGCCTTACGTACAATGCCGCGCGGGTGTACACGAAGTCCAGCACATACCACAGCACCACGCTGACTACCAGCAGCTCCACTGCCAGCCACAGATTGCTGCGCCATTCGTTGCGCATCTGCGCGAATATCTTTTGGCTCATACTCTAAACTTTAAACCTTAAACCTTAAACTATTTCCCCGCCAGCGACCTGACAATGCTGTTGCGCGAGGCGCGCCATGCCGGCAAACTGTTGCTCAGCAGATTAAGGATGAAGCAGAATCCTAATACGGTGAAGAATACCGGCCACTGAACAAGCATGTCCAGGCTTACCTCCGGCGGGTTACTGCTGACTGCCGACCAGCTCTCGCCGTCGCTGAATATGTCGCTGCTGAAGCTCAGTGCAAATATGATGCTTGCCAGCCAGCCTATCACTCCCGCAGCCAGAGTAATGATAAGGCTCTCGCTTATGAGCTGTCCGAACACTCCGCCGCGAGTGCTGCCGTAGGCTCTGCGCACGCCTATCTCGGCCACACGCCGACGCAGGCGGCTCTCGGTCATGCCGCTGAGGTTTATCGCCGGCACAATGAGCAGAATGAGGTAAACGACCAGTCGCTCACGACGCGCCTTTTCCAAATCCGGCTTCTGGTTGCTCCATACTCCCGTGGCCTGAGTTTCCTGGTCGTATGGATTTCCCAGCGGGTTGTATTTCCAGCCCGTGGTCTTGATCTTATCGTTATGGCGGCGTACATTGTCGTCGTACTCCTTGCGTATCTTGTCGAAGTCCTTTGCATCCCGGGCCAGAATGGTGAAGGAGAAATATCCCATCATGCCGTTGCTGCTCCACTCTTCCGTTATTAGCCGTGAGCATGTTGCCGGAATCCACACCTCCGAGTATGCCCGTTCGGCAAGGGTGGAGACGTCATTCACCACGCCGACTACGCGGTAGTTGTGCCTTCCGTGCCGGAACTCACGGCCCACGGCCTGCTCCGTCCCGAATAGCTTGAGAGCCGCCATGCGTGTTATCACTGCCTTTGGCAGCCCGGCGTCAAAGTCGGCTTTGTCGAAGGGTTTGCCCTGGAGGAAACGGAAGTCGAATACCTGCCAGAACTTGTCGTCCACGGCGCGGAAGTCGAGTTTCGTCTTGCCTATGCCGGGCACCTTGGCTATCTCGCTGGAGCAATTATTCTGATATATGGTTGCTGCCTCGGCCGACGGCAGGTTCTCGGTCAGACTCTTGGCGAGTGTATAGCTCATTCCACCTGATGCTGAGCCATTTTCGCTCTCGGTAAGTGCGTATTTAACATGCAGCATGCGTCCGCGGTAGCTTTCGGGTGCGAAAGGCAGTATCTTTATCTGGTGTATCATCACCACCACCATTATCAGGAAGATGGAGAGTGCGGTACCCGTGATGCCCAGCACTGTGAGCATGCGTTGCGAGCGCAGCTGCGCCCAGGTCTGTTTCAGTATGTTCATATCATTCGTCTCTTAAGGCCTCGGCAGGCGCTATCCGCATGGCGCGGCGCGCCGGGATGGAGATGCCGAAGCATATCATTAATGCCATCAGCAGGTAGCTGATGCCGCCGCACAGCAGTATGCGGTCCCAGCTCAGGAAGCCGCCTTCATAATAGGCGTTAAGCTCCAGGTGCGCCAGATTGGCGTCGATCAGCAGCGCCAAGGGCGTCACCACGCTCAGTAGCAGCAGGCCCTCGCCTATGAGCAGGGCGAACACCTGGCGCCGCGTCGCGCCGCTGACCTTGCGTATGGCCAGGTCGCGCACACGCTGCTGCGTGCGGAACCAGAATGTGCCCAGCAGCCCGAGGAAGATGTTGATGAGCACGAAGCCCATGCCCGTGAGCATCATGGCGAGCTGAAGGTTGTCGGAGTACATGAACTTCTCGCGTATGGAATCGAACGACTCTACGCCGCTGATGTACATGTTGCCTACGCGCAGCTGCTTGTCGGCGTCGGCCATCAGCTTTTCGGCGAAGCCGTGATCCATGTTTTCGCGTACGCGCACACACAGCTCATTGCCCTGATATGCCCATAATTCCGGAATCACGACGCTGCGGTTCATCTGTCCCTGCATATGATCGGAATATAGCACGGGTCGGATTACCGATCCTATCTCCTTAGTTTCGAGGCTGTCGTAGTTCTCATATATGCTGCGTCCCACAAGCGGCGCCATCGACTGCATGTCCTTATAGTCGAACGACATCAGGTTGTCGCTCACGAGCACTTTGCCCTGTTCCAGCAGCTCGGCGAGCTGCTCGGGTGTCTCGCCGTTGATGCCTCTGTAGCGGAACACACGCACGAAGTCGGGTGTCACCACGCGCCGTATGCAGTAGCCTGTGGCGGTGAGGGTATCAACGGTGTATGTGCCGCCGCTGTTGCTGAAGTTGTAGGGGTGGCCTGTGAAGGAGAAGGACGCGGCCTCTATTTCCGGACGCCTTTGCAGCCGTTTCAGCAGGTCGAGGCGTTGGTTCAGGTATTCTCCGTCGCTCTCTACATTCTTGAACTCCGGACTTTTGGGGTCCACTTCGTTAAGCTTGATCCGATAGCAGTGCTCCGTGTCGAAGCCGGTCGGGCGTTTTTGCAGGCGGTAGGTGACATTGAACTGGTCCACGATGAACCACAGCACTACGCTTACTATCAGCATCTCCACGCATAGCCACAGATTGCTGCGCCACTCGTTGCGTATCAGGGTGAATATCTTTTGATTCATGGTTGCAGTAGTTATTTTCTGAGCGCCTCCACGATGTCGCGGCGCGATGCGCGCCACGCCGGAAGGCTGCTGCTGAGCAGATTGAGAATGAAGCAGAAAAGCATGGCGGTGAGGAAGATGCTCGGACGCACCAGCATGCCCACGTCCACCGTTGGGATTGCGTCGCTGTTGATGCCGCGGAACAGGAACCCGCCGTACAGCATGGCGAACGCTATGCTCAGTATCCACCCTATGATGCCTGCGGCGATGGTTATCAGCAGGTTTTCGCCTACCAGTTGCCCGAACATCTCGAGACGCGTGCAGCCGAAGGCACGGCGCACACCGTTCTCGGCCATGCGGCGCCGCAGGCGGCTGTCGGTCATGCTGCTGAGGTTGATGGCCGGTACGAGCAGCAGCACAAGGTAGATGATGTACTGTTGCAGCCGCGCGGCGTCCTCGTCGGGCTCTACGTTGGCATACGAGCCCACGGCGTTCTTGGCCTGCGTGTACGGGCGGTTGCGGGACACGAATTTCCAGCCCTGGGGCTCTAATTCCTTGTTGTATTGTCGGTAGCTTTCCTGCACCTCGCTGTGTATGGCGTCGAAGTCGTCCGGACTCTTTGCCAGTATCGTTGCACAGAAGCCGCCCATTATGTCGCCGCACCAGGTGTTCTCCATGTCGTTGCCTGCGGTGGCCGGTACCCACACCTGTGCATAGGCGCAGTCGGCCAGCGGCGACACATCCTTTACCACGCCCGCTATGCGGTATGGCGCGTAGTTCACCAGCATCTCGCGCCCTGCCGCGTCCGTGCTGCCGTACAGCTTGCGCGCAATGCTCTCCGTGATGACGGCCATAGGCATGCCGGCGTCGAATTCGGCCTTGTTGTACGGCTTGCCGGAGATAAAACTGAAGTCGAATACCTTCCAGAACTCCGCGTCGGTGCATAGCTGGTCGGCGGTGCAGCTCTGTCCGCCCGGCACGGCCACGGCGCACGCCTCGGTGTAGCTGCGGTAGATTGTCACGGCCTCCGGCTTCTTCAGCTTGCCGTACAGCTCCAGGGCCGACTTGTAGCTCACGCCGCCGTTGCTCTGCAGCTCTTCATGATCCAGCCGGACAACGCTGCCGTTGCGTGCGTGCATGAAGCGGTCGCGGTTGCTCTCCGGAGCAAACGGCATCACCTTCACCTCCTGCATGATGACGGCCACCATTATCAGGAATATCGACAGGGCGCTGCCCGTGATGCTCAGCACCGTCAGCATCCGCTGCGTCCGCAGTTGCGCCCACGTCTGTCGCAATAATTCAAATTTCATCGCTTATCTTAGAAAGAATTAGGTGATAATTAAATATGGAAAGATAGAGAAGTAGTATAAGGCAGAATAGGAGAGTAAGGTAGGAAAGAATAGGAGAAAAGATGAAAGGAAAGAGAAATAGTTGGGTTTCCCCAAAGTGGTATTCTCTTAACTTTTTAACTTTTTAACTTTTTAACTCCTTTAAACCTTAAACCTTAAACCTTAAACCCTTCACACCACCTGCCTTCCGTCCAGGAAGCGCATGATGCGGTCAGTCTGCCGCGCCTGCTCCTCGTTGTGCGTCACCATCACTATCGTGCGTCCGTCCTCCTTGTTCAGCTCATGCAGCAGCTGCATCACCTCCGCGCCCATCTTCGAGTCCAGGTTGCCCGTCGGCTCGTCGGCAAGCACTATCTCCGGGTTACCCACGATGGCGCGGGCTATCGCCACGCGTTGGCACTGACCGCCCGACAGCTGCCCGGGATGGTGCTTCATGCGGTGGCTCAGGCCCACGCGTTCCAGCACGGCCTTCGCCAGGCGCGTGCGCTCGCTCCCGCTTACCCCCGGGCGGTAGAGTAGGGGAAGCTCCACGTTGTCCAGCACGTTCAGCGAGTTGATGAGGTGGAAGCTCTGGAACACGAAGCCGAGCTTGGCGTTGCGGAAGGCTGAGAGAGCCTTGTCGCCGAGGCCGGCCATGCTCTTGCCGTCCAGCGTCACGGTGCCGGTCGTGGGGCTGTCCAGCAGACCTATGATGTTCAGCAGCGTCGACTTGCCGCAGCCCGATGGGCCCATTATGCTGATGAACTCTCCCTTGTCCACGTTGATGTTTACGTTCTCCAGTGCGGTTGTTTCCACCTCGTCCGTGCGGAAAATTTTGCTCACTTCTTTCAGTTCGATAAGTGCCATTGTCGTTTTTTTATTTTGTTGTTATTTTATTTTCAGAGTATTACGCTGTTTGTAAGGTGCCATGTCGCTTATAACCACGCGGTCGCCGGGACGCAGACCGTCCACTACCTCCACGTATTCGTAGTTGGATTCGCCCAGGCGTACCTTACGCCGTTCCAGACGATTGTCGCCGCTGAACACGAACAGCTCGTACACCGCCGGCCCCGTGTAGTAGCTGCCGTTGGCTATGCGCACCACGTCCTCTATCACATCGCTCAGCACATACACGTCGGTCTTCAGCCCCGCGCGCAGACGCTGGTGGCTGTCGTTGTCGAGGCGCACGCTGAAGTGTATCACGCCGTTGGCCGACTGTGGCGTCACGTTCGACACCGTCCCTTTCAGTTCCGTGCTGCCTATCTTCACTATCGCCTGGCTGCCCACGTTCAGTCGCTCGGCATATGCGTCGGCTATCTCCGCGTCCACCTTGAAGTGCGTCAGGTCGGAGAGTATCGCTATCTTTTCGCCCTCGGCCACCTTCTGGCCCACCTGGTCGTTGATGTATGTGAGGGTGGCGTTACGCGGGGCGCACACCTTGGCGTCCTCCAGCGTGCGCCGCATCTGCGTCAGGTTCTTGTCGCTGATGTTCAGCTCCAGGTTGCGCACCTGCAGGTTGGCGTCGGCCACCCGCTGCTCGTTCTTCAGGCGCTCGCGCATCTGCTCCAGCTCCAGCTGCCCCGTGCGGTACGCAAGCTCCACCTGCCGCACCTTGTCGCCCGTGCCCGAGCCGAGGCTGTCGAGGTATCGCTCGTTGCGCAGCTCCACCGCCATGCGGTCCACCGCCATAGCTTTCACCTTTATCTGCATCGCCAGGTCGCTGAGCTGTGTGGCGTTGTTGGCGCGTTGCTGCTCCAGCAGGTGGCGCTTCATCGCTATTTCGTCCAGCATCTTGTCCAGCTCGTTCTCGGCATTCTCCAGGTCGAGCCGCAGCAGAGGCGTGCCCGTGTTCACACTGTCGCCCGACTTGCAGTACACCTCCACTATCCGCGTACTGATAGGCGAGTTGATTATCTCCTCGAACGCCGGTGCCACCTTGCCCGTAGCGCTTATTGTACTGTTTATCGTGCCGCGGTCAGCTGTCGACACCTTCACATCCTTCATGTCGATGCTCGGCTCCACCAGCAGACTCAACACATATATTATAATAAAGAACGAAAGCACTCCGGCTCCCACCTTTATCCACATCGCGCGCTTCTTGCGCATTATCTCCTCTTTCGGTATCTGTCTGTCCATTACAAAATAAATTACACACCATACTATTGGCATATACCGTGCCAAACTCCTAACATACTGAAAACCAACGCATCTCCCCATCCCGATCTGTCCGATTCCGTACACCCCTGTACACCCCTCGGTCACATATGTATAAGAATTATAACTAAATTATAAGACTTATAAGATTTATAAGACTTATTTGGCCTGCCCCCCGAAACTAAAGATTTTTCTGGCAAAAATGCAAATTTTTTCTCCCTATCCCTCAGCGAGTTATCTTTGATTTTAACATTCTTTAGCTATGAAATGAACCGGGGGGTGGTTCATTTCATAGTTCCAAGGGGTATTTCGTGTTGTAA
>URSD01000023.1 GCA_900550395.1 uncultured Porphyromonadaceae bacterium | reverse complement strand
GACAAACTCAACCAGGCCGACGCCATCATCTTCCAGACCGAGAAGCAGCTCAACGAACTCGGCGACAAGATTCCCGCCGACAAGAAGAGCGCCATCCAGACGGCTCTCGACCGCCTCAAGGAAGCTCACAAGGCTCAGGACATCGCCGGCATCGACAGCGCCATCAAAGACATTGAGGCACGTTTCGGCGAAGCCCAGCAGGACATCCTCAACGCACAGGCCCAGGCTCAGGCCGGAGCTAATCCCGGAGCCAACGCCGGCGCGCCCCACGCCTCCAACGACGGCGGCGACCATGTCACCGATGTAGACTTCGAGGAAGTGAAGTAAGTTTCTTTAGCGACGAAATAGAACTTAATCTGGAGACACGCGTCCACGCGATGCGTGTCTTCGTTTTCTCAACCCTAAAAATTTTCTGACTATGATCCGACTTAACTGCGGGCTCATCGTGGAGACTCAGGAGAACCGCAAGAAAGCCATCGCCCTCGCTACCGAGCTCGTTGAACTGTCGCTCCACGACAAGGGGTGCATTGAATACGACCTCCTGGGTTCTCTGACAAACACCGACCGCCTTATAATTTACGAGACATGGGCCGACGAATCCTCCCTGAAAGCCCACATGGCATCGCCCCACTTCCGGCGCCTTGTGCCCGAAATAGAGAAAGTGGCCACCCTGACTCTCGAAAAATTCAACTTCTGACCTCAAAACATCTGACTTATGGACGATAAAACTAAAGTAATCGAGGCAATCCGCAATGCCGGAGAGCCCGTCAACGCATCGAAAGTGGCCGAAACCACCGGCCTCGACAAGAAAGTGGTCGACAAGATCTTCGCGCAGCTCAAGAAAGACGGCACCATCGTCTCTCCCGTCCGCTGCAAGTACACCCTCGCCTGACCCGGTCCCCTCATACAGATTTTACGGAATGGATTCCTCAAATATCTCCATATTCGAGGAACCCATTCCGATTTTTTTCTTTAACTTTGACATTTGATAAGATACCATTATGTCGGAAGCAGAGATGAACAGTTATCGACTCACGTCGATGGAGGAGCCGGGCGACGAACGCATGGCCCAGATTATGCGTGAGGTTGCCGAGGATGCCCGTGAAAGCACCCGCCGCGCCGCCGAGCGTGTGGCAGCCGGTATTGAGGCGGCTACACAGGCTGCACAAGAAAAATGGGGCGATGCCATAAACAGAATAAAGAATGGCAGCAAGTAATCATCGCCCCGTTTTGATTGTGATTGCCGGGCCCAATGGGTCGGGCAAGACTTCCGTGACTTCCAAAATTCTGCACCATGAGTGGCTGGAGGATTCGGAATATATTAATCCCGACAATGTTGCCCGCGATGTGTTCGGTGACTGGAACAATCAGGAATCGGTACTGAAAGCTGCCAACTATTGTAATGAATGGCGTGAACGCTGTCTTGCAGAACATAAGAGCCATATTTTTGAAACTGTGATGTCGGCCGCTGATAAGGTCGATTACATTCTCAGAGCTAAAGAAGCCGGATTTTTCATCCGTTTGTTCTTCGTTTCCACCGAATCTCCGACAATCAATGCAAAACGTGTTGCTCAACGAGTGTTGGATGGAGGACATGATGTGCCAATTCCTAAAATCATATCCCGCTACGACAGATCTATTGCCAATTGCAAAATTCTCTCCAGAATAGTTGACAGGCTCTATATCTACGACAACTCAATCGAGGATGCCGAAGCACGACTTCTGTTCCGAATGAGCGAAGGAGAGCTTGCGAAACGCTATGTTGATAAGCTTCCTAACTGGGCTTCGACCATACTTCCGGAAGGGAAAGCTACAAAATAACAAAAATGAAAGATTTAGTATCTGAAATACGCTCGATTATTGAAACCTCTCGGGCTAATGCTGTCCGCTCAGTTGACTTTTGTCGCGTACAGATGTACTGGCAAATAGGACGACGCATAGTAGAGGAAGAACAAGGCGGGAATGCGCGTGCTGAGTATGGTAAAGGTCTTATAAAAAATCTTGCCCAAGAAATAGAACCCGAATACAGAAGTGGTTTTAGCTATCGTCAGCTTAATTTTGCAAGGCAGTTTTTCCTGGAATACCCAAAAGTGAACGCACTGCGTTCACAATTCAACTGGACTCAGTACCGTGCATTAATTCAAATTTCAGACAAAGACAAGCGCGAATATTACGAGCTTGAAGCGGCAAGTAATTGCTGGACTGCACGCCAGATGCAACGTCAGATTAATTCAATGCTATATGAACGCTTGCTTCTTAGCAATGACAAGGAATCGGTTCTTGCCATGGCAAGGAAGGAGAAGAAGCCTGAAAAACCGCAGGAAATTGTCAAGGATCCTATGGTTTTGGAATTTCTGGGTTTGGAAAAGAAGGCACATTACTATGAGAGTGACCTTGAAACGGAATTAATCAATCACCTCCAGGAATTTATACTTGAACTGGGCAATGGCTTCACTTTCGTCGCCAGGCAAAAAAGGATATTACTCGAAGATGACGAGTTTTTCATTGACTTAGTCTTTTACAACCGCCTTGCGCGTAGATTCGTGATATTTGAACTGAAGACCGGAGAAGTAACACACCAGGATTTGGGACAATTGCAGATGTACGTCAATTATTACGACCGTACTGAGAAACTCCCGGAGGAGAATCCCACAATCGGCATATTACTGTGCACTGCCAAAAACGACACATTAGTTAAGATGACCCTTCCCTCGGACAATAACACAATTGTTGCATCTAAATATCAACTCTATCTTCCCACAGAGCAGCAGTTGATCGCGGAAGTCGAGCGAGTTAAAAAGGAATGGGAAGAAACAAGATGAGACTAAAAACGACAAAGTAACTGATGCCATTCCTATGAACTTGAAATCCCATATTTGTACCATATAACAATAAAATATTGGTAATCAAATATGGTTAGATTTGAGGAAGTGAAGTAAGACACCTAATCAACGATAAAAAACAGGACGGTTGGTTCAGACTTTTTTCGTAACTTCGGCGTTGAACGGGCGCATGGCTCAGATTATGCGCGAGGTCGCAGAAGATGCCCGCAATGTGTTCGGCGACTGACCGTTCTATTATACAGTAATTTTTTAGAAAGAAAGTCCTATCGAATAGGACTAAGTTCCTGAAATTTTACAATATTTGCGGCATGTATTCAGTATTGGCTAAATATGGCAATATGCCGGTAAGTGCTGCGGCGTTGGAGTTGCCGACATGATAAAGTTTCTGTGATTACTACGTGGAATGAATTCCATTTTAAATATGATATAATTGAGCCCCGGATGTTCAAACGTACATCCGGGGCTCTTCTCGAATAACCGTTATATAGTCACCTTTTTTTAATTCATAAGATTATTTGTACGGGCATCCGAGAGGGGGAAATCACTCAGTAACCTTGAAGTCGGCACTCAGGCCTTCGGCACTGTTGGGGCCGACCCACAGCCGGAAGTCGCCGGGCTCGACGGCGTAATTCATATCATAGCCGAAGAAGGCCAGTTCAGAGACGGGCACACTGAAATGCACGGTCTCGGTCTCGCCGGCTTTCAGCGGAACGCGGCGGAACGCTTTCAGTTCCTTGACAGGACGCGTGATGGAGCCTACCTTGTCCTGAATATAGAGCTGCACCACCTCCGTACCGTCGTACTTGCCATCGTTCTTCAGATCTACCGACACCTCTACCGCGCCATCTTTGCCGATGGTATCGGAGGCGAGTCTCAGATTGCTGAATTTGAAGTCGGTGTAGGATTTGCCATAGCCGAACGGATAGAGAGGAGAGGTTCCGGCATCAAGATAGAACGAACGGCAACCTATTGATGTCTGTCCGGCCTCGATGGGGATTTCGTCAATCAGCATCTCGGAAGTATTGGCCGGGCGACCGGTATTATTCTGCGCATAGTAAAGAGGAACCTGTCCGAGCATGCGGGGGAACGTGACCGGGCTTTTGCCGCTTGGGTTGACCTTGCCGAAGAGTATATCGGCTATGGCCGGGCCGCCCATGGTCCCGGGGTGGAACACATAAAGTACGGCGTCGGAAGCCTTCACTTCGTCGGTGATGACGAGTGGACGGCCGGCCATGATGACGGTCACGAGAGGCGTGCGCGTGGCGCCGAGTCGTTTTATCAGCTCGGTCTGCGCGCCCTGCAGCTTCACTTCGGCGAGCGAGTGCGCCTCGCCGGAAAGTATTGACTCCTCGCCAACGAAGGCTATAACCACGTCGGCCGACTCAGCGGCCTTGACGGCACGGGCGATTCCGGCCGTATCTTTGTCACGGCTGTAGGTAAGCGCAGGCTCATAGGTCACCTTGACCTTATCGCCATAAAGTCGGCGTATGGCATCGAGAGGGGTCTGGGTATGGTCTTTCTCGCCATCAAATACCCATGTGCCCATCTGCTCGTAGGAAGCATCGGCAAGCGGCCCCACGACAAGAACCTTTCGCACCTTGTCGCTGAGGGGCAGCACGTCGCTACCGTTCTCAAGCAGAATCACCGACTCTTCCACTGCCTTACGGGCTGCGGCGAGATGATCGGGAGCGTATTTCACACTCTGAGGGGTAACGATGTACGGGTTGTCGAAAAGCCCCATGCGGTATTTCAACCGAAGTATGTTGCGCACGGCATTGTCTATTGTTTCCATGCTCACCTTACCCTCGGCCAGCGACTTTTCAAGATTCCAGATGAACGATTCGCTGACCATGTCCATGTCCACACCGGCATTGATGGATTTCTCGGCCGCATCCTTCGCGTCCTTCGCAAACCCATGCGCTATCATCTCGGTAGCCGAACACCAGTCGGTCACGACCATGCCGTCGAATTTCCATTCGTCGCGGAGGATGTCGGTAAGCACATGCTTGTTTGCCGTGGCCGGAACGCCGTCATTGTCGTTGAACGAGGTCATGAACGTTGCACAACCGGCGTCGGCGGCCGCTTTGAACGGCGGCAGATATACATTGCGGAGCTGACGCTCGGGAATGAATGTGGAGTTATAGTCGCGTCCGCCCTCGGCTGCGCCGTAGCCTACAAAATGCTTGGCACATGCAGCCATAGAGGTGGGGTCCGACAAGTTATCGCCCTGAAAGCCCTTTATCATGGATACACCCATCACGGAGGTCAGATAGGGGTCTTCGCCGCAGCTCTCTGCTATACGTCCCCAGCGGGGATCGCGGGAAATGTCGATCATCGGAGCGAATGTCCAGCGTATGCCGTCGGACGAAGATTCAACGGCTGCCACGCGCGCTCCCTTTTCAACAATCTCAGGGTCGAACGTAGCTGCCTGGCCCAGCGGAATCGGGAAAATAGTCTTGTAGCCGTGCACCACATCGCGCGATACGAGCAGGGGTATTCCGAGGCGCGATTCCTCGACGGCCACCCGCTGGATTTTATTCACATTCTCAGGGTCGTTGTAATTAAGAATCGAGCCTACCTGCCCTGTCGCGACACGACCGGCAAGGTCGTTGTAGTCCCAGGGACTGATCTGATTCAGCTGGCCGAGTTTCTCCGACAAGGTCATTTTAGCCAGAAGGGAATCCACCTTGGCCTCAATACCGTCGGAAGCTTTTGCCGCCTCGCCGCAGGCCAGACCAATGAAGGCAAAGGCCGCAGCGCATATGAATTTTCTGTTAAGCATCATGTATATGTCGTATTATCGGATTTAAGATCAGAACGCGCATACCGGGCGGCACTTCTCGCCGTCGGGAACGCCGTGCCAGCCCATTTCCTCGCCGTTCTGCATAATGCAGAAGCCTTCGTTCTGCTTGTAGGATACAGAAGGCTGGTTGCCTTCAAGGAGTATGCCTGAGGCTACCGTCATCTGTTTGTTGATCATCTCCTGACCGTCAAGAGAAACCGCGGAAGGAGCCTCGCTGCCGCGAATGAGGTACTTAAGCTCGTTGAAGGACGGCACATACCATTCGGTGCAGTAGGTCAACGGAGCGTCAAGGCCATCCAGCGCGGTGAACGTCACGCCGGCATTGCCGGAGCCGTAAGCGTCGGCCATCATGCCGGTGAGCTTATAGCCGAGCGAAGCCTCGGTGTTTCCGCTTTCGGGAAATTCGGCAAACACGCCTTTGAGGAAATCGCTGTTGGCAATATCGCCGGGATTGTAGCCGCTGAGCAACAGGCCACCCTGCATGAGGGAGACGATGAGGCCATGCTTGCCGTCGAAGCCAGGATATTCGGCAGCCGTCAGACCATTGTCGGCGGCAAAAGTTCCGAATTCGGCGTCATCCATCACATGGAATACAATGCCCTGACAAATAAGCCCTGCGGGAATCGCGGAAGCTCCGGCAGGAAGCATCAGAGCCATGCCGTCGGTCTCAGTCACGCAATAGTACGCGCCGGCACTCAGTGCCGCAACGCCGCTGCCGGCCGGAGGACACGGGAATGAGTATGCCGTGGCGGCATCTGTGGTAACGGGCGCCGTGAGAGTCTTTGTGGCGCGGTCCTCGCCGAAGCGACAATAGGAATATTTGAACAACTCGGGTTGTAGACTCAGTGCGTCCTTCACTATCAGCACGTAGCCGCCGTTCATGTCGCAGGGCGTATATACATCGCTGCCTATATTAACCTTGAGACCGTCGAGAGCTACGCTGTACTCAAATTCACGTCCGCCGGCACTCACTGAAGCCTTTGAGGCGAAACGGAGCATCGAGAAAGCATGAGCGAAGCTGACATTGAGATCGGCACCGGGTGCGTTGAGTTCGCAGACAAGAAGGTCGGAAGCCGTGAACGCGCTTTTTTCGCTCTGGTCGAGAGCCACATCCACATTGTTCTTCAGGGCGACAGCGTCAGTGACATCCGACGGAAGAGCCTCGTCGTAGGGGAAATAAGCGAGGACCTTAGCCACGCCTGAGAGGTAGAGCTGGTTGCGATCGTTGTTCCACGTGCCCTCGGCCGTATAAGAGAATGGCACGTTAGCTATCTGCGTGCCGTCGGAACCCACGAGAATCAGGCCCAGACGGTCGCCTTCTTCGAAAGAAGTCGCATAAGTATCGGTATATGTAGCTCTCGAAGCGTCATCCGACACAAAAGCCGTCTGCGTGACCGCATTGATTTTTATGAGTCTGCCGTCAACTGCCTCAGGCTCGTCGGACAGCACCGACGACTGACACGAGGCAAGCAGCAACGCTGCGGCACAAAAGCCGTATATATTGTTGAATTTCATTGTCGTGGATTTAGAAGGTTAAAATGGTGAGGAGTTTAGCACGGTCGATGGCCCAGCCGTAGCCTACAGCCTGATCGGCGCCACAGCGGATAGCCCAGAGAGTGGTCTTGTCGCCATCCTCGACACCTCCTACAGCGGCATTGCCTGTGCCGGGATAAACCTGCGAGGACCAGTACACACCCGAGAACCGGTCGTACATCTTGGATGCGCATACATCCTTAAGCTGAGCATAAGTGGGGATATACCAGCCGGAGCTTAACGCGGGCGCGGCCATGTCGATGTTCTTGAAAGCGTACCAGAAAGGAATCTGCTCGGCCCATTCGCTGCTGAAGGGACTCAGGGCGCTGTCAAGCAGACCGGTAAGAAGGTAGCCGCCATAATAGCTTTCGCGTGCGGCGGGGTCGGAGTCAACGGGGATGTTGGCCAAAGCCTGAATGTATTTTGCCTCGGCCTGGTTGGCGAACCACTGCATCTCGGACGTGTTGGCAAACGAAAGAGGTACAACGTAACCACGGATCTTACAAAGGTCATAGACTGAATTGTCGCGGCTGTCGAACCCTACACGGAACACGCGCCCAACGGTCTTGCATCCCTCACGGTTCTCTTCTTTGCCCCATGCACCGTTGTCGTAAAGGTAATCGCCCTCCTCTACTCCGGAGAGATAGGACACCTCGATGTCGCTCTTTACATCGGTAAAGGTATATGTCTGCGTGGTAGCGTTGCCGCTGACAAGCGTTTCCGTACGCGACACCTTGCAGTTGCCCGTCCATGTCAGTCCTCCGAAAGCATCTTCGCTATAGCTGATGGAGAAACCGGCGGCGCGGTCGAGAATATAGCCGTTGTCAAGACCCTTGACCGTATAGCCGGGCTTGTCGGTCACATCGGAAGCTATCTCGGCCACCAACTTGGCATCCGTGATGTCGCCGTTGCCGAACTCATGGCCGGCGCCCCATTCCACATCCGATGTCTCCATCTGCACGGAGAGGGTCTTTCGAGATATGGAGAGATGATATTTCTGCCACTTTCCAGCCTGAAGCTCGCCGGCTGCGGAAGCTTCGTCAGCGGCATTACCACGTTCGGGCGAATAGATGTATTCATCGCCACCGATGACAATTTTCACGAGAGGCTTGCCCCACATGTCGGCCGGAGCCATAATGGCCTCGCCGGCGCGTGCGCCGCCGTCAGCCGTCTCAAAAGCCGAAATCTGAGCGTCGGGATTGCCGCTTACGGTCACCTGGCCGTTGCGGAAATTCACCATGCCGTAGCCGAGGAAGTAAATCTCGGCGTCGCGCACCTGCTCGGCGGTATAGGACGCATCCACATGACGGAGATCCCATGACATGCGCGTCATCTGATGGTTAAAAATCAGATAGAGATAGGCGGAAGTCGCCTTTGCCTCAGCGAAAAGGAAATCGCAGGCCGAAAGTTTTTCGGCTGTTGTCTGGTCGGTTATGGATACCGCCTGATCGACAACGGGAGTCCAGGCCTTTACATCAAACTCGGTGCCGTTCCATGCCAAAGCGTTGCCAGAGGGAGTCATGGAGCCGTCGGCCGACAGAGTATATGTGTATGATGATCCTCCGGCCAGCACTGCCACTTTTTCGCCTTCGGTCCAGCGGCTGTCGCCTGACTGACCGGGACTCTGCCTGAGCTTCGCCTTCATGACGAGAGCGTTGTCCTCTCCTTCCGTTGCGGGGTCGTCGCTACATGAGGCCAGCCCCATAGCCATGAGCGAAATCATGGCTACGCCATATATATTAAATTTTCGTAGATTCATTGTCAGAGATAATTGCGGTTTTTAGATTATCGTAAGGTAGACGCTTCAGCTCGGTCAGTCAACATCGGCATCCGTGTCGCCTCCGTTGTTCCAGTCGGAAACGCCTCCGCCCATGTTCACGTTGCCCGATGTGATCTGCGACTTGCGCTGATACACGCGCACATAATCGACATAGAGACTTTGAGGGAATACGGTATCGGCTGTGGGGTCTCCGCCAAACAGGCCTCCGACTGCGAGGTTGATGATAATGAAGAAAGGATGGTCGAATACCCACTCGTCTTTCGCCATCTCCGCTGCCGTGACAGTATGGTAACGATAGCCGTCGACCGAAAATTCGATGTGTGTTTTGTCCCATTCCACGGCGTAGGTGTGGAAGCCCGTATCGAAACGCTCGTCCTGATAGGAGAACGCCTTGGTGAACGGATTGCCGCCCGAATGGTTGGGGCAATGCACGGCGCTTGACACGATGTTGGGCTGGAAGCCCTTGTTCTCCATGATGTCAATCTCGCCGCAGGCGGGCCAGGTATCGGTGGCATAGTTGGAACCGAGCAGCCAGAACGCCGGCCACATGCCGGGTCCGAAAGGAAGCTTCATGCGAGCCTCGAAGCGGCCATAGGTGGCCGAGAAGCGTCCTTCGGTCTTGATGCGGGCCGAGGAGTACTGCACGCCCTGATAGTTATCGGCCAGCGCGGTGATTTTCAGGCAGCCCTCGTTATCCTCGATGACGTAGCACGCATTCTCGGCACGGTCCGTATAGTTCTGCTTCTCTTCGTTGCCGTAGCCCGAGGCTCCGAGTTCGTAGGTCCATTTGGAAGGGTCGGGGCGCCCGTCGGCAGTGGGGTCGTTGAATTCGTCGCCCCACACCAGGACCCAGGGGTCGCTGTTGTCGACATTATCGTCGTCGCCACAGCCGGACAGAGCCACCGGCGACATGATGGCCAGCAGGCCAAAGAATATATTATAGCATTTCATGTCTGTCATTTTTTATAGAAGAAGATGTTATCGACAAGAATGTCGGTATAGGTGCATCCGTCGCCGCGCGAGAGCACAAGCTCATGCACCGGATTGACGGCCGGGTCGAGGGGCACGTCGATCGATACCCATTTGCCGGTTTCAAGCGTCGCTCTGCCCTGGTAGCCCTCGGCACCGCCGTTGGTGTGGGGCGTGACGGTGAAGACCGTGCTGCCTGAAGTCTCGCTCATGAGCAGAACATCCATGTGCATATAGTTCATTGCCGTGCAGTCAGCGTCCTGCTGGAACACGATTCCTACGAAGTTGAAGTCGCCGTAATGAATGATATGCTCGCCGCCGGCATCTATCATGTCGTCGGTGGTAGTCTGGTATCCCCAGTAGTTGTTGAATATCGACGTGACGGCAGGAGCGTAGGCGTCGCTGAAAATGGACACTACATCAGCGGCCGGATAAGCAGGAACGGGGGCGAAGTCGTAGACATCCGTGATAGTGATCGAGCCTTCGGCCTCAAGAGGTGTGAGGACAGCCTTGCCCTTGCCGCCGTGGAATGTCACCATATTGCCGTCGACAGTGGCTACCTCAGGATTGGAAGAGGAGAATGTGAAATACTTTGACGAAACCGTGAGCTGCTGGAAAATGCCGTTAGGGAGATTGATGGAACAGTCAAGCTCGCTGATCTTGAAATCGCCCGAGGGAAAGCCGGCCATAGTCATGTCCTTGATGCGGGTATGGGCCAGTGTTCCTATTTTCTCGAAACGCACGTCGTCGATCCATATGGTGTAGCCAGAACCGTTCACTGCACCTGCCGCATAGTAGAAAAGACCTTTCTCGCAGGTGAGCTTGCTTGAATTGGGGATAGGGATGATGTAACGGCGCCAGTTGGAGTCGATTTTCACATTCTTCATCGACACCACATATTCGGGATTATCGCCATAGTTGCCTATGCCGACCTCGATAGAAGCGCCTACCGAAGCCTTGGCATAGAATGTAAGGCAGTTATAGGCCGAAAGGTCGCGGCCTGCGGGAGTGTAGAATGTACCGCCGGCCCAGCTGCCGAGGAAGTCTCCGGGTTCGGGCACCGAGATGCGCAGGGAGGTGGTGCCACCGTATTTATTGTCGGTATCGGTAGTGAGGTTCTGCGGATTGCCCCAGGCCTGGAATTCAAGGCCGGCGGAGAAGCCATCAACAAACACATCGGCAATCTGCGGAGCCGTGGCGAGCACGTCGGTGTCGATTGATCGCTCGCATGAAGCGATGAAAGGCATGAGCGCTATCGCCATGTAGATGCCTTTTCTATATGTGAATATATTCATGGAGATTTCGATTAAAAGATATTGAAGCGGATGTAAGTACGTATTTCCCATTCATTGCCCCTGGGAGCGCCGGGGATGTCGACGCTGGGAATGAAACCACCGAGACCGTCCGACTCATATCCTGCCACATAGCGGGGAGAATACTTGTCGAGAGTGCGGTAGGTGCCGCGTATGCCCACGCACATGCGGGGATTGCCAAGCCACTTTGGTTTGCCGAAATGAGTCGACAGGTCAATCACACCCTGGAACGGATAGGTGAGGTTGAAGTCGCGGTGGTAGTCATAAGGGCCCCAGTCATTGAATTTCGCACCTGCCTTGAGACGTATGTTCTTGTAGACGAAATCGGCATCGAGGCCGGCACGCTTGATCAGGCGCTCGTCGTTGCCATTGGCCTGACCCGTACCCATATATCCGTTGATGATGAATCCGAAATCAGGCGAAAAACGCGAGGTAATCTTGAGGTTGGTCTCCCACAGGTCATGTGCGGGAACGGACGTCGGGAACACGAATGTAGTACGGCCGTCGGCAAGAATACCTATGGCTGCGTCCATACATGTGGGATAGTGACGATAGACGAAGCCCATCGACATTGCAAAGGGGGCGTCTTCCTTATTGTCGTTATCCCAGTCGTACATCCATGTACCGGGTGTGGGGTCATACGTCAGAAGGATTTCTCCTGCTGTCTGTTCGCGGTTGTCGCGCACGGCGAAGGGGTCTTCAAGAATGTTGCGGATACGGCCTGGAGCCTGAATGCCTGCGGGCATCGGGCCGACCAGCGGTTTCTGCCAGAGGAAGTTTGGCGCCACCTGGAAATTGCCCACCTGATAGGTGAAACCTGCCAGGGCGTTAGTCTGGTTGCCCATGCCGGTGTCCTTGAGAGCCCATCCGGTGAGAGTGCGGGCGTACTGCGCGCCGCCGCTTGCCACCAGGCCCATATAAGCGCCCTGCACATAGGCGTTGAATTTGCCGCCCGTATAGACGATCTTACCCTTGCCGCCGAAAGTGTCGGAAGTCTTTACCTTGTTGGTGTATGCAATGGCATCGGGGCTGTCGCTTGTTGTCGCCTGGAATTCGCGTCCTACCAGATTGACGCCTGACCACAGACCGCCGACCGTGAATTCAAAACGGCCGAACTTACGCTCTACATTGAGGGCGGCACGCGTGTTTTTGGGCTGAGGGATGACGTAGGATGTCACGGTGCCGGTGCGCTGCGCTATATCCCAGTGGAATACGCCGGTGAAAGTGTAGCCATGGAACGTGCGGCGGTATTTGGCGAGCACCGCGGGATTGGCGCCCCACCAGAGTTCAGGACCGAAAGCGAGCTTAAGACCCTGGAATATCTTTTTGCCCTCGAATTCCGTTCCGAACGGAGCCTCGCCACCGTAGATATCCATGTAGTCGCCATAGCTGGCCTCGGGATAGAAGCCAAAGAAGTCGCCCTCGTAGCCCCAGTGGTAATGCGGCTTGCGATAGAAGGTGTACATATTGAATAGGTTAGCATCCCAGGATACGGATGCGCTGTATACCTTCACACGCTCCAGAGGGCCGAGGTCAACAAACTGGCCGTTGTCGTCGACGATATAGCGCGAACGGCCGCGGTTTTCATAGAAAATCTCGTCGATGGGATTCTCGGCAACATTGCCGAGGACATTGACCGTCACTTCCGCCTCAGCCTTGGGCGACGGAGTGGCCTTCACTCCGATGTAGAACGACTCCATATGATCGAATCCCTTGAAGCTGGGGAATTCCGTGGGATGATCCGGGCGGTTCTTCGGAGTGGAAGTGTGCTTTCCGCCTGTTGTGAAGGTGGAGAATTCACCACGAAGTTCACTGATAGAGAAAAGCTGCGTCTTCTCGGTTGCGAGCGCGGCCTTGTCGCCGCGTGCGCGCAACATCGATGAGGTAAGGTCTACCTTCTTGTTTATTTCACCGGTCACGCTCGAAGCCGTCGTTCCTTTTGCGTAAGGATTGATTTTGTGTATATCTCTGAGCGCATAGTATGCCGCACGGGGATAAAGCTCATAGATGCCGCGCTCATCGGGCATGCCTTTGGCGCAGATGCCGAACCATTCCTCATTCATATTGTTCTGGCCGGGTGCGAAGTCGAAGGCATAAGCGCCGTTGCTCCACGAAGCGGTGGTGTCATGCTTGTCGAGATTCACATCCTGGCCGTGCTTCCACCAGCCGTCGGCGAACTGGAATGTAAAGCCGCCGATAGAGTTGCCGGCCTTACCGAGGCCATAGGCGTTGGTGTAGATTTCCTCCCAGTTTTTAACAAGCACGTCGGCCTGCTCCTGCTGGGCCTCCTGCTGCGTGCGTGCGTTGAAAGCATCCGAGCCGAACTCAGAGAAGAACACGGGCTTGCCGTACTCAGCCTTAACGCGGTCGAAGAGGTCGCCGAACGACGGACCGCGATAGACATTCACGCCGAGGATATCAATGTCGGGACATTCCTTTGCTATGACATCAAGGAACAGAAGGTCGCCGTTGCAGATCGCCACGGGCGCCGTGGCTCCGAGTCTTTTCATCTCTACGGCAGCCTCATTCATTATATGATAGAGAGCCTTAGCCTGCTTGGTGGAATTACGGTCGTCGACAGGAAGGTCCTCGGCTTCGGCACCTTTCCAGAAGAGGCCATAGTTGTTCTCGTTACCGAGCATATACATTAATATACCGGGGGTGCCGTTGTACTCCTTTATCATGTCGGCTGCCTGCTGGAGAAGGACTTTTGCGGTCTTGGGGTCCTCGTAGTCCGTGTTGGCGTGCCAGACGCCGTCCACAGTGACGCCGTAACGTCCGAACGAGCTGTAGATCATCGTCCAGATTCCGTATTTCTCATATATGTATCTTACCCAGCGGGCCGGAACGCCGGTGTGCTGGCGGATAGCGTTGACGCCCATCTCGTGCAGCAGCGACATATCTTTGTCGAGTGCCTCGCGGATGACGTCGTCGGGCTGCGTCCACAACGTATAGGAGTAATTGGTGCCGATGGGGAAGTAGTCCCAGTTCATGCCGTTAATCATGAATGGCTTTCCATCCACAAGCATCATGGAACCCTCGTTGTCATTAACAATGGTGATTTGGGGATAAGGCGCCGAGGCCGAGGCCTCCAGCGCAGACATTGCCAGCACCAGCAACGGCAGCCATACGAACAATGGCTTCAGGAGACTGGCTGTCCATGAATTCAGCTTCTTGCAAAACTGATACGCACAAATGGATCTCATGGTCAATAGGTGGTTTGGTTTAAAAAGTGACTATTTGGTTGATTACTTGCTGTCGCAAATTTACTATATAATGCGACAGAAAAATGCAGCAAGTAATACTACAGGTAAATTGTTGGTTTTATTTATACCTGATAATCAACACTTCACAAAAGCACAAAGTAAGGCGCTACGAATCACCTCCGGCGTCGGTCAGACGTCGGTCAGACATCGGTCAGGCGTTCTTTGCCGAGCTGCCGCACCCTGTCCACGAATTCTTCTTTCGGAACTATGGCCTTGTTGCGAGTTTTGAGGCGGTTGTTGTAGACCGTCTGCGGCGACATGTGCAGGAATTCCGAAATCTTCACGCTATCGTTGATGCCCAGGCGCACCAAAGCGTAGATGCGCAGCTCGGTATTGAGTAGTTCGCCTTTTTTCAGCACGATTTTCTCCTCAGGCCGGAGTAGAGCATTGAAATCTCCTACAAAGTTAGGATAGATGTGAAGGAAAGTGATGTCGAAGCGGTGATAAAACTCGCGCAACTCGTTCTGCTCGATCTGCGGATTGGAAATGAGCATCCTGACATCATCTATCTTGCCGACTTTCATCTTGCGTGCGATGTCGCGCCGGTACTCCTCTATTTTCGTCAGATAGTTGGAGCATATCGAGAAAACATAGCCCACATATTCTTCCTTTACATAGTTGAGATCCACAAGGCGGTCATTGCTTCGGCGCAGTTTATCGTTGGCGGCAGTCAGTTCGCGGTTGACATCCGAAAGGCGGTCCTGCGTGTCACGAAGTTCCTTCATGTGATCGTTAAGCAGCGACTTGCTTTCCATCAAGTTGGCATGGGCGCGTTTCAGCCTGAAGAATTGCATGAGTGTCACCACCATCACAAGAAGAAGTATCACGGACAGTATGCTTACGACTATGAACGATATGCCGAGCTTGCGGTCCTGCTCTATGCTGCGCAGCTCGGTGGCCCGCTGGAGCTTGTCAATAACGGCGGAGATATTGACTACCCGGACTCGGTTTGGATAAAGCAACGCTGCTTTAAGACAATGGTTTATATAGGCATATCCGCGATCTATCTCGCCTTTTTGATAACAGAGGTTGGAAAGCTCTTCCATCGAGGCGATGTCGCGGTTGCATATGCGCAGGTCGGCCATGGCCGATTTGATCAAATAGTTCATATGTCCGTCTTCATCACCTTCGGCGAGATACATTTTAGCAAGATTATAGGCATTGATAGCACTTGTGCGGCTGTCAAGAGGCGAGCTGTCCACCGCCTCTCTCAGCCTTGATTTCACAGTCTCCCACTGCGGGTCCTGAGGCCCGGAGAGCGTAGTCGACATCAGGCTGTAATAAGCAGGAGCCGACGGCGTTATGTGCTTCAGGGCCTCTTCATTCATGCTTTTGGCCATCTCGTCGTAACGCTCGGTCATACCATTGCTGTGACCGATGTACTGCGACAGATGTGAATAGAGGTAACTCGCTGTTTCATAGTAAGAATACTTGGCATCATCGCTTATGTCGCCAACATCGATCTGCACAAGCTCCTTTTCCGCTTCGGAGAGCAGTCCCTGGGCTGCCAGGAGGAAAACGCGGTTGATGCGCCACTCGGCCTCCAGGCTCGTGCGCCCCAGACGCTTTGCTATCTCGATGTTTTCATTGACATAGCAAAGCGCCGAATCGGCTTTGTAGACCGAGTATTCGTCGTAAAGCATTTTGTTAAGCCATAGACGCTCCTCATCTTTCATCTGCGGCGATTTCCGCCTGTTCAGTTCCTCTATGCGTGTCTCCTTTACCTTGGCTAATTCCTCGGCGTTCTCAAGCAAAGAGTCAAGGGAATCCATAAGCCGTACGGTCTCAGCCCGGTGGCAGTATGCCATCAGCGCCGAGAGCACAAACAATATAGTAGCGAGGAATCTCATTTACAATAAGCTAAAAAATCACAAACTATTGAGGTAACTCGTCAGCGAATCACCAGGCTCAAGACCGATTTTCTTGCGAACGCGGTAACGGGCCATCTCCACCGACTTGTTCGATATATTGATCAGAGGTGCAATCTCCTTACTCGACAACCCCATGCGTATGTAACAGCACAACCGTTTGTCGGCCACGCTCAGATTGGGATGCAGTTCCATAAGCCTTTTGGTGAAATTCGAATAGACGACATCGAAATTGCTGGAGAACCGCGTCCAGTCGTTGTCGTGGCTTAGATTATAGTCGATTATCTGACGGATCTTCTCCAGTTTGCGCTGTGCGGCCGCAACGCCGAGGTCGGTCGACAACAATTCGCCTATATGCTTGAGCCTTGCTGAAATATCCTGAAGCACCTCATTCTTCTGTATGAGATTCTGCGTAGTGTCGCAGAGTTCGCGGCTCTTGTGCTGTATGTCCTGCTCAAGATGCTCTGAACGCAGAGTCGCTATCTCCATATCCTTCACCATCGACTCATGCCGTGTTTTCATCTCCAAAGCCGCAAATTCCTCCTCTTTCCTCTTTTCCAATGCTTTGCGCGACCGCTTCACGCGTTCCGCCACAACGAAATATATTCCGGCACAGGCAAGCATGAACAGGAGCACCCATACGATACGGGCAATGATTGTGCTATACCACGGCGATGCAACTACCACTTTCAGGACAGTAGTCTCGACACTGCCGGTGTGGAGATTGCGCGCGGTAAGACGGAATTTGTACACGCCGTCCGGAATTTTCGTGTACTCACGTGATTTCGCGTCCGAAAAATCCGACGGTCCGTCGTCATAGCCCTCCAGATAAGAACTATATTCTATGCCGTCAGGCGAGCCGAAGTAGGCACATCCGAAATTGAAACGCAGAGTATTCAGGTCATAGGGCACTTTCAGCGAGCGTACACCGTCATCGGCGGATTCCACCGTGGCACGGTA
This sequence comes from uncultured Porphyromonadaceae bacterium, assembly GCA_900550395.1. Lineage (GTDB taxonomy): Bacteria > Bacteroidota > Bacteroidia > Bacteroidales > Muribaculaceae > CAG-873. Next base: position 25,112 of record URSD01000023.1, on the reverse strand, counting down.
CACAAGGGAGTCGCCGTTGGCCGTAACAGCACTTACAAACGGAGTGGCGCCGACGCTACCCTCCGCAACATTTTCCGACACATGATGAGGATTGATGTTCCAGAACCCCTCATAACCCGACAGCAGCAGTTTTCCGTCATCGGCCATATACAGATCTGTGTAGCCCGGTATCAGTCTGTTGCCTATGTTTCTTAGCGACGTGGTGTCGACCTTGAATTTTCCGTCGCGGCCAAGCATGGCCGTGCTGATGCCGTGGCTGTCGATTACGGCAAGAACCGAGTCGCCCAGCACACGGAACGAACCGCGCACGGCATCGCCGAAGATATCGGTCACGTCCCGGCATGGCTGCATATCCTCGTTCTTCGCATTGAAATAGTAGAAACCGCCCTCTGTCGACACCACCACGCGGTCGCGGTACAAAGCCAAAGAAGTATTTTTATCGGCAGGCAGACCGGAGTCATGGTCGAAGAGGCGGGAGTGGTCGAACGAGACTGTCTTATCGTTGAAGCGCAGCCTGAACACACCTTTACGCCAATGGGCAAGCCAGATGTCGCCGAACCTGTCCTGAACGAAATCGGCCGCGATGTCATCGTATCCGTCCACTCTTCCCAAAGCCATCCATCGGCCGCTGTCGTTGCCCAGTAAGTAGAAACCCTGGTAGGTCAGGGCCAATGCACGTTTTTCGCTGCCTTTCAGCACCCTCACTCTCGTCGTGCCGCCAAGCCCGGCTATCTGATAGAAATGCCCCTCGCCGTCGCCTGCGTACGCACCGGCATCGGAGCCAACGAATACCGCGTTGCCGCTGTCGTTGATCGACCATACCTGTCCCTGAAGCTGCTGATCGAATTTAGCAGGTGACGGACTCGGCATGAACGGATAAGGTGCCACGAAAAGGCCCTGGTTGGTTCCGAGGAAAATCCTGCCGTTCTTTACCATGGAGGCATAACCGGCTCCTATCGGTCCCGACACACCCGTAAGGCTCCACATGCGGGTATTGTAGACGGCGTAGCCAAGGCCGTAGTCGAGCGAAAGCCACAGATTGCCGTTACGGTCGAAATCCGCCGCGAGCACGGTATTGTTCTGCAATCCCGCCTCCTTATTTATATATTCTATACGTCCGGAAGCAAAATTCCTCACCACAGCCCCGCGGTTGACGGTACCGAACACATAATTATCGCCCTGAGCCGACGCACAGAACAACTGATTCTTCTTCAGGAAAGCGTTGATGTCGCTGTCGAATCTCTCTGCCCTAACACCATCGTACAGGAACAGACCATCGACAGAGGTGCCTATAAGAATCCTGTTCTTGCCTCCATAGGGAAGCATTGCAGTGATTTTAAGACCTGCAAGCGCCTCAGTCCCTCTGAGATAATGCATCTCGCCGTTGTCCATGCAGGCTATGCTGCCGTTGTCAAAAGCCACATAAATCTTACCGGCGATTCCCGAGAAACGGGCTATACGGTCCTTGCTGTCATAAGCGGTGAGCTTCGAGCCGTCGTAGCTGAAAAAATGATAGTCGCCCTGGAACCATATGCGTCCGTCGGTACGGACGATTTTCCATATCTCCGTCAGGGCCGGATGCAGCTCGCCGAGGTGTGCGGAGAGCGATGTGTACCTGAGGTCGCGGCCCGGGCCGGTAGGAGAGAAATAGCCGAATTCACCGCTGCCGGCGGCATAGATGCGTCCTTTTTCTTCATCGTAGAACAGAGCACGCACCGATGTATAGTTTGGCAGATGATACAGACGCCAAATCGAACCGTCATGGCAAAGCATTCCGTAACCATTGGCCACATAGACGCGGCCGAGGCCATCCTCCACACACCCCCAGTTCTGGGCGTTTCCAGAATAATCCTTAATTGTGAAATTACGCACCGGCACATATCCGTCGCTACCTGCGGCCACAGCGCGTCCGGCCGCCTGCGAAAGCAGGAAAATAATGACGGATATTATGGTTCTGGAATAAGACATGAGGAACGATTCATTGTACTTCTGTGTTTTCCGACCGCAATTTAGTAAAAATTCCGCAAAAAATCGAGCCGTAGATGGACTTTATGTTTATCATTTTACATTAATCACTTATTATCAGAATATTACAAGAAACATGTAGAGGCATTGTAGAGGTCGTAAGTCGCAGTATGTATGTGTGAAATAGAGCTACATTGTATTGCGGAGGTGCATCGGCGGTTGTACTTTTGCAGCAAAATCTAATAACCGTTACTGGCGTTGCAAACGTCAAACAAATCTAACCATAATTTATATGAAAAAACTTTTATCTCTTGCATCTGTCGGCACCATCGCCTGCATGTCGGTCATGGCTGCCATCAACTGGGCATCCGGTACGATTGAGAATCTGGCACAGGGTTCTGCCGTCACCGTGTCCTCCAATCCGGCAGAAAAAAACAACATCGTCGACAATAACGACGGTACGGGTTGGCAGGCTGCCGCCAATACACATAAATACACACAGGACTGGGTTCTCATCGACCTCGGCAGCGAGAAGACATTTACCGACATGGAAATCGTCTGGGAAGCTTCGCACTGCAAAAAATACTCCGTTTACGTCAGCGCTGAAGAAATCCCCTACACTCCGCAGACCAAGGAAGAAATCACAGAAGTAGACGGAGAAACCAAAACCACCACTATAGAATACAACGAAATCAGCGCCGAATGGCTTGCCAACCACACAGCAGCAGCCACCGGCGGTAACGACACGGAAGCCGGCTACACGGACAACATCGTCTTCGACCCCGCACAGACAGGCCGGTACGTCCTCATCTACGCCGACGAATACAACAATTTCGGCAGTCAGTACGGCATGCGTATCTTCGACGTGAGGATTGCCGACATCCAGAACCGCGACGAAATCACCGAGCTTCGGCTTGCAGCCGCAGGCAACGCTGTCGCAGGCGGCGAAGCCGTAGAGGTGACCGTCACCGCGGTCAACAAAATCGGCGAGGACATGAGCCTTGAGCAGCTTTCCGGCCTCACCCTTTCCTGCGACAACGCTGCCGTGACTATCACAGGTGAGAACGGCACCTACAAGGTAAGCTCCACCGAAGTTGGCACATTCACTCTCACCGCTACAGCAACCGCAGGCGAGAATAACGTAAGCGGCACTCTCGCACTCACATTCGCCTTCAACTGGGACGGCATCACAAACATAGCCACCGGCAAAGCCATCCAGGGCCGCGTAAAGGCTGATACAGAGGACAACAACCCTCCCACAAACGCCGTAGACGGCAACCTCGCCACTTACTATCAGTATAACGGAGAATGGGGCGGTGGCGACGGCTGGCTCCTGGTAGACCTCGGCGATAACTATATGGTTGACGCCATCGGTGCATACTACAGCACCAACGCAAACGGCAAATGCGTATTCGGCTATGCCACCGACGCCACTTCTATCGAGAACAAAATCACAACCGACGGCACCGACTTCAGATGGACCGCCGATCTGGCCGTAAACAGCGACTGGACCTTCACTCCCGAGCTTACACGCACCGCCGACGCCATCACCACCTACTCGTACGGGAAGCCCGTCATTGCCCGCTATATCGTAGTAAAGGACGCCGATAACCCCGCCGGCAAGCCCTGCCTGAACGAGATTTACGTATCCGGAATCAAGCGCGAGGCTCCTAAGGCCGATAAAATCAACATCACTCTCGAAAAGGGCGGTCTCGTAATCGGCGAGACCAACAAAGTAACGACCTCCGTCATCGACCAGTACGGCGAAGAAATGACCGGTCTGATTCCTGCCGTCACCGTTACCGGCGCTGAATATGCCGACGGCACCATCACCGCAAATGCCAAGGGCATGGTGACCGTCAGCGCCACCATCGAAGGCCTCAGCGCAGAAGCCGAATTCTATGTAGCCAACGAGGATGACTACTGCCTCGCAGGTTGCGTAATCACCGCTTCCGACGGCGCGGCTGAGAACAAGGCTCCCGTCACCGACGGCGGTCAGGTAATCACGGACTGGGGTGCCGATTACGTGCTTGCACCTGCTGAGCCCGCCGGCGCCCACGAGCACTGGTTCCTCGTCAAGCTCGCCAAGCCCTACAACATCGACCTTATCGCCGCACTCTGGGAAGGCGCATCTCCCGCCGACTATGACGTTTACCTCGGGACAAACGAGAACGACCTCACACTATTCTACTCACAGAAAGACAAAGCAGGCCTTCAGAACCACAGCGACCGCTTCTCCGGAAAAGAGATGAACGACATTCAGTACATCAAGGTCGTCACCACTAAAAACGCCACCGACTACGGCATCAAGCTCCACGACTTCAAAGTTTACGGCACCAGCGCAATTGAATCAAAACCCGACCAAATCGAGCTGACCGCCAGCGATAACGATGTCGTCACCGGTGAGAAAGTCACCATCTCCGCCAAAGTGTTCGACCAGTTCGGCGCCGAGATGACCGACCAGACCGTGACATATGAATGCAGCGGAGCCACCATGGAAGGCAATGTATTCTCGGCCGAAACAACCGGCAACTACACCGTGACGGCAACTTGCGGCGACGCAACTGCTGACATCGAGATCAACGTCGTGGCACAGGCCGATACAAAGATTGAAGCAGCAGACCTCGCCAACACAGCCTCACTGAACGGCACGGTTCTTGAAAATGTCAATATCTTCGCCCAGAACGAGATTCAAATCGCCGAACTTCCTGCAACACTGAAGTTCAACTTCACCGGCAAGGTGCTGAATCTCTCACTCCTCACCATCAACTGGGAAGCCGCATGCCCCTCCGACTACACCGTGGATGCCACCTACTCCAACGGCAGCACTGCCACCATACTCACCGTCAGCGGGCGCAACTTCATCAACGGATATTCGCCCGTCGACAAGATCGTGAACAATACCGCCGCACGTGCCATCGGCTCTGCCAACCTCAAAGGCATCAAGTCTCTCACCCTCAACATCACCGCGAAGGACCACAACTATCCCATCCGTCTGCTCGGCATGAACGCCTACGGCACAGTCCAGAACACACAGACTTCCATCGACGACATCACCGCCGACAGCAACAGCATCGTTGACGTCTACAATGTTCAGGGCATCAAGATCCGCAGTAACGTCAAAGCCGGAGAAGCCCTCGAAGGTCTGCCCCACGGCATGTACATCGTCGGCGGCCATAAAGTAGCATTCTAAGGTACAATTTCATAACCAGCCAATCAACCCACGACCGGGCCCCGAAGGCATCCCATCTGCCATGGGGTCCGGTCTTTTCATCAACTGTCATGAAGAAAATACTCCCGGCCATCCTCGTAGCCCTTGCGGCAATGAGCCTTTCAGCCAAGACAACATACATCGTCTGGCAACACAACGCCCCCACCGGCAGCGAGGAATGGATCAAAAGCAACTATTACATCTGGGAAAACACATATACCCAGACCAACGTTGACGACGCCCTCGAATTCACTTCAGCCGGCAAAGGCTGGATTGGAGGAGGATACGAGAGCGCTCTGCCATTCGACAACAAAGTGCTGACCGACGGCTACGAGCTTGTGTTCGACATCCGCACCACCGACAAAAAGGAACTCTCCATCCAGCTCACCTCTGCCAAGCCCGAAGCCGCACAGTCGGTAAAGCTATCCTTCGACCGCGACGGCCAATGGCACACCATACGCCTCAATATCAAAAAAGAATTTCCGAAAGTGTACAAAGCATGGTCGGAAGGCGCCAATGGATACGTTTTCTCAATCGTTGGCGGAGCTGCCGACAACGACCGGATCTACCTGCGCAATATCCGTTACGAAAAAGAATAATCACTTTTCAGCTTCCATGCAGAGTCCCCCGAATCACCGGTTCGAGGGGCTTTGTCTATCCCCCCGAAACATCCGGCTGAATGCCCGGTCGAGGCGCTCCTCGGCGTACTGGTAATGGTCGCCCGGCACTAACTCGAAGACGGCATCGACGCCGTTGTCTTGCAAGTAGCGGACTATCTTCTCCGTGTCGGTCTGCACCGGCCGGAAAGCCCTGACGCTGCTCTTTGCCTCACGATTGCCGAGCAGGAAGTACGCCCGGCCGGTTTTGCCAGACACCGGCTGTTTCATGGCCCAGTCGGCGAAGCCGGCGTACCAGAATGAGCCGGAGAGACTGATGATGTTCCGGAACGTATCGTTCGTCAGCCACTGCCACAGCGTGAACAGGCCGGAAAGCGACACGCCCGCCAGCGTCCTCTCGGCACCGGGTGCTATGCCCAGCCGTCGCTCCACCTCGGGTATCACCTCCGAGACGAGCGTAGATAGGAAGCGGGCCGCATTACCCCTGAAGTCAGGGCTGCCAGGCGGTTGCCCCGCTGCCGGCCACGGCGTGAGGTCGTCGTCCCAGTCCATGCCGGTTATCACGGCCAGCGACACGCCGTACTTCTGCGCCGCCTGCTCTATCCACTCGCCGAGGCCGTCGAAAGGATAAAGCACATAGCATATCCTGCCGCCCGACTCTTTCACTGCCGTTATCTTAAGGTTGCCTGTTCTGAACGTCTGCATACTTCATCATTCCGGGCATGTCCTCAAACCCGATACTCTTATATAACGGACGTGCCCCTTCGGTTGTTTCAAGATATATCTTGTCGCAGCCCAGTTCTCGGGCTTTTTCCACAAGCCGGCGTACGATGGCGTGGCCTATGCCACGGCAACGATACTCCCGGCGCACATATATATTCATAAGATAGGCACAGCGGCCCGAAGGATTGTCGGGCGACGGCAGCTCGTCCGAGAGGCAGATGGCACCGCACCCGGCGTCCGTGCCCTCCGCCGCGGCCACGACGGCATAATGCGTGCCGTCCGGGGCGTGCTCGCGGTAATAGCGCCGGTTGGCTACCAGCAGGCGCTTCGACGGCACCGAGCCGAACACCTCTCCTATCACCTCGGCGCGCCAGTGCATCAGTGTCGGGACTGCCGATATTTCCCGTATCGCTATGTTCATTCCTCCTCCCCTTCCTTCAGCACCACGGGCAGCGCATGGTCGTTGACCTTGCCGCGCACCGTAAGCGGTATCTCGTCCATCTTCACGAAGAACTCCGGCACCATGAAGTCGGCCAGACGCGACCGCAGGAAGCTCTTTATGCGGCTCAGACGGCAGTTCTTGTGCGACGGCACGAAGTAGGCCGTCAGGTAGGCCAGTCCGTGCTCGTCGGTGTGTGACCGCACCACCCCACGCTCCACGCAGGGCGACTCGTTCAGCACATTCTCCACTTCCTCCGGTTCCACACGCTTGCCCAGAATCATCACCTGCCTGTCCTTTCGCCGCAGGAAGGCGATGTTGCCGTCGGGCAGCCGGTAGCCCAGGTCGCCGCTGCGGTAGGCGCGCTTGCCGTCATCGAGGACCACAAAATTCACCTGTTCGGGAGGATTGCCGATGTAGCCGCGCGACACGCCCTCGCCGAAGATGCATATCTCCCCGGTCCTGCCCTCGCGCACCGCCCTCAGGTCGTTGTCGAGTATCTCCACCTCGACTCCCCTTACGGGCATGCCCTCCGGGTAAGTGCCGTCCTCAAGGGGCGTGGCGTTGTCAACTCGGAAATACGTGGCGCACACCGTCGTCTCGCTCGGCCCGTAAGTATTGTATATCACGAAGTCCCGGTCTTTGAGCCACGTTATGTACGCCGCCCGCAGCACATCGCCGCCGCTGATGAGCAGCCGCAGCCGCGACGGGTGGACGCGGTAGCGGTTCATGTCGGCCAGCAGATACGGAAACCCGCTTATCTCCGTCACGCCGTGGCGTTCGCAGAAGGCCATAAGGTCGGCAAGACTGCCGTCATGCACCTCCTTCGAGGGTATGGCAAGCGCGGCCCCGTTCAGGAGCGTGGTGAAAACCTCCTCCACGAATATGTCGAACGAGCAGACGGAATATTGCAGCATCACATCGCCCGGCCCCACGTGGAACTCATGCTCGAAAGCCTCCGCATAGTTCACCACGCTGTGGTTTTCCACCACCACGCCTTTCGGCCGGCCGGAAGTGCCCGAAGTATAAAGTATGTAGGCCACACCGTGCGGCTCCGACCTGTCGGCCAGCGGCTGAGCCTCCGGCAGGTTGCGGCAATAGCCGTCCGTTATCACGAAATCCACCGAAGCCGTACGCATCATGTAGTCGATGCGCTCCTGCGGCAGCGACGGCTCCGCGGGCACATAGGCCGCCCCACTCTTCAGCACTGCCAGCATGGCCGCCACCATCTCTATGCCGTGGCTCATCACTATGCCTACGGTCGCGTATCGGTCATCATAGAATTTCGACATTATGGCGTTAGCCATCGCGTCAAGTTCGCGGTACGTCACCGTCCGGCCGTCCTCCGCCACAGCCGTCGCGTCGGGTCTGTGTGCCGCCAGGTGTGAGAATCTGCTGTATATCGTATCCTTTTTCATTTTTATATTTATATTCCTTATACAAAAACAAATGAAAAAACGCTCCGGATTGTTCAACCGCAATTCTATCGGAATCAACGGCAGCATCGCACTTTTTTCGTATCTTTGGCGTTTCAATGATGAATCACCCCTTATCAGCAAAATTATGAACATAGGAGACAAAGCGCCCGAACTGCTGGGCACCGACCAGAACGGCAAGGAAGTAAAACTGTCCGACTTCGCCGGCCACAACCTCGTACTCTATTTCTACCCCAAGGACAACACCTCCGGATGCACCGCCGAGGCTTGCTCGCTGCGCGACAACATCGACGCCCTCGCCGCCAAAGGCTACAGCATTGTAGGCGGCAGCAGCGACCCGGCCGCCTCGCATCAGAAATTCATCGCCGCCCACGACCTGCCCTTCACTCTCATTGCCGACACCGACCACCGCCTTCAGGAGGCCATGGGCGTATGGGGCGAAAAGTCCATGTACGGGCGCAAATACATGGGCACCCTGCGCACCACATTCCTTATCGGTCCCGACGGCACCATCACCCACATCTTCACCCCCAAGCAGATCAAGACCAAGACGCACGCCGACCAGATCCTCGCCGTCTGAACGCACCCTTGGCATATTAAGGCAACATACCGATTGCCGCCAAGCACTACTATCCAACAGCACATCAGGTGTTTACCCGCCGCATGGCGGGTAAAATATGGTTAGCCTCGGGTTAAGGCGCATAGCGCCGTACCCGAGGTAAGCACGCAAAACAGCATCAACCCGCCGCATGGCGGGTTGCACCACACCAAATAAGCCCAACCGAGGGGGCACCGGCAAGTCCTCTAAGCCATTCTCTAAACCTTAAACCCTAAACTATAAACCGCTAAATAAAACACCGCCCGTGGGCACTCGGCTCACGGGCGGCATTTTATTTAGCAATTATAGTCTTTACTGCTCTGTCAGGGTAGCAACATAAGGCACAGCCGAGAAGTCAACGGTCACGACATACTTGCCGGCATCCTTAGTCATGATGTTGCCGGCGTTGAACTTCAGTGCGTCGAGCGAATCGCCCCAGTTGATGGTCCAGCCGTCGTTGGCGCGTATCTTCCATTCGCAGTCGGCGGGGAAGTCGAGAGGAGCCGAAGTCCATACCAGGAAGTCGTCGGAGGGAAGCATCGGCTCGCTTGCGGCCCAGCCGTTGAAGCCGCCGATGGCTCCCAGCGTGTTGATGGCGCTGATCTTGATGGCACGGGTGCTGAGGGTGAACTCCACGTAGTAGAGACCCTTCGCGCCGGCGGTGATGTTGCCGCCGCCGTTGAGGCTGCCCTCGTAAACGCCCGGAGCCGTCTCCGTGAGTGCCTCGCCCACGCCCATGTCGTGGCCCTTCCAGTCATTGTCGGGGTTCATCTTGAAGCCTGCCTCGTCGATTACTACGACGCCGCTGTAGTAGTCGTAGTTGTCGGTAGTCAGTATCTGCGATGCCGGTGCGCTCCAGCCGTTGCTGCCGCCCGGGGTGTACATGCACTCGTAGGCCAGCTTGTACTCGTAGGTATCGGTGAGCATGTTGATGGAGAACATCACGGGACCGTTGATGCCGAACTTGCCTGCCGGAGCGTCGGCCAGAAGGTCGCCGGTGGCGTCTGTGGCGCCGGCCGGGCCGTAGACCGTACCCGTAGCCGATACCACCTGCCATTCGGCGCCGTCCGTGGCCTGTGCCACTACGCTGAACACGGGGTCGTCGTAGGGGCTTACGTCGGTGTGGCCGAAAGGTATCTCCTGGTCGCCGACTTTGAGCGTGTAGCTGTCCTCGATTACCTTTTCAGCATCGAAGGGCTTGATGCTCAGCTCGTAGGGGCCGTAATAGAAGTCCGGACCGCCGATGCGCACTTCCGAGCTACCCTTGGCTGCATAGGCAGCGAAGCGCACGTAGGCCTTGCCCTCGCGGGGGTCGTGGGTCACCTTGTCGTAATAGAAATTCTGAAGCTCGTCGGCCGATACGCTGACAACGCCGTCGGCGCCGTTCTCGGTTTCGATGGCTACGGGCTCGGCGAAGTCCTCGGTCTTTGCCAGCTGTGCGGCCAGGCGCAGGGTGTAGCCCTCGGTGTCGCCGAGCGTGGCGACGGCCAGCTGTGCGGGCTTGTTCTGTGCGTTCAGCTCGATGAGGTTGAGGAGCGACGCATCGGGAGTTACCGCTATGACGGAGGCGTCGAAGGGTGCCTCCTGGGGGTTGGTCTGCGGCTTGGCCAGGCTCTCCTCCACCTCGTCGCAGGAGGTGAATGCGAGGCCCATGCCGAGAGCGCAGAGAATATACAGTTTGTTCATAAAGCGTTAGTCGTTGATGGTGAATGTGACCTCGTTGTTGTTGGCGTCAAGATTGACGGTGACGCTGTGGCCTGCGGCTCCGGCGAGCACGAAGCATCCCTCGCCCGTGACGGTGGGCAATGCTATGCCCGAGAAGGCATCGACATTGGAGCCGTCGGCGGTTGCCGACCATTTGGCGGCGCCCCAGCCTGTGAGTGCGTCGTAGAAGCGGCAGTAGAGCTTGTCGCCGTCACCGCCGAAGTCGGCCGGCATCTGGAAGGTGCCGGTATAGATGCCGGTGGCGCCTTCATCGGTCAGACGCCAGTCGGTAGCATAGACCGACTCGGCATCGGGAACGACCCAGCCGCCGTTGTTGCCCACCATGTAGGCGTAGTTGGTGACTACGGGCTTGTGTTCGCCGCGTACCATGGTGACGGTCATCGCGTCCTCCTTGCTCATGTCTACGATGATGGTGACCTGACCGCCGTCCCAGTTCGGGAAGTGGAAGTTGTCCTTCGTGGCCTTGATGCCGTCGGTGAACTCGCCGTCGGCGTTGAACTCGCAGGTGATGTTGAAAGCACCGTCCGATGCCACTGCGTCGCCGTTGTGGTTGTTGGCGGGGCCGTAGCTGAAGGTGTCCCAGTTGCCGTCGAGCTCGGAATAGAAGCGGAAGAGCACGTCGCCGGCGGGGATATTGAACACACCGGTATAGATCTTGGAGCCGATGGCCTTGTCGTCCTCATAGAGACGCCAGTTCTTCAGAGTCTCGGTAAGTTGCATGCTCCATTCCGAAGGTGTGCCGATGAGGTAAATAAAGCCGGGAGCAGGCACTGCGAAGTAGGGCTTGACGTTCTTGAGCTCGATCCAGTTGCTCTTCACCAGGCCTACGCCGCCCTTGTTAAGCTGGGCGGTAGCACGGATATAAATGGGTGCGTAGCCGGGATTGAGTTCGTTCCACTGGTCGACTGTCTCTATGCCGTTCAGCTTGCAGAAACCCATGGCCACCGCTTCCTGGTTGATGGTGAAGGCGGCCTGCGAGGGCTCGTTGGACTCGATGGCATAGACATTGTCCTCGCTCTTGTCGAGCGACATTTCCACGCCGTAGGTGGCGGCTGCCACGAAGCCGTAGTCGGGCTGCGAGCAGCTCAGGGCTATGGTGCCGCCGGGGGCGAGCTCGTAATACTGGTCGGCCATGGGAGGCGTGTTCAGCACGAAGCTCTCGGGGATGTTGAGCGCGGGGGTGTCGTCGTCGGAGCAGGATGCGAAACCGCCGGCGAGGGCCAGTGCGCCCATCAGTATGCTGATTTTTTTCATAATCGTTATCTATTTTTATATAGCTCGTCGTCTGTCGGCAAAGAAGAATTCCCTCTTACCTATAAACTATCAACTATAAACTTTTTAAAATTAATAACCCGGGTTCTGTCCTACGGTTGCTACGTACTGATAGGGAATGGCGTAGACCGAACGGAAGTCGGCGATGGATGCGCCGGCTGCCTCGCCGCCCTTCCAGCTCCAGAGATACTGGCTGCCGGTGAAGAGGCCGAAGCGGATAAGGTCGCTGCGGCGGTGGCCTTCCCAGTAGAGTTCGCACTGGCGCTCATGCAGCAGGTCGCTCTTGCTGAAGCTGCCCACCTTGGGCAGCCCTGCGCGGTCGCGCACCTCGTTGTAGTAGTAGAGGCCGTTGCAGTCCTTCACGCCGTTGAGCTCACACTCGGCCAGCATCAGGTAGGTGTCGGCCAGGCGGAAGATGGGATAGTCGGCGTCGTTCATGCCGCTGGAGTTCTTCACAACCGGTCCGACGTTCGGGTCGTTGTCGTAGTTGTCCTCGCTCACGTAGCGGTACTTGCAGCATACATAGCCCTCAGTCTCGTAGCTCTCCAGGTCGGCCACGCTGTTGTTGAAGCCGTCGCCGTAGAAGAGGTAGCGCTTGTCGCCGGGCTCAAAAGAGTTGATAAGTTCGGGCTTGACCTTGAGGCCGTTCCAGGGAGAGATGTCGCAGCCCCACTGCAGGAGCACATCCTTGGGTATGGCCGAGCAATATGCGCCGGCGCAGAGGTAGGTCGTACCGCCCCAGCTCTCCATGGTGCCGGCCTGCTGCGGTGCGGCCCAGAGTATCTCACCCTTGCCTACATAGCGGTCGTTGCTGCCGCAGAAGAGGTATTTGTACTCTTTGGCAAGAGTCATGCCACCTTCGAGAACCTTCTTGCAGGCTGCGGCGCATTCCTCATACATAGGAGTGCCGGTATAGACCTCGGCGTTGAGGTAGAGCTTTGCCAGCAGCATGTAGGCAGCCTCGCGGCTCACGCGGCCGTAGGTCTGCTCGGCGGCTACGGGGACGGAGGGAATGGCGTCCGTGAGGTCGGCCACGGTGGCGTCGAAGAGCTGCTTGCGGTCGTAGGTGGGAGGTATGGAACCGGTTAAGGAGCCGGGAACCCAGGGGCCGTGACCGAAGAGGTCGATCATGTTCCAGTAGGCGAACGCACGGAGCACGCGGGCCTCGGCGGTGAATGCCGTCTTCTCGGCGTCGGTGAGGAGGTCGCCGGCATTGGCTATCTGCTCGATGAACACGGTCGTCTTGCGGGCGATGTCGGCCTCACGGGCATAGCTCAGGTAGGTCCAGGGATTGTTGTCGTACCAGGTGTGCTCGAAGATGGCGTGGTAGCCGGGGTCGTTCCATTCGTTCATGATGACGGCTCCGTCGGCGCTGAGCTCCTGAAGGTTCCAGTGGCAGCGCATGAACACGCCGTCGCCGCCGTTGGTGCCGGGATAGGAAATGTTGCCCTCATATAGGAGCGAGCCGTAGAGGCTGCCAAGGTAGCCGTACCACTCTGCCGTGGTGGTGATGTCAAGCTTGGTCTGGGGGTCGTCGGGGGTGACGTCGAGGTCGCCGGCGCAGGAAGCGGTGGCAAGACCCAGGCCCAGGCAGGCTATGGCTGCATATTTATATAGTTTCATACTTTTATGTCTGTATTAAGAGAGTTTAGAATGTTGCCACTACGCCGAGAGAGAAGGTGATGGGGCGCGGATACACGCTTGAGTCGATGCCGGAGAACACCTCGGGGTCTACACCCTTGTACTTGGTGATGACGAATGGGTTCTGCACGGCGCCGTAGAGGCGCAGACGCAGGGCGTTGTTGAGGAGTTCCTTCCAGGTATAGCCCACGGTGATGTTGTCGCAGCGCAGGAAGGAGGCATTGCGCACGAAGTAGTCGCTGAGCTGCATGGCGTCGGTCTTTGTGCTCTGCCAGATGTAGGTGTTGTCGAGCAGGTTGCTCAGCGGCGGCACAGCCGTTACGCTGGCGAAGCAGTTGTCGACCTCGTTCTTGTTGTACATCCAGTTGCCGAAGCTGCCGCGCAGGGTGATGCCGAAGTCCCAGTTCTTCCAGCTGACGGTGTTCTGCCAGTTCAGGGTTACGGCCGGGTCCTTGGAGTGGTAGAGATAGCGGTCGTCGGGAGTGATTTCACCGTCGCCGTTGCGGTCCACGAAGACGCCCTCCACCGGGGTGCCGTCGGCATTGTAGACCTGCTCGTAAACCCAGAAGGAGAATGCGGGGAAGCCTTCCTGATGCTTCTGCACATCGCCGGCGGTACCGATGTTGCCGGTGGTGGTGTCGGCGCCTTCGGCCAGACGGGTAACCTTGTTCTTGTTCCAGGCTATGTTGAAGCTGCTGGTCCAGGTGAGTTGCTTGGTGACTACGGGACGCGTTACGAGGTTGAACTCTACGCCGATGTTCTCGAGGTCGCCGAGGTTCTGCGGACCGCGGTTGCTGAGGTTGGAGCCGATGGGATAGTTGGCTATCGTCAGCAGGTCCTTGGTCTTGCGCTTGTAGAAGTCGATGCTGCCGTTGATGCGGTTGTTGAGGAATGCGAAGTCCACGCCGGCGTTCCAGGTGTGTGTTTCCTCCCACTTCAGGGCTGCGTTGTAGGCGTTGGGCATGACGGTGTAGTAGAGCTTGCCGTCAGGACCCACGTACTGCTGGTTCATGTTGGTGCTCTGGTTGAACACGGGCAGGTAGAAGTAGAGGTAGTCCTCGCCGAGGTCCTGCTGACCTGTGATGCCGTAGCCGGCGCGCAGTTTCAGTTCGTTCATGAACGAGCGTGCGCCCTCCATGAAGCTTTCGTCGAGGAGCTTCCAGCCTAAGGCTACCGAGGGGAATGTGCCCCAGCGGGTATCCTTGCTGAAGCGGCTGGTGCCGTCGCGGCGCACCGTGACGGTGAGCAGGTAGCGGTCCATGAAGCTGTAGTTCACGCGGCCGAAGTAGCTGAGCAGCTGATAGGGCTTGCTGTAGTAGACGGTGGGCGTGCGCTTGTAGCGGTCGAATTCCTGGCCTGGGGCGTTCACGTAGCTGTAGTTGTGGCCCTTGAATTTGAATTTCTGCCAGGAGTAGCCGGCGGTCACGTCAAGACTGGAACGGATGGCCTTGAATTCCTTGTTGTAGTTGAGGTAGAAGTCGAGCAGCAGGTTGTAGCGCTCCTCGTTCTCCTTGTAAAGAGTGGTATAGCCGTCGCGTACGATGTTGTCGCTTCCGGGCACATAGTGACCCGACTTCCAGGCTGCGGGCGAGAAGGGATTGTCGTAGTTGGTGCACTCGCCGTGGCTGTAGTCGTAGGCGAGGTTGAGGTTGGCGCGGAGCTCGCGCAGGAAAGGCATCTTCAGGTCGAGCTGAAGGTTGCCGATGCTCTGGTACACCTTAGAATTGGAATTGTAGTCCTGAAGCTCTGCCACGGGGTTGAGCGAGTGGATGGTGTTGATGCTCGCTCCGTTGTCGCCGCTGATAAGTGCGCCGCCTGCGCCGTAGCTGGTGTAGTTGTTGAGGTTGTTGCCGCCGGGCATGAACACGGGCAGTGTGGGGTTGAAGCTTACGGCTCCGCCGAGCACGCCTTTCTGGTAGCGGTTGGTGATGTAGGCACCCTTGAGGTTGGCGTTTACGCTGAGCAGGTCATCGAAGAAGGTCGGAGTCACGCTCAGACTGAGGGCGGCGCGGTCCATGGCGGTGGTCTTGATGATACCGTTGTTGTTGGTGTAGCTCAGCGATGCGCGGTAAGGCACTTTGCCTGCCGTGCCGCCTACGCTCAGCGAGTAGTCGGAGCTGACGGAGGTGCGGAGCACTTCGTCCTGCCAGTTGGTGTTGTAGATGGTGCCGTCCACGCCGAGCGATGACACGGGCTTCGAGTCGGGGCCGTAAAGCGCGGTGACATAGTTGGCGAAGGTGTTGCCGTCCATCATGTCGAGGGTCTTGCGGGCGGTGTTGACGTACATGTTGGCCGTGAAGTTGATCTGCGGTTTGCCGCTTTGTCCCTTCTTGGTGGTGATGATGATGACACCGTTGCTCGCGCGCGAACCATAAATAGCGGTTGCGGAAGCATCCTTCAGGATAGTCATGCTCTCGATGTTCTCGGGCGAGATGAGGCCGAGGGGGTTGCTGGAGCCCTTGACGCTCTGGTTCTCCATGGGCACGCCGTCGATGACTATAAGAGGCTTGTTGGAGGCAGCCAGCGAAGCGCCGCCGCGGATGATGATGTCGGCGCCGCCTGCGGGGTTACCGCCGTCGGTGGTGACGACCACGCCGGGGCTTGCGCCTACCAGCAGGTCCTGGGCCGATGTTGCCAGGCCGGCCTCGATTTCGTCGGGCTTAACCACCGATACGGAACCAGTAGCGTCGCTCTTCTTCACGACACCGTAGCCCACGACAACGAGCTCGTTCATGGCTACGGCGTTGGTCTTGAGATTCACGTTGATGGTGTTTCTGCCGTTGATAGCCACCTCCTGCGGCTCGCAGCCGATGTAGGAGAATACGAGGACGCCGTTGGCGGGCGCTTCGATGCGGTAGTTGCCGTCGATGTCCGTGGCTACGCCCGTGGTCTGACCCTTGAGCGTGACGCTGGCGCCAATGGCAGGATCGCCCTCAGGCTCATAGACTGTGCCTGTGACGACGTGCGTCTGCGCCAAAGCGGGGAATGCGAGGCAAAGCACTAATGTAAGCACAAGCCAAGCTTTCCGAGTCATTTGGAAACAAATGTACTTCATGCAAATGAAAATTGATAGTTGTATGTATTAATAATCTCTATTTCTCTACACCGGACGGCTACGGTATTAGACATGCCGCCCTTTATCTGCGACAAATTTAACCATAATTTTTACCCCCCCCAATTTATTAATATTTTTTAACACAAAATTGCTCAATATAGGGCAAATTTGCTTTATTAACTTTTATTCACAAAGGTGTGTTCTGAATCGGCACATGGCTGTCACTACCTTTGCGTCGTAACCAAATAAACACTACAGCCATGACATCTGTCCTCACACCCCGTACCGTCCGCGCTCTGCGCAGCCTGCCCCGTAACGAACGCCGCATTATGGCCTGGGCCCTACGCGGCAACATCGAAGAACGCCATCTGTCGCCGCTACAGCTTATGGTTCTCGGCGTCCTGCGCTTCTATCAGAACCGAACGGCGGCGGCAGTATGATCTCCCATAACATCCGTAATTACGCAATCATGCTTACAAAAAAAGACATCCTGAAAATAGCCCTGATAATAATAATTTCCGTGGGTGTCTTATTCGCTGTAATATGGCTGATAATGGAAATAGCGCCCATTCTCATCGGCGCGATAGTATTCATTCCGTGGCTCGGAGCTGCTCTCGCCGATGGTGGAGACGTATAATCGCATCGTTTTTTTTAGTAAATTTGCCAATCAGTATATCGACACTCAAACTCAACCCCAATGAAATTCAACACTATCGGATTCTTCACCGACAACCAGCCAGCAATGGTGGCCTTCTACCGCGACGTAATGGGATTCCGCACCGACTGGAACGGCGCCACAAACGTCGACATGACCTACGGCGACATCCGCCTGATCATGTATCCGCGCAACGAGTTCGAGAAAATGGTGAGCCACAGCTTCGACTACCCGAAAGGCCTTAACGGTACCGCCGAGATAGCCTTCGACGCCGACAACTACGCCGGGGTGGATGCCGAGTACTCACGATGCACGGCCGCAGGAGCCCGCAGCGTGTTCCCGCCCACGACAATGCCCTGGGGACAGCGCACATGCTATATCGCCGACCCCGACGGCAACCTTATCGAAATAGGATCGTTCAACCCGGAGTGACGCAGTACACCATCGAGATACTCGCCGCCGAGACCGACGCGCGCGACTACCTGAGCCGTTTCCGCGACGTGCCACGCTTTGAGGAGTTATGCAAGGCATGTCCCGTCTACGGCACCACGTGGGCGTGCCCGCCGCTGCCGCCGGAGGTCGGGGCCATCCCGAATGGAAGCTCGCGCGTACTGCTGCGCGCCGTCCGTGTCACGCCGTCTGTGCCGAATCAGCCCGCATCAGAGGCCGAAGCTTACTTTGCAGCCGCGCGCATCCGGCTGCAGAAAGAGCTGCTGGCGCTGGAGCAGGCCACCGGAGGCCGTGCATTCACAGGGATAGGAGGATGCCGCATCTGCGAGGAGGGATGCACGCGTCCGGAGGGGAAACCGTGCCGGCACCCGGAGCTACTGCGTCCGTCGCTGGAAGCTCTCGGCTTCGACATAGAGCGCACGCTCGGCGAGCTGCTGGGTGTCAGGCTCCTGTGGCCCGCAGAAGGCACTCTGCCGGAGTACCTCGTGGCGGTAGGCGCAGTGTTTATATAGGTAATAAGCCTTGCTCACACGTATTGGATATTGAAACCATTCATCAAACGACATGAGCAGAACAGCATTACTTATATCAGCACTATTCGCGGCATCGGCATGCATGCACGCCGAACTCGTCACCTACCCCGCCGGACCCGGCGTAGAAACGCTCGACGACTTCACCGTGCAGGTGCGGCAGCCCGGCGAGGCATGGCGACCCGTGGCCGTTTACCCCATGAAGGTGGACGAGGTACGCGGCACGAAGCACTGCGCCGAAACGGCATCCATGGCCTACTTCGACTTCGACGGCACCGTGGAGGTGCGTGTGCGCTACAACAAGGGCGCCATCGCGCAGAGCCGAATCCGCCCGCTGTCGTACGGCATCGCACACACCGCCACCGACTCCGCGCTCACATTCACGCTCGACAACCCGGCCAACCTCTCGGTGGAGGTCAACGGCGACATCTTCCACAATCTGCACCTCTTCGCCAACCCCCTCGACAGCATGCGCCCCTCGGCGCGCGAGATCAAGCGCGCGGGCCGCAAAGGCAGCCGCCTGCTCTACTTCGGCCCGGGTCTGCATAAAATCGAAGGAGGAAGCATGAAGATTCCCTCGGGCACGACTGTCTATGTGGACGGCGGCGCACGCGTGCTCGGCACGCTGCTTGCCGACAGCGTCAGCGACGTCACCTTCTGCGGGCGCGGCGAGATTCACCCCGCCGGCCGCGGCGCAGGTATCGAGGTGCGCAACTCACGCCGCATCAAGGCCGACGGCGTAGTCGTCACGCAGCTCCCCGTGGGCGGCAGCGACTCCGTCAGCGTCAGCAACGTCAAGGCCATCAGCTACTACGGCTGGGGCGACGGCATGAACGTCTTCGCCAGCAACAACGTGCACTACGACCGCGTCTTCTGCCGCAACAGCGACGACTGCTCCACCGTCTACGCCACACGCAAGGGATTCCGCGGAGGCTGCCGCAACATCGCCATGGAGAACTCCACTCTCTGGGCCGACGTGGCGCACCCCATCATGATAGGCCTGCACGGCAGCGCCACCGAGATAGGCCTCGACGCACCGGCCGACACCATCAGCGACATTCTCTACCGCAACATCGACATTCTCGACCATCAGGAGCGCCAGATCGACTATCAGGGATGCTTCGGCATAAGCTGCGGCGACAACAACGTGGTGCGGCGCGTCACTTTCGACGATATCCGCGTCGAGGACTTCCGCCAGGGCCAGCTCGTCAACATCCGAATCTTCTTCAACAAGAAGTACTGCGCCGCACCGGGCACATCGGTCAGCGACGTCCTCTTCAAGGACATCGAGTATAACGGCAGGAACGCCGAGCTGTCGATAATCGCTGGCTACGACGACACGCGCAAGGTGTCGAACATCACATTCGACAACCTCGTCATCAACGGACAGAAGATATCGGACGACATGCCCGGCAAGCCCAAGTGGTACAAGACCTCCGACTTCGCCCGCATCTTCATCGGCGAGCACGTGGACAACGTTGTCTTCCGGTGAGTGCGTTTTTTCGGTCGATTTTGTTTATATTTGCAGACACATTTATAATTGAATCGACATGAGACTTAACGGACGCAGACTCAGCGACAACGTCAGCGACCGCCGGCGCGGCTCGGCAGGCAGACGCATAGGCATCGGCGGAGGCATCGCAGGCATCATTATCGTCGCACTGATGACGCTGCTCAACGGCGGCGGCATCGGCGACGTGTTCAGCAACGTGATGCAGCAGGGAGGTATCTCCCTGGGCGGCGACATGAGCGCCGACACGCAACTCACCGCCGAGGACCAGCGCCTCTACGAGCTGGCCTCGAAAGTGCTGGCCGGCACGGAGGACGTGTGGACGCAGGAATTCCGCCGGCAGGGATGGGGCGAATATGAGTGCCCCAAGATGGTGATTTACAGCGGAGCCGTCAACAGCGGCTGCGGACATGCCACGTCGCAGGTGGGGCCGTTCTACTGCTCGGCCGACGAGACGGTGTACATCGACCTTGACTTCTTCAAGGACATGGAACGCAACATCGGCGCCGGAGGCGACTTCGCCTACGCCTACGTCATAGCCCACGAGGTGGGCCACCACGTGCAGCATCTGCTCGGCACCCTCGACGACGCCCACGCGGCCATGAGCCGAATGAGCGAGACCGAGAGCAACCGCATGAGCGTGCGCCTGGAACTTCAGGCCGACTTCCTGGCGGGCGTCTGGGCCAACCGCGACAACGCGCTCTTCGGCAGCCTCGAGCCGGGCGACGCGGAGAGGGCCATCGCCGCCGCGTCAAAGATAGGCGACGACTATCTCCAGCGCAAGGCCTACGGCCGCGAGATGCCCGATTCGTTCAACCACGGACGCTCGGCGCAGCGCGTGGCATGGTTGAAGAAGGGCCTTGCCACAGGCGACCCCGCGCTCGGCGACACATTCACTCCGGCCTACGATGAGCTTTGACGTAGAGGATCGCTACATGCGCCGCGCCCTGCAGCTGGCCGCCCTGGGCGCAGGCCACACGTCGCCCAACCCGATGGTGGGCGCCGTCATCGTCGGCCCCGACGGCGGCATCATAGGCGAAGGCTGGCACCGCCGCTGCGGCGAGGGTCACGCCGAGGTGAACGCCATAGCCTCGGTGCGACGCCCCGAGCAGCTGCCGCACAGCACCATGTACGTGACCCTCGAGCCGTGCTCGCACTGGGGCAAGACGCCGCCATGCGCGTCGCTCATCATCAGCAAGCGCATCCCGCGGGTGGTGGTCGGCGCCTCCGACCCCTTCCCCGCCGTCAACGGCCGCGGCATAGCCATGCTGCGCGAGGCCGGAACGGAGGTTGTCACCGACGTGCTCGCGCAGGAAAGCCTGCGCCTGAACGCCCGCTTCATCATCGCGCACACGCAGCAGCGCCCCTTCGTACTGCTGAAGTGGGCGCAGAGCGCCGACGGCTTCCTTGACTGCCGCCGACAGCCCGGCGGTGCGGCGGCCCGTATATCCACTCCGCTGACGTCGCTGCTCACGCACCGTCTGCGCGCCATGTGCGACGCCATCCTGGCCGGAAGCGGCACCGTGCTGGCCGACGACCCGCGCCTCGACGCGCGTCTGTGGCCCGGCGGCCGTGCGCCCCGTCCCGTGATTCCCGACCGCCGCGGCCGCGTGCCCCGCACGGCGCGCATCATGCAGCGCGACCCGGTCATCGTCCGTTCGGCCACCGACCCGGCGGAGCTGCTCCCCATGCTCTACCGCGAGCACGGCATCACGTCGCTCATGGTGGAGGGCGGCAGCCGCGTGCTGGCCTCCTTCGTGGATTCCGGCCTCTGGGACGCCGCAAGAGTGGAGGTGTCGCCGCAGCGCTTCGGCGCAGACGGCACGGCGCCGGCGCCCGTATTGCCCGTGATGCCCGCGAGAACCGACCACGTCGACGGCAACAGCATACACTTCTACTCGCAAAGTCCCCTCGTCGACGTTAAAAACCTATAAAATTAGAATAAATCGAATCAAATATCGGCAATTGTTTGCCCACTTGCCCGCAAAATTTTAATTTTGCAGCTTGAAAACTTATCATCACATGATTAAGAAACAAGCAATCATAATGGCGTTTGCTGCAACGTGCTCCCTTGCCGCATGCAACTCAAGCGACACCGAGTACCACGAAGCCGAGCTCGACGGCAGCGCCATCGTCAAAGGGTTCTCTCTCGTAGAAAACAACAAGATACTGGCCGACCTCGACAGCGTCTTCTTCTCCATCGACCTCGTGGCCGGAGAGATTTTCAACGCCGACTCCCTTCCCAAAGACACACGCATCAACGGCCTGGCCGCCAACATTACCACCGACAACGCCTCGGCCGTAACGCTCTACATTCCCCGCGTCGGCAAGGAGGACTCCGTGGTCAACTACCTTGAGCACAGCTCCGACACCATAGACTTCTCCAACGGCCCCGTACGCCTGGAAGTGACATCGCTCAGCGGCCTCAACAAAAAGACCTACCGCATCAGCGTCAACGTGCACAACGTTGTCAGCGACTCGCTGTGCTGGGGCTCCTCGGCCTACACCGCCCTGCCCGTGCCCGGCAACGCCACTGCCCAGCGCACCGTGCTCAAGGACGGCACGGCCTACACATTCAGCACCGACGGCACCGACTACGTAGTGGGCGCCACCGGCGACTATGCCGCCTGGAACGCCGAGACGTTCACCCCCGGCTTCGACATGGACATCAACAGCATCACCGCCGGAGCCGACGGCTTCTACGCCCTCGCCGCCGACGGCACGCTCTACCATGCCGCCGCAGCCGCCGGCCCCTGGAGCGCGACCAACGCCCGCTTCCACGCCATCTACGGCTACCTCGGCTCCTGCCTCATAGGCTGCACACGCGCAGGCAGCAGCTACGCCATCGACACCTATCCCTCAGTCAACCACGTGATAGCCATGCCCGAAGGCATGCCCGTCGAGGCATTCTCCCCCGCCGTTACGCTGACAGCCGGCAGCTCGTCGAGCCCGCAGATAGTCATCACCGGCGGCCGCCGCGCCGACGGTTCGCTCAGCTCCGACACCTACGGCTTTGACGGACGCAACTGGGCCAAGCTCAGCGCCAAAGGCCTGCCCGAAGGCCTTGAGGCTCCGGCCGTGGCACCCTACTACTCGCTGCGCGCAACCAACATCACATGGCGCCCCGAGGTGTTCCCCACCCTGCTCAGCTTCGGCGGTCGCAAAGCCGACGGCACCGTCAACCGCACCGTCTACATGAGCCGCGACTGGGGTATGCACTGGCAGAAGGCAGACTCGCTGCTCCAGCCCGCGCCCGAGATGCCCTGCGTCTACAACGCACAGGCCATCGTAGCCGACAAGACCCTCAGCATCAGCCGCACCTCGGCATGGCGCGAGTTCGGCGCCGTGCGTCTGCCGCTTGGCGCACGCCTTGAAGGCACATCGGCAGGACGCGCCACAGCGCCCATTACCGAGTGGGACGCTCCCTACATCTACCTCTTCGGCGGCCACAACGCCGACGGCTCGCTCAACGACGCCATCTGGCGCGGCGTCATCACCCGCTTCACATTCAAGCCCATCCAGTAAGAGGCGGTTCCCATCAAAAGCATCACAGCGGCGCGGACTATCCGTGCCGCTGCTTTATATATTCTACATGGCGACTGAATCGGGAGCCCGCGGAGCGCGGCGGGCAGTTTCCAGCCCATGCGTGAGGAGGCGAAGCCGACGAGCCATGGGTTGCGGGGTGTAAACACCTGCGCAGCAAGCTCCGGCAGGATGCGCAGCTGCGCCTTTCTGGACGTTAGTCCGTGATGCCGTCGGTGTGCGCCCGGACCAAGGTCCGCAAGCACGCGCTGTCGCTCCCTGCCGGAGCTCGGCGCGTGGGGGATGGTGGTCTCCTATCCCATGGCTCGTCGGCTTCGCCTCCTCACACATGGGCTGAAAATTGCCCACCCGCTCCGCGTTCTAGTGGTCGGAAGATTTAGACACAATTGAATGTCAGTTGTTCTAAATAAAAAAGCCATGACAACTGGAATTAGGAAAGAAAAAGTATCTGCAGTCAAACTTATTAAGGAACTGCCGTATAAAGAATTTGCCGAAATTGCGGCAGAGACAAATGTTGATTACAAGGCCAAGAAGCTCCGTGGCATCGATTTGATTGTCGACCTGATCCTTGCGATGCTTTCATCCTCACAGGTCAGTCAGCGGATAATATCAATGAAAAACGGATTGCCTGTATTCGAAGACATTGCAGACGTTGCATGTGTGAACCGAAGTGCTGTATCGCATTCCTCGCTGAGTGAGCGTCTGGACAAGGTGAATATTGATTTCTTCAGGTATTCCTATGAGATGCTTTGCAAGAAGTACCACAGGTTTGTGCCTGAATACGTGCTTGATGACATGCGTATAACGCGGGTGGACAGCACGATGGTTGCGGAAACGGCAAACAAACTTCAGCAAGGCTTTAATACAGGCATCAACAATAACATTGACAAGACGCGCCGTCAGCTGAAGTACACCATGGCCTACAATGGGCTGAATGTAACCTGCGCAAGGATATTCACAGCTCAGACACATTCCGCGGACAACTCTCCTTTAAGCAAGGTTGTGCTGCAGAACCTGAGGAAACGGGACGGAATGTCGGATTGTTATGTCTTTGACAGAGCGCTGAAGGATGTCAATGACCTTAAGGAAATTGCACAGCGGACCAAGGAAAAAGAAGCCTTCTTCGTAGGACGCCTGAATCTGTCAAGGCGCACCAATGCTGTCAGATCGCTCCTTGACCGGGACAAGCAACTTACGGACAGCGAGATAGAGGTGACTGATGACGATATGGGCTATCTGAAAGCCAAGGATTCACAAAAATGGGATAAATCCACTGTATATAGAATCATTCGGGTCCGTTTTATAAAGCCACGCCCCCGGTCTCCACGCGGATCAAGACGACATTCCAGGCATTACGATGAAGAAATGATGCTCATTTCCAACAATTTCGATGTCGACGCTGTTGAACTTGTCAACTATTACCGGCGTAGATGGGATATAGAGGTGTTCTTCAAATTCCTGAAACAGGACTTGAGCTTTTCACACTTCATATCCACCACTGTACACGGAATCACTGTAATGCTGTATATGACACTGATAGTGGCATTGATTATCAAGATATACTGTGTTACTCATGACATGGGACCACGCCTGGCGAAGATTGCAATCATGGATGAGATTGCGGTATACCAGTATCACTGCTTAAAGCGACTTGAGCAGAAGTACAGAAAACAGAACCATGAGATTAAGCGACTAAGGGACAGACTCATGAAAAGGACCTTGTCTTCCGACCACTAGAACGC
>URSD01000022.1 GCA_900550395.1 uncultured Porphyromonadaceae bacterium | reverse complement strand
GAAGAACGGAAAGCAAAGGCCATACTTGACCTCCCGGCAAATCAGGAAAAGCTGAAACGAAGATCGCTCGAACCTGAACCGGTATTCGGACAGCTCAAGCACAATCACGGATACACCCGCTTCCGTCACTTCGGCTTAGCCAAGGTTACAATGGACCTCGGCTTCGTATTCATGGCTCTTAATATTCTGAAACTGCATAAAAACATACAAAAATCGGCCTGAAAGGACCGATTTTCATCAAATTCCCAGTGTTATCCGGATTTTAAACCCCTGAGAATCGAAAATCCCGGGGTGATCCCTAAAAATTCCGATTTTATCTGAAATATTCAATTCTCAGAAGCTTTGACAATGGAGGTTTTGCAACACCCTCTTGCACCGCGCCAAATAAACCAAACCGAGCGTCCGTCGATTGTGCAAATATATGATTATTAATTCATAATCACAAATGTTATCCCCAATTATCCTAAAAAAGCTCTAAAAAATCAAGCTTGTTATTTTTGGATTTTTGTATCGATAATACTATCACATCTCCCTCCTGACTGAAAATTTTTTTTGCGGTTTGTACAAAAACTACATCGATCGGCTTTTTCGTGTTGTAACTTTGCGGCATGAAACGATGTGCAACATACAGCTTCCGCACCCGTCGCTTGCGCTGCGACGGTCTGCGCTCGATACCCGGCCTGACGCTTATCACCCGTACGGACCGGCACGCTCGAGCTGTGGCTGCACAGGCATGGAACGACTACAGGCCGCGGTCGCCGACGCTTCTGCGGGCGACATAAAAAACGGCCGGACATTGTGCCCGGCCGTGATTATCGCGTGTGTGGATGTGATTACATGAAGTAGGTTGCCAGAGGGCTGAGGGCGGAGAGGTCGAACAGCCATGTGTAGACGCAGCTTGCTATGCCCAAGAGGATGATGCCGGCAACGGTGATCCACAGGCCGATGCGCTCGCTGCACGAGCTGCGGAAGCGCGCGACCACGGGTTCCTCGGGCGAGATGTACATGGCCTTCACCACAAGCAGGTAGTAGTACAGCGACACGATGGTGTTGATCAAGGCTATGAGCACCAGCACGTAGATGGCTGTGCTGCCCTGGTTGATGGCACCGGTGAAGATGAAGAACTTCGAGAAGAAGCCGGCGAACGGCGGGATGCCTGCGAGGGAGAACATGGCGAGCATCATTGCGAACGACAGCTGCGGATTGGTTTTGTGGAGGCCGCGGTAGTCGGTCATGTCGATGCGGCCGGTTGCGTTCTCGATGGCACCGATGACGCCGAAGGCTGCGAGGTTGCTGAAGATGTAGACCAGGATGTAGTAGAGCATCGACGCCATGCCGACGGTGTTGAACGCTATGATGCCGAGCATGATGTAGCCTGCCTGGGAGATTGAGGAGAAGGCCAGGAAGCGCTTCATGTTGGTCTGACGGATGGCGAAGAGGTTACCGATGGTGATGGTGAGGATGATGATGGCGTAGAGCATCCATTCCCAGGCATCGGCGTACATTGCGCCGAACACCTGCGCCAGTATCACGAGGAAGGCGAAGGCTGCCGAGCCCTTGCTGATGACCGACAGGTAGGAGGTCACCGAGGTGGGTGCGCCCTGGTATACGTCGGCGGTCCAGAGGTGGAAGGGTACGAGCGAAAGCTTGAAGCCCATGCCGGCGATGACGAAGGCGATGGAGAGCATCAGCATCAGCGAGTTCTCTCCGGTCGAGAGCGCCATGTACAGACGGTCGAAGTAGAGCGAGCCGCCCAGGGCGTAGACGAAGCTTATACCCATCATGAACACTGCGGAGGAGAAGACGGCGGTGAGGATGTACTTGACGGCGGCCTCGTGGCTCTCGTAGCGGTTTTTGTCGAAGGCGGCCATGGCGGCGAGGGGCAGCGAGGCGCACTCGAGGCCGATGACGAAGAGCAGGAAGTGGCGTGCCGAAATCATGAGGTACATGCCGAAGAGGGTCACGAGCAGCAGCTCGTAGAACTCGCCGCGGCGCATACGCATGTTTTCGGTTCCGGCCCAGCTTATGCTCTGGATGAGCACGATGGCGGCGCCGAGGCCGAGGATGTTCTTTAACGCCGCGATGACGGGCGATGTGGCGTACATGCCGGCGAAGGCCGCGGTGGAGCACTCCGAGCCGAGGCAGCGCGTGCAGAAGCCGGCCGCGCTTGCCAGCACAAGGCCTGCAACGGCTATCAGCGGCAGAGCCTTGCCTGCGCGCTGCGGCATAAAGGTGTCGTAGAGGAATACAATCAGGAATACGGCCAGGACGCCGAGCTCCTGTTTCATGACCAAAAACTGTGAATAGTCCATTGCTTAGGGATTACATGCCGAGCACCTTGAATATGTCGGGGCTGAAGGTGAATTTAATCAGGTTGGAGAAGAAATTGGGGAAGCAGCCGATGGCGGCGACGCACAGGATGAGGGTGACGGTGCTGACGCGCTCCCACCACGTTGCGTCCGTGAGCTCGAGGTGGTGCTTGTCCTGCACGGGGCCGAACAGCAGCTTGCCTACGACGCGGAGGATGTAGACGGCCGTGATTACGATGGAGCAGCAGGCCACTATCGTGAACACGCGGTGGAACATGTCGGCGTGCTGGAACGAGCCTACGAAGATTGTCATCTCGGCCACGAAGCCGCTGAGGCCGGGCAGGCCGAGCGATGCCATACCGGCGATGACATAGCACACGGCCAGGAAAGGCATTATCTTCATCAGGCCGCCCATCAGGCGGATGTCGCGGGTGTGGGTGCGGCCGTAGATCATGCCTATCAGGGCGAAGAACAGGGCCGTCATCAGGCCGTGGGAGAGCATCTGCATGATGGCGCCGGTCATGGCCGTGGTGTTGAGCATCAGGATGGCGAAGAGCACCAGGCCGCAGTGGCTCACGGAGGAGTAGGCGTTGATGTACTTCAGGTCGGTCTGCACGCATGCGCTGAAGGCGCCGTACACTACGGATATGCCCGTGAGGATAAGGAATATCCAGGCGAGCTCGTTGGCGGCCTGAGGCATCAGGTAGATGGCGACACGGAAGCATCCGTAGCCGCCCAGCTTCATCAGCACGCCGGCGTGGAGCATCGACACTGCGGTGGGTGCCGAAGCGTGGCCGTCGGGCGACCATGTGTGGAAGGGGAACATGGCGCCGAGCACGCCGAAGCCCACGAAGGTCATCGGGAAGAGGAACGTCTGCCAGCCGTGGCTGATGCTGTTGTTGCTGACGATTTCAAGGATGTTCCAGGTGAGGGGCTGGCCGGCGGGTGCGGAGTGGTAGTAGATGCCTATGAGGCCGAGCATCAGGAAAGCCGAGCCGCCCATGAGCATGAGCGTCAGCTTCATGGCCGAGTACTCCTTGCGGCCCGAACCCCACACGCCGATGAGCAGGTACATGGGGATGAGGGCAACCTCGTAGAACATGAACATCGTGAACAGGTCTATCGAGATGAAGAAGCCGAACACGCCCGTGCTGAGCAGAATCAGCCAAAGGAAGAAGGCCTTGGGCTGCTGGATGGTCCACGAAGCGAACGAACCGGCGAACACGATAATCGAGGAGAGGAGAATCATGGCGACTGATATGCCGTCGACGCCCACGGCCAGGTTGATGTGCAGAGGCGCGAACCATGTCCAGCTGCCGGTGAAGAGCATCGGGTCGGTGCAGCCGGCGGCACGGATGGCGAGATAGTCGACGAGCAGTTTTACGCTGAGTGCTATCAGGGCTGTGGAGCCTGCCACGGCCACGGCGCGTATCTGCTTGATGTCGCGGCAGAGGGCGAGCCCTGCGAGCATGAGCAGGGGGATCACCACAAACCAGATTAAAATATTGCTAAACATTCTTTACTACTATATTTGAACGTGGATGTGGATTGGATTAAAGCATGCAGAGCATCGTGATGCCGCCGAGGGCGAGAGCGCCGAGCAGGTACCACCATACGTAGAGCTGTACCTGGCCGCTTTGCAGGGGCTTGATGGCCTGCGATGCCTTGTTGGTGACGATGGCGAGTGCATCCATGGTGCCGTCGATGATGTGGCGGTCGAACCATGCTATCGGGCGGCATATGCCGTTGAAAATGATGCGGTGGGTGATGAACATGTAGAGCTCGTCCCAGTAGAAGCGGTGGTGGGCCCAGCGCCAGAGGGCGGGGAGGGCGGCCTGCATCTTGTCGGGCAGCGGGTTTTCCTTGCGGTACATCACGGTGGCGAGGGCGATGGCGGCCACGGCTACGCAGAGGCTGACGGAGGCAACGCTCCAGTCGAAGTGGGCCATGAAGTCGTAGGGATGGCCGTTCCAGGTCACGAAGTTGCCGAAGGGGATGAATCCGGCCACGCAGCTGATGGCGGCGAGAATCACCAGCGGCAGCGTCATGGTCCAGGCCTGGTCGTGCGGAGCGTGATGGCCCTCATGCACCTTGTGCTCTTTCCACCAGAAGATGAGGTAGTAGAGGCGGAACATGTAGAAGGCAGTCAGGCCGGCCACGAGCGACATCCACACGTACACGAGGGTGCTGTTGCCGAGGCAGCTGCTCAGGATTTCGTCCTTGGAGAAGAAGCCCGAGAATGGGATGATGCCCGCAATGGCGAGGCAGCCTATGAGGAAGGTCCAGTGGGTCACGGGCATGAACTTGCGCAGGCCGTGCATGGCTGTGTAGTCGTTGCTGCCGATGGCGTGGATGATGGCGCCGGCGCAGAGGAAGAGCAGAGCCTTGAACATGGCGTGCGTGAACAAGTGGAACATGGAGGCCATGTAGCCGAGGCCTTCATGGAATTCGGGGCGTGCCACGCCGAGCGATACCATCATGAACGCTATCTGCGAGATGGTGGAGAAGGCGAGGACGCGCTTGATGTCGATCTGCGCGCAGGCCACGATGGCGGCGTAGAGGGCCGTCAGGGCGCCCACCCAGACGACGATTTCGAGCGCCGTGGTCTCCATGAGGTACAGCGGGAAGAGGCGGGCCACCAGATAGACACCGGCCACGACCATGGTGGCGGCGTGGATGAGGGCCGAAACGGGTGTGGGGCCTTCCATGGCGTCGGGCAGCCAGATGTGCAGCGGAAGCATGGCCGATTTGCCCATGCCGCCCATGAATATGAGCACCAGGGCCCACGTCATGACGGAGCCGCCGAGGAATACGGGAGTGGCGCTGCTCTGGAAGATGCTGCGCACGCTCTCGGCTGTGGTCTCGCTCACCTGGAAAACTCCGGCCATGCCTTCGACGGGTGCCGAGGTCAGCTCGGTGAAGTTGAAGGTGCCGGTGTAGTAGCTCAGGATGAGGATGCCGACGAGGAAGCCCAGGTCGGCGAAGCGGGTGACGATGAATGCTTTCTTGGAGGCCGACACTGCCGTGGGCTTGGTGTAGTAGAAGCCGATGAGCAGGTAGGAGGAGGCGCCCACGAGCTCCCAGAAGATGTACATCTGGAAGATGTTGGTTGCCACTACCAGGCCGAGCATCGAGAAGCTGAAGAGCGACAGGAATGCGTAGAAGCGCTGGAATCCGTGCTCGTAGACGCCGTGGTGGTCGCGCATGTAGCCCATGCTGTAGAGGTGAACCATGAAGGAGATTGTGGTTATCACCACGAGCATCATGGCCGAGATGGGGTCGAGCAGGAATCCGAGGCGGATTACGAGATTGTCGGTGAATGCGAGCCACGTCTGGTTGAAGACGAGTGCCTGGAGGCGGTTGCCGGCGGCGTCTATGAAGTCGGGGCTGCCGCTGAAGAAGTAGACGTAGGCCGTGTAGTAGGCGAGCACCAGGGTAGTGCCCATGCCGAGGCAACCGAGTATGCCGGCGAGCTTATGGCTCATCTTGCAACCGGCGATGCCGAGCAGGAGGAACATCCCCAGCGGGATGGTCAGGATGAGTATGGGAAGTGTAGCGTCCATCGGCTTAATATTTCATTTTGTTAAGGTCGCGCACGTCGATGTTCTTGGCCATGCGGTAGAGATTGATGATGATGGCTATTGCGAGTGCAGTCTCTGCGGC
Organism: uncultured Porphyromonadaceae bacterium; assembly: GCA_900550395.1. Taxonomy (GTDB): domain Bacteria; phylum Bacteroidota; class Bacteroidia; order Bacteroidales; family Muribaculaceae; genus CAG-873. The sequence continues at coordinate 36,639 of URSD01000022.1, read as the reverse complement.
GGCGATAGCGATGGCAAAAAGGGTGAAGAACATGCCTTCCATGGCCTGGGGCCAGAGATAGCGGTTGAACACGGCGAAGTTGATGTCGACGGCGTTCAGCATGAGTTCCAGCGAGATGAGGATGGCGATCATGTTGCGGCGGGTGATGAAACCGTAGACGCCGCAGCAGAACATAATCATCGCCGGAATCAGGAGCATAATGGCTTTGATGTCCATGACGGGTGTGGTTTTAACGTTTGCGGGCGATTACGACGCCACCGATTATACATGCGAGCAGCAGCACGCTTATCGCCTCGAAGGGCAGCAGATAGCCGCCGTCGCCGGTGCTCATCATTGCACTGCCCACCTGCTGCATGGTGGGAGTGTCGGCCACTGGCTTGGCCGCATACAGCGAGCAGCGGCTCACCAGCGAGTAGCCGGCCACGGCGAGCATGGCGAGCGATGCCACGGCGCCGAGGAGCTTCGACTTGGAGCTGAGCAGCTCCGAGTTGTGGCCGGGACGGCTCGTGAGCAGGATGCTGAAGACGAACAGCACGACGATGCCGCCAGCATACACCGCAATCTGCACGGCACCCAGGAACTCATAGTCGAGCATGAAGTAGACGCATGCCGCGGCAAAGAGGGTGAAGAGCAGATATGTGGCTGCACGCAGAATCTTGCGTGAGGTGACGGCCAGTACGGAGAACACCACCATCGCAAGGGCGACGATGACGTAGAGAATGATACTTCCTACTGATTCCATATTGCAGAGTTATTGTTTTTCGGGTGTTGGTGCTTCGCCGGCGGCCTTTGCTGCGGCTGCCTCGCGGGCGGCTTTGGCTGCGGCTGCCTTGGCTTTGGCGGCCTCTATCTTGGCCTGGCGCTCGGCCTCGGCTGCGGCTATCTGTTCGGGGGTGGGGGCCGGTTCCTCCTTCTCGGGGAGATAGTTGAGCTTCATTATGAGCTTGTCGCGCGTGTAGACGGCGGTCTCGAAGTCGTTGTTGAAGCGCAGTGCGCCGGTGGGGCATGTGGTGGCGCAGAGCTGGCAGAAAGTGCAGCTGCCCAGGTCGTAGATGTAGCGGTCGAGTTTCTTCTTTTTGCCTGTGAGGGTGTCGACCATCTTGGACTCGATCTTGATGGTGCCGTTGGGGCAGTTGCGTTCGCAGGTGCCGCAGGCTATGCACTTGTGGTTGCCTTCGGCGTCGTAGATCAGTTCGAGCTGTGCGCGGAAGCGCGGTGCTGCCGGTCCGGGGTTGTCGGCTGTCTTGCGGTTGTCGGGATATTCCTCGGTGATTTTCGGGGTAATAAATTCCTTACCCGTGACCTGTAGGCCTTTCACGAGGCTTGCTATGCCCGTTCCTAAGGATGAAAAGTAATCTTTTACGCTACCCATTGAGTATGCTGTTGATTGGTTTTTATTTGTATGGTGCGGCTGCGGGAGGGGTCATTGTTCGCGCACCTGGCCGCCGACGATGTCGAGCAGCTCGGTGGTGATGCCTTGCTGGCGCAGCTTGTTGTATTCGAGTTGGAGTTGTTCGAGGAGCTTGCGTGCATTGTCGCTCGCGGCCTGCATTGCCATGACGCGCGCTGCCTGTTCGGATGCCCTGTTTTCGGCGAAGGCGTCGTGCAGCGATGCCAGCAGGTGCATGGGCAGGAGAGTGCGGAAGATGGTCTGCGGGTCGGGCTCGTAGATGTAGGGGCGCCCTGCGCGGTGTGCCTCGGGGGTGTCGGTGCCGCCGGTGAGGGTGACGGGGTCGACGGGCAGGAGCTGTTCGGCAACGGGACGCTGGCGTCCGGCGCTGTGGTAGTGCATGTAGGCCATGTCGACGCGGTCGAGCTCGCCTGCGCAGAAGCGGGCACTGATGCTGTCGAGGAGCTTGCGGACGGCGTCGCCGTCGCTCTTGCTGTCGACGTCCCCGGCCTGCGTGACGGCGGCACGGCCGTCGGCGAAGATGCGGGCGACGGCTTTGTGCATCTTCGAGCCTACGGCGATAATCTCCACCTCAAGGCCTTCGCCGGCGTCGGCGCGCAGCGCGTCGGCGTGCGCCTGGACGAACTTGGAGAGGTTGGCGTTGTAGGCTCCGCAGAGGCCGTCGTCGCTGCCGAAGGCTATGATGCAGATGCGCCGCAACTCGCGGGTCTCGGTCAGCGGCGAGGTGAACTCGGCGTCGGAACTGAGCAGGTCGGCGATGATACCCCGGATGCCGCTGCGGAATGGCACGAGCCTGCGCAGAGCCTGCTCGGCCTTGCGCATCTTGGCGGAGGAGATCATCTTCATGGCTCCGGTGATTTTCTCCGTGGAGGCCACGGAGCCGATTCGTCCTTTGAGTTCTCTTAGTGTTGCCATTTTGTAGGGTTGAAGCCTGGGGTATTAAAGCTTATGAATTAGAATTGTCCTGCCACCTGCTCCGCGGCTTCCACGAGCGCGGCCGTGGCCTCGTCGGAGAGTTTGCCGGCACGGATGTCGTCGAGGGCGGAGGAGTATTTGGCGTGCATGAGCTGGAGGAACTGTTTCTCGAACTCGGCCACCTTTTCCAGAGGCACTTTCTCGAGCAGGCCGTTGACGCCGCAGTAGATTACGGCAACCTCGTCCTCGACATTCATGGGGTGATACTGGGGCTGTATGAGCAGGCGCTCGTTCTTGCGGCCCTTGTCGATGACGCGTGCGGTCACGGGGTCGATGTCGCCGCCGAACTTGGTGAAGGATTCCAGCTCGCGGAACTGTGCCTGGTCGATTTTCAGCGTGCCGGCCACCTTCTTCATGGACTTGATCTGCGCGTTGCCGCCCACACGGCTCACGGAGATGCCGACGTTGATGGCGGGGCGTATGCCGCGGTTGAAGAGGGCTGTCTCAAGGAAGATCTGGCCGTCGGTGATGGAGATGACGTTGGTGGGGATGTAGGCCGATACGTCGCCTGCCTGAGTCTCGATGATGGGGAGCGCCGTGAGCGAGCCGCCGCCCTTGACGATGGGGCGGAGCACCTCGGGGAGGTCGTTCATGCGGGAGGCCACTTCCTGGTTGTCGATGATCTTGGCGGCGCGTTCCAGCAGACGCGAGTGCAGGTAGAATATGTCGCCGGGGTAAGCCTCGCGGCCCGAGGGGCGCTTGAGGATAAGCGAAATCTCGCGGTATGCCACGGCCTGCTTGGAGAGGTCGTCGTAGACGATGAGTGCGTCGCGGCCGGTGTCGCGGATGAACTCGCCGATGGCTACGCCGGCGAAGGGGGCGAAGTAGCGCATGGTGGCCGACTCGGCGGCAGTGGCTGCGACGACCACGGTGTAGTCGAGGGCGCCGTTGCGGCGGAGGGTGTCGACGATGGCTGCCACGCTGGATGCCTTCTGGCCGATGGCGACGTAGATGCAGTAGACGGGCTTGCCGGCCTCGAAGTTCTGGCGCTGGTTGATGATGGTGTCGATGGCGATGGCCGTCTTGCCTATCTGGCGGTCGCCGATGATGAGCTCGCGCTGTCCGCGGCCTATGGGCACCATGGCGTCGATGGCCTTGAGACCCGTCTGCAGGGGTTGCTTCACGGGCTGGCGGTAGATGACGCCGGGAGCCTTGCGCTCCAGGGGCATGAGCATGCGGTCGCCGGCGATGGGTCCGCGTCCGTCGATTGGCTCGCCCAGCACGTTGATGACACGTCCGAAGAGACCTTCGCCGACGGGGATGGATGCGATCTCGCCGGTGCGTTTCACCTTCATTCCCTCGGAAACGGCGGTGATGTTGTTGAGCAGCACGACGCCGACGTTGCTTTCCTCGAGGTTGAGAGCCACGCCCTTGGTGCCGTTTTCAAATTCTACGAGCTCGTTGTAGCATACGCGGTCGAGACCGTAGACGTGTGCCACGCCGTCGCTCACCTCGAGGACAGTGCCCGTTTCTTCGAAGCTGACCTGCTGGTTGACGCTTTCGAGTTGTTGTTTGAGAACTTCGGAGATCTCGCTGGGATTAATCATTGTAGCTGGGGAGGTTGTTTTGTTTCAGAATGTCTGAAAGGTGTTAAGAGGCTGTTTAAAAACAGATGTTAACGCAGGGGCGGTCAATCTCCGAGCGATTTTTGTCGTCTGATGAGGGAGTGTGGCCGTAGCCACTCGACCGAAGAAGACGGCGGAAAGCGCCGGAGAGGGACCGAGGCGAGCTGACTTTTATCATCTGTTTGTTTATCATACTGTTATTTTAATATTTCTTTCGTTTTGTCCGGAGGCTGATTTTATCATGAAAAGTTACTTCGGCTTTGCATCTTTTGGGTGTATTTCATCCTTTGTCGCAGTCGCGTACATCCAGTACGCTCCTGCTCCCGCAGGATGAAATACCTTCCAAAATCTGCAACCCCTGTGTTAACATCCGTTTTTAAACAGCCTCTAAGCCTTTGATAAGTTGAGGCGCATCTGTTCGAGACGGTTGAGCGCCGATGCGTCAAGTCGCTCGTTGGCGATGTCGATGGCGAAGCCTCCTATGAGCGCGGGGTCCACCTTTTCGGTGTACTCCATGGAGGCGTCGGGGCCTATGTGGCGCTGAACGAGTGCCTGCATGCGCTTGCTCTCGTCGGGCGTCAGCGGCGAGGCCGATGTGACGGCGACGGGGTAGATGGAGCGCCGGTCGCGGTAGTAGTCGACGTAGGCGCGCGCAATGTCGGGAGCCATGCCGCAGCGCCGGTTGCGGGCGAGCACCCGCAGCCAGTCGGCGAAAGTGGAGTCGTCGGCGCCGGCGCCGGCCGCGGTTTCGAGCAGGCGCCGCTTGTCGTCGTCGGCTATGTAGGGGTTGGCCAGTGTGCGTGCCAGCTGAGGCTCGCGCTGAGCCTCGGCAGCGAGGGTGCGCATCAGGGTGTACATGCGCTCGGCCCGGCTTCTCTGCTCGGCCACCTCGTACAGCGCTCTGGCGTATCGGCGTGGTATCAGACCTTCGTTCATTACCGTGGAGTTCGGTTGTTGCTTTCTATCTCGGTGAGGAGTTTGTCGACGAGCTGCCTCTGGGCCTTGTCCTGCGCCATGTTCTGCTGCATCACCTTGCCGGCGATGTCGAGAGCGATGGTGCCGATGTTGGCCCGGAGAGCCTGCTCGGCCTCTTTCTGCTGCTGGGCGATGGAAGCCTTGGCGGCGTCCATTACTTTCTGGGCCTCGGCCTGCGCGGCGGAACGTGCTTCCTCGATGATCTGCGCTTTCATGCGGTCGGCCTCGCGCAGCTCGTCGGCCTGGCGGCGCCGTGCCTCGCGCAGCATGTCGTCGGCCTCGCGCTGTGCGCCGTCGAGGCGTTCCTTGGCTTCCTGAGCGTACTCCACGCCTTTGTCGATAAGGTCTGCACGGCTGTCGACGCTTTTCAGGATGACGGGCCAGGCACACTTCCAGAGGATGAGGAAGAGGATGCCGAAGGCTATGAACATCCAGAAAATCAAGCCAAAATCAGGCGTGAACAGTTCCATTCGTGGCGTTGGGGGATAGAGAGATTAGACGAAAAGGGCAAGAACGCAGACGATGACACCGAAGAGGGCCACACCTTCGACGAGGGCGGCGATGACGATCATGTTGCTTCGGATGTCGCCGGCAGCTTCGGGCTGACGGGCGATGGCTTCCATGGCGGCTGCACCGATTTTGCCGATACCGATACCGGCGGCGATGGCGGCGATACCTGCGCCGAGAGTGGCGCCCAGAGCTGCGAGAGCTTCAACTGCTAAAAGACCGAACATAATTTTGGAGTTTTAATGGGGTTTGATGTGTATTTTGTTTTTGTTTGTTTCATTTGCTTTCGGCCGGCTCGGGCTTGTGGTGGGGCTCCTCGTTGGCCAGGGATATGAATATGGTGCTTAGCATCGTGAACACGTAGGCCTGGATGAAGCTTACGAGTACGTCGATAAGCAGCATGAACACGCTGAATATCATGGAGACGGCTGTTGCTACTCCGCCTGCGACGGCGCTGACGGCCGCGAAGATGAAGATGAGCAGCGTGAGCACGAGCACGATCATGTGGCCGCCCATCATGTTGGCGAACAGACGCACTGTCAGGGCGGCGGGCTTGGTGAACATGCCGAAGACCTCGATCAGCGGCATGATGGGCAGCGGGAACTTGAGCCACAGGGGCACGTCGGGCCAGAATATGTCTTTCCAGTAGTGGCGGTTGCCGAAGATATTGGTGACAAGGAAGGTGAGGAGTGCGAGCACCAGGGTGATGGCGATGTTGCCCGTGAGGTTGGCGCCACCGGGGAACACAACCATCAGTCCCATCAGGTTCATCGTGAAGATGAAGAAGAACACCGTCAGCAGATAGGGCGCGAAGCGCGCGGCGTTCTTGCCGAGCGTGCTCTTGATGACGGAGCCGTAGATGAAGTCGATTATGAGTTCCAGGAAGCCCAGACCCTTACGGGGAGCCTTGTAGCCGTTGCGGCGGTAGTAGCGCACGAGAGCCATGAGCATGGCTACGACCACGACCACTGTGATGAACAGGGCGCACACGTTCTTGGTGATGGAGATGTCGAAGGGACGCGATTCCTTGCCGTCGGCGCTGATTTCCACTATCTTGCCGCGGTACTCGCTGTCCTTGCCGCCGATGCGGAAGCTGACGTCGCCGTCGCGGTAGGTCTCGCCGCCGGTGATGCGGGCCGAGGAGAACACGTGCAGCCCGTCGCTGCCCCAGACGATGCAGGGCAGGGGAATGCGGTGGTGATGGTCGAAGGGCACTTCCCATCCGTAGCCGTCGCCCAGGTGCTCGAAAATGATTTCCTTGGGGTTGATGGCGCCGGACTCGTCGCCGCTGCCGGCGGCCGTTGCGGCCGGTACTGCGAGCGTGAGCAGGAATGCAAATATAGAGAGTAGTCGCTTCATGGTGTTCAGTAGACGCAGACGCTGATGATGTTGTTGTCGATATCGGCCACACCGCCGGGTATTTCGTGCTCCTGCTCGGTGTCGTCGGTCAGGCGGTAGCGCACCAGTCCCTTTGCCAGCAGGGCCACGAGGGATGCGTGGTTGCGGAGGACGGTGAATTCGCCCATCTGTCCGGGCAGGGTGGCCGCCTTCACTTCTCCCTCAAAGAGGACTGATTCTGCCGATATGATTTTCAGTGTCATAGTTCTGCGGGTTTAAATACTCTCACTTTACCTCGTCGAGGAGCTTGCGGCCCTTGGCGATGGCCTCGTCAATGGTGCCGACGTTGAGGAACGCCTGCTCGGGGTATTCGTCCATCTCGCCGTTGAGAATCATCTTGAAGCCGCGGATGGTCTCGCTCAGGGGCACCATGACGCCGGGGAGGCCGGTGAACTGCTCGGCCACGTGGAAGGGCTGCGACAGGAAGCGCTGCGCGCGGCGTGCGCGGGAAACGACGAGCTTGTCGTCGTCGGACAGCTCGTCTACGCCGAGGATGGCGATGATGTCCTGGAGCTCGTTGTACTTCTGAAGCAGCTGCTTGACGGCCTGGGCCGTGTTGTAGTGGTCTTCGCCTATGATGTTGGGGTCGAGGATGCGGGATGTGGACTCCAGCGGGTCGACGGCAGGGTAGATGCCGAGTTCGGCGATCTTACGGCTGAGCACCGTGGTGGCGTCGAGGAAGCTGAAGGTAGTGGCCGGAGCCGGGTCGGTAAGGTCGTCGGCGGGCACGTAGATGGCCTGCACGGAGGTGATGGAGCCGTTCTTGGTGGAGGTGATTCGCTCCTGGAGGGCGCCCATCTCGGAAGCCAGTGTGGGCTGATAGCCTACTGCCGAGGGCATGCGGCCGAGCAGGGCCGACACCTCGGAACCTGCCTGGGTGAAGCGGAAGATGTTGTCGATGAACAGAAGCACGTCCTTGCCGCCAGCGCCCTGGTCGCGGAACTGCTCGGCGACGGTGAGGCCGCTGAGGGCTACACGCAGACGCGCGCCCGGCGGCTCGTTCATCTGGCCGAAGACGAGAGTGGCCTGGGATTCGCGGAGATGGTCCACGTCGACGTCGGCGAGGTCCCACTGTCCCTTCTCCATGCCTTCCTCGAATTTCTTGCCGTACTTGATGACGCCGCTTTCGATCATCTCGCGAAGCAGGTCGTTGCCCTCGCGGGTGCGTTCGCCCACGCCGGTGAACACCGAGAAGCCGTCGTGGCCCTTGGCGATGTTGTTGATAAGCTCCATGATGAGCACGGTCTTGCCGACGCCTGCGCCGCCGAAGAGGCCGATCTTGCCGCCCTTGCTGTAGGGCTCGAGCAGGTCGATGACCTTGATGCCGGTGGTGAGGATTTCGGAACCGATGGTGAGGTCGTCAAACTCGGGAGCCGGCTGGTGTATGTCGCGCAGGTCGGTGCGTTTCAGGGGCGGAAGGTTGTCGATGGCGTCGCCGAGCACGTTGAGCAGGCGTCCTTTGATCTGGTCGCCTGTGGGGACTGCTATCGGGTGTCCGAGGCTGACGGCATCCATGCCGCGGCGCAGTCCGTCGGTACTTTCCATGGCAAGGCAGCGCACGGTGTTCTCGCCGATGTGCTGCTCCACCTCCAGGGTGATAAACGAGCCGTCCTGGCGTTCGATTTTCAGGGCTGTGTAGATGGGGGGCAGGTCGCCTTCCGGGCCATCGAACACCACATCGACCACTGGGCCGATGACTTGCGCGGTTTTACCGATGAGTTCGCTCATTTGGAGTCTTGTTATAGGGATTGTTTGTTTTGTCGGATATTAGAAATGCCAGCCCAGGACGATGATGCACACCATGAGGGCGAGGTTGAACAGGCCGATGGGGAGGAGGTACTTCCACTCCATGGCGAGCACCTGGTCGATGCGCAGGCGGGGGAAGGTCCACTTGAACCAGATGATGATGGCGCTGAGTGCGATAGCCTTGCCGAGGAACCAGATGACGCTGGGGATGTAGTCCATGATGTGGTTGAAGGCTTCCCATCCGGGGATGTGCAGGGGCATCCATCCGCCGAAGAAGAGGAGCGCGGCGACGCCGGAGACGATGAACAGGTTGAGGTACTCGGCGAGGTAGAAGAAGCCGAAGTGAATGCCGGAGTACTCGGTGTGGTAGCCGGCGGTGAGCTCGCTCTCGGCCTCGGGAAGGTCGAACGGGCCGCGGTTGGTCTCGGCTGTGCCTGCGATCATGTAGATGATGAAGGCGATGATGGCGGGGATGTGGCCCTTGAAGATGAACCAGCCGTCGTTCTGCGCGGCAACGATGTCGCCGACGCTCATGCTGCCTGCGAATGCCACCATGGTGATGATGCTCAGGCCGATGGAGAGCTCGTAGCTTACCATCTGCGCGCCGGAGCGCATGGCGCCGATGAGGGTGAACTTGTTGCTCGACGACCATCCTGCAAGGAGTATGCCGAGGACGCCGATGCTCGATACGGCCATCAGGAAGAATATGCCGATGTTGAAGTCGATGATCTGCAGTCCGTTACCCCAGGGCAGCACGGCGAAAGCCAGCATGGAGGCCAGAATCACCAGATAGGGCGCCAGAGCGAAGAGGAACTTATCGGTGTACTTGAGTGAGATAAGCTCCTTGATGAGGATTTTGAACATATCGGCAAAGCTCTGGAGCAGACCCCAGGGGCCGACGCGGTTGGGGCCGAGGCGGCACTGGACGAAGGCGCAGAGCTTGCGTTCGTAGTAGATGTAGAAGAGCGCCAGCAGGGAGTAGGCCAGAAGCAGGCCCACACCTATGAGCACACATTCCACCGTGACGGTGAGCCACGTGGGCATGAAGCCCGAGAGGAAGGAGTGGATGGCGTCTGTGATTACCGACAAATCGTACATAATGCGGTGTATCTTATTGGTTTGTTAGTTGTTGCGTGAGTATCAGCGATCCATGTCGGGCACGATGTAGTCCATCGAGCCGCCGATGGTGATGAGGTCGGCAATCTTCTCGCCGCAGCAGAGGGGGTCGACCACGCCGGCAGCGGGCATGGAGGGCGTTGCGAACTTGAGGCGCGCGGGCTTGGTGCCGCCGTCGCTCTCGAGGTGCATGCCGAAGACGCCGCGGCAGCCTTCGACGAGCTGGAACCACTGTCCGACGGGCAGCTTGAAGAGCTTGGGCACCTTGACGAGGTATTCGCCTTCGGGGATGTTGTCGACGAGCTGCTCCAGAATTTTGGCGCTCTCGCGGATTTCGTCGAGACGTACCTTGAAGCGTGCCATGGAGTCGCCCTCGGTGCGGATGACCTCGTTGAAGTCGAGTTCGGGATAGATGCTGTAGGGGCGCCATTTGCGGATGTCGCATGCCCAGCCGGAGGCGCGCCCGTTTGGGCCGGTGACGCCGTAGCTGATGGCGTCCTCGCGCGAGAGCACGCCTACGCCTTCCATGCGGTTGCGGGCGATTACGTTGCCGACGAACACTTTCTCGTATTCGCGGAGGTTGGCGGGTATCACCTTGAGCAGTTCCTTGACGTCGTGCTGAAAATTGCTGTCGAGGTCCTGCATGACGCCGCCTATGCAGTCGTAGTTGAACGTCATGCGGGCGCCGCATGTGCGCTCCATGATGTCGAGAATCTGCTCACGCACGCGGAGCGTGTAGAAGAGCATGGAGGTGGCTCCGAGGTCCATGCAGAAGGTGCCCATGAAGAGGCAGTGGGAGGCTATGCGCGAGAGCTCGTCCATCATGACGCGGATGACCTGCGCGCGGCGCGAGATTTCGATGCCGGCGGCGCGCTCGTAGAGGAGGCAGAGGCCGTGGTGGTAGTTCTGGGCCGAGAAGTAGTCCATTCGGTCGAGATAGTGGAGCGTCTGGGGGTAGCCCTGCTGCTCGCACAGTTTCTCGATGCCTCGGTGGATGTAGCCCATGTAGACGTCGATCTTCTTGATTTTTTCGCCGTCGACGGCCGTGCGGAAGCGTAGCACGCCGTGGGTGGCGGGGTGCTGGGGGCCTATGTTGACCACGAAGTCGTCGGGGCCGAACACCTGCACCTGCGTCTTCTCGACGGTGCCGTCGGGCTTCTCTACCCAGCTGTCGGTGAAGTCGCTCTGTCGCTCGTTGTCGGCGGGAACGGGGTTGGCCTCGGGCGAGCAGTCATAGTCCTTGCGCAGCGGGTATCCTTGCCAGTCGATGCTGAGGAAGAGACGGCGCATGTCGGGGTTGCCGATGAATATGATGCCGTAGAAGTCGTAGACTTCGCGCTCGTAGAGCCCTGCGTTATTCCAGAGGTCGCTCACGCTGTGGAGCATGGGTTTCTCGCGGCCGCCGGTGGCGAGTACTGTCACGCCGAGGTTGGTGTTGAGCGAGGTCGACATCAGGTAGTAGACGCAGCCCATGGAGTCGGTGTGGTCGAAACCGGCGATGGTGACGAGGTAGTCCATAGCCAGGTCGCTGTTGTCGCGGAGAGCCTTAGCCAGCTCATGCCAGTGTGCGTCGTCGACGCTTATCATGGGGGCGCCGTCAACCTCGGCCACGGAAGCCGTGGGGCATATTTTGGCAATAGTTTCTTGAAGGGTTGCCATATATATTATATATGTATATGTTGACAGATTTGACGCGTTCAGGCCTGCTTGCCGTCGGCCTCGACGGGATTGGTGTTGAAGTCGGCTTTGTCGTCGATGCCTTCTACGGGATGCTCGCGCAGGAAGTCCTGCTGTTTCTGCTTGCGGTTGACGTCGCCGAAGAAGTGTTCTACTTTGACTTTGCGCGAGAGCTGCATGATGCTGTAGATCATGGCCTCGGGGCGCGGGGGGCAGCCGGGGAGGTAGACGTCGACGGGGATGATCTGGTCGACGCCGCGCACTACGTGGTAGCTGTTGCGGAAGGGACCGCCGCTGATGGCGCAGGCGCCGCAGGCTATGACGTACTTAGGCTCGGCCATCTGGTCGTAGAGGCGTCGCAGCACGGGCGCCATGCGGTGGACGATGGTGCCGGCCACCATGATGAAGTCGGCCTGACGTGGCGACGAACGGGCGACTTCCCATCCGAAGCGTGCCATGTCGTAGCGTGCGGCGCCGAGGCTTACGAACTCGATGCCGCAGCAGCTGGTGGCAAAAGTGAGGGGCCACAGCGAGTTGGACCGGCCCCAGTTGATGAGCTTGTCGAGAGAGCCCACGATGACGTTGGTGCCGTTCTCCTGAAGCTTCTTGACGAGCGATTCGATATATTCGTTGTCCTTGAATGCCTCGTAGGGCATGCCCTGTGCTGTTACTTCCATTCCAAAGCTCCTTTCCGCCAGGCATAAACAAGGCCCAGCACTAAAACGCCAAAGAACACTGCGATGCTGAGGAGGCCTCCGAGGCCCATCTCACGGACGCGGACGGCCCAGGGGAAGAGGAATACCGTCTCGACATCGAACATCAGAAACAGAATGGCAAACAGGTAGTAGCCCACTTTGAACTGGGCCATGCTCTCGCCGCGTGTGGGGATGCCGCATTCGTAGGCTTCGCCTTTCTGCGGATTGAACGATTTCGGCGAAATCAGGCCGGCGAGCCATAGGGCAAGCGCCACCAGGCCGATGCCCGTGAGGGCTGCCGTGATGGCCAGAAGCCCGTTGTTGGAAATTCCGAAAATGTCTAAAGCGATCATATCGTAGTTGATGGTTTATTTACTCTCTCGTGCCTCCATACCGATGTGACAGCAGAAATGCTTCGGGGCTATTCTGCTGTAACACAGAGATTATATATCTTTGCCACTGTGCTTCCACGGTGTTGAGGCTTTTGTCGGGGTGACAGGATTCGAACCTGCGACCACCTGGTCCCAAACCAGGTGCGCTACCGGACTGCGCTACGCCCCGTTGCTAAATAGCGATGCGAATTTACAAAAATTTTCGCACTCCAACAAAAAAAGCTAATTTTGTAGGAGAAAAAAAGCTATTTTTGCCGACGATTCTGCGGCTTGGTATGTTTTATATCATATGAACTGAATTTGGATTGTATCTATATGAAAAAACTGATTTTTTACGCCGTGGGTACGGCGCTGCTTGCCGCAGGTGCCGCATCGTGCGGACATGGGGCCGACGACCGCCGCGTGGAGTTCCGCGTGGCCGAGCACGGCAGTTCGTTCCGTCTGCTCAACTCGGCTGCGGAGTTCGGCAGCGACGAGGACATGATATTTGCCGATTCCGTGAATCTGGTGATTCCTACGCGTGTGTTCGGCGCCGACATCAACCCGCTGCTCGACAGCATCATGAGCCTTGCGTTCGACTCGGTGGGCGCCGATTTCGACACCGTGATGCGCGACCATCTGCTCTCCACCGCCTCCGGCATAGGCTATGCCGTGGAGCCGGTGGACACTACGGCAGCCGACGGTTTCAACGTAGTTACGGGCACCGTGGTGAACCTCAGCCCGGAACTTTTGGTCTATTGCGTGACAACCTCCGAGTATCCGCCGGCCGCCGCACACGGCATGACTACGAGCTACTATATTAATTATGATATGGCTTCGGGCCGTGTGCTGACACTGCGCGAGATTTTCGACAACAAGCGCCTGAACGACCTCGCCGCTGCCATACAGACGCAGGCCGACGCCCTCGAGCAGATCATCGGCCCCACGGGCATTACTGAGCTGCCTTCGCACGACAACTTCATGCTCGCGCCGTCGGGAGAGATAGTGTTCGTCTATCAGCCCTACGAGGCGGCAAGCTTCGCGCAGGGCGCCATCAAGGTGTCGTTCTATCCCTATGAGCTTGTGGACTACATGACGCCTTTCGGCAAGAAATATTTCCGCCTCGCCGACTTCGACAACGGGCTGGGACAGGTGAATGGGTGATATTTTTAACGCTTTTTAACGCTGCCGCCTGCAATTTTGCATGGGCGGTGGCGTCTAATTGATAAAAACAATACATCATTTATAAACATCACATGAAAAAAGTAATCAAGAGCGTATTGCTGATGCTGGCTGTGGTTTTCGCAGGCGGCACAGTGTCGGCCCAGATGCCGGAGCTCCCGCAGATTCCTGTCGATACGGCCGTAATCACAGGTCGCCTCGACAACGGACTCACCTACTACATCCGCCACAACGAGACCCCGAAGGGTCAGGCCGACTTCTATATCGCGCAGAAGGTCGGCTCGGTGCTGGAAGAAGAAAACCAGCGCGGCCTCGCGCACTTCCTGGAGCACATGTGCTTCAACGGCACCAAGAACTTCCCCGGCAACAATGTTGTAGACTGGCTTGAGAGCGTGGGCGTGAAATTCGGCTACAACCTGAATGCCTATACCGGTGTGGACGAGACCGTCTACAACATTTCCAGCGTGCCCACCGCCCGCGAGAGCGTGCAGGACAGCTGTCTGCTCATTCTCCACGACTGGGCCAACGACCTGCTGCTCGACCCCGAGGAAATCAACAAGGAGCGCGGCGTGATCCATGAGGAGTGGCGCCGCAGCATGCAGGGCAGCATGCGCATCATCGAGAACATCATGCCCGTGATGTATCCCGATTCGCGCTACGGCCACCGTCTGCCCATCGGCACGATGGAGGTTGTGGACAACTTTGAGCCGCAGGTGCTCCGCGACTACTATCACACATGGTACCGCCCCGACCAGCAGGGTATCATCGTGGTCGGCGACATCAATCCCACCCGCATTGAGGCCAAAATCAAGGAACTCTTCGGCGGCATCAAGATGCCCGAGAACGCAGCCGAGCGCGTGTACTTCGACGTACCCGACAACGAGGGCACAATCTATGCCATCGGCAAGGACAAGGAGATGCCCAGCGCTGCATTCATGATGTTCTTCAAGAATGACAAGATGCCCCGCGAGATGCGTAACACTCCCATGTTCTACCAGATGAAGTACGTCACCGACATTGTCACCGACATGCTCGGCACACGCCTCGACGATGCCTCCAACAAGCCTGACGCTGACTTCGCCGGCGCCAGCATCTACTACGACGACTTCTTCCTTGCCAAGACCAAGGATGCCCTCTCCATCGAGGGCCGCCCGAAAGGCAACGACCTTCTGCCCGCCATCGAAGAGGTGTACCGCGAGCTGCTCCGCGCACAGCGCGGCGGCTTCACTCCCGGCGAATATGACCGTGCCAAGGCCGAGTACCTCTCGCGTCTGGAGAAGAAATACAACAACCGCAACAAGACCGAGAACGACACCTACAGCCATGAAATCGTGCGCAGCTTCATCGACGGCACACCGCTGGCCGGCATCGAGGCCGACTATCAGGTGTACACGCAGCTGGCAAACATGATTCCCGTAGAGGCCATCAACCAGATGCTTCCGGAGCTTATCACGGCCAACAACCGCGTGTTCGCCGCCCTGCTGCCCGACAATGATACCTTCCGCGTCCCCACTGAGGAAGAAGTAGCCGCCGTCATCGCCAAGGTTGACGCCGAGGAAATCGAGCCCTACCGCGACGAGATGAAGAGCGAACCCCTCATTCCCTCTCTGCCCGCACCCGGCAAAATCACCGCCACCCGCACTCTGGAGCAGTGGGGCGCCACCGAGTTTACCCTCAGCAACGGCGTCAAGGTGATTGTCAAGCCCACCGAGTTCAACGACAACGAGATTATCTTCTCGGCAGTGGCCCGCGGCGGATTCAATACGCTTGACCCCGCCAATGCCGCCAGCGTCAAGTTCATGCCCTACGCCATCAGCAACTACGGCCTCGGCACCTACAACAACAGCGACATGAAGAAGTATCTTCAGGGCCGTCAGGTGAAGGTGGCACCCGAAGTCAGCGAATACTACCGCAGCATCGAGGGCTCAAGCACCGTCAAGGACCTGCCCGTGATGATGGAGATGATCTACATGACCTTCAAGGACTACAACATCACTCCCGACGACTTCAGCGCCATCCAGGGCAACATCATAGGCATCCTCGGCAATCAGGAAGCGCAGCCGCAGTATATCTTCGCCAAGCGCGCCACCGCCGCCACCTATGCATCGCCCCTGGTGCAGGTACTCGGCACCGACGACATCCGCAACGCCAAGCGTGAGGTGATCCTCGACATCCTCCACGGCTTCACCGCCAACGCCGCCGACTATACCTTCGTCTTCACCGGCAGCATCAACCTCGAGCAGTTCAAGCCCATGCTCGAGCAGTATATCGCCACTCTGCCCGCCGACGCTGCTACGGCCAATACCGCCATGCCGGCCGTGAACCCTGCGCTCGAACCCACAAAGGGCAACGCTACCGACGAAAGCACCACGGCCATGGAGACTCCTCAGCCCTGGATCATGGTAGCTGTAAGCGGTCATGAGGACTTCACGCCCCGCAACCGCATGCTCACCCGCATTGCCTCGCAGATTCTGAGCAACCGTCTCCTCAAGAAGGTGCGCGAGGAAATGGGCGCCACCTACAGCATCGGCGCTTACGGCCAGATGGCACGTGTGGCTGACGAGAACGTATTCATGCAGATTCCTTTCCCCACCAAGCCCGAAGTCAGGGATGAAGTGCTGACCGTAGTGTCCGACATCGTCCGCGGCATGAGCGAGAATGTGGCCGACGACGAGCTCAACCCCATCAAGGAGTTCATGCTCAAGGACGCCTTGGAGGGCCGTGAGAAAAACGACACCTGGAGTGGTGCTATCACCGGCAGCCTCATAAACGGTGTCGACACATTCAACGGTATCGATGAGGTAATCAAGGCTGTCACCACCGACGACGTCAAGGCCTTCATGAAGAACCTGCTCGACCAGAACAACTATCGCGTAGTCATCCTCGACCCCGCGAAGTAATCTCCCCCGCAAGAAGCTAAAAGAGCCGCCCGGTATCCTGCTGATGGATGCCGGGCGGCTTCGTCTTTATTCAGTTTATGTATCTATACTGAATAAAAAAGTAACTATTTTATTCAATACAGTGTTTTTATTGAATAAAATCGCTAAAAACAATACTTTTACCCGAATACGGCACGAAAGGCTTCTTCAACCTTTGCTACTTCGTGGATGTTGATGCCGGCACGGTCGCGGTCGAAGCCTTTGAGGTTGCCTGCGGGCACGAGGATGTCGGTCATGCCGAGCTTGGCGGCCTCGCCGATGCGCTGCTCTATGCGCGTGACGGGGCGTATCTCGCCCGTCAGGCCCACTTCGCCGGTCATGCACCAGCCTTTGGGGATGGCCATGTCGACGTTGCTGGAGAGTATGGCGCAGATGACGCCGAGGTCGAGCGCGGGGTCGTTGACGCGCAGGCCGCCGGCGATGTTGAGGAAGACGTCTTTCTGCGCGAGCTTGAAGCCCACCCGCTTCTCAAGCACGGCGAGCAGCATGTTCATGCGCTTGGAGTCGAAGCCGGTGACGGAACGCTGGGCGGTGCCGTAGGCGGCGGTGCTTACGAGCGCCTGCACTTCGATAAGGAAGGGGCGGGCGCCGTCGACGGTGACGCCTATCGCCACGCCGCTTAGGGATTCAGCGCTGTGGCTCAGGAGCATTTCGGACGGATTGGTGACCTCGCGCAGGCCGCTGCGCGCCATCTCGTAGATGCCCAGCTCGGAGGTGCTTCCGAAGCGGTTCTTGATAGGGCGCAGTATGCGGTACATGTACTGGCTGTCGCCCTCGAACTGGAGCACGGCGTCGACGATGTGTTCCAGCACCTTGGGGCCGGCGAGAGTGCCGTCTTTGGTGATGTGGCCTATCATCAGCACCGGCACATTGCTTTCCTTGGCATATTTGAGCAGCCGTGCGGCGCATTCGCGCACCTGACCCACGCTGCCGGCCGCCGAGTCGAGCGCGTCCGAGGCGATGGTCTGTATAGAGTCTACCACGAGAATCGAGGGCTGCACGGCGTCGATGTGGTCCATGATGTTCTCGAGGGATGTCTCGCAGACGATGAACACGTTGTCGGAGCCGCGGCCGATACGGTCGGCGCGCAGTTTCAGCTGCGTGGCGCTTTCCTCGCCGCTGACGTAGAGTATGGTGCGCGACTTGATGGCGAGCAGGTTCTGAAGCACGAGCGTGCTCTTGCCTATGCCGGGTTCACCGCCGATAAGTACCAGCGAGCCGTTGACGAGGCCACCGCCCAGCACACGGTTGAGTTCCTTGCTGGGCATTAGGATGCGGGGCTCGTTGAGGGCCTCGATGTCGTTTACTGCCACCGCCTGCGCGGGCCTGGCGCGTCGTGTAGAGGATTTGGAGGCAGCCGGAGCCGCAGCTACGCGTTCCTCCACCATTGTATTCCATGCTCCGCAGGCCGGGCAGCGTCCCTGCCATTTGGGCGATTCGGCTCCGCACTGGCTGCAGAACCATGCGGTCTTGACTGTTTTCTTTGCCATAGGTATCAGCGAGTAAAGCGTGCGGCGCGCATCTGAGCCATTGCGATGGCGGCGGCTACGCCTACGTTGAGGCTCTCCGATGTGGGGCGCCCGGGGGGATAGCTGGGTATGGTGATCCGGCGTGTTACGCATGCGGCCGTGTCCTCGGAGATGCCGCGTCCTTCGTTGCCGAGCACGAGCACGCCACCGCCGTCAAGCCAGGGGGCGGTGTAGATGTTCTCGCCGTTCAGGAAGGTGCCGAATACGGGGAGGCCTTGCGGCAGGGAGTGCAGCGTGGCTGGCAGGTCGCAATAATGCACACGCACGCGGGAGATGGCTCCCATGGTGGCCTGGATGGCCTTGGCGCTGAAGATGTCGGCGGTGTCGTGCGAGGCGAGGATGGTGTCTACCCCCATCCAGTCGGCGGCGCGCACTATTGTGCCGAGGTTGCCGGGATCCTGCACGCAGTCGAGTGCCAGCGTGATGTCGTCGGGGCGGATGACGGGCGCCACGGTCTCGGGTATATTGTAGACCGCTATCACCGGCGGCGGCGTGGACAGGGCCGACATTCGCTCCATGTCGGGGCGCCGGGCTATGACGGTTACGTCCGCAGGCGCTGCGTCCGGATGTTCCTCGAGCCACGCGGCCGTGGCGACGAGGCAATGCAGGCGGAACGCACCGAGGGTGTCGAGCACGCATTTGGTGCCCTCGGCGGCAAAGAGTCCCGCCTCGCGCCTGTGGCGCGCCGAGGCGAGCGACGCTATGGTCTTGCGCAGCGAAGCCGTCAGTTCCATCAGTGCTGGTAGAGGTAGCGCTTGATAGAGCGCTTGGGCGTTTTCTCGAACTCCTCGTGCATCATGCGCATGCGGCTGACGCGGCTGTAGGCCGGCAGCTCGTCGTTGAGCTGCTCGATGTTGCGGTTCATCTGCTGCTCTATCTGCCTGTCGTCGAGGCCTGCCTTGTGAGCCGTGTCGAAGTCGGGGTATATGAGAGCCACGAGCTTGTTGTCGTCGTCGACTACGAGGCTTTCGGCCACGTATAGCATGCTGTTGAGCTTCTGCTCTATCTCCTCGGGGTAGATGTTCTGTCCGCTGGGGCCGAGAATCATGCTTTTGTCGCGTCCGCGTATGGTGAGGTATCCGTCCCCGTCCATGCTGCATATGTCGCCGGTATTGAGCCAGCCGTCCTTGTCGAGGGCCTGGGCTGTGGCCTCGGGATTCTTGTAGTAGCCTTTCATGACGTTGGCTCCGCGCACGTACAGCACTCCGGGCTTGTGGGCCGGGTCGGGCGAGTCGATGCGTGCCTCCATGCGTGCGGCGAGCCGGCCGCACGAGCCGGGGCGCTGCTTGTCCCATGGGCTGTAGGTTATGAGTGGCGCGCATTCGGTCATGCCGTAGCCTACGGTGAAGGGGAAGCGTATGCGTCTCAGGAATGCCTCTACGTCGGCGTTCAGTGGCGCGCCTCCTATTATCATCTCATGCAGGTTGCCGCCGAAGGTAGTCATGAGGCGTTCCTTGATTTTGTCGAGCAGATGGTCGTCGACAAGAGGGATGTGCATCAGTATCTTCATCAGCGGCTTGTCGAGCAGAGGGAAGACGCGCGTGCGGATGATCTTGTCGAGAATCAGCGGCACGGTGATGATGAGCTTCGGGTGGACGGTGGCGAAGGCGTCCATGATGATTTTCGGCGATGGGGTGCGCGTGAGGAAGTAGATGTGGCAGCCCTTGACGAAGGTGTGTATCATCTCGAATACGAGGCCGTACATGTG
The DNA here is from genome assembly GCA_900550395.1 of uncultured Porphyromonadaceae bacterium. Classification (GTDB taxonomy): domain Bacteria; phylum Bacteroidota; class Bacteroidia; order Bacteroidales; family Muribaculaceae; genus CAG-873. Next base: position 16,845 of record URSD01000022.1, on the reverse strand, counting down.
GGCCAGCGGCAGCATGCACACCATGCCGTCGCCGGGCTTCAGGAAGGTGAGGTCGTCGATGGCGTAACGGATGTTGCTCCAGAGGTTGCCGTAGGTGAGCATGACGCCTTTGCTGAAGCCTGTGGAGCCGCTGGTGTAGTTGATGAGCGCGAGGGTGTCGTGCGTGAATACGGGGTAGTCCACGTCGGCTGCAGTGAAGCGGTCGGGCCAGCGCTGGCCGAAGAGCTCGTTGAGGTGGGCGCGGGCCTCGGTCAGGCGCCGGTCGCGGGAGAACAGCAGCGAGTAGTCGGCAATGAGCAGCGCACCCGTCAGCATGGGCATGGAATCCGGATCGAGATTTTCCCAGATGGCTTCGTCTACGAAAAAGAGCTTGGCCTCGCTATGCGTGACGAGATGGTGGATGTTGTCGCTCTTGAAGTCGTGGAGGATGGGCACGGCCACGGCGCCGTAGGTGAGGCATGCGAGGGCCGCTATGGCCCATTGTGCTGAGTTGCGGCCGCAGAGGGCGACTTTGTCGCCCGGTTCGATGCCTATATGCTTGAAGAGTATGTGCAGTTTTTCAATCTTGCGGGCTACATCGCGGTACTGGAACGAGACTCCGTGGAAGTCTGTGAGGGCGAGTTCTTCCCAGTTGTCGCGGATGGCGTCGCGGATGTATTCGTTGAGATGGTCGTATTTTTCCATTGGGTTCGGTAGTGGTTTGACCTATTTGTACGCAAAGTTAATCAGAATTTGCTTTTCTATCAATTATTAACAGATAAAAAGTGCTGATTGTTGAAAATACGGCACATGCGTCGGCTGAAAACGGCTGCGGGCGCCTCTGAATCGCAGAGGCGCCCGCAGTGTGATGCCGGACGGTTTTTACTTGATGCCGAGCTTGGCTTTCACGGCGTTGGTGACGTCGGTGACGTCGCTGCCGGTGTAGAGCAGAAGGGCTTCTTCATGCGGGAAGATGAAGGTGTAGTTGCCTTCCTGGCCCACAGCCTTGACGGCTTCGTTGATTTTCTGCTGGATGGGAGCCATGAGTTGTTCCTGAAGGCGTGCGAGGTCCTGGCTTGCGGTGTTGCGGAACTGCTGCACCTTCTGGTCGCGCTCCTGAAGCTCGTTGAGGCGGCGCTCCTTGATGGCGTCGGGAGTGGCGGGGTCTTTCTGGAGGTTCTGGTACTCGGTGAAGAGCTTGTCCACTTCCTCGCGGAGCTTGGCGAACTCGTCTTCGTATTTCTTGGAAGCTTCGGTCATCTGGGTCTGTGCGGTAGTCGTCTCAGGCATTGCCTGGAATACGGTTTCGATGTTGACTACGCCGAATTTCTGTGCGAAAGCAGAGAAGGGAAGCGCCACGATAGCGGCGAGAATGAGTTTCTTGATCATTTCTTGTATTTAGGTTTGATTGTTTCTGAGATTAAGCTGTTCTGGTTATGCAGGGGCAAAGATAAGGAATTTATTTGGAATAACCTAAACGGGCCAGCACTTCGTTGCTGATGTCGATGCGCGGCGAGGCGAACACGATGTCGCTGGACGATGCGCGGTCGAACACGGCCTGATAGCCACGCTCCTCGCTCACTTTCTTGACGGCGTTGTACACATCGTCCTGTATGGGCTTGAGGAGGGTCTGGCGCTTCTGGTAGAGTTCGCCTTCCGGTCCGAAGTATTTGAAGCGGAGCTCGGTGGCGGCCTTTTCCTTTGCTACGATTTCTTCTTCGCGTTTCTTCACCTGCTCGGGGGTGAGGAACACCTTGTCCGAGAGGTAGCTCTGGTACATGGCCTCAGCTTCCTTGCCGGCCTGCTCCACTTCGCGCTGCCAGCGCTGCGAGAGCTGGTTGAGCTGTTCATTTGCCATTTCGTACTGGGGCACGTTCTGGAGGATGTAGTCCATGTCGACCATGGCGAACTTCTGAGCGCCGGCGGCGAATGTTGCGGCCAGTGCTATTGCGAGGGTGAGGATGAGTTTCTTCATTTCTTCTTTTGTTTTAGGCGCGTTTAAACAGCATTTTATGTTTAGACGCTTTGGAGTACAAAAAGTTTAGAATTCTTGTCCGAGAATGAAGTGGAAGTGGCTGCCGCCCTTCTCGCCGTTGACGCGGTCGAAGCCGTAAGCCCAGTCGATACCCATCATGCCGACCATGGGCAGATAGATGCGTGCGCCGACGCCGGCCGAGCGCTTCATGTCGAAGGGATTGAACTTCTTGACCGATGTCCACGCGTTACCGCCTTCCACGAATGCCAGGGCGTAGATGGTGGTGGATGTCTGGAGCATCAGCGGGAAGTGCAGCTCCAGGCCGAGGCGGCTGTAGGCGTAGCCCTCGCGGCTCCAGGGGGTCAGCTGGCCGTTGTCGTAGCCTCGCAGGGCGATGGTCTCGGTGGCGTAGGTGTAGGAGCCGCTCATGCCGTCACCGCCGACGTAGAATGTCTCGAAAGGCGATTTCAGATACTTGTTGTAGCTGCCGAGCAGACCGAAGTCGGCGCGGGTCATGAGCACGGGCGTGTAGGTGCCGTTGGCGTTGCACAGCGGCGTGTAGGTGCGGCTCTTGAAGCGCAGCTTCCAGTATTCTATCCAGTGGTAGAGCTCTTTCTTGGCTTCGGGGGTCTGTTCCTCGGCGAGCTTCTTCCAGTTCTTCTTGCCGAAGAGCGATGCCGGGGGAGTGAGTTGGAGATTGAGCGAGAAGCTGGAGCCGCTGCGGGTGTACAGAGGATTGTCGATGGAGTTGCGTGCCAGCGTCAGACCCAGGACAATGGCGTTGGAGGTGCCGTTGTTCATGTAGTAGAGGTAGTCCCAGTTCTTTAGGTAGTACCAGTTGTAGCCGAGCTCGGCGGTGAAGGTGAAGTAGTCGTCGGGCCACTTGAGACGTTTGCCGAAGCCTACGTTGAAGCTTGCCATCTGCAGCACCTTGTTGGGGTCGTAGCTGTTCTGATAGCTGTTCTGGTAGTAGTCGTTGTAGTAGTTGTTGCCGTAACCACCGTAGCCATAGCCGTAACCACCGTAGCCTAAGCCGTAGTTGTAGGCCGAGCTGCCCCAGGTGTTGTTGTAGTAGGCGGAGTTGACGCCGGTCTGGCGGCTGTAGAATGCCGAGATGCTGAGCGAGTTGGGGCGCTTGCCGCCGAACCAGGGGTCGAGGAAGCTTACGCTGTAGGCCTGGTAGTAGCGGGCGTTGGTCTGGGCGCTGATAGTGAACGTCTGTCCTTCGCCCTGAGGGATGATACCTCGGTATGTGCTGGGATAGAACAGGTTCTTGATGCTGAAGTTGGTGAACTTGAGCGAGAGCTTGCCTATGATGCCGGTCTGTCCCCAGCCGAGCGAGAATTCAATCTGGTCGTTGGCCTTGCTCTCGAGGTTGAATAGGATGTCGACGGTGCCGTTCTCCTGGTTCGGCTCGGGACGTATGTCCATGTTCTCAGGGTTGAAGTGTCCCGTCTGGGCTATTTCACGCGCCGAGCGCATGAGGTCGGCCTTGCTGAAGAGGTCGCCGGGCTTCACGCGCAGCTCGCGGCGTATCACTTTCTCGTAAAGGCGGTCGTTGCCGTTGATGATTACGTTGTTGATGCGGGCCTGCGGACCTTCGGTGATGCGCATCTCCAGCGAGATGCTGTCGCCGCTTACCTCGCGTTCCACGGGCACGAGGTCGAAGAAGAGGTAGCCGTTGTCCATGTAGAGGTTGCTCACGGCGTCGTCGTCCTGCGTCAGGCGCTTGTTCATGTGCTTCTGGTTGTAGACGTCGCCGGGCTTCATGTCCAGGTAGGTGCCGAGCACATCGGAGGGATACACGGTGTTGCCAACCCAGTTGATATCCTTGACGTAGTATTTGTTGCCCTCGTCGAGCTTGATGTAGACGTCGATGCTCTTGTCGTCGTAGGGCACGATGCTGTCGGCCACGATGCGGGCGTCGCGGTAGCCGAGTTCGTTGTATTTCTCGAGAATGCGGTTGAGGTCGTCCTGATAGTCGCTCTCCACGAATTTCTTCTGGCTGAAGAGCTTGAGGATGTTGCCTTTTTCGTTGGTTTTCTTGATGGTGCGCTTGAGCTTGGAGTCGGAGAGCACTTCGTTGCCGTCGAGGTAGATTTTGTGTACCTTCACTTTGTCGTGGCGGTCGACGGCGATGTCGACTATCATCTCGTTGGGTGCGGAGAGGTCCTCGTGGAGCGTGATCTTGACGTCGGCGTTGCCGTAGCCTTTCTGCTTGTAGTGAGCGCGGACGATGGCCTCGGCGCGGTTGACGATGTTCTGCGTTATCTGGTTGCCTTTCATCAGCTGGAGCTTCTCGGCGATGTCGTCGCGGTCGCCCTTCTTCATGCCGATGTAGTTGACTTTCGATATGCGCGGCTGGGTGCGCAGCGCCAGTTCTATCCATGCTTTGTCGCCGGCGGTCTTGAGCACCTTCACCTGAGCCTGAGAGAAGAGTCCGTGGCGCATGAGGCGCTTGACGGCGGCTGTGAGGTCGTCGCCCGGGATTGCCATGCGGTCGCCTACCTTGATGCCGGCGTATCCGAGGACGGTGAAGTCGTCGTAGTTGGGCGCTCCCGTGACTTGGATATCGGCGATTTCGTAGACTTTCGGGAGAGCTCCGTATACAATCTGGGGGTTGTATATGGTGTCGGCGGCCTCCTGCGCCGCGGCTGTCACGGGCGCGGCGGCAAGAAGCATTGCAAGAATGGTCGATTTATATCGCATATTTTGTGATGAGTGTTGGCAATGGATTGGGGTGCTAATTTTTTATAACCTGGTCGCCCGTGAGTCCGAAGCGCCGCTGGCGGTGCTGATAGTCGGAGATGGCTCTGCGCAGGTCGTAGGCGTTGAAGTCGGGCCAGTAAATGTCGGTGACGTAAATCTCGGCGTATGCTATCTGCCAGAGCAGGAAGTTGCTTACGCGCATGTCGCCGCCGGTGCGTATGAGCAGGTCAGGGTCGGGCATGAAAGCTGTTGCCATGTTGGCCGACAGTGTCCGGTCGGTGATGTCATCTGGATTGATTTTGCCTGCGGCCGCTTCTGCCGCGATGCGGCGGGCGGCGTCGGTTATCTCCCAGCGCGAGGAGTAGCTGATGGCGAGCACCAGCGTCAGACCCTGACCCGTGGATGTGTCGGCCTCGCAGCGCTGGAGGCGCCGCAGGGTGTCTTCGGGCATGCGCGAGGCGTCGCCTATTACGCGCAGCCGCACATTGTTCTTTATCAGGTCGGGCGTCTCGCGCTCGATTGCGGTGGCGATAAGGTGCATCAGGGCGTCTACCTCCTCCTGCGGGCGGTTCCAGTTCTCGGTGCTGAAGGCGTAGAGCGTCAGGAATTCTATGCCCAGGCGCGAGGCTTCCTCCGTGATGCGGCGTACGGTCTTCACCCCCTCGACGTGTCCTGCCGAGCGTTCGAGGCCCTGAGAACGGGCCCAGCGTCCGTTGCCGTCCATGATGATGGCGATGTGGCGCGGCAGGCGCGACATGTCAAGCTGTATGTTGGGTGAGTCGATGTATTCCATGTCAGTCAACGTAATGGCAGGTGGCGCATCGTTCGCCGAACTCGTAGCTGATGCCTACGGTCAGGCGCGAGTACCAGTCGGTGCTCTTGTAAAATTCGGTTTTTATCTGGTTGAGGTCGTGCAGGCGGTCGCCGTCAAGCTTGTCGCCGAAGGCCTTCGTCATGGTGAACTCCGCGAAGAGGTTCCAGCGCTTGCGCAGCTTGTACTTGACCCCTATGCCCATCGGCAGCGTCGGCGCCACGGCCGTGCTGCCGCCCGACGACGCCATGCTCACGCCCAGTCCCAGCGTCAGGTAGGGCGTGAAGCGGCGCAGACGCTTGTAGGTCTCGCCTATGCCGTAGGGCAGGAAGTTGAACTCGTAGCGCAGGTCCAGGGCGTAGACCGTGGAGGTGAATTCCAGCTGCGCGCCGTCGGGCAGCACGTTGGCCATGTCGGCCGTGTTGCCGCTGAGGCCCTGCATGGAGAGCATGCCGCGGAAAGCCATGCGCACGTTGGGAATATAGCGCATCTGAACGTCTGCCGTAAAGCCCGGATGGCTGAACACCGACGACGATGCGTCGCCCAGATAGCCGTCCATGCCCAGCGAGCCGCCGAAGTCGAATCGGTAGGGCGCTTCCTGGGCGGAAGCCGCGCAGGCCGTGCCGAGTGCGGCGACGGCTATGAGCAATATGCGGCGTAAGGCGTTAAGCATTTTCCGGGCGATGTGGTGATTAATCCGGTGCGGTATATACGTTCACGTTGGTTTCAACGTGCAAAATTAATTTATTCGGTGCAAGATGGCAAACAAAACCCCATAATTATGACAATTCGGCCCCCATTTTTATATGTTTTTAACTGCAAGAATATTAGTACTCACTATCCGGCACCCGGGCCAGAAGCATGACAGGACCGTCGCCGCGGTAGTACAGGGCGGGTGTGTCGCCGGCCGGAATATTCTCCGTCACCAGGCAGTTGTTGCACGATATTCTGAGCCTGCTCAGGCGTTCGATATCGGCGTTGGTAAATGAGCGGGAAGACAGGAAATAGTTGCAGTAGCGGCGTGTCTCGCTTGCGTAGTCGTAGGAGTCGAAGCAGGGATATGGCTCGTACAGCAGGGCTACGTGCAAGTCGGGAATGGGCCTGTCGGGAGTGCGGCGGGCAATGTCGCGGTAGCCCAGCGCGCCCGTGCGGATGCGGGCGCAGACTTCGACTGCGCGCTCCACCTCGGCCAGCCCGCTGAATGTGTGGCCGAGAAGCATGATTTCGGCGGTGACCGGAATCTCCTGTATAGTTATGTCCATGACGGTAGTAGGTTTTTGCATGGTAAAATTAAAGCTTATTATCTTCCCGGACAATTTTTTTTACAAAAAAAGCAGGCCATAAGGACTGTTGCCCGTTATGGCCTGCCGGTGCTGCGTATGGATGCAGGAGTCAGATAACTACTTTGAATGACTGTGATTCAACCGCTACCACATATACTCCGCGGGCCGGCATCTGTATGGTGCTGTCGTTACCGGAATAGACTGTGCGGCCGCTGATGTCGAATACCCGGATGTCGCCGCCGGTGTGGCCCTCGACGATCAGCCGGAGGCCTTCGCAGCGTATTGCTATGCTGCCGGTGAGTTCCGCGTCGCTTATTGACGAAGGATTGGACTTCATGTGCTTTTCAAAGAATGCGTTCATTTCGCGGTTCCATCCGTCGTGTACTTTGTGGCCGAGGTCGGGATTGACGGTCAGCGATGTGTCGAGTGCGTCGTTGCGGCTTGCGGTGTTGAAGGGCGCGATGTTGGTGTGGGGCGGACATGTCTCGTCCTGGAGACCTACGGCGGTGATGACGTGGGCGTTCACGTATTCGGCAAGGTTCTTGGTGTCGAAATACGACAGAAACCTGTACATCTGGTCTTCGTCGATGCCGTTTTGGGCGTTCAGCCAGTTGTAGGCCTGTGTGGCGGGCCATGCTCCGATTTTGAAGTAATCGGGGAAGTCGCCCAAGAATGGGATTGCCGGGGCTATGGAGTTGAAAGCGGCTGATTCACCGGCCGACCGGGCATTGTGGCGCATCCCGACGAGGGCGGCCGCGGCGTAGGTGAGGGCGCCGCCCTGACTGTGTCCCTCTCCGAAGATGTTGAGCTTGTCGGTCTTTGCACGGCTGCTTACGAAGTCGAATGCCCTGACGGCGTCCATGTAGGCACCGCGGTAGTAATAGGTGTCTTTGTCGCCGAATCCGAACATCACCCAGTCGCCGTAGTAGGAGTTCTCCTCCTTGTATTCTCCGCGGTTGTTGATGCCCTGGCCGCGGGTGGAAAGTATGAAGTCGATGCGGTCCGGGTTGCTGTCGCCGTGCGGGATGTACTGCTGCGTCTCCGGGTTGGAGTCGTAACCCTGATAGGTGATGACTGCCGGATATTTGCCCTCGGCCGTCGGTTCGGCATAGTAGCCGCGCACTGTCACGGGTGTGCTCCCGCCGGCGGCGTCAGGCACTGAGTGCATTTCCACGAGGTAGACTGTCCTTTGCTTGGTGGAATATTCGTCAAGCTTCGTCAGGCTGTATTCGGGGGCTACCTCTGCGAGTTCGGCAAGCGTTTCTGCCCAGAACTGCTCGAAATCGGGTTCTGAATCGACCTCGGACACGATGCCTTTCAGGTCGTAGCCTATGTTGGCGTCGGCTATTTCCTTGTAGTTGGCCGTCAGTACATAGTGGTAGACGCCGGGGTCAAGATTCAGCTCGAAGTCTGCCGTGGTGCTCCCGTGAGCCGGAACTGTCACTTGCCGGGTTTCCATCCCGTGGCGGGAATGTACGGCGTAATTGTCGTGACGCAGTGTCAGCGTTATGTCGACGGTTTCCTCTCGGTCGCTGTTGCTTGTGAGCGATACTCCGACCTTTGGCGTGGACGTGCCTTCAAAATATTTGCCGTAGCTGCCATTGACGGCGGCCGCTACGTCGGGCAGACGCGAGTAGTCGATAGCCTGAACCTCCGTAAGCGTGTGTCCGACGCCGAGGATGTTGAGGCCGTAGGTCTTCAGCGATGTGAGCATTTCGTCCGTGACGGTTACTGCGTAAGAGCCGGAACGGAGCTGCATATAGTCCGAGGCGCCGGGCAGGGCTATCTCTTCGCCGTTGTTCCATCCGCAGTTAAGGTGAGCCTGCGCGCCGAGCGCCAGATTGGTGTAGACGAATCGCAGCGTCTCGCCGGCTTTCACATTGCCGAATTTGGACGGCGCCACAGTGGCGTATGCCCCTTTGTTCCAGTCGATGGCGGCTTCACCGGCCCAAATGGTTCTCACGGGAGCATCGGGGTCGTCGGGCTTCAGGGCCTGTCCTCTCTTTATATCCACCGATGTGAATGTGAGGTCGCATCCTTTCACCACGAGGCCGCTTTTCTGTAGCTCGGCGAGCATCGCGTGGGTGATGAGAAAGCTTTCGGTCGCGCCGGGCTGCGGCGTACGGGTGTCGGCATCGGCCAGCAGGCTCCACGAGCCGTTGTTCAGTATCAGCTGCGGCGTCTCCCCGGTCTCGCTTACGGTCACCGTGATGAAGTCGCCGGCCTTGACGGTTGCGAACAGCGATGCGTCCAGCACTTTATAGCCCTCCCAGTTGCCTGTGACGCATTCGCCTTCCCACAGATTGATGTCCTCCTCCGGGTCGGCAGGCTTGAGGTCGGTACGGAATTCGTTGAAGAAGCGCATGTAGTCGTTCTTCCAGTCGCTTGCAGTGCCATGCCCGAGGAACGGATTCACCACGTAGCGCAGATTCTTTTCCTCTACCTTGTTGCGGTCGATGTTGTTGAACGGCGCCACGTTGATGTGCGGCGGGTCGGTGCGGTCCTGAAGGCTGAAGGAGGTGATGACGGGACACTCCACGAGTGTGGCGAGGTTCATTACGTCGTAGTACGACAGGAATTCGTACAGTTCGTCTTCCGAGACTGCCGGATTGGCGGCGAGGTAGGCGTCGAATACGTTTTTGGGCCAGCTGACAATTTTTGCGCCGTCGCGGAAGTCGCTGTGGCCGGTGATTGACGGCGCGCATGCGCGGATGCGTCCTTCGCCGAGGGCTGCTGCCACATAGACGAACGAGCCGCCCTGGCTGCCGCCTGCTGCAAAGATGTTGTCGGTGTTGGCTTTCGGCCGGGATGCCACGAAGTCTATGGCTCTGATGCAGTCGAGGTTGGCGCCGCGGTAGTAGTGCGTGTTCTTGTCGTTCAGCCCGTGGGCGTAGTAGTCTATCTTGTTTGAGCCGGATGCCGCCCTGTCGGCGTCGTATGCCGGGTCGAGCCATGCCCATTCGCATTGCTCCGGCGCGCGGTTGTTCAGCATTTGCCCGCGGGTGGATATGACGAGTTCGCACCAGCCGGGATTGTCGTCGCCGTTTATGGGCTTTATCGTGCTTGTTCCTCCGTCGGTGCCCTGATATTGAATCAGCACCGGGTATGTGCCGTCGGCGGTAGGCTCGGCGTAGAAACCTCTTATCTCGACGGGTTCTCCGTCCGGAGTGTCGGGCGCCGATTTCATTCTCACAAGGTAGACTGTGCGGCCGGCGGTCGATGCCGATGGTATTTCTGTCAGCTCGGCGTCTATGGGTATGGCCTTGAGGGCGGCGAGTTCCGTTGCCCAGTAGGCCTTTATGTCGGCGAGATTGTCGTCGGGCTTTGAAACTACGCCTTTGGGGTCGCAGCCGATGACGTAGGAGCAGATGTTGTCGCCGTTGACGTAGACATTAAGATTGTAGAATCCGGTTTCAAGGTCGAAAGGAATGTTTATTGTTGTTGACTCTCCTGCGTCCAGGCGTACGGTCTCTGTTTTCTCGCAGTAGTCCTCGTAGCAGTCCTTGTCCACATCCACCTCCACCGTGGCGTCGAGCGCGATGGTCTCTCTGTTGTTCAGGCTGACGGTGATTTTGGGCGCTTCGCCGCGTTCCCATGCGCGGATGTCGGTGCGGTCGGCCTCGCCGGCTATGAGATATTTTTTTGCGGGGTTGATTATCTCCACGCGTGTGGCGGTGTAGTTGTTGCCGCTGATGCGCAGACCTTTGGACGTTATTTCCTCGACATTGGCCGCCGACAGCGTGTATTCATAGTAGCGGGCGCCGAGCAGAGTGGCGTTGCTTTGTCCGGCGAGCGCTGTCCAGCCGGCAAGCAGGCGCCCCGTAGCTCCGGGCTTCATGCCTTTGTAGTAGACGCGGGCGATGAAACCTTCTTTCAGCGTACCTAACGACGCGGCAGGTATGAGCACACTGTTGTTTTGGCCGCTTACCCAGCTGATGACTTCGTCGCCTTCCCATACTGTGCGCGCGGCGTTGCCTTTCATGTCGGACGGCAGGGTGAGCGCTGTAGTGATGTGTTCCACCTTTGTGAACGTGAAGTTGCAGCCGGTCACTACCATGCCGTTGGTCCTGACGATTTCGGCCACTTCCTCGGTGAGCGTGAAGGTGACGGCGCAGGGCATATCCTTGCCTGTGATGTCCTCGTTGAGGCCGGGAGTGAAGTTGGCCCATCCGGCACCGTTGCGCAGGTCTACCTGCGACTGGTCGCCGGATATTGCGCTAACGCCGACAACGATTCGGTCGCCGGCTTTGAAGCCGCTGCACATGGCCGCGGTGAACTGCTGCGCGCCGGACCATCCGACCACAGCCTGCTCGCCGGCCCACAGCGTGGTGGATACCTCTACCTCCACCATGTCGTCGTCGGAAATCTCGGGCTCTTTCTTTGTGAGGGTGACCCGGTCGGCCGTGAATCCGATACCGGCTATTGCGAGGCCTTTGTCGGCGGCCGCGGCGAGTGCGTCCTCGTCAATCACGAAGCTGACGTCGCATGGAGCCGTGCCTTTCTTGACGTTCTGCGATTTGGCAGGGGAGAACGATGCCCCTCCGTAGGTGCGCAGGTGTACCTGCGGGTAGTTCACGCTCTCGCTTATCGCGCTGACGTGGACGGTGACGATGTCGCCGGTTTCCAGTCCCTCGAATTCCGATGATGCGATCTGGAGTTTGTCGGACCAGGCGGCGAAGTCTTTGCCGCCCTCGTCTTCCCACAGCGTGCGGGAGCCGGTCGACGTGCTTCCGTAGGCGGCGATGCATAAGGCTATCGCCGCGAGGAATGTTAACAGAATTTTGCTTGTTGTGTTCATGATATAAAAATGATTACTGCGCAAAATTAGTGGCTATGGTGCCGCTATAGGGGCATTTTTATCCATATGACACTCCGAAAAGTCCGTTTTACACATTTCGGATGTGGTTTACACATTTGGGATGGTGCTGTTTTTGATTGTTTTACGCCTGCGGGGGTGAAATTTTTAGTAAATTTGCATGTGATACAGCCATGAAACTCGTTCTTTACATACTTTTTGCATTTAGCCTGATGTGCCAGAGTCTTTCGGCATATAATTTCAGGAGGGTGGATGTGTGCGACGGATTGTCGGACAACCATGTGCGCGACATAAAACGCGACAGCGTCGGATTCATTTGGGTCGCCACGCAGTCGGGCGTAGACCGGTATGACGGCTATCGCGTGAAAAACATACCGGCACGTGGTGTGCTTTCGTCCAATCCGGTGAAAATCGAGATTGACGGCGACGATAATGTGTGGATGATGACTGCCGATTCTTTGTTCATGCTGGAAGACGGCTTTGTCAGCAACGTCAGGGATTGCCGCCGGCTTCCGTCGGAACTCTGCCGCGAGGCATATGGCGTGGCCAATGATGGCGGGAGGGGGCTCTGGATATTCAGGAGGGATTCGATATTCTATCTTGACATGACGTCGCATGGTGTTGCCGGCCGCATGGCCGCGCCGATTCGCGTACGCGACGCATCCGTTTTCTCCGGCGGCATTGTCATGCTCTCGGCCGGAGGAGATATATATGTATGCGACAGAACCTGCCGCCGGATGCGCCTCGTATCGGATGCCGGCAGGCTGCATTCACGCCTCAAGGTCGCTGCCGGTGTGTGCTGGCTTTTCGACGGATACAATCCGGGAGTCCTGGGCATACCTCTCACGGACAATGATGACGGATCCCTACGCTATTCCTATTTCAATACGGAACTTGTGAAGGATGTCGCGACAGACGGTGAGGGAAACGTATGGTTCGCCACCAACAGCGACGGCGTTCATGTGTACTCGCCTACGGGCCGTCCGCTTCAGACCGTCCGCCACACCGATTCGGCATACGGTATTTCGTCCAATCATGCCTCGGCGCTGTTTATCGGCGACGGACTTTTGGCTGTCGGTTCATCCAAGCGAGGCCTCAGCCTGGCCTCTCTGTCCGGCCCCGAGTTCTTGACGATCAGTACGGGAGTGGAGAGCGACATATCGTTCATGAACCAGCGGGAGGACGGCTCGCTGGTAATAGGTTATGACGGCGCCGGACTGGGCATATACCGCGGTATAGGCGCCGAGAAGCCGGTGAGATACTACACCACGGCAAACTCCCTGCTGCCTTCCAATCTTGTTATCGGCATCAGCCGAGGCGACGCAGACGGCCGTGTGTACGGCACTTATGGAGGCGGCCTGTTCACGCTGGATGCCGATGACAATATCGTCGGAGTGTCGGCACCGGACAGTGCGAGATATTGCCGCCACATCATCGCCGATGACAGCGGAGTGTGGGCGGGTACATTCCAGAACGGCCTGTTCAGAATAGGCCGCAGAAGCTACAACACCGGTAACTCGGCGTTGCAGAGCAACTGCATTACCGGACTCGTGCGTTCCGGCGATCGTATTTTTGTCGGTACCAGCCACGGACTTTCTGTCGTGGACGTTAAAAACGGCCGGCTGGAGCGATGTAACCTGCTGTCGGGTAAATCGGCGGGAATCACAACCCTGTGCGCGGATAGCCGCCGTCTGTTGTGGATAGGAACTCAGGCAGGCATAGTAGTGGCCGACAGCAATCTGCGGGCGGTTGCCACGCTTACGGTCCACGACGGGCTTATTTCCGATATGATACGCGGCATCGCCGAAGATGTGTCCGGCCGGATGTGGGTTACGAGCGCCGCAGGCATTTCCTGTGTTGACGTAAGCCGCCGCCCGGACGGAGGGTATGATATGCTCGACGTCAGGTCTTTCTCTGCTAAGGACGGTCTTGGCGATATAGGTTTCAACCGCTATTCCATCGCAGCCACCGGCAACGGGCTTATTCTTGCCGGCGGATTCGGCAAATACGTCGTTGTCGATCCGGCCGGGATTCCGGCCGAAAGCCCGGGAGGCAGAGTGTACGTTACGGATGTGCTGGTAAACGGAGTGTCCGTAAGCCCCGGCGAAAAGGTGCGGGGCGGCGGTGTGCCGCTGACGGACGATGTGATGAATTGCCGCAAGGTGGAGGTTGATTATTACAACAATCTGCAATTTACGCTCAGTACGCTGACATTTGCCGATGCCGGCAATGTGAGGTACGAGTACAGTATGGACGGCGGCGACTGGATTCTGATGCCGTCCGAACTGCTCGCGCCGGGAGAAATATCGTCCGGCACACATCGTCTTGCCGTACGTGTGGCCGGCCGCCCCGAGGTCACCGAATTGCAGATTGTAGTCAATCCGCCGTTCTATAAATCCAATGTTGCGTATGCCGTCTATGCGCTGCTGTTGCTCCTGGCGGTGTTTGTCCTCTATCGGTTGATACGGCGCGGGCATATGCGGGAACTCGGCACGCAGCGGGTGGAGAATGCGCTGGCGCGTTCTGAGAATATCCCTGTCTCGCAGGACGATAGATTTATAACGGATGCCAAAAATGTGATAGAATGCAATCTTGCCCGGGAGGACTTCGGCGTGGAGGAACTGAGCGCGGCGCTCACCATGAGCCGGAGCAACCTGTACAAGAAAATGATGGCGGTGGCCGGGCAGACGCCGCTGGAGTTCATTCGCCGCATACGTATGCGCGAGGGACGCAAACTCCTTGACGGCGGAGAAACCTCCGTCTCGCAGATTGCCTACGCCATAGGCATGTCGCCCAAGCAGTTCTCGAAGTATTTCAAGGACGAGACCGGCATGACTCCTACTCAATATATAAAGCAGCGGCACGGATAGTCCGCGCCGCTGAGATATATGTAATGTGCCTGCATTATTATTTAGCGGCGTATCAACCGGTTACCCGCCGCATGGCGGGTAATCGCCTGACGAATAGCTAAATATCGATATGGGGACACTTGATGAATAGTCCGAAATTATTTGAACCGCATTGCACGGCTTGTGCGTCCGCCGATAAATATCAGGTAATCAATTACGTACATCAAGAATATCGCCTTCAAGTCCTCGAAGAGGACGCGTCTGTGGTTAACCCCGGGATAAGCGGCGCAGCCGCGTTCCCGGGGCATATGGCCACCCAAAAGCGGCAAGCTCGGGGAGCTTGCGTCCGTGCGGTCGCCTCGGCGGCCGTTTGTTATAAAAAGCAGGCCATAAGGACTGTTGCCCGTTATGGCCTGCCGGTGTTGCGTATGGATGGAATTGTCAGATGCTGAATTCTGTTCCAAAATCGGGAACGCGGGTGATTAGTTCTCCTCCTTTCCCAAATAAGCGTGCATTTGTTACTTTAGCCCCATCCTTCTGGAGGTTGTTAGTCCGGATATAGTCCTCGATAATTTCGGCCATCATCCCTTTGTCTTTGAAATCTCCTTTGGAGAAATCACAGTGCGACAGGTTGTGGATGCTGTGCGTTTCACCACCATATTCAAACTGGATCAGATAGTTGTTTTCGTCCATGATAGCTTAAATTGAAATTTTTATTGACCTGCTTCCGGCTTTCACAATGTATAAGCCCGGTGTCAATTTGTCTATAGTGTGCGAAGTGCCATTGTAGATTATGTGCCCCTGCATGTCGTAGACTGTGATGCTTTCGTGACTACCGATTCCGTCAATTGTCAGTATGCCATTATTTACAGAAATGTGTGGTGCTCCAAATTCATCGGCTACAATTCCATCAATGCCACTGAAATCCATCTCCTCGATATTCCAGAAATTTCTCCACGGGTCAACTTTCTCATATTCCGCTTTCGTGCCCACCGGGACATATAATATAGCCTCCTTGAGTGAATTATCACTGAATCCAGAATTACATTTTATGGGGACTTCGCATTGCATATAGATGGTTTTTAAATAATCGCAGCCCCAGAACGCGTAATCTCCGATAGAAGTGACAGAGTTGGGAATTGTCACGGAGGTCAGGCGGGTGCATACTTAGTATTTACAACCGATTATTACTCAATATTTTATAGATAATAAGTCAGAAATATGGTTGTTATTTTTAATTGCACATTCTAAAAGGTGAAGATTTAACGCTTTTATTGATTATTAACTCAAAAAGGACATCAACTTGGGTCGTTTCTTCTCTTTTCCTTGCTATTCGTTTCCGATATTCCACTTTTGTTTTGGTCTATCTCATATGTACTGCAAAGGTATTGATTTTTGTTTGATATTGCTCCTTGCTTGCTCCTTGTCGTAGATTAATTTTCACACAGGAATTTTTGTTCTCTTTCTATAGGGGCTTGAAACAATCCATTTATTGGAAACAATTAAAGACGGAGCTGGTTTGCCCCAGTGCTTTTTAAGAAACAGGGCAATTATTTTATCTCCACAAAGGCTCTTGTTCCCAATTATGAGGAAAGCCTAATAAACGAGTTCTTACTGATGGGTATTTCGATAAAAGCTGCTTGAAATCTGCAACAAAAGTGTTGCCCATAGAAATGGAGTTAAGCCAATACACCACATAGCAGAGTTGCGGATAAAGTGTTTGTTCACGGAACGAGAAATCCGTAATCCATGTGTTTGGCATACGCATAGGCATCATTGGCTTGACAGGAAAGACCCGATTTGACAGTCTTGAATGATGGGCGCAGCAATTACGAAGTACGGGTCTGGGTACGGATTAAAAGGCTAAGTGATTATTTTCAGTCATTTAGCCTTTTTAATTATCTAATTTTTCCCCACATTTTCCCCACAGCTGTCTATTTATATACAGGGCAACCGCATCAAAATAACGTTAGCTTAGGAAACAAACGTAGTTTTCAACCTCCTCCTCTCCCTTATTGTCCATTTTCCTAAAAAAACCATTGGTCCAAATCGAAACTACTACCCCATAAAAATTGATTTTTTGCCCCATATAATTCAAATTTCCCTTGCGGGTAATATTTTTTAAGAAACATGATTTTTGACAACAGGCTATTATTCAGACAAATACAAAATTATGCATTTTTAAGGGGGGATATTGTAAATTGTTGAAACTTCTCATCCTTGTATCCACCCCACTTATCCCTATTAATACAAAATCGACAAGTATTGATTATCAGGTTATTGACATTTTGATGCGGTTGCCCTGATTTATATATTTTAGAAACATATTTTTCCGTAAAGTTATGTACTAAAGTTTCCCACCCCTTAAAACACTAACTTTTCTCATTTTCCTTTGTCTGTCTTCCCCCATATCCATTGACTGT
>URSD01000021.1 GCA_900550395.1 uncultured Porphyromonadaceae bacterium | reverse complement strand
TTACAACACGAAATACCCCTTGGAACTATGAAATGAACCACCCCCCGGTTCATTTCATAGCTAAAGAATGTTAAAATTGAGGATAACCCGCTGTGGGATAGGGAGAAAAAATTGCATTTTGGGCAAAAATATTTTTTAGGCGGGGGATAAGTCCTATAAATCTTATAAGTCTTATAATTCATGGTTATAATTCGTGGGCACAAGTTCGGAGAATTTGCAATTCTTTTCGTGACGAACTTTCCCGATTTTTTGTATCTTTATAGAAATTTTCATTGTTACTGTCACCTTTTCGGGCTGAGATGTGTCTTATATGCGAGATGTCTCAAAAGAACAACAATATAAACTTCAGAATATGTCAACATTAGTTCCAATCTTCATCTGCGTGGTTCTTCCCGTATCAATCGTGGCAATAGTATTTGCCGCAGCAATGAACAGCGACAACAAGCGCTCACAGGTCCTGATAAAGGCTATCGAGTCGAACTGCGGACTCGATACGGACAAATTGGCCGAGGCGCTACAGAAACCCAAGAAAACGGCCCTGGAGCTGCTTAACCTCCGTCTGCTCCGCGGCTGCATCTTCACTTTCATCGGCATCGCTCTCTGCATTGTGGGGATAGTGTCGCTGTGCATGGGCACGGAGTTCGCCGCCGACCCGGTGACCGTTCCTCTGGTATTCGGCGGAGCGTCGCTCGCCGTCGGTTTCAGTTACCTCGTAGTGTACTTCGTGACCCGCAAACAGATCAAGGACTGAGAGACTCATGACCCGCGAGCAATTTACAGCTCATGTAGAGGCCACACAGAAGGCGTTCAGGCGCTTTCTGGTGGCTCTTTGTTGCGGCGATAGCGCGCTCGCTGACGACATCGCGCAGGAATCCTATATCAAGGCGTATCTGTCCTGCGATTCGTTTTCAAACGTGGAAAAGTTCAATGCCTGGATTTTCAAAATCGGCTACAATACGTTTATCAACCACAAACGCGGAGAACGGCTGACTGTCGGTTATGAGGACGCAAAGGAGATGAAGGCCGGCGACAGAACGGACTCCGCATTCGCCTATCAGGAACTTTATGACGCCCTGAACCGGATCCCCGCGAAAGAGCGAAGCTCGGTGCTGCTGTTCTATATGCAGGGCTATTCAGTCAAGGAGATCGCCGAAATACAGGGGGCTTCGCAGGAGGCTGTGAGGCAATATCTATCGCGCGGCCGCGCGCACCTGCGCGGGCTGTTATCCAACAATCAATCCGATAATTATGGAAGACGATAAATTGAAATCAATGCTTACAAACTTCGAGCCGGAACTTTCGTCCGACTTTCAGTTCATGAGCAAACTCGAACGGAGCCTGAACTCGGTCGAGATTCTGAAGCAACATGCGGCCGAAGTAAGGTCGAGGAACAAGAAAGCCGTCGTTCTGGCTGCTGTTCTCGGCTTTATTGTCGGGATGTTGTTTTCCCTGGCGTTGCCCTATCTGAGCCGTGCAGTCGCCGCCTGGCAACTGACGCTGCCGGGCGATTCGATGCTGAACGCTCTGGCCGACAATTTCACGATCATTGCGTGGATTGCGATAGGCGGCACTTCCGTGCTGACGGCACTCAATACCTACGAGGTGTCGCTGTCGCTTATTAAGCCAAAAGCTCAGCTCCGGGATTTCCGCTGCTGAATGAGTTTGCTCACGCGGGCGGCTTCCTCGTACTCGTCATTGTCGATAAGTTCCTGCAGGCGAGCTTCGAGTTCGGCGATGCTCGGCTCTTTTTCCTCGTCGCCGTTAGAGTCGTCAACGGCATCCTCGCCTGATGCCTGCTCCTCAGCGTCGGCGATAATAAAGCCGGTTTCGAAAAGAATTTCCTGCGTGGTGAAGATGGGCGCGTGGGTGCGAATGGCGAGGGCGATGGCGTCGGAAGTGCGGGCGTCGAGGCTTATGGTGCGTTCTCCGTCGCTGAAGCTCAGTTCTGCGCTGAATATGCCGTCCTCAAAGCGGTAGATGAATACGCGGGTGAGCTTCACTCCGAAAGCCTGGGCAAAGGTGTTGAACAGGTCGTGGGTCAGGGGGCGCGGCGTGATGATGCCTTCCAGCGCTATGGCTATGGACTGTGCCTCGGGTGCGCCTATAACTACGGGGATGCGGTAGGGACCGTCGACCTGTGCGAGCAGCAGCGCGTAGGCTCCGTTCTGCAACTGGTTGTAGCTTAGCCCCATCACGCGCAGGGGAATGAGGTTCCGGTTCTCGTTGTCCATGGTGTCAGAGTTGAACTGCCGGTCCCGTGATTATGCCGGAGCCGAAGCAGAGGCGGTGGTCGCGGTCGTAGATTACAGCAAACTGTCCCGGAGCTATGCCCTGGACCGGTTCAAGGCTTTTGAGCACATACTCGCCGCCCCCGGCATCGGGTGTGCGTGTGAGCAGTCCAGGCGTGAAAGCCGGCGCGTGGCGGTTTTTGAAACTCACCTCCACGGCATCGCAGCTGCCGGGCCACGGGTCGCGTGTGATGAAGTGCATCTCGGTGAGGTGCAGTGTGTCGCCGTACTGCTTGTCGGTGCCGTAGCCCTGCGAAACGTAAATGACGTTGTCGTGGATATTCTTGCGTACCACGTACCAGGGTCCGCCGCTGAGGCCGAGACCCTTGCGCTGGCCTATGGTGTGGAACCAGTAGCCGCGGTGCTCGCCGAGCTTGCGGCCCGTCTCAAGCTCGACAATCGGACCCGGACGTTCGCCGAGATGGCGGCGTATGAAGTCGTTGTAGTTGATTTTACCGAGGAAGCATATGCCCTGCGAGTCCTTGCGGTAGGCGTTGGGCATGCGGCACTCAATGGCGAGTTCGCGGACGCGGCTCTTGGGAAGCTCGCCGACCGGGAACACGAGGTGGCGCAGCTGGTCGTAGGTAATGCGGGCGAGGAAGTCGGTCTGATCCTTTACCGGATCGACGGCCGTGCCGAGCCACACCTCGCCGTCGCGCTCCACCGTGGTGGCGTAATGCCCCGTGGCCGTGCGGTCGAACGCGTGGCCCCAGCGCTGCTCGAAGTAGCCGAACTTGATGATGCGGTTGCACATGATGTCAGGGTTGGGCGTGAGTCCGCGGCGCACGGTGTCGAGCGCATATTGCATCACGTTCTCCCAGTATTCATCGTTGAGCGAGACCACATCGAAAGGCAGCCCATAGCGTCGCGCTATGAAGCTGCACATCTCTATGTCCTCTTCGGCCGAGCAGTCGCCATTCTCACCGTCGATGCGGATGTAGAACAGATGCAGCGTGTGGCCCTGTTCAAGCAGACGGTGTACGGCGATAGCGCTGTCGACGCCCCCCGATATGAGTACCGCTATATTCATTTTCCGGACGCCATTATGGTGAATGCCTGAAGGGCCGTGGTGTAGGGGCGGTCCTTGAGAATAATCCTATGCTTATCGTCCATGAGGAATACGGCAGGAGACATGCGCAGCTTGAAATACTCCTCGGCGTCGGGCAGCACGCCACGGGTCCATTCGGCAGGCAGCTTCTCGAGCGCCTCACGGGTGGTGTCGTTCTGCTCGCCGGTGAAGAACCAGGCTATGCGCAGTTCGCCTGCGTTGACAAGACTGCGGGTGGAGGGGTCGCTGCTGAAGCGTATGGCCGCGGTAGTGCTCTCGGTGTCGCCGGGAGTTGCGACTACAACCATAGCTGCCACAGTGTCGGCGTCGAAGATGGCAGATGTTCCGTCCGGAGCGATATAGGTGATGCCCGGAAGTGTCTGGCCGATGGCGGTGGAGTTGATTCTTCTGAGGTCGCGGGCGAAGCGCTTGCGGTCGGCCTCCGGAATCTTTTTACTCGTGGCTGCTGCGGCGGCAAACGGCAGGTAAAGCTCCTCGCTGACGAAATCCGCACTGTCGCCGAACACCCAGCGTTCGGCAAGGTCGGCGGTGGTCATCAGTTTGCGGCCGTCCTTGCCGACGTTGGCAATCAGCGTCTTGATGGCCATGCGTGCCGTGTCCGGGGCGCAGTATGGCATGAACGACATCCAGTCGCCGAACGCCTGGCTGAGGCCTTCCGGCTGGTTGAACACCTTCTTCATGTCGGCGCGGTCCCAGAAGTGGTAGACGAGGAAGTTGCATCGCTCACGCAGGATGGTGAGTCCTTCCGGCGGCTGCGGATAGGGGAAAAGATGGTGGTCTTCGGCGGTTGTCTGCGCCGCTGCCGGCAGAGTCAGAGCCGCTGCCACGGCAACTGTCAGTAGCTTGGGCAGCATCATAAGGCAAGAAGCTGGTCGACTTTCTCTTTGATGGCTTCGTAAGTCTGTGAGCCGGCAAGTCGAATCGAGGTTTTCTTTCCGTCCTTGAAGAAGAGAATCGTGGGGAGCGCCATGACGCGGCACTCCACAGCCAGGTCGTTCTGCTCGTCCATGTTATATTTTCCCACGAGGACACGGCCCTCGTAGTCCTGCGCTATGCGGTCGATGACCGGAGCCATTGCCACGCACGGGCCACACCATGTGGCCCAGAAGTCTACTACCACGGGCTGTCCCGAGGCTATGATGTCGTGTACGTTTTCGTCGGTAAATTCTTGTGCCATAGTATAGTTTATTTTATTTTATTTTGTGTATTTCGTATTCAATATCGTTGGCTTCAAGAGCCTGAAGGCTCGAGCGTGTGATGGGGAACCGCTTACCCGAGCGCATGCGTATCTTGCGGTTGTAGCGCGGAGAATAAATGTCGAACGACAGTGAGCCCATCGTGATGCGTTCGTCCTTCTCATGCTCGCTCTCGCCGTTGTGGATGATGTCGTTGATGATGGATGCCGACTGCAGGTTCATGCCGTCGTCGGCCATTTTCAGAATCACGCCGTCGACGAGCTGTCCGCGCACATCGTCAAGCGGGGTGATGGAGTCGAGGCGGAACCGTATCTCGCCGCCGAAACGTCCGGCCGTATAAATGCCTCGCACGAGAATCGGCGAGCCGACCATACACAGGGCGCCGAAAGCATGGATGTTACGTCCGAACAGTATTATCTCCGTCGTACCCGAGAAGTCCTCTATTTTGACTATCTGCATGGGTTCGCCCTTGCGAGTGGTCTTGGCCGTGTTTTCGATTACCATGCCTCCGAAGGTGATTTCGAGTCCTTCGGCAGGTGTCAGTTCCTCGCGCTGCGCCAGTGTGCAGCTGACGCCATGGTTCAGTTCCACGAAATAGGGGTCCAGCGGATTGCCGGATATGAAAATGCCTATGAGGTCGCGTTCTTTCTCAAGGCGCATTACGTTGGTCCAGGGTGCGGCATGCTGGATAGTAGGCCGGCTTGCGGCGTTGACTACCTCGTCGTCGTCGCCGAAGAGCGACGCCTGCTGCTCCTGGCGTGAGTTCTGGGTCTGCTGTCCGTAGCGTATCAGTGTGTCGCCGAAAGTGCCTCCTCTCGATGTCTCGAGGAAGAAGTCCTCGCGCTGGATTTCCTCGAAGCGGTCGAACGTGCCCGCCAGCGCGAGATTCTCGAGAGTCTTGCGGTTGATATTGCCTGAAGGCACACGTTCCATCACCTCGAATATGTCGGAGTACGGGCCGTTGCTGTCGCGCTCGGCGATGATGGCCTTGGCTACGTTCTCGCCCACGCCTTTTATAGCCATCAGTCCGAAGCGGATGTCGCCGTTGGCGTTGACGCTGAAGCTTGTGCGCGATTCGTTGATGTCCGGGCCGAGAACGTTTATCTTCATGGCCTTGCATTCGTCCATGAAGCCCTTGAGCTTGTTGATGTCGTTGAGGTTGCGGCTGAGCACGGCGGCCATGTACTCCGAGGGATAGTTGGCCTTGAGATATGCCGTCTGGAAAGCCACCCAGCTGTAGCACGTGGCATGGCTCTTATTGAAGGCATAGGAGGCGAACTGCTTCCAGTCCTCCCATATCTTGTCGAGTACCTTCACGTCGTGGCCGCGTTCCTGTCCTCCTTTGAAGAATACCTCTTTCAGGGCTTCCATCTTGGATATTAGCTTTTTACCCATAGCTTTGCGCAGGGTGTCGCTCTGGCCTCGGGTGAAGCCGGCGAGCAGACGGCTCAGCAGCATGACCTGCTCCTGATAGACGGTGACGCCGTAGGTATCCTTAAGGTATTTCTCCATCTCCGGGATATCGTAGACGATCTTTTCCTCGCCGTGCTTGCGCTTGATGAAGTCGGGGATGTACTGCATGGGTCCCGGACGGTACAGGGCATTCATGGCTATGAGGTCCTCGAAAGTGGAGGGCTGAAGCTCGCGGAGATATTTCTGCATACCGGCCGACTCGAACTGGAACGTGCCGATGGTGCGTCCGGCGCAGTACAGCTGATAGGTTTTGGGGTCGTCGATAGGTATTGAGTCGATGTCGAGATCGATGCCACGCGTCTGCTTTATGTTGGCAATCGCTTCCTTGATAATCGACAGCGTCTTGAGCCCCAGGAAGTCCATCTTTATAAGTCCGGTCTCCTCGATGACGCTGCCCTCGTACTGCGTTACGAGCACGCGGCCGTCCTTTTTGTCGACGGCGGTGCTGACGGGTACCCAGTCGGTGACATCGTCGCGGCAGATGATGACGCCGCAGGCATGGACGCCAGTGTTGCGTACGTTGCCTTCAAGCGCGAGCGCGTATTTAAGCGTATCCTGCACCAGCTTGTTTGGATTGTGCAGTTCGGCCTTGAATTCCTCGACGTGCTCGTAGCAGTTCTTCAGCGTGGTCTTGAGTTCCTTTCCGTTGACCTCCGGCATGCGCTTCGGTACGAGTCCGGCTATGCGGTTGCTCTCCGGCAGAGGCAACTGAACCACACGCGCCACATCCTTGAGGGCCGACTTCGCGGCCATAGTGCCGTATGTGATGATATGGGCCACTTTTTCCGCGCCGTATTTTTCGGTCACATAGTGCAGCACTTCCTCGCGGCCGTCATCGTCGAAGTCCACGTCGATATCGGGTAGGGATATACGGTCGGGATTGAGGAAACGCTCGAACAGCAGGTCGTACTTCAGCGGGTCGATCTGCGTGATTCCGAGGCAATATGCCACGACAGAACCGGCGGCAGAACCACGTCCGGGGCCGATTTTGACTCCCAGTTTCTCGCGGCCGGCCTGTATGAAGTCCTGAACGATGAGGAAGTAGCCCGGGAAGCCCATCGTCTTCATGATGTGAAGCTCGAACTTGATGCGTTCATTCACCTCCGGCTCGAGGGGCATCTTGTAGCGCTTTGCGGCGCCGTCGTAGGCCAGTTTCTCCAGATAGTCCGCTTCAAATTTTATGCGGTACAGTTTGTCGTAGCCTCCGAGTTTGCGTATTTTCGCCTCGGCATCTTCCTGACTCATTATTACGTTGCCGTTCTCATCGCGTGTGAACTCGTCGAAGAGTTCCTGCTCTGTGATGCGGCTTCTGTACTCGGCCTCCGTGCCGAAGCTTTCCGGAATGGCGAAATTCGGCATGATGGGAGCGTGGTCGATGGAGTAGGTCTCGATTTTGTCGTAAATCTCCATCGTGGTGGCAAGCGCTTCCGGCAAGTCGGAGAACACGCGGTTCATCTCGGCCTGTGTCTTGAACCACTCCTGCTTGGAATACAGCATGCGGTCCGGGTCGTCGAGCATTTTGCCGGTGCTCAGGCATATGAGCCGGTCGTGGGCCTCGGCATCTTCTTCATTAGTGAAGTGGGAGTCGTTGGTGGCGACAATCTTCACGTTGTATTTGCGTGCGAGCTCTATCAGTTGCGGCTCAATGCGCCGTTGCAGCTCATAAGCCTCATGATTGGCTCTCGGCACTGTTGCCTTATGCCTCTGAAGCTCGATGTAGTAGTCGTCGCCGAAAGTTTCCTTCCACCATGCCACGCACTTGTCGGCGCCTTCCAGGTCGCCGGCCGTAAGCAGTTTGGGCAGCTCGCCGCCGAGACATGCAGAACATACTATTATGCCCTCACGATGGGCGGCTATGGCCTGCTTGTCGGTGCGAGGATGCGAATACTGTCCTTCGGTCCATGCCTGACTGACTATCTTTATAAGATTGTGATAGCCTTTCTCGTTTTTAGCAAGGAGGATGAGATGGCGGCCCGTGTCGCGCTTGTCTACGTGGATGTGCAGGTCCTGCTGCGCCACGTAGACCTCGCAGCCCACAATAGGCTTGAATATTTTTCCTTTAAGGACAGCTATCTGTGCCTCGGCTTCTTTGGCTGCATTTTCATCCCCGTCCTCGCGGGCCTTTGCGGCGGTCTTTTCAGCCTCTTTGATAGAGTCCTTTATCTTACCGTTCTTTTTGGCTACATAGTTGAGAAACTCCTTGATGCCGTACATCGTGCCGTGGTCGGTTATAGCCACGGCGGGCATGCCGTCGGCCATCGCTTTGTCGACGAGGCTTGAAATCGACGATTGGCCGTCGAGAACTGAATATTGGGTGTGTACGTGCAGATGAATGAATGGAGTCATGCGATGTGGGGTATTTTGCTCCCAAAGTTACGAAAAAATTCCCGTGCCGGCAGCTCTTTTAACGATTTTTCTCTTTGTTAGCGAAGAGCGCGACAATGACCGCCACAGACTCTGTCAAGGCCGCGCGGACGTTGCGATTCTTGAATATATACGTATCACTTCCGGCAGGTCGTTGATGATGAAATCCGGGCGGCAATCAGCCTCCAGACCGGCAAAAGTCTGAGGATGAATGTTTATTCCGAGCGACGACTCCCGCAACATCACGGTGTGCCAGCCCAGACTGTTGGGCTGCGCGAAATCTTTCGCCGGATTGTCGCCTATGTAAATGTACGGCCGATGCTTCCCAAGATGTTCCTCGGCATGCAGGAAGGTCTGCGCCTGATGTTTGTCGGCTCCGGTTTCCTCGCTAATTCCTATATAATCCACAATAGTGTCGAGCCCGAGAGCCTTGATTTTATTGCGCTGCGATATAGAACGTCCGTCCGTAATTATGCCGACAGGAACACCGACGTCACGCAGTTGCATGACGGTTTGTCGTGCTCCCGGTTTCAGATGTATGTCGGGCATATGATTGCGATAGACCTCCAGCATATCGTCAATCGAAAACTCCGGATAAGCTTCATGGAGAGCGTCAAACGCATCGGGCGCCTTTTCCATCAGTTCATAAGCCTTGCCGGCATCCATAAACCCACGTTTTTCGGCCTCGTGTGCGACCGCATGCCATCCCGAGTGGAGAAAGTCGCGTTCGGAGAACAGCGTGTCGTCGAGGTCGAAGAGTACGGCGGGCGTTCCGTTCATGCCATGAAGCACTTGATGGCTTCCGTAACGCGGTTTATGTCGGCGTCGCCAAGCACAGAGCCGCTGGGCATACACAGGCCGCGACCGAAGAGTTCATCCTCGATATTGTTGCCATAATACGGAGCGTCGGCGAATACGGGCTGCATGTGCATCGGGCGCCATAACAGACGGCTCTCGATGTTTCGGTCGGCGAGCGCAAGGCGCAGTTCGTCGGGCGTGTGTCCGGTAGCAGGGTCAATCAACAGAGTCGACAGCCAGAAATTGCTGTGGAAACTATCCGACGGGTTCTGCTGTACGGAAAGTCCGCCCTCCGTGTCGAGTGCCCAGGTGTAGAGGTCGTGGATTGTTCTGCGACGGTCCACATGTTCCTGAAGAACGTCCATCTGTCCCACGCCGATACCGGCACACACGTTGCTCATGCGATAGTTGTAGCCTATTACTGTGTGATAATAGTACGGGCGGTTCTCACGAGCCTGCGTGGCGTAGAACTTCACGCGTCGGGCGCTCTCTTCGTCGGGACATACAAGCGCGCCGCCGCCCGAGGTGGTGATGATTTTATTGCCGTTGAAGCTAAGTGCGCCATATTTGCCTAATGTACCGCACTTGCGGCCTTTGTACTCCGAGCCTAACGCCTCGGCTGCGTCCTCCAGTACCGGTATATCCCATTTGGCGGCCACCGCGAGAATCTCGTCCATTTTGGCCGGCATGCCGTAGAGATGAACGGGAATGATGGCAACCGGTTTTCGTCCGGTCACTTTTATGCGGTCGGCAATGCCGCGGTCAAGCGCCTCGGGATCCATATTCCATGTGTCTGGCTCGCTGCCTACGAACACCGGACGTGCGCCCTGATAGGTAATAGGATTGGCCGACGCGGAAAACGTGAACGACTGGCACATTACCTCGTCCCCGGCCTTTACGCCGAGCATCACAAGGCCGAGATGGAGGGCCGCCGTGCCGGCGCTCAGTGCAACTACGCGACCCGGCGCACCGATATACTCGCCGAGAAGACGTTCGAACTCGTCGACGTTCGGTCCCAGAGGTACTACCCAGTTGGTCTCGAAAGCCTGATTTACCCAATATAGTTCTTTGCCGCCCATGTGCGGAAGCGACAATTTTATTGCATTATCCATTTTCTACTTGTGGTTTAGTTTTTTTCTTTAAGAACGGTGGGAGATGGCCGCCGAGCAGCCACGCCAGCAGAGGCGAAACCTTCAGGATGCGATTCAGGCAGAGCACCACGGCGACGATTACGGCAGCCGTGGCGCAACTGAGAACAAACGCCGGTACGAAACCAAGAGCCGAGGCCTCAAGCCACGGGCGCGCCCAGCCCATCGGAAACAGGAAAAAGTAGTGCAGCAGATAAATTGTGAGACTCTGCGTCCCGATATAAGACCACATACGTGCCAATCGGTGGCCGGAGGCATCAGGCACATACGCCTCGGCGCTCCATGGAATGACTACTGCCAGCGCTACCACTGCGAGCGATAGTTGCATCGCTATATTGCAGATTGCCAGACTGACTGTCCCAAGAAAGGGAAGGTCCCAGGGCCATCGCACGGCATATAGGCTCAATGCGAGAACGATAAACGCCGCAGTGGAAACTGCGGGCTTGGCTATCAGTTTGAGGAAGGTGTCAGAACGTTGTGCTGCCATGACTCCGAAAGCGAAGACCGGGAAAAATTCAGCTACAAACTGCCAGCTCAGAACCCGGCATGCCATTGTGTTTTCAAATTTGCCGTAAAAATACAGAAACAAAGCCGTCAGGATTCCGTAGACAACAATCTCTATCCACATGCTTCTGCTCCGGTGCAGGATAGGCCTGACAGCAGCATATATCGCTATTATTTCAAAAAGCACGAGTGTGAACCAGTAACCGTTCTTGAATTTATCCGTCCATAGTCCGGCGAAACTGCTGTCGAAAGGTGTTCCAAGTCCGGAGTGCGGGAAATAAAGAATCCACAGGCTGCTACATACTAACATGGGAACCAGTAACTGCAATGCACGCTTGCCAATCGCGGGTGCTTTCGTACTGCTGCCGGTCATCCAACCGCTTATAAAGAAGAATAGCGGCATATGTATCGCGGCAATAATCTTGAAGAGAGCCGTACGGTCGATCTCACGTACGCAGAATGTTATGACATGCCCCATCACTACCATGAAGATGGCAAGGCCTTTGAGCATGTCAAAATAATATAGCCGCTGTCTCATCGCCGTATTGTTTAGTCTTGCAAAATTAGACAATTTTTTGAAGAAATTTAGTAATTTTGCATCATTATTATGCTTAATACGGACAAATATAATTGTCGGCTTGTAGCCGCGGCGCTCGTGCGATATGGAGTACGCAGGGCTGTTGTGTCGCCCGGTTCGCGCAACGCTCCGCTGATTGTGGCGCTTGCCCGACGCCGGGAGATACAGCTGAACGAAGTTATCGATGAGCGTTCGGCGGCATTCGTAGCATTGGGTATTGCGGTGCAGACCGGCCGACCGGTAGCTGTCGTATGCACGAGTGGCAGCGCGGTGCTGAATCTGGCTCCGGCTCTGGCTGAAGCCTATTACAGGCAGATACCACTCATTGCTGTCACGGCCGACCGCCCCGAGGAATGGATTGACCAGGATGACAGTCAGACGATACGTCAGCCGGGAGCTCTTGCAGCCGTGACAAAAGCCACATTCCATCTGCCGGTGACACGTGGCGATGCCGGCCTTGAGCGTCTGTGCCGTCGACGTATGGCTGATGCCATGATGATGGCCGTAAGTGACCCTTGCGGACCGGTGCATGTGAATGTCGGCATTGACGAACCTATCAATGCGATGGGTGATGACTCTGCCGATGATTTTCGTCTGCCTGATTTTGTCCCGACGGTACGACGCCTGCCGGAGGCTACGGCCCGCGAACTTGCCATTGAGATGAATAGTGCGCGGCAGGTGCTTGTGGTGGCCGGTTTCCAGTCCCCGGAGCCAAAGCTGAAAGAAGCCCTGTCCATGCTTCCTGGCAACGTCGCGGTTATCTCGGAATTGCAGAGCAATCTCGGTCAGGGAATTCCGGCCAATATCGATGCCATGCTGCGTATGCCGGAATCCGAGGCGTTGCTTAACCCCGATATAGTCATCACCATTGGAGGCGCCTTGCTTTCGAGAATGATTAAGGCCTCCATGCGGTCGGCAAAGAAATCAATGCGGCATTGGAGTGTCTCGACCGTAGACCATTGTCTTGACACGATGCTGCATCTTGACCACCGCATCGACTGCGCTCCCACGGAGTTTTTCGCTTCGTTACTGCCTTATCTTGAAGATAATGATTCCGGCTACGCAGCTGAATGGCAAAGCTTATCTGAGCGCGCCGGCCATATCACACAAGCATATGCCGAATCGGCTCCGTGGAGCGATTTTCGTGCCATGAACCGGTTGATGCAGAGTGTGCTGTCCGGCACATCGTTGCATCTGAGTAATGGAACGGCCGCACGATATGCGCAGCTGACCGGATGCCCCGGAGCCATACGCACGGAGTGCAACAGAGGCGTGAGTGGCATAGACGGGTGCACCTCAACCGCAATAGGTGCCGCTATGGCGACGGATGAATTGACACTTCTGGTTACCGGCGACATGTCGGCGCAGTACGATATGGGTGCACTTGCGATACAGGAAGTGCCTGTGACGTTCCGCATGGCAGTACTGAACAATGGCGGAGGTGGAATATTCCGATTCATAAAGTCGACACGCGATTTACCGGAAACCGACCGATGGCTTGCTGGCGGTGTGCGTCTGCCTCTGCGCGAACTTGCCGCGGGATTCGGGTTCGACTATTACGAGGCGGCGGATGAGGCGTCATTATTGTCTGTCATGCCGGTGTTTTTCGCTCCGTCCGGCCGTCCGGCTATTCTGAATATAATCATTCCGCCCGATGCAAGTGCGGAGACAATCAAAAGATATTTCGCATGAGAGAATGGACTAAAATAAAGGATTACAGCGACATCCTGTTCGATTTTTACAAAGGCATTGCGCGGATAACGATAAACCGTCCGGAGGTGTACAACGCCTTCCGCCCGCAGACCAACGCCCAGATGCTTGACGCTATGGATTATTGTCGCCGTACGCCTGCTGTGCGCGTGATAGTACTTACAGGAGCCGGAGACAAGGCTTTCTGCAGCGGCGGCGACCAGCACTACAAAAGCCGTGGCGGCTACCGCGACGAAGACGGAACGCCGCGACTCAATGTACTGGAACTGCACAAGGCCATACGCAGTATCCCCAAGCCCGTGATAGCCATGGTGAACGGCTATAGTATCGGCGGCGGCAACGTGCTCAATGTGGTGTGCGATCTCTCCATCGCATCCTCGACGGCACGCTTCGGGCAGACCGGGCCAAAGGTGGGCAGTTTCGATGCCGGATTCGGTTCGTCGTACCTCGCGCGGTGTGTGGGACAGAAGAAAGCCCGCGAGATATGGTTCCTGTGTCGGCAATATACGGCCGACGAGGCCCTGCGCATGGGGATGGTGAATGCTGTCGTTCCTCCCGAGAGGCTGGAAGACGAGACCGTGGAGTGGTGCGAGACTATCATGAAGCGCAGTCCTTTCGCTATACGCATGATAAAGCGGGCGCTCAATGCAGAGCTTGACGGTCAGGCCGGACTCATGGAGTTTGCAGGCGATGCCACTCTGATGTATTATCTGATGGACGAGGCACAGGAAGGCAAGAATGCTTTCCTTGAGAAACGCGACCCTGACTTTGATCGCTTCCCGCAATTCCCCGGATAATGGAAGACATTACGGGTGAGTGGGCTCCGTATCGCCTTAACTTTCTGTTTGAGGCGCGCACCTCACGCGCCAGCATGAGGCATAAGGATACGTATTTCGTGCGTCTACGCCATTCCGACGGTCGTGAAGGGTGGGGCGAGGCGGCTTTGTTCAAAGGACTGAGTGCCGACGATTGTCCCGACTTTGAGCGAGTGCTGTCATATTACTGTCAGCATCCGGAGGAGATAGAAGAGTGCCGGTACAGCGCTGTGCGGTTCGGAATTGAAAGTGCCTTACGACAATTGGAAGAGGGTATGCATCCCTGGCCCGGCAGAGGACAGATAAGTATAAACGGTCTGATATGGATGGGCGACAAGGCCACTATGAAGCGCCGTATTGAGGCTAAGCTTTCAGAAGGATTCAGGCTGCTGAAACTTAAAATAGGAGGGATCGATTTCAATGACGAACTGGATTTGCTGCGGGAGATTCGGCGCCACTATGGGCCTGACGTTCTGGAGTTGCGTCTTGACGCAAACGGTTCTTTCAGTCCCGAAGATGCATTGCGACGTCTCGAAGTTCTCGCACAATATGGCATCCACAGCATTGAGCAACCAGTGCGGGCTGGGCAACCGGAAGTGATGCGTCGAGTATGTGCCGAAAGTCCGATACCCATAGCCCTTGACGAGGAACTTATCGGATGCAGCTCCTTGGCGCAGAAATGTCAGTTGCTCGAATATGTGAAGCCGGCCTACATTATCCTCAAACCGGCGTTGTGCGGCGGTCTTAGCGGTGCGGCAGAATGGGGACACGCGGCAACGGAAGCCGGTATTGGCTACTGGTACACATCGGCCCTGGAAAGCAACATAGGGCTGGATGCTATAGCGAGGGAGGTGCTTGAAAACGGGCTCACAATGCCGCAGGGACTCGGCACGGGCGAATTGTACGATAACAACATACCGTCGCCTGTAATACGCAAGGGTGCGGTGTTGACATACGATAGAAATAAAAAGTGGCAGTTCCCTATACTCCAATGGAATACGAGGAGTTTTTGAAACAATGGTCTGACGACCGGGAATTTGTAAATGTCAAGACTTCGGGAAGTACCGGAACGCCTAAAGAGATCCATTTGCTGAAGTCCGACATGATAAAATCGGCCGAGGCTACCGTAAGGCGCTTCGGGCTAAACGCGCATAGTGTGATAGCCTCGTTGCTGCCTATGACGAGTATAGCCACGCGCATGGCTGTGGTGCGAAGCATTGTGGCGGGGTGCAGATATGTTGATATGAAGCCGTCCAATAACTTTGTTATTACAGAACATATCGATCTGCTCTCGGCTGGTCCCACACAGGCCGATTGTCTTATATCAAATTCGGAGATGGCATCGCTGGTCAGCGCCATCATGATGGGTGGCGCGCCGCTTAGCCCGGAGCGTCGGGAGGCTCTGCTTGCCTGCGGCTATGACTTATGGGAAAGCTACGGCATGACTGAGACGTGCAGCAATGTTGCTCTGCGTCACGGTTCAGACCCTTTGTTTACCGCAAATCCGAGTATAAGTTTCAGCCTTGACGAACGAGACTGCCTGATAATCCATGCTCCCGGCTACAGTTTTGACGGTGTTGTCACCAATGACGTTGCAGCTCTGACATCGCCGACATCTTTCTGTTGGCTTGGTCGCGCCGATAATGTAATCAACAGCGGAGGCGTAAAGATGTTTCCTGAACAGATTGAGAAGATGCTTGCACCCTATATGGACTTGCCGTTTTATATAACGAGCATTACCGACAACAAATGGGGACAAGCTGTAGCGCTCGTGATTGAAGGCGGCGAAAACGAACTGGACAGAGTGCACGCGATAGTAGACCGTCTGCCCGACAGGAAAACCGCGCCAAAGCATATTTTTGCAGAGGAGGCATTTCAATATACCCCTACCGGTAAGATAATAAGGCGGCGCAGATAAGCGCTTACTCAGCGATGGTCTCCGGCGTTGCAGTGGTTTCGTCGCTGTTCTCGGTTTCAGACTCGCTGCCGTCGCTCTTTTCTTCCGTTTCTTTCTCTTCGACGCTCTCAGCCGATGGTTCTTCAGGAGTTTGAACCTCCACGGACTCAGATGGCTCGGCAACCTCGGGGGCGGTCGCATCTTCGGCCGGTGCTGCTTCCTGTGGCTGTGTAGCCGGAACAGCAACAGGTCGAGGTGTGGGCTTGACAGACTTTGTTTCCGGCACAGGACGAGGCGCCGATGCCATTATCTGTTCCATCTCGTCCGGTACGACGAAAATGTCGAAACGGTCGCGCGGCCGGATACTTTCAAACCATTTGAACTTAGGAAGGAAGAACAGATTCTTCTTAGCAAGGAACAGCGGAGTGACGGTACCGGACGTTTCGGGATACATAAGAATCCGTTCTACGGCGCGCTGGTGAAAGTCAGCCGAAAGAAAGCTACTCTCGGCATTCACAATCTTGTTTATGGTGGAGTCGCTTTCCTCCGGATACATGATTATTTCAACGTTGCCGTTGACGTCAAGATGCGTCAGTTCTCCGTCCGTGAAGTAGGCTATCATTTCTTTTCCGCCAAGCTGACTGTAATGCACGTCCTCGATATGCTCGGCAGTGAACGCGTTTTGCGGCAACCGCGCGCGGTCCACTGTGGAATCGTTCATGTGAAGTTCTATGACGTCTCCGAATATCTGACGTTCTCCACTCCATATGACAGGATTGACGTACATGCGCAACATTGAGTCACGCTGGGTGAAGCGCATGGAATCAGCCACGCCCTGCACGTCGACGCGCCAGAAGCGGACACGCGGATACACCACTGCCACATGACTCGTGTCGGCCACTATATGCGCGGGGATGCCGAGCACGGTGTCCTCCGCCACCTCGGTGTGCATTATGTCACGGAAACTCTCGATATAGCGGCCGTGCATATACAGAGTATCGCCTTCATTGTATTGCTGCAGCTGAGCATGGCCGGTGATAAATGCGCTGTCGCGTTCCTGATTGTAGTAGCCATAATCGCCGAGTACTATAGAGCAATTGGCAGTGTCGGTCAGTTCCACCGAGCCGAAACCTTCGCCATAGCCTGCAACTTTGTCATAAAAAATTGTGTCGGCCGTCAGCTGCTGTCCGCCCTCTGCTCCTACTACTGTGGAACGGTCGTACAGATTGCTGATGTTTGTCTCGGTGTTGTATGTGCCTTCGCGCGTGTATATCGTGGCCTTGGCATTGACAACCCGGCTGGGAGAGTACAACTCCGCCACGTGTGTTGTGGTGTTGTAATATAGGGTGTTGGTGTAGATTTTGTGTGTGTCGGTTTTTGAATGGGAGTTGAGATGCACGTTTCCGTAGAAATTGGCTTCTTTGGTCGACGGCATGTATTCTCCTTCGATGCTGCGAAGGCGGTTGTGACTGTCAGTGAGCACTCCGCCCGCACCGTAATACCCGATGTCGCTGCGCATGTCGTAGGTGAACTCCGGAGTTTCGAGCATCACATCTTTGTTGATCAGGCGTACCTGTTTCCCGGCGTCGCTGTAGAGGTAGGCCACTTCGGTGGCGCCGTCGTAGTTCAGCTCGTCGGCGTAGACGAAGAGCGTGTCGCCCTGTTCCATGCTGACGTTGCCGAATGCGTCCATCGACTCCGTGTCGGGATAGAAATGTGCGCTGTCACAGCGCATGTACATCGGCCCCTTGGTAAAGAGGACATTGCCCTGCACGACCATGTACTCGTCGCGTTCCGACTTGCGCAGCACATTGGCATGTTCCAGAAAAACACGGTTACCGGCCGTACGGTCGGCTGCGGGTATCTGTGGCGCTATAACCGGAGGTGCCGACTGCGGATGCTGCGACAGAGCCGGGACGCCGAGACTGACTGCCGCCAGCACCGATAGCGCCGCTATGGCCGAGCTGTTAGGCTTCAGTTTCACAGAGGTTTATTTCGATTTAATCCAGCCTTTGTGGCGGAAATCACATCCACGCCAGCCGTCTTCAATACGCACGTAGGTGTCGGCAATTTTCTTTTCCAGCCATTTGTCGATAATGGACTGCTTGGTCGACTCCTCGTACATATTCTTTATCATCTGGTAGTCATCGCCGAGGTTGGCCTGATGGGCGTCGATGCGTCGTGTGAGCTTCACCAGAGCCACTATCTCGCGGTCGCGCTTCGGGTCCTTCATAACGAATGGCTTGGAGATTTCGCCGGGCTGCATGCCGGCAATCACGCGCGCCACTTCCTGCGGCAACTGCGACATCTCGAACTGCGTGGTTCCGGTCTCCTGGTTTGTCATGCGGCCGTTGCTGTAGCGGGTGTCCTTGTCCTGCGACACGTAGCGGGCGGCCGTCTCGAAATCTATGGTTTTGTTGTCGACTATATCGGTACGGAGGCTGTCAAGGCGAGTAATGGCTTTTGTGAGGTCTTCGTCGCTGACTTTGGGACGCAGAAGTATGTGGCGGCAGTTGATACGGTCGCCGCGTTTCTCTATAAGCTGTATTATGTGGTAGCCGAACTCGGTCTCCACTATCTTGGAGACCTTCTTGGGGTCGTTGAGGTTGAACGCCACGGCTGCGAATTCGGGCACAAGGGTGGCACGGCCTACGAAGCCGAGTTCACCGCCGCGCACACCCTCGGGGGCTTCGCTGTAGAGGATGGCGAGGGTAGAGAAGTCGCTTTCGCCGCGATTCACGCGGTCGGTATAGTCGCGCAGACGTGCCTTGACGCTCTCGATTTCCTCACGTGGAACGGGAGGATTGATGGTGATGATCTGGGCCTCTACCTGCAGGGGGACGAAAGGTATGCTGTCCTGCGGCAGCTTGTTGAAATAGCGGCGTACATCGCTGGGCGTGACTTTGACGTTCTTTGTGAGCGACTGCTTGACCTGATTGACACGGAAGCGGTTTGTGATGTTAGTGGCATACTGGTCGCGTATTTCGGAATACGGCTTTCTGAAGTATTGTTCCACTTTTTCTCGGCTGCCGAGATTGCTGACAAGAAAATTCATCTGCGCGTCTACCTGCTGCTGAACCATGCTTTCCTGCACCTCCACGGTGTCGAGGTCGGCCTGATGCAGAAACAGACGTTCAATTGCTATTTCTTCTGGGATATAGCAGTACGGGTCGCCGACTATGGTCTGACGGTCCTGCTGCATCTCCTGATAGGCGTGTTCGATGTCCGATTTATATATCGGGTCGTCGCCTATGACCCATGCCACTTCCTCGGCGATATTGTTCTGTGCTGCCGCATACAGAGCCATTCCGGCTCCGGCCATGCATAATGCAATGTATTTCAGCTTCATATGTTGCTTGTACGCGCCTCGGGCGCTATTATGTTGATATATCTTTGCAAAGATAATTATTTTTTCGCTGTCAGCCCTTTGTTTTTTAATTTTTTAAGGCAAAAAGTAAGGCAGGTAAGCCACAAATGGCGAACCTGCCTTACATGATAAGGATGGAATTATCAGCAGAGGAATCCGAGCAGAACGCCGGCTGCTACTGCCGAACCGATGACGCCGGCCACATTCGGACCCATGGCGTGCATCAGCAGATAGTTCGACGGATCGTACTCCAGACCGAGGTTGTTGGAGATACGTGCGCTCATGGGAACTGCCGAAACGCCGGCGTTGCCGATGAGAGGATTGATCTTCTTGTTCTTCGGGAGCACGAGGTTGAACAGCTTGACGAACAGTACGCCGCTGGCCGAGGCAATGATGAATGCCATGAAGCCCAGGAAGAAGATGAAGATGGTCTGGGGTGTCAGGAACTGCGATGCCTGGGTGGATGCGCCCACTGTGAGGCCGAGCAGGATGGTCACTATGTCGGTGAGCGCATTGCTGGCAGTCTTGGCCAGACGGGTAGTGACGCCGCATTCACGCAGCAGGTTGCCGAAGAAGAGCATGCCCAGCAGGGGAAGGCCCGAAGGAACAACGAAGCAGGTGAGCAACATGCCTACGATGGGGAAGATAATCTTCTCGTTCTGGCTGACGGCACGTGCGGGCTTCATGCGTATAAGGCGTTCCTTTTTTGTCGTGAGCAGGCGCATGATAGGCGGCTGGATCACGGGCACAAGAGCCATATAGCTGTAGGCCGACACGGCAATGGCACCCATGAGGTTCGGGGCCAGCTTTGACGACAGGAAGATGGCCGTGGGGCCGTCGGCGCCGCCGATAATGGCGATGGCACCGGCCTGGTCGGGAGCGAAGCCGAGCAGCAGGGCTACCATGTAGGCACCGAAGATACCGAACTGTGCGGCAGCACCGATGAGCATCAGCTTGGGATTGGCAATCAGGGCCGAGAAATCGGTCATGGCACCGATGCCGAGGAATATCAGCGGCGGATACCATCCGGCCGAAACGCCGTTGTAGAGGATGTTGAGCACCGATCCTTCCTCGTAGATACCTACCTCAAGACCTGCGGTGGTATTGAAAGGAACGTTGCCTACCAATATGCCGAAACCGATTGGCACCAGCAGCATGGGCTCGAAGTTCTTCTTGATGGCAAGCCATATGAAGAAGAGGCCTACGGCCAGCATGACGAAGTTGCCGAACTCGGCATTGGCAAAACCTGTCAGTTCCCAGAACTGACGGAGGTTATTGAGCAGAAAATCGCCGAATGACATAATCACACGGTTTATTCAATGGTAAGGAGCACGGCACCCTCAAGCACGGAGTCGCCGGCGTTGACATTGATGGAGGCCACGCGTCCGTCGCGTCCGGCATGTATGGCATTTTCCATCTTCATGGCTTCAAGCACGAGGACGGTGTCGGCTGCCTTCACGGAGTCGCCGACCTTTACCGGGATGCTGAGCACAACGCCGGGCAGAGGCGACTTCACACTCTCGCCGCCGAGATTGCTCGCGGCCTTGGCTATCACTTTCTCGCCGGTGGCAGTACGGGGTGCGGCCGCAGCACGGGGAGTGCTGACAACCTTGACGGCAGCGGCCTTCTCCTTCTCCATTTCCACTTTGTAGGGTACGCCGTTCACTTCCACTTCAACGACGTTGTCGTTGAGATCGCCGACGCCTACTTTGTAGGTGTTGCCGTTGATTTTATATTTGTATTCTTTCATTGTTCTGTATTGATAACGGGTTTGGTGGTTGAGAGTGCATTATTTGCGATGACCCTGGAATGCGGGGAGCTCACGCAGTCCGTAGATCTTCGAGCTCCAGGGCGAATAGGCGCGTTTCACTTTGTTGATTGTCAGGATTGTGTTTTCTGCGTCGTGGGCATTGAAGTGCTCGTGCAGGGCCATTACGATAGCTGCGATTTCCTCGCCGCTGTCGTGTGCGGTCGTTGCGCGTACACCCTTGTCATTGTGGTCGGCTCCGGCACTGACGATTTTCTTTGTCCGGGCGAGGCGCTTGTTTATGGCACCGATGCCGTAGAAGCACAGGCACAACACAAGCAGTGCGGAGAACACAACCGCCATAGCCATGATAGACATGCCGAAGCCGTTCTCGTCTATCTCGGCAAACATCTTGACTCTGTCCTTGCCGTCCTTGATTACATTGGCGCTGGAGGGCGTGATGTAGAGCGACCCCTGACCGTTACGGACAGCCCATGCCCCATCTCCGTCCGTAGCACGGGCGTACGTCTGGTCAGTGCCGACGGAAGCGGGAATGACAATGGCATCGATAAGCGAGCCGTCCGCATCGTAGAGGCCAACCCAGTTGTCCTGGCCCGGAGTGAGCGTGAAATTGGTGTGGAAAGTTCCTTTTTCCGGCTCTCCGTCGGTGAAGAACACCACATGCTGGCGTTTGTGGATGCGAGTGTTTACGTCGCCCAGCGGCACGGGATACTTGCGCGGCTGCGTGGAGTCGTTTGTCAAAAACATGCTCGAGATTTCGACGGGAGCGAAGTTGGCGTTGAACAGTTCTATCCAACCGTGATGCTCGCCGTAATCGTCGACGATGCTTGAGGAATTCTCAACCATCACCTCGTTGAGGCGCACTGCTTTGCGGCTTTGTGCCGAGATAAGCGATGTGCCGGCGGCGAGGGCGATTGCTGCTATTATTATTCTTTTTTTCATAATGGCTTACAGAGGTATGTTGCCATGCTTCTTGGCGGGATTGGTCACCTTCTTGGTGGCAAGCTGCTGCAGGGCACGGATTACGCGGAAGCGGGTGTTGCGCGGTTCGATTACATCGTCGATGTATCCGTAGCGTGCAGCATTGTAGGGGTTGCAGAAGAGCTTGTTGTACTCAGCCTCCTTCTCGGCGAGAACCTTCTTGGGATCGTCCGATGCCTTGGCCTCCTTGGCATACAGCACCTCCACAGCGCCGGCACCGCCCATAACGGCGATTTCGGCCGTAGGCCATGCGTAGTTCATGTCGCCGCGCAGCTGCTTGCAGCTCATGACGATGTGGCTGCCGCCGTAGCTCTTGCGCAGTGTCACGGTTACTTTGGGCACAGTGGCTTCGCCGTATGCGTAGAGCAGTTTGGCGCCGTGCAGTATCACGCCGTTGTACTCCTGGCCGGTACCGGGCAGGAATCCGGGCACATCGACGAGAGTAACCAGAGGAATATTGAAGGCGTCGCAGAAACGGACGAAGCGTGCACCCTTGCGCGATGCGTTGCTGTCGAGCACGCCTGCGAGGTACTTGGGCTGGTTGGCAACGATGCCGACAGCCTGACCGTTGAAGCGGGCGAAGCCCACGATGAGGTTCTTGGCATAATCGCGCTGCACTTCGAGGAATTCGCCGTTGTCGATGATGGCGCCGATTACCTCGTACATGTCGTAAGGACGGTTGGCAGAGTCGGGGATGATTTCGTTCAGCGAGTCCTCGAGACGGTCGATGGGATCGGTGCAGGGAACCAGCGGCGGCTCTTCGAGGTTGTTCTGCGGAATGAAACTGAAGAGCTTGCGGATGATGCGCAGGGCGTCCTCGCCGTCTTCGGCGGCGAAATGTGCCACACCGCTTTTGGCTGCATGTACCTCGGCACCGCCGAGTGCATCCTGAGTCACATCCTCGCCGGTTACGGTCTTCACAACCTTAGGACCGGTAAGGAACATGTAACTGATGCCCTTAGCCATGATGGTGAAGTCGGTCAGGGCAGGGGAGTAGACGGCACCGCCGGCGCAGGGGCCGAGGATAGCGCTGATCTGGGGAATGACACCGCTGGCCATGATGTTGCGCTGGAATATCTCTGCGTAGCCTGCGAGTGCATTGATGCCTTCCTGGATGCGGGCACCGCCGGAGTCGTTAAGGCCGATGACGGGAGTGCCCATCTTCATGGCCATATCCATTACTTTGCAGATCTTCAGCGCCATGGTCTCGGAGAGTGAACCGCCGAATACTGTGAAGTCCTGTGCGAAGACGTAAACAAGACGGCCCTCGATTGTGCCGTAACCGGTGACTACGCCGTCGCCGAGGAACGATTTCTTTTCCTGGCCGAAGTTCGTGCAGCGATGGCGCACAAACATGTCGAGCTCCTCAAACGAGCCTTCGTCCAGCAACTGCGCGATGCGTTCGCGGGCTGTGTATTTGCCGCGTTCATGCTGCTTTTCGATGGCTTTTTCGCCGCCGCCGAGGCGGGCCTGGGCACGGAGCTCTATGAGCTCTTGTACTTTTTCAAGCTGATTGCTCATTACTTCTGTAATTCTTTATTAGTGTGAGATGGCGGCCCAGGAGTGAGCCGCCGGAGACATTATTTGTTCGGATCTTCGCACAGCTCCACGAGGGTGCCTATGCTGCTTTTGGGGTGAACGAAAGCTATGTTGAGGCCTTCGGCGCCCTTGCGGGGAGCCTTGTCGATGAGACGGCAGCCTTTGCTCTCGAGTTCGCCCAGGGCGTTGGCAACACCGTCTTCCACTGCGAAGGCTACATGCTGGATGCCGCCGCGGCCGCCGTTGTTGGCGATGAACTTGGAGATGGCGCTGTCTTCGGCGGTGCCTTCCAGAAGCTCAATCTTGGTCTGACCGACCTTGAAGAACGCGGTGCGTACTTTCTGGTCAGGTACTTCTTCGATGGCGAAGCACTTGAAGCCGAGCATGTTCTCGTAGAAGGGGATTGCCTCGTCGAGCGACGGAACGGCAATGCCGATGTGTTCGATATGGGAAATTTCCATAATAAATAGGTTTAAGAAATGTATTTTTCCGGTTGATTGTTATGTTTGAACGGCCTGCTACGGTCGCCAATTATCGTGCAAATTTAGTAAAATTATTGAAACTGACCCGATTTTGTGCTGAAAAACATTTGAGCCAAACTTAGTCGAATACTCCCTCGATGGCTTCCTCGGCTGTTTCCGGAATCTCGTCGCCCATCAGTTCGCCGCCACAGAGGTCAACCGTTGCCGGGAACTTGAAACGTGTGTCCTGACTGTAATTCAGCGATGGATCGGCATATACCCGGCTGATGTACTTGCCGTAAATGGGGAGTGCCATGCTTGCGCCCTGACCTTCGGCCATTGAGTTGAAATGGATGTAGCGTTCTTCTCCGCCTACCCACACACCGCTGACGAGCTCGGGCGTAAAGCCCATGAACCAGCCGTCGGCGTTGAAGTTGGTCGTTCCTGTCTTGCCGCCCATCTGTGCGGTCAGGTTGTAAGGGGCGCGGCGCAGTCGGTTGCCGGTGCCGCTGTCTACCACGTTCAGCAAAATGCTTAATATGCGCCAGTACCCGGTGTCGGTTATAACCTCTGTCTGGACAGGCGTGAATTCGCTGATGATGTTGCCGTTATTATCGGCTATGGCTGTTACGAACATGGGGTCGGTGCGCATGCCGTTGTTGGCGAAAGCACTATATGCCGTAACCATTTCCTTTACAGAGACCTCGCATGGGCCAAGGCAGAGCGACAATACAGCCGGCAGGCTATTGGTGATTCCGTAGGAATGCATGCGCTTCACCAGTTCGGCGGGGCTGAGCTGTGCCATAAGCCGGGCTGAAATCCAGTTGTTGGAGTTAGTCAACGCCCAGCGCAAGTCCACTTCCTCGCCTATACGCGAATGGCCCGAATTTCGTGGCGACCACAGGCGTCCGCTTTCGTCGGTGAATGTAGGCTGTTCATTAAGAAGATGGCTGCATGGCGTGAATCCCGATTCCATGGCATATGTGTAGAGGAACGGCTTGATGGTGGAGCCTATCTGTCGTCGGCCCGTAGATACCATGTCGTACTGGAAGAATCGGAAGTCAGGACCTCCCACATATGCTTTCACATGACCGTTTCCCGGGTCCATGGACATAAAGCCGGTGCGCAGGAAACTCTTGGTGTAAAGTATTGAGTCGAGAGGTGTCATGACTGTATCTATGGGACCTTCATAACTGAAAACAGTCATTTCTACCGGCGTATTGAATTCGGCTGTGATTTCAGCATCGCTCTTACCGCAGAGCTTGGCTACACGCCTGCGCTCGCTCTGGCGGACGGCGTTGCTTATGAGTTTCTGACGCATTGTCGTGGACAGCTCGTCCTGGCGCGAGGTGTAGGGCGCTGTGGCAGAACCTTTCTTTTCGCGGAAGAACGCTTTCTGCAGGCTGCGCATGTGCTCGTTCACGGCCTCTTCGGCATATTTCTGCATCCTGGAATCTATAGTGGTGTAGATGCGCAGGCCGTCGGAATATATGTCGTAATGAGATCCGTCTGCCTTGGGATTCTTGTCTATCCAGCCAAACAGCGGATTTGTGGCCCAGGCTATGCTGTCGTCAACATACTTCTGACCTTCCCACGATGCGTAGTCCTCGCGTCGGGGCTTATGAGCCGTGAGAATGCGCCTCAGTTCTTCGCGGAAGTATGGGGCGAGTCCTTCCTTATGGTCGATACGGTGGAAGTCGAGACCAAGAGGGAGAGCAGTCAGCGAATCGAGCTGCTCGCGCGAAATATATCCGGCTTTGCACATTTGTTCAAGCACGACATTGCGGCGGTCCAACGCCCGCTGCGGATGGCGCACCGGGTTGAAATACGACGGGTTTTTAACCATTCCCACCAACAGGGCAGCCTGATGTATGTCGAGGTTGTCGGGGGTGGTGTTGAAATACACCTTTGCCGCGCTCTTGATGCCTACCGCGTTGTAAAGGAAATCAAACTGGTTGAGATACATCTTGATGATCTCTTCTTTGCTGTAGAAACGCTCGAGCTTGATGGCAATCATCCACTCGATAGGCTTCTGCATGGCGCGGCTGATAAAGCCGGAGCTTGGCGGTGTGTACAGCTGTTTGGCGAGCTGCTGGGTGATGGTAGAACCACCTCCGGCGCTTTTCTGCCCCAGTAGTATCGTTTTGAAAATCGCGCGGCTGATTGCTTTCACGTCGATGCCGGAGTGGTTGACGAAACGAACATCCTCGGTGGCGATAAGGGCGTTGACCATGTTCGGCGATATTTCGTCGAAGTCGGCGTACACACGGTTGCCGGTGCCTCGGAAGTAGCGTCCCATCTCTTTGCCGTCGGCGCTGTAAATGACCGACGCGAATCTGTCCTGGGGGTTTTTAAGCTCCTCTACCGGAGGCATGTAGCCTATGACGCCGTTGTAGATGAGAATGAAGAACAGAGTTATGGCGCTTATGAAGATGATGAAGCCAATCCAGAGCAGGCGAATTATGCGGGAGGTCCGTTCTCGGCGAGGTTGTGCCGCCGGCGTGGAATTTTCCTTTTCCATA
This sequence comes from uncultured Porphyromonadaceae bacterium, assembly GCA_900550395.1. GTDB lineage: Bacteria > Bacteroidota > Bacteroidia > Bacteroidales > Muribaculaceae > CAG-873. The sequence goes on along the minus strand of URSD01000021.1, from coordinate 17,793 downwards.
TATACAATTTTATCGGGCAAAGTTACAAAACATATTCCACACTTGCAACTGCCCGAGCAGGCGCGAATACAATGGATAGGCAAGAGTTGTCGTCAATGAGAGAAAGTTGCCGGCGCGAGGCAATAAACCGTAGGCATAGCCGTTGTTTTTATGAATCTACCCTCTGAACCTTAGCCTGCAAGTGTCGAATAAAAGTCTTTAAACACTAAGTTTTAGTCAGATAATGAAAACAATCAGTCTTAGGGGTGTGAATGTTTATCCTTTCAGGAGTGCCGACGAGATTATCGATTTCGCCGACAGCCGCAAAGGCATACTTGTTGCGATAAATGCCGAAAAAGTGATGCACGCCACTGATGAGACGCGAGAGATAATCAACCGGAACATCGGATACTGCGACGGCGACGGCCCCGTGTTCGCCTTGCGGAAGAAAGGCTATCCGCAGGCATGCAAAGTTGCCGGATGCGACTTGTGGCTGATGATTATAGACCGTTTTCATTCTGAGAAGTCATTTTATATTGTTGGCGCTACTGAGGATGTCAATAAGGAGGTGGTTGCCAAGTTGCAGGAGAAGTACCCGGACATACACATAGCCGGACGCCGCAACGGCTTCATTAACGATCAGAAAGAAAAGGAGGCACTTCTTGCCGACATTGCCGAGAAACGCCCCGATGTTGTATTCGTAGCCATGGGCTCTCCCCGTCAGGAGCTGCTGATGGCCGAAATGCAGAAACGACACCCTGAGGCAATATATCAGGGACTCGGAGGCAGTTTCGATGTGTTCACGGGACGAAATCTCAGGGCCGGAAAATGGTGGACCGACCATCATCTTGAATCGCTCTTTCAGGTAATCCATGACCCCAAGCGTATTAAGCGGAAAATTCATTACTGGCGCTTTGCATGGTGGCTCCTCGCCGACAGGCTGTAGTCTCTTGTGGGTTAAAGTTGGTTTTATTTTCCTTGGGCAACGGTAATGCCGCAAATTTTTTGTAAATTTGCGCCAAATACAAGAATATGCTACTTACCAACTCCATAAGCACCTTTGGCCGCTACTGCCTGTTCATGAAGCGGGTGTTCGCGTTGCCCGACAAGTGGCGCGTTTTCGGCCGTCGAGTACTTGACGAAGTCGTAAAGCTCGGCGTCGACTCCATACCGCTTGTGCTTATCATCTCCGTGTTCATAGGCGCTGTAATCGCCATACAGATGCAGCTCAACATCATGTCGCCTCTCATTCCTGCATATACCGTAGGCCTCGCCACGCGCGACATTGTCCTGCTGGAATTCTCCAACAGCATTCTGTGTCTTATACTTGCCGGCAAAGTCGGCAGCAATATCGCTTCCGAAATAGGCACTATGCGCGTCACGGAACAGATTGATGCGCTGGAGATAATGGGCGTAAATTCAGCCAATTATCTTGTCTTGCCCAAAATATTGGCTTTCGTCGCCTTTATGCCGGTTCTCGGCATCCTGTGCATTGCCACATCTTTTGTCGGCGGCTGGCTTGTGGCTCAGTTCACCGATATCATCACCGTAAGCCGCTATGTCTACGGATTGCAGGCTCTGTTCCAGGAATGGTACGTGTGGTACGGTCTCATCAAGTCGCTTGTATTTGCCTTCATCATAGCTTCCGTGGCGTCTTTCTTCGGCTATTACGTCAAGGGCGGCGCTCTTGATGTCGGTAAGGCCAGCACCAACGGCGTTGTTTCCAGCAGTATTCTCATTCTGCTTTTCGATGTGATTCTCACCAAACTCCTGCTGCAATGATCGAGGTCAAGAACATAACCAAAAGTTTCGACGGCACGACTGTGCTGCACGATGTGAGCGCCACTTTCGAGACCGGAAAAACCAACCTTATAATCGGTCAGAGTGGTTCCGGCAAGACCGTGATGCTTAAATCGCTTGTGGGCCTTATGCGTCCCGAGCAGGGCGAAATTCTGTTTGATGGACGTGACATAATGCGTATGGACACGGCCGAGGTGAAGGAACTGCGCAAGGAGATAGGCATGCTCTTCCAGGGCTCGGCGCTATTCGATTCCGAGACGGTGCTTGGCAATGTGATGTTTCCGCTTGTGATGTTCACGGGCATGAGCCATGCCGAGATGCTCGACCGTGCGATGTTCTGTCTGGAACGTGTCAACCTCAAGGGCGCCGAAAAAAAATATCCCAGCGAGATTTCCGGCGGCATGCAGAAGCGCGTCGCAATTGCCCGTGCGATTGCGCTGAATCCTAAATACCTTTTCTGCGACGAGCCGAACTCGGGCCTCGATCCCAGGACGTCGATTCTGATTGACGAACTGCTGAGCGACATCACTCACGAGTACAACATGACTACCGTGATTAATACCCACGACATGAATTCGGTACTCGGTATAGGCGAGAACATAATCTTCATCCGCAACGGCTACCGCGAGTGGGTAGGGGATATGAGCCAGATCTACAACACCTCCAACGAGGCCCTGAACGATTTCGTATTCGCCACGGATCTGTTTCAGGAAGTGCGGCGCTATGTCGCCGAACACGGGCGCCGGCAGAAGTCATGAGATTTTCCGACATACCCTTTCACGACGACGTGAAGCAGCGCCTGCGCGACATGGTCGATACCGATCGTGTGCCGCACGCGCTTATGCTCGAGGGTCCCTCGGGCACAGGCAAATTCATGCTCGCAAGAGCCTTGGCGCAGTATCTGCACTGTACCGACCGTCACGACGGCGAGCCTTGCGGTAAATGCCCGGCCTGTCTGCAGCATCAGAGTTTCAACCATATCGACACGCTGTTCTCCTTTCCTGTCGTTAAAAAGGGTGGTACGGCAATCTCGGCCGACTACATCGACGTGTTCTGCGACTTCATGTCGGAGTGGCCGTTCATGGATTTCGAGCGCTGGCTGTCGATGCTCGACAATGTCAATGCGCAGCCGCAGATTTATGTGGAGGAAGGCGCCGAACTGCTCCGTCGCCTGGGCTTCACAGCTCATGGCTCGCGCTATAAAGTAGTGCTGCTATGGCTGCCGGAACGTATGAGGGAAGAGACAGCCAACAAGCTTCTGAAACTGGTTGAGGAGCCGTCGGACGACACCAAGTTCATAATGGTGAGCAACAGTTCCCGCGACGTGCTGCCAACGATATATTCCCGCACGCAGCGTATTGCGGTGCGCCGTTACGATGATGCTGAGCTTGCGTCCTGGCTCGTTTCCTCAAAAGGCATAGACGCCGGCGAGGCTGCGAACATAGCGCGTCTGGCAGGCGGCAATGTGAACCGTGCGGCTGCTCTGCTCGGGATTTCAGGTCGTGGCAAGGAAAATCTTGACCGCTTTATGGCTCTTATGCGCCTGGCTTATCAGCGAAAGGTGGCCGACTTACGCGGTTGGAGCAACGACCTCGCCAAGGAAGGACGCGAAGGTGTGCTTGATTTTTTCAGTTATGCGTGCCATATGTTGCGCGAGAACTTTATCTACGCACTGCATGTGGCGCCCCTCAACAGCATGAATGCCGGAGAGGAGGCCTTCAGCAGCCGCTTCTCGCCGTTTGTCAACGAACGCAATATAGAGGAACTGATGGCAGTCTTCGATGCGGCCCGTGCCGACATCACTGCAAATGCCAATGCCAAGATAGTCGGATTTGATGTGGCTATAAAGGTAATCCTGCTGTTGAAACGCTGAACCTCGCCATGCAGAAATTTCTCGAGCAAGTGGCAGACTACTATATGGAGCCGGAACGCCGGAGCCATATGGAGGACTATATCTTCGTGTTTCCCAACCGACGCAGCGGCCGCTTCCTGAAGCGATACATACAGCAGCGTGCATCGGACACGATGTTTATGCCACGCTTTGTCACCATAGGTTCCCTGGTCGCGCGTATGTCGGGGGTGCCTGAGGCATCGCAACGCAAATGTCTTTTCGAGCTGTATGCTGCCTATCGTGAGGTGCTTGCGTCTCACGGCGGCGCAACACCGCCAAGCGATTTTGACCGCTTCATATTCTGGGGTCAGATGATTCTCAACGATTTCGACGAGATTGACAGAAACGGAGTGGACGCACACGCATTGTACACCAACCTTGGCAGGGTGCGCGAGATTTCGGCCGACTATCTCGACGAATCTCAACGGGCCGTGGCACGTGAGCTGTTCGGCGAAAATGCTGTGCCGGACTCGGCAGGGCGTTTCTGGAACCACATGACGCTCTCGGGAGAAGATGATATCAAAAGTCGCTTTCTTTCGCTATGGGCTATTCTGCCTGAGATATATGAGGCATTTGTGAGCCGGCTTCAGAAGCAGGGCTACACCACCGCCGGACGTCAGTACCGCGAGGCACTGCAGAATCTCGGAACCGACAACCCCATGCTCGCCGGTGTGAAATATGTCTTTGTTGGCTTCAACAACCCCGGCACCATGGAGATATTGATTTTCAACCGGATGCGGCATCTTGGAATAGCTGACTTTTTCTGGGACACATCTTCTCCTTACGTCAGCGACGGACACGGAGGTGTACGTCCCGACAATGCGGCATTCCGTTCGTTGGGTCGATTGGTGAGGCGTTTTCCTATGCCTGCCGATTTTGAATCTGTCGGTATAGACCGTTATCCGGACATAACAGCCGCCGGAATACCTTCGCGCACGGCACAGACCAAACTTGCGGCCCAGATTCTGCGGGAATGGGCGGAAGCCGGTTACATTGACCTTGACAATCCCATAGGCACGGCCGTAATATTGCCGGACGAGAGTCTGCTGATGCACATGCTCCACAGTCTGCCGCCCGAAATACGCGCTGTCAACATCACGATGGGTCTTCCGTTCGCCGGCACCTCGTTTGCCGCGTTGTTGCGGTCTATCGTTTCGATGCAGATGCGGATAAGGCGCGTCAGGGGTACGTGGCGTTTTTTCTATGAGGATGTGCTTGAGGTGACAGGCCATCCGCACTTGCGTACAGCCGCAGGCGAGGAAGGCAGTCGACTGCGCGACTACATCATAGGACGCAATCTCTACACACTCGACTCCGACATGATTGCATCCTGTGCGCCCTCGCTGGCGTTCATATTCCGTGCTGTGGAGGATATGAGGGATATAGGCGGTGTGGGAGCATATCTGTCGGAGCTGTTCGACGGGCTGAGCGCTTTGTTCGCGGCGGTTTCCGGTGCAGGTGCCGGATGGGAGATACAGATACTTGGCGCGTTACGTGCCGACATCGACGAGATAGCCGCTATGATTAGGGAATATGGAGTAGAGGCCGGCGAACGCTCGTACTTCGCGCTGTTCGAGCGAGCGCTGCGCGGCATGACGATAACGATGGCCGGCACGCCGCTTAAAGGCATGCAGATAATGAGCATGGCCGAGACACGTGGCCTCGACTTCGACAATGTCATGATATTGTCGATGAACGAGAGAATATTCCCGCAGCGCTCGGTAGCAGGTACCATGATACCGAACAGTCTACGAGCCGGCTACGGACTGCCGCCCACCGACCGTGCCGAGAACGACTCGGCATATTACTTCTACCGCCTTATCGGACGTGCTCAACGGGTTGCACTGCTGTACGACTCCCGCGACGCCGGCAGCGGCACCGGAGAGGCTTCGCGTTTTATCTCACAGTTGCAATATCTTTATCCCGACGCCGGGAACCTGCATTTCCGCAATGTGGATTTTGGTGCCATAGCGCCTGAAAAGCGAGTCATATCTATCGATAAAAAAGGTGCTGTTGAGCAGCTTCTGCGCCGTTTCCGCGAGGGAGGGCAGTCCTGTATATCAGCATCGGCACTTAAGAACTACAAGCACTGCGGGTTGAAGTTCTATCTCCAGAATGTGTGCCGCCTCAGTGGAGAGGAGGCCGTGACCGGCTTTATGGACATGGCTTCGTTCGGCACGATATTCCACGCATCCGCCCAGGCCATCTACGATGATTACCGCGAGCGCGAAATGACGCCGGCAGTGCTGCGTGGCATTGTAGGCGGACTGGCCGACCGATATACACCCGTAGTGGAACGGCTGATAAACAAATATTACTACAACCGCGAGGATGACGGGAAAACTCCAATGCCGGTAGAGGGACAAATTATGCGGGACCTTATGATCGACATTCTCCGAAAGATGTTCTCGCTGGAAATCAAGAAGTGGGGAGAAACTGAGGCCTACCGCTACCGCCAGGGCGAAATGGAAGTCGTAGGACCGTGGCAGATAGCCCCCGGACTCACCATCAACTTCAAGATGAAGATCGACCGCGTGGACAAGACTGCCGAAGGTCTGCGTTTCATCGATTACAAGACCGGCTCGGACAAACTCGACGTCAAGTTCGCCGACATTTTCGACAGCGCGCAGCACCACACTGATGCAGTGCTCCAGATTCTGGCGTATTGCGAGGCTTATGCCGCCATTACGGGTTATATGGAGGCCATTCAGCCATCGCTCTACGTATTCCTTGATATGATTCCGCAAAACGAAATCCGCAATATAAAAATCGACGGACAGGACATTACCGACTATCGTAGCGTCAGCGCCGAATACCTTCCGGCATTACGTGAACTGATATGTGAGATTTTCGACGTCGACAAGTCTTTTGTCCAGGCAGCGGAGGATTCTCCATCGTGCAACTATTGCGTGTTCGCTCCGATGTGCGGTCGCGTCAAGACTCCCCGCGAATAGACTATGGCAGGCATTTATGTTCATATACCGTTCTGCCATGCCAAATGTGCGTATTGCGATTTTTTCTCTACTCCGCGCCTTGATCTGACGGAGAAAGTAATCGAAGGCATTCTCCTGGAGTATGGCCGAAGACGTTCCGAACTGGGCGACGCTCCTGTAAACACAATTTATTTCGGAGGCGGCACTCCTTCCTGTATCGACAGTTGTATGCTTGAGCGTCTGTGTCGTGCGCTGCCTATGGCGGAAGCCTGCGAGCGCACTATCGAGGTGAATCCCGAGGATGTTGATTCGGCCCGGGCCGGGCTGTGGCGCACTTTAGGATTCAACAGAGTCAGCATGGGTGTGCAGAGCCTTCTGGACAGCGAATTGGCCGCGGTGGGACGGCGTCATACGGCTGACGCGGCATTGAAAGCTATCGAGACGCTTCGCGGTGTCGGCTTTGATAACATCAGCTGCGATCTTATTTACGGCCTGCCGGGGCAGACCACCGATACGTGGCAGTATAGCCTTGACACATTGCTCGCTACAGGCATAGAGCACCTTTCGGCCTACAGTCTCGGATATGAGCCGGGCACACGCTTGACTGCCATGCTTATGGCCGGGAAAATCAAGCCCGTTGACGACGATATAGTGGCGGATATGTACGCAACCCTGTGCCGTCAGGCTGCCGAAGCCGGAATGGAACATTACGAAATTTCCAATTTCGCGCGTCCCGGCTGTCGTTCCCGCCACAATTCATCCTACTGGGACGGCACGCCATATCTCGGACTCGGCCCCGGAGCACATAGCCTTGCAGCTGACGGCATCCGCCGTGCCGCACCTCATGATATTAAGGCATGGCTGGCCGCCGGTGCTTCCATAGAGGAGGAAACGATGGTCGACCGCATCAACGATGTTATTATCACGGCATTGCGCACGGCCGATGGCCTTGATACAGCTGTTTTGCCCGCTGACGCCCGTACTTGCGTGTTGCAGGCGGCGCGACCTTATATTATTAAGGGGTGGCTTGTGCAGCACGGCTCATGGCTACGTATCCCCGAATGTCACTGGCTCGTCAGCGACGCCATAATGCGAGATTTATTGCTCTGAGATGGCCTGTGATTGGATTATTTTTGTAATTTTGTCTCATAAATGCACCGCATTAAGCTAAAGCATAGATTTTACTAAGAAACAACGGATTATGAACCACTATAAGAAAGGCAAATTATATTTCCGCTACGGCACGATGGGCTCGGCCAAGACAGCCCTGCTGTTGACAACGGCCTACAACTTTGAAGAGCGCGGCATGAGCTACAGGTGCATGAAGCCCGTAGTCGACACACGCGACGGAGAGGGCATAATTCGCTCGCGTATAGGCATTCAGCGCGAGTGTACGTGGATTTATCCGGAAACCAACCTCTATGATATTGCAAAGCAGGATGTGGAAACCACCGGCAGCAGTATCGACTGGTATCTTATCGACGAGGCGCAGTTCCTCAGCACCGCACAGGTAGACCAGTTAAGCCGTATCGTCGACGACTTCGGTTCCAATGTAATATGTTACGGTCTGCGCACTGATTTCCAGAGCCATCTCTTCGAGGGCAGCAAGAGGCTCTTCGAGATAGCAGATACTATCGACGAGATAAAAAGCACCTGCACATGCGGTAATAAAACCATCATCAATGCCCGCATCGATGCCAATGGTGAAATCGTGGAGGAGGGCGCCCAGGTAGAAATCGGCGGAGACGAGCGCTACGTGGCCGTATGCCGCCGCTGCTGGCGCAACAAACGCATTTCGGCTGCCCGACGCACTGCTCTGCCTTTATTTAACGAAAGCCATTAACAACCTGCGATTTACTATGATACAGAAAAGATTTGTCGCTCTGCTGGTCTGGTTGGCCGTACTATGCCCGTTTGCGGCCGGCGCATCGCATAATTTCGACAACGAAACATTGCGTTACCGTGTCCTCTTCAAGTGGGGACTCATAAACAAGACCGCAGGCTACGCCACCATTCGCATGCTGCCCGGAGGCGGAGAGATGTGTACTGCCGAACTCACAGCCGCTTCCGAGCCATGGGCTGACAAGTTCTACAAGGTGCGCGACACACTCGTTTCCGTGATGCGTCGGGCCGACTATACTCCTCATTACTATGAGAAAAACGCCCACGAAGGCAACGACCGCAAGCACGACATAGTACGCTTTACCCGTCAGGGCAACACCTACACGGGCAGTTGTGTGCGCAAGGTGTGGAAGAAAGGCGAACTGACACGCGACGAGACCCGTGAGCTGGTAGCCGAGGGTGCCACCGTCGACATGATGTCGTCGTTCTATCATATGCGCAACCTTCCTTTCGACAAATGGGAAAAAGGCCACACCGTCTCGCTGAATATATTCTCCGGCAAACAGAAAGAATTGCTCACATTCAAATTCCAAGGCGTCGAAATGGTAGAGGTGGATGGCAAGAACTATCCCTGCTACCATATTACCTTTATCTTCACCGGCAAAAACAAAAAGAAGACCAGCGACAATATGGACGCATGGATTACAGCCAACTCCAAACGCGTACCAATGCGTCTGGAAGGTAAATTGCCTGTCGGCAAGGTACAGTGCGAGCTCGTTACCGGTAAAAAATAAGAGTCAATGAAACAAAACTGAGGCGGGAACGGTTTCATAGTAATGAAACGCTATTACCGTAAATCCGACTCCATGCTGCGTCGTGAACTGACGCCGCTTCAGTGGGCTGTAACGCAACATGCAGCCACAGAACCCCAATTTGAAAACGAGTATAACCGGGAGCGCCGTCCGGGGATATATGTGGATATTACCAGTGGTCAGCCGTTGTTTGTATCAAGCGATAAATTTGATTCAGGATGTGGATGGCCCGCTTTCTCCCGTCCCATAGACGAGCGCCTGATAGAACGGCGGCACGACGATAGCCATGGCATGCATAGAACTGAAGTGCTGGCTGCGGGTTCAGGCTCCCATTTAGGCCATGTATTTGCCGATGGACCGCGTGAGCGAGGAGGCCTTCGCTATTGTATAAACAGCGCCTCACTGCATTTTATCCCGCTTACAGAAATGGAAAAAGAGGGCTATGCCGAATATATCCCTCTCGTTTCCGACGATGAAGGATGAATTTGAAGGCTCCAAACACGAGAATTCATAAAAAAATCGTATCTTTGCATCCGTATTAAGCGCATGTGGCGTAATGGTAGCCGCGCCAGACTTAGGATCTGGTGTTTCACGACGTGGGGGTTCGAGTCCCCCCATGCGCACTTTAAATGACCGTCTGCAACCGTTGGGGCTTCAGACGGTTTTGTCATAATGAACTTATCCCATATGAATTGTTATATACTTGATGATACACGAATATACAGAACAGACGGAGGCATGGATTGCCGCGCATGCAGGTGACGATGTGAAAGCATTGTGGCTGAAGTACGGACGTGAACGCGAGTTTGAAATCACCCAGATTGAATGTCGTCGACGTTTCGGCAAGAAACTGGCGGCTACGTTGACTCGTTGCCCGCAATGGCTGTTCTCGTCAGTTCTAAGCGGAGAGCAGTCCACAAGCGACCGGCTTGCCACGTTCCACGCGGGACTGGTTCCGGAGTGCTCACGTGTGGCTGATCTCACGGCAGGACTCGGCATAGATGTGCTGCATTTCTCGTCGGTGGCATCGGAGATTGTGGCTCTGGAAATGGACTGCGACCGATGTAATGTTCTCAGCGATAATCTCCAGCGTGCTAATGTGGATAATGTCAGCGTGGAATGTGCCGATTGCCGGGAATGGCTGAAAACTTACAATGGTCCTAAACTGGATTTGGTGTTCATTGATCCTGCGCGCAGAGCCTCTGACGGCAGCAGGGTTTTCGCTCTTAGCGACTGCGAGCCTGATGTTGTGGCAATGTTGCCGGATTTGCGGCGTGTGACGCATCGGCTTATTATCAAAATGTCTCCGATGCTCGACATTAGTGCGATATTGTCAACGCTTCCCGAGTGTATTAAGATGTATGTGCTCGGCACAGCCACTGAATGCAAGGAATTGGTTGCCGTCATTGATTTTGAACATCCGGCACCGTCGGCATGCGATGTGGCGATTGAGGCTGTGACGGTGGCCGACGGCGGGACACATAACTTCCTTTGTACTCGTGCAGAGGAGATGGTGGCCGATGCCGTTTATGGGCGTCCCCGTTCCGGCGACTGGCTCTGCGAGCCATGGCCGTCGGTCATGAAGGCCGGAGCTGTCCGCCTTGTGGCCGAGCGTTATGGATTGCAGAAGCTTGCGCCCAACACCCATGTGTATTTCGCACCCGAAAAAGCTGCGGGCTTTCCGGGCACACAGCGTCGGGTGGTGGAGGTACTGCCTTATGCTTCACGGGTGATAAAACGTTTCAGCCGCACATATCCGAATATCGATGTGGCTGTCCGCAATTTCGGCATGACGGCCGATGCTCTGCGGTCAAAACTCGGGGTACGTGACAGCGGCGCCCGCGGCAGGCTTATGGCCGTAACGGACGCCGGAAATGAAAAACTTCTGATTGTGCTTGAATAGGCGTTACCACTGAAATCCGACGGAAAGGCCAACCGAACTCAAAGAAACATTCGACGCATAGCGATACCAGTAGTTGGAGGTCACAAGCTGATAGCTCACGCCCACGTTTACGGCCTTGCGTCCGTTGTCGTCGAGAGGTATGCGCAATCCCGCCGACGGCTTGAAGTAGAAGCACTCCGTATTGGTAAGGAATCCGTCTCCGATTTCAAGATAATTGTCGCTTACGAGAAACGAAGCGCCTAACCGCAGGTCGATGTAGAAAGATGTATTTGTCGGAGAGCCGATGTCAAATCGGAAATCCGTATAAAGCGGAATCACACATCCGGTTTTTGAGTGACTTCGGTCGGGGTCATAGTCGTCCGGATTGAGGGTAGGGAGGTTGGAGGCATCATGCGGATTTGTCATCACGGCCTGAACTCCGAGACCTACGCCCATAAAGAACCATGACCTATACTGGAAGCCCTGTGTGGTCGACAGTTCCAGATAGTCGGCATTTCTTGTTCCGACGCCTTTGGTATAAGACATATCTACGAAGCCGCGATAATTGAAACTGCCCGACAGCGCAGGCGATATGAGGTTGGGAACCTGATTGGCAATCTGATAGAACTGGGCTCCGGCGCTGCCGCACACCGACAGCATGACGGCCATGACAATAGTGCGGAAAGTTTTCATGCTTTTTCTGTTTTATTTGCAAACATACAGAAATTTTTCATAAAAACAGCCCGAATTGTCCAATTGTTCGACAATTGGCGACTTTTTCGCCCTGTCAGCCCTGGTGGAGTGCCTGATGCATCGCCTCTGCCGCACGCCGGCCGTCGCCCATTGCGAGAATCACAGTAGCTCCGCCGCGCACGATGTCGCCTCCGGCATAAAGCATGGGGAGCGATGTGCGCAGATTTTCGTCAACCGCAATTGTGCCGCGGGTCGTTATCTCCAGTCCGTCCACACACGATGGTATAAGCGGGTTGGGAGATACGCCCACGCTCACTATCACGGCGTCGACCGGCATTTCCACAATTTCGCCCTCTATCGGCTCGGGCGAGCGCCGGCCTGATGCATCCGGCTCGCCCAGACGCATTTTCTGAAGGCGCACGGCTCTTACGCGTCCACTGTCGTCGCCGATGTATTCAACGGGATTGTGAAGCGTGAGAAAGCGTACACCTTCCTCTTCGGCATGGCATATCTCCTCGGCTCGGGCAGGCATCTCCTCGCGGCTACGGCGATACACTATAACGGCATCATCGGCGCCCATACGCCTTGCCGTGCGCACTGAGTCCATGGCGGTATTGCCGCCGCCTACCACCATTATGCGCCTGCCTTTCACCACAGGCGTCATTGCGCCGGGGTGCCCGGCGCCCATAAGGTTTATACGCGTAAGATACTCGTTGCTCGACAATACGCCGTTGAGATTCTCTCCCGGGATTCCCATAAAGCGGGGAAGGCCGGCACCTGAGGCTATGTATATTGCGCGGTAGCCGTCATTGGCAAGGTCGTCTACCGACAGTGTCCGGCCTATAACGGTATCTTTTTCGAAATGCACACCCATTCGGCGCAGGTTGTCGAGTTCATAGTCTACAATGCTGTTAGGCAGACGGAATTCCGGTATGCCGTATTTCAGCACGCCACCGATTTCGTGCAGAGCTTCGAAGACGGTAACATCATATCCTCTGCGCGCCATATCGCCGGCAAACGACAGTCCCGACGGGCCGGAACCGGCTACGGCTATTTTTATACCCAACGGCGCAGCAGACTCCTGTCGTGGTGTCAGGCCGTTCTCTCGCGCCGTATCGGCGGCATAGCGCTCAAGATAACCTATAGCCACCGGCGCCTTCTTCATGCGGTTGTAGATGCAGCGGCTTTCGCATTGCTTTTCCTGCGGACATACGCGTCCGCACACTGCCGGCAGTGCGCTCGTCTGCGCCAGCACGGTGGCCGCGCCTCCGATGTCGTCGCGCTGCACGTTCTTTATGAACGCCGGGATGTCGATTCCCACCGGGCAGCCCTTGACGCATTGCGGGTCGGGGCAGTCGAGACAGCGGGTTGCCTCCGTATGCGCCTGTGCGGCCGTCAGTCCGCAGTTCACCTCCTCGTTGGAGTGTATTCTTTGTTCCGGATTCAATACAGGCATCACGGCGCGCGGTATGGCCGTTCGGACGGCGGCCGGCATGGCGTCGCGCAGCTCTTTGCGCCATGGCGCGTTGCGGTCGGTGAGTGATTTATTCATCGTAGGCTCTCATTCTGGTGAGCATTTCGTCAAAATCCACCTGATGCGCGTCGAATTCCGGTCCGTCAACACATACAAAACGGAGTTTGCCGCCGACCGTGACACGACAGGCACCGCACATTCCGGTGCCGTCGACCATAATTGTGTTCAGCGAGCATATAGTCGGCACATCATAGCGTTTTGTCAGCAGAGACACGAATTTCATCATCACCGGCGGACCTATAGTCACGACCTCGTCGACATGTTCTCTTATCAGCACATCCTCCACGCCTTGCGTGACAAGTCCGCGCCGGCCATAGTTGCCGTCGTCGGTCATGATTATCACATCGTCCGACCATCTGCGCACCTCGTCCTCCAGTATTATCAGCTCCCGCGTTCTGGCTGCAAGTACACTTACGACACGGTTGCCGGCCTCCTTCATCGCCCGGATTATGGGCAGTAGGGGAGCGACACCCACGCCGCCTCCGCAGCATACCACCGTTCCGCGCAAGCCTATGTCGGTGGCACGTCCGAGAGGGCCCACAAGGTCAGTAAAGCAGTCGCCCGGTTCGAGATCGCATATACGGCGCGTGGATGGTCCGACAGCCTGCACCACCAGTGTGACGGTGCCTGCCGCCACGTCGGCATCGGCGATTGTAAGTGGTATCCTTTCGCCGTTCTCACCGGCACGCACGATGACGAAATGTCCCGGACGGCGGGCTCGCGCCACGCGCGGTGCCTCCACCACCAGGCGGAAAACCTTCTCGGAAAAACGCGACTTGCTGACAATGCGGAACATGGCTCGTCAGGCTTCAGGCGTTTCTTCCTTGTCTTCGCCTTCGGTCTTTGTGTCAGGTGTGGAGAAGTCGGTTATGCCTGCTTCCACAAGCTGATTGTACCATGTGAGAGCCTTGCGGATGTCGCTGGAATACACGCGGTCGCGGTCGAAGTCGGGGAGTACTTTTGCAAAATACTCACGCAGGGCCTCGTCATCTTCCAGACTCTTGATGTCAACAGTCTTGCCATCCTCGAGTTTGTAGATATTCCCGTAGATCGTGTATAGCGGAACGTCTTCCGAGGTGGTGTACATGGCAATGTCGGCCAGCGACATCACTTTGTCGCGCATGTATGCCGGACGACGTTTGCCGGTGGCTATGTCTTCGACTATGAGCATATTCTTGCCCTGGCTTACAAGCTTGAAGAGTCCGGGCTTACCGGATATGGACAGTATTCTTTCAGTCATTTTTGGAATCAGTTGTTAAATTCAGCGACAAATATAGCACTTTTGCCGTGAATTTTCGTTAACTTTGCATACTAATTTTTTAACAAGCCTATATAAACAGCCACCGCCCATGTCGGTCTACTTCAAATATCTCTTTCAGCTCATACTTTCCCCGTCCCGGGGATGGGAGGACATATCCCACGACGGCGTAGACCCGGACGAACTTGTGCGCCGCGGCTATTATCCCCTTACGGGCATTATGGCGCTGACGGAGTTTCTGAGGTTGCTGTATGAGCCGGGCGCTACCGTCGCCGGTGTGCTCCAGCGGGCTATCGCGCTGTTCTGCGCCTATTTCGCCGCGCTGTTCCTCTGCCGTCTGATGCTGGACGCGCTGCTGCCGAAAGTCACCGACGGAGCGCCGAGCGAGCGCCGCACTGCCACTCTCGACGTGATGTGCCTGGGACAGATGGCGCTTATTGCCATCATCGGCAACTGCATCCCCACCGGCCTTACTCTTATTCATTTTCTGCCGGTATATGCGCTGCTGATTTTTTATAAGGCCTCGCGCTATATGGCCGTACGGAAAGACAGCGAGATGAACTATCTTGTCATCGGTCTGCTTTGTGTCGTGGTGGTCCCCCTGGGGTTATACTGGCTCCTTTCTCTCATCCTCGTTTGAAAACAGAGATAATCCATGAATGTCAAAGACGTCAACATAAAGAATCGCCGCGCCACATTCGACTATGAGATTGTGGAGACCTTCACCGCCGGTATCGTGCTGACGGGGACGGAAATCAAGTCGCTGCGCATGGGCAAGGCGAGCCTTGTCGACACTTTCTGTTATGTCGACCGTGGCGAAGTGTGGGTGAAAAACATGTACATCGCCGAATACTTCTACGGCACATACAATAACCACTCGGCCCGGCGCGACCGCAAGCTTTTGCTCCAGCGCAAGGAGATACGCCGCCTTGAAAAGGACGGTAAAGAAGCCGGTTTCACCATTGTGCCCCTAAAACTGTTTATCAACGGCAAGGGGCTTGCCAAACTTGTAATCGGGCTTGCCCGGGGCAAGAAGGAGTACGATAAGCGTCAGAGTATACGCGAGCGCGAGGACCGCCGCAACATGGCGCGATTCTTTCAGAAAAAGTAATCTCACATTAATATATTATGTACAGAACCAAAACATGCGGCGAACTTCGCCTGAGCGATGCCGGTAGCCGCGTAACACTTGCTGGATGGGTGCAGCGCGTCCGCAAGATGGGCGGCATGACCTTTCTTGACCTGCGCGACCGCTACGGACTGACACAGGTAGTATTCAACGTGGAGAATGACGCTGCCCTGACCGAGGCTGCCAACCATCTCGGACGCGAATATGTGGTACAGGTGGTCGGCGATGTTGCCGAACGCACTTCCAAGAACCCGAATCTGCCCACCGGCGACATAGAAATTGTAGCGCGCGAACTGCGTGTGCTCAATCCCAGCGAGGTACCCCCATTCACCATTGAGGACGACACCGACGGCGGCGACGATCTGCGCATGCGTTACCGCTATCTTGACCTGCGCCGCAACTGCGTACGCCGCAACCTGGAGCTGCGCCACCGCATGACGATGGAGGTGCGTCGCTACCTCGACAGCAAGGGCTTCCTCGAGATTGAGACCCCCATGCTCGTAGGCAGCACACCCGAGGGTGCGCGCGACTTCGTCGTGCCTTCGCGCATGAATCCCGGACAGTTCTATGCTCTCCCGCAGAGCCCCCAGACACTCAAGCAGCTCCTCATGGTCAGCGGCATCGACCGCTATTTCCAGATTGTGAAGTGCTTCCGCGACGAGGACCTGCGCGCCGACCGTCAGCCGGAATTCACGCAGATTGACTGCGAGATGAGCTACGTCGAGCAGGACGACATCATCAACCTCTTTGAGGGCATGGCCCGTCACCTCTTCAAGGAACTGCGTGGCGTGGAGCTACCCGAACCGTTCCAGCGCATGCCCTGGGCTGACGCAATGAAATACTATGGCAGCGACAAGCCCGACCTGCGCTTCGGCATGCGGTTTGTGGAACTGATGGATGTGCTCAAGGGGCACGGCTTCAGCGTATTCGACGAGGCCGAATACATCTCCGGATTCGCCGCCACGGGCTGTGCCGCGTACACCCGCAAGCAGATCGACTCGCTGACGGAGTTCGTCAAGCGGCAGCAGATCGGCGCCAAGGGCCTCGTCTGGATTCGCGTCGCGGAGGACGGCGTGAAGTCGTCGATCGACAAGATCTACTCCCCCGAGGAGGTGCGCGCCATGGCCGAGCGCTGCGGCGAAACGCTGCACGTCCACATCGAAAAGGCGCTCTACGGCTACGAGGGCGTCTATCCCGCGACGGTGCAGGAGTTCGCCCGCTGCTACGCGGTGGATGGCGTCAGGTATTTGAACCGTGAGGACGATGCGGGCGACCGCGGCCTTCGCACCTCGAAGCTCCAGTATCTGCCGTGCAAGCTCGCGGAAAAGTGCTGCTTTGATGTGAAAAACGAGCGGGAGGACTTGGACGAGATCCCGACGCTCAAGACCGAGCGTCTGACACTTTCGGCCTTTACCGACAAGGACCGCGAGGCCTACAACGCGCTTTGCCTCGACGATGAGCGCAACAAGTGGTGGGGCTACGACTACCGCACCGACCTGGGCGATCAGCCCCTGACCGACACCTATTTCTACGATGTGGCCCGGCCCGATTTCGCCGCCCGCCGCGCCGTCAACTTTGCCGTCCGCCTGAAGGGCAGGCTCATCGGCGAGGTGGTGCTCTATACCCCCGACTTTCGGGGCGGGTTCGAACAGGGCTGCCGCATCGCCCCGGAATACGCCGGCCACGGCTATGGCGCTGAAGCCTTCGCCGCTGCCGCCGACTGGGCACTGTACCATCTGGGGCATGTCCGGGTGGTGGCCAACTGCTTCAAGGAAAATGAGCCGTCCCGTAAAATGTTATCCGCTTGTATGCGTCCCAGCGGCGAGGACGATACGTATTTCTACTTTGAAAAGACCGTCTGACGCATAAGACAAGCACCTCCGCGCACACTAGGCACGGAGGTGCTTTTTCATGCAGTATGAGACGCTGACCGACCTGTTGAACACCGAGGCCGCGGCCTACGCCTACTTCTACGCCCTGTCCCCGGAGATGCAGCCACGGCTCCAGCAGCGCCGCGCTATCCGCGATCAGCGCCAGCTG
>URSD01000020.1 GCA_900550395.1 uncultured Porphyromonadaceae bacterium | reverse complement strand
TTGTCGGGGTGACTAGACTCGAACTAGCGACCTCACGCCCCCCAGACGCGTACTCTAACCAACTGAGCTACACCCCGTGTTTCTCAAAAGCGATGCAAAGTTAGGAAGTTTTTTTGAATGCACCAAATTTTTTGAAAGGAAATTTTACAAAAAATGCGATAGGGCCGGAGATATACATAATAATATACGCGCGCGTGAGAAAACGGATGCAAAATTTGGCGGGTAGGCGGTTTTTTTGTAATTTTGTATGAAATTTCGGATATAAAACAGACAATCACATATAGCAAATATGGCTGAAGAAAAAGAAGAGTATAGCGCCAGTAATATTCAGGTGCTCGAGGGCCTGGAGGCTGTGCGCAAGCGTCCTGCCATGTATATCGGCGACATTTCGGCCAAGGGTCTGCACCACCTGGTGTACGAGGTGGTGGATAACTCCATAGACGAGGCCCTGGCAGGTTTTGCCGACAAGATAGACGTCACGATAAACGCCGACAACTCCATAACGGTTGTGGACAACGGCCGCGGTATCCCCGTAGACATGCACGAGAAGGAGCACAAGAGCGCTCTGGAGGTGGTGCTGACGGTGCTTCACGCCGGCGGTAAGTTCGACAAGGGTTCCTACAAGGTGTCGGGCGGTCTGCACGGCGTGGGCGTGAGCTGCGTGAACGCGCTGTCGACCTATCTGCGCGCCGAGGTCCACCGCAACGGCAAGGCTTACGTGCAGGAATACTGCTGCGGCAAGCCCACGACGGAACTTATGGTGACCGGTGAAAGCGACCACACGGGCACCTGCATCACCTTCAAGCCCGATGCGTCGATATTCACCGTGACGGAGTACGACTACGACACACTGGCAAAGCGCCTGCGCGACCTTGCGTTCCTGAACGCAGGCATCACGCTGACGCTGACCGACATGCGCACGATTGACGAGGACGGCAATCCGCGCCATGAGAGCTTCCACAGCGATACGGGCCTGAACGAGTTCGTGCAGTACATCGACTCGAACAAGGAACCGCTGATCAACGATGTTATCCATCTGAGCTGCGAGCGTCAGGGCATCCCCGTGGAGGTTGCCATGACCTACAATACCACTTTCAACGAGAACGTCTATTCCTACGTCAACAATATCAACACCATCGAGGGCGGCACTCACCTCGCCGGCTTCCGGCGCGGCCTCACCTCGACGCTGAAGAAATACGCCGAGGACAACAATCTGCTGAAGAACGCGAAGGTGGAGATCTCGGGCGATGACTTCCGCGAGGGACTTACGGCCGTGGTTTCCGTCAAGGTGATGGAACCGCAGTTTGAGGGACAGACCAAGACCAAGCTGGGCAACAGCGAGGTGGCCGGTGCCGTGTCGGCAGCCGTCAGCGACGCTCTCGGCGTCTACCTTGAGGAGCATCCCCGCGAGGCCAAGACCATCGTGGAGAAGGTGATACTGGCCGCCCAGGCGCGCCATGCCGCCATCAACGCCCGCAAGAACGTGCTGCGCAAGTCGCCCCTCAGCGGCGGCGGCCTGCCCGGCAAGCTGGCCGACTGCAGTAGCCGTACGGCCGAGGACTGCGAGCTGTTTCTCGTCGAGGGTGACTCGGCAGGCGGCACGGCCAAGCAGGGCCGCGACCGTTCGTTCCAGGCCATCCTGCCGCTGCGAGGCAAAATTCTGAACGTGGAGAAGGCGATGGAGCACCGCATCTTCGACAACGAGGAAATCACCAATCTGTTCCGCGCGCTGCGTGTCACCATAGGCACGGAGGACGACCCCAAGGAGGCCAACCTCTCCAAACTTGCCTACCACAAGATCATAATCATGACCGATGCCGATGTGGACGGCGCCCATATAGCAACGCTGCTGATGACGTTCTTCTTCCGCCGCATGCGCCCCGTCATAGAGCAGGGCTACCTCTATCTCGCCACTCCCCCGCTGTACAAGTGCAAGCGCGGCAAGGTGGAGGAATACTGCTGGACCGACCAGCAGGTGCAGCAGTTCATCATGCGCAACGGCGACCGCACTACGGTGCAGCGCTACAAAGGTCTCGGCGAGATGAGCGCCCAGGAGCTGCGCGACACCACGATGAGTCCCGAGCACCGCATGCTCAAGCAGGTCAACATCAAGGACGCCGCCGAAGCCGACCGCATATTCTCGATGCTCATGGGCGAGGACGTGGGCCCGCGCCGCGACTTCATCGAGAGCAACGCCAACTACGCCAACATCGACGCATAACCATCATCAGCAAAGGCGCAGCCCCCGGTCAGGGGCTGCGCTTCCGCTAACCGGCGAACGCATGGAGGTACTTCTGTGTTATAGTTTCAGATAAATCATATGAGAATGAAACGTTCAACGAAAAAAAATAAGGAGAGCAATCTTCGTCAGCTCATAGACAACTATGTGGCTACGGCGTCGGCCGCTACTTTCAACTACAAGCAGGTGTCGGCCGCAATCGACGCCCGCACGCCCGCGCAGCAGCGTGACATAGCCCTGTATCTGGCCGAACTGGCCTTTGACGGCGTTCTGCTTGAGGTGTCGCCCGGCCGCTACAAACCCGTGCAGCGCACTGTAGTGGCTACGGGCACGTTCGTGCGCAGGGCCAACGGCAAGAACAGCGTCATCACCGACGAGGACGAAGAGCCCATCTTCATTGCCGAGCGCAACTCCATGCATGCGCTCAACGGCGACCGCGTGAGCGTCACCGTCGCAGCCCGTGTGCGCGGTCGCGAGCCGGAGGCCCGCGTGGTAGAGATTCTGGAGCGCAAGCCGCAGACGTTCATAGGCACGCTGCGGGTGGACAAGCGCAACTCCATACTCGTCACCGACTCCAAATTCCTGGCGACCGACATACTCATTCCGCGCGCAAAACTGCGCGGAGGCAAGAATGGCGAGAAAGCCGTGGTGCGCATTACCGACTGGCCCGAGGATTCGCAGATACCCTTCGGCGAGGTTATCGACGTGCTCGGCGCCGCCGGCGACAACGACACGGAAATCAACGCCATCATGGCCGAATTCGGTCTGCCTTACCACTATCCCGAGGCAGTGGAGAAGGCCGCCGATAAGATAGATGCGGGAATCACCGACGAGGAGGTGGCCCGACGCGAGGACTTGCGCGGCGTCACCACCTTCACCATCGACCCGCGCGACGCCAAGGACTTCGACGACGCCCTGAGCATCCGCCGTCTGCCGGGGGGCAACCTGGAGATAGGCGTACACATAGCCGATGTGACGCACTACGTCACGCCCGACACCATCATAGACCGCGAGGCCCGCGAGCGAGCCACGAGCGTGTATCTCGTGGACCGCGTCGTGCCTATGCTTCCCGAGCACCTGTGCAACGGCATCTGCTCGCTGCGTCCCGACGAGGATAAGCTGGCTTTCTCGGTGATCTTCGAGATGGACGACCAGGCCCGCGTGCTGTCGTCGCGCATAGCGCGCACCGTCATACGCAGCGACCGCCGCTTCGCCTACGAGGAGGCACAGGAAGTGATAGAGACCGGCCGCGGCGACTATGCCAAGGAGATTCTCAAGCTCGACGAGCTGGCGAAGATTCTGCGCAAGGAACGCTATGCCAACGGCTCGGTGGAGTTCGACCGCGTGGAGGTGCGTTTTGAAATCGACGAGAAGGGCCATCCCGTACGCGCCTACTTCAAGGAATCGAAGGACGCCAACAAGCTAATCGAGGAGTTCATGCTGCTTGCCAACAAGACCGTCGCCACCGTCATAGGCCGTCCCGACGGGCGCCGCAAGGCCAAGGCATTCGTCTACCGCGTCCACGACAATCCCGATCCCGACCGTCTGGCCGATTTCGCCAAGCTTGCCCGCAACTTCGGCTACAAGGTCAGGAGCGAAGGCTCGGCCGGCGAGATAAACAAGAGCATCAACCGCATGCTTGCCGATGTAAAGGGCAAAGGCGAGGAGAACTTCCTCAGCACTCTGGCGATACGCTCCATGGCAAAGGCCATATACACGACCGTCAACATAGGCCACTACGGCCTCGGCTTCGACTACTACACCCACTTCACGTCGCCCATACGCCGCTATCCTGACATGATGGTGCACCGCCTGCTGGCGCGCTACCTCGACGGCGGGCGCAGCGTCAACGTGCAGAAACTCGAGGAGGAGTGCAAACATTCGTCCGATATGGAGCAGCTTGCCGCCAATGCCGAGCGCGCGTCCATCAAGTACAAGCAGGTGGAGTTCATGCAGGACCACCTCGGAGAGTGCTACGCGGGCGTAATCTCCGGCGTCACCGAGTGGGGCCTGTACGTAGAGCTGGACGACAACAAGTGCGAGGGACTCGTGCCCGTGCGCGACCTTGCTGATGACTTCTACGACTTCGACGAGAAGAACTACAGCCTTGTGGGACGCCGCAACGGCATGCGCTACCGCCTCGGCGACCCGATACGCGTAAAGGTGGCACGCTGCGACCTCCAGCGCAAGCAGCTCGACTTCGCCGTTGTGGACGAGAACGACCGCCTGCTCTGCGAGACGACGCGCCGTCGCGGCGGAGAAGCCAAGGAGCATAAGCCCGCGGGCAAGGGTTCCCGAACCGTTAAGAAGCAGCGCGGCGGGCGCCGTAAGTGATGGCAGAGCGTTACACCGTCGAGATAGAGGGGCTGATGCTTCGTGCGCGTCATGGCGTGGCCGACGTGGAACGCATCGCCGGCAATGATTTCCGCCTCGACATCAGCCTCCGCTACGACGCGTCAGAGGCTATGCGGACTGATTCGGTGGACAGCGCGCTGAACTATGCCCGCGTCATAGAGATAGCCCGCGATGTGATGGCTACGCCGTCGCGCCTGCTGGAGCATGCCGTCGCGCGTCTGCGCGACGCCCTGTGCAGCGAGATGCCGGCCATCAGCGCCGGACGCATACGCCTCGCCAAGCTGTGCCCTCCCGTGAGCGCACAGCTTGACGCCTGCGCTTTCATCCTCGAGTGGGGCTAATAAGCCATTTATTTCAGATTTTGTCTGAAGAACTGCTCAATTTTGTCAAAGGGAATAATGTCGATCCTGTCGTAAAGGTCTGTGTGGACAGCTCCCGGGATAATTATCAGCTCCTTATTGTCGCCTTTCAGCTTCTTGAAAGTATCCTCGCTGAAATAACGGGAGTGGGCGTTCTCGCCATGAATGAGCAGCACGGCACTCCGTATTTCGTCGGCATAGGCAAGAATTGGCGCATTGAGGAATGCAAGGCCGGAGGTCAGGTTCCATCCTAAGCCCGAATTGATGGAACGTGGATGATAGCCCCGTTTGGTTTTATAGTAGTCATAATAGTCTTTCATGAACTGCGGTGCGCCATCGGCCGGCTCCGGATTCATCACGGTGCGTGAGTATGTGCGGGCGCGATAATCTTCCGTGCGCCGGGAGTTGAGTTGCTGACGCATTTTGTGGCGTGCGTCGGCATTATCAGCTGCATCGAAATAGCCGTTTGCCGTGCAGCGGCTTATGTCATACATGGTGGATGCAAGCGTGGCCTTTATCCGCGGGTCATTGGCTGCCGCATTGATTGCGAAGCCTCCCCAGCCGCAGATGCCGATTATTCCTATTTTCTCCGGGTCGACGTCAGGGCGATTGGACAGATAATCCACAGCTGCGGAGAAATCCTCGGTGTTGATGTCCGGAGAGGCCACATTGCGGGGATGTCCGCCGCTTTCTCCTGTAAATGACGGGTCGAATGCGACGGTGAGAAATCCATGCTCGGCAAGCTGCTGGGCATAAAGACCGCTTGACTGTTCTTTCACGGCTCCGAAAGGACCGCTTACGGCGATTGCCTGGAGTTTACCGCCAACCCCTTTTGGACTGTACACATCCGCGGCAAGCGTGATGCCATAGCGGTTGGTGAATGTCACTTTCCGGTGATTCACCTTTTCGCTTTTTGGAAATGTCTTGTCCCATTCCTGAGTCAGAATCAATTTTTCCTCCGGTGCGAATCCTGTGTCCGTACCGGCGGTGCCGTCAGCCTGTGCACTCGCGGTTATCGCCACGGCGCAGAGGACAGACGCAGTTAATATTCCAGTGTGTGCCATAACAAATGTAGAATGTATTTACTTTATGAATGTTTTTCTGCCGTTAACTATATACAGCCCCGGCACTCGCGGCCGGCCGTTTATGTGGTTGCCTTTCAGGTCATAGATGATGGCGGAATTGGCATTGTCCGTCATGGTCTCCTCAATTCCTGACATCGGGGATAAAGACAGCGTAATCTCAACTTCGCCATTGCCAAGAAATGCCCTGATTTCGTTTGCTGACAAAGAGCTGATTTTGCCAAGTCTGGTATAGCTCCATGTGTTCGAGCCATAGAAGATAACCAGATTCCTTCCTTGGTATAGAATGACATCGCCTGATGTGGTGGTGATTCGACTGTCTGAAGTCGGCAATGCTATCGGCAGAGAGCCTACTTTCTCGAAGCCGCCGTAATCATTCAGCGATACTGACACAGGGCCGTTCGCCAGTATTTCCAGCAATCTTCGGGTAGCATCGTTGTTGACCAATGTGATTGTCTCGCTTCTGTCACCGATAGTGATATATATAGAGTTCTGTGCCAATGTGGATAAAGAGCCGCACATGACCATAAGAAAGATTATTAATATCTTATTCATTCGGAAATGGAATTTTACAGGTGCAAAATTATACAGTATACGTCAGTCACACTTACCATTATTGCGGAGAAGCCTACCATTCATCGGGATAATGGTGAAAACATGGATTTTAATGGCTAAATTTGCAGCATGGAAACAATTGATACTCTCAATCTGAGCTCAATAGACGCATATAACAAATTGTATGGCCTCACAACCCGTCATCCGCTTGTAACGGTCATTGACCTGAAGGATGCGACAAATCGTTTTGACAGGCTGAGGATGAACTATGGCGTATATGCCTTGTATTTGAAAAATGGCGTAAACTGCTCCCTGAAATACGGACGTGAGTATTATGACTATCAGGAAGGGACGGTCGTATGCTTCAGCCCCGGGCAGATAATAGATGTCGACAGCTCAGACGAGCCTCTTGCGCCGGATGTGGTAGGCCTCATGTTTCATCCCGACTTGATATGTGGAACACCACTCGCTGATAAAATAGCCGGTTTCGGCTACTTCGGATATTCCCAGAAAGAGGCCCTGCATCTCTCCGAAAAGGAGAAAAATATTTTTATGGACTGTCTGGGAAAAATCAGAGATGAAATAGAGTATCCGATAGACCGCCATTCCACCGATTTGATTTCTGCCAATATTCAGGTCTTGCTGGAGTATCTCAGCCGTTTCTATGACCGGCAGTTCCTGACGCGCCATAATGTGAACTCGTCGGTCGTGGCTGCCTTTGAAAAGGAGCTTATGCACATATATTCCGGTAGAAAGACTTTGGACGAGGTGCCCAAAGTATCTTATTTCGCTGAAAAGGCCAATCTAACCCCGGGGTATTTCGGCGATCTCATAAAACGGGAAACCGGCAGCACTCCGCAGGAAATAATCACACTCAGGCTCATTGCCGAGGCGAAACGCAGGCTTGTAGCCACTGACAGTGACATCAGCGTCATTGCCTATGATCTCGGCTTTCAGTATCCCCAGCACTTCACACGGCTGTTCAGACGAATTACCGGAAAAAGTCCGAGTGTGTTCAGAAATGAATATCTTTCCAATAATTGACAGCAATGACAGCACAGGAATACAACAGCTATATAGCGACACACGGAACAGTGACCGGCGGCTCACGGGAGCATCGGTTCATGCATGTTGCATCGCAGGATGCCATACGCGTGACAATGGAAATCAACAGCCGTTACCATACTCCCGAGGAATTGCGGGAGTTGCTGTCGGAACTTACCGGTACGCAGATAGACAGCTCCGTGGGGCTGTTCCCTCCCATATATACAGATTACGGGAAGAACCTGCACATTGGCAGGAATGTATTTATAAACATGGGTTGTAAATTTCAGGATCAGGGAGGAATATTCATCGGCAACGGCTCGCTTATAGGGCACAATTGTGTGATGGCGACAATAAACCATGACCCTTCGCCTGAAAAACGTGCATCCATGACATTCAAGCCAATACATATCGGAAAAGACGTGTGGATCGGTGCGAATGTGACAATCACTCCGGGGGTGACAATCGGCGATGGGGCGATTGTAGCTGCAGGGGCCGTGGTGACAAAAGATGTTGCGCCTCGCACAATAGTCGGCGGCATACCTGCAAAATTCATCAAGGCTATATAGTGAAGATATAATAGCCGTATTTGTGATTCGGAGGGGATTCGAACCCCTGACCGTCTGCTTAGAAGGCAGATGCTCTATCCAGCTGAGCTACCGAACCTTTTTGCGTTTGCTTGTGCAAAGTTAGGCTTTTTTCGTGATTTATGCAACGGTGGGCTGAACTTTTGGCACGATATTTGAGTTGTTACCATAAACCACGTAATCAATATTCAAGAGATATGAACGATTTCAACGAGATTATCAACAGCGAGAAGCCCACTTTGGTCGACTTCTTCGCCACCTGGTGCGGCCCCTGCCGCATGCAGGGCCCCATCCTGGAGCAAGTCAAGAAAAATGTCGGCGAGGATGCCAACGTGATAAAGGTCGACATAGACCAGAACCGTGATGCCGCCATGCGCTATCGCGTTCAGTCGGTGCCTACGCTCATCGTCTTTGTAAAGGGCGAGGCCGTGTGGCGCGGTGTGGGCGTGCATCAGGCCGATCAGCTTGAAGCCAAACTGCGCGAGCACATGGCTAAGTAGCCGGTGCGCTATATCTTACCGTGGTCATGGAATGACCAGTAGCCGCCCGGGGCCACAATGATGTGGTCGTTGAGGCGGATGTCGAGCAGGGCGAGGCCGTCGCGTATCTTTTGCGTGAGGGCTTCGTCCTGTCGGCTTGGCAGGAGGTTGCCGGAGGGATGGTTGTGGAACGCTATCACGGAGCTTGCCAGCTCCTCCACGGCGGCTTTGGCGAGCAGGCGTACGTCGACGAGGGTGCCTGCCACGCCGCCCTGACCTATGCGCCGGACGGATATGATGCGCCCGGCCTGGTTGAGAAACATTGCCAGAAATTCCTCGTGGTCGAGAGCCACGAGGCGGTGGGCTACATGGCGGTAGGCCGATTCGGAGGATGTGATGGGCTCGTCGGCGGTGGTGAGGGCGTCGGCCACGGTGCGTTCGCCCAGTTTGAGCGCAGCCAGCAGTGTAAGGGCCTTGGCAGTGCCTATGCCCTTGTAGCGCTTGCAGATGTCCTTGACGCTCAGCCGCATCAGGCGCGACATGTGGCCCTGATGGTCGTTGAGAATCTCCTGCGACAGCTGCACGACGCTCTTGCCGCGCAGGCCGGTGGCGAAAATCAGAGCCATGAGTTCGGCGTCGCTAAGGGTGTCGAGGCCGAGCCGCATCGCTTTCTCGCGCGGGCGCAGGTCCGGCTCGAGGTCGCGTATGAGTGTGCCGGGTGTGGTGTCGTCGTTCATGTCATTTACCTTTGCGCAGGCGTATCTCCTCCTCCACGTCGCGGCCGCGGCCGAGCAGAATCTTGAGTGTGAACGCCTTGATGAATCCCAGCCCGTAGCCCCACAGTTGGATGAAGCTTGCGGGCACGGCTTTCATCGCTACGGCGAGGCTGCGGCTCTGCGCAAGCGCCGCGACGAAGATAGCCACGACCCATATGCCCAGCGGCAGCAGCCACCAGGGCGAGCAGAAGATGCCGAGAAGAAGGAGCGCCACGCCTCCCAGTACGAACAGGGCGGGCAGCGTGTGCACGGCCTTGAGCGAGCCGGGGTAGAGGAGGTGCAGCGTGATGCGGCTCATGCCGAAGACGTAGACCTGACGGAAGAATTTACGCAGGTTGCCGCGGCGTTTGTGCCACACCGGTACCTGACGCAGCAGCGTGATGCGGAATCCGGCGCGGCGTATGCGCGTGCTCATGTCGATGTCCTCGGAGAACATCTCGCGGAAGCCTCCCACGCGTTCCCACACGCGGCGCGAGAAGCCCATGTTGAAGGTGCGCGGCACGAATTTCTCCATCTGCACCTTGCCGCCGCGTATGCCGCCGGTGGTGAGGAAAGATGTCATGGCGAAATTGATGGCTTTCTGCGTGGTGGAGAATGACTCGTGGGCCGCGTCGGGACCACCGAAGCAGTCGATGGTGCTGTCGTCGGCGAGGGCTTTCTCCAGGGTCTCGAAATAGGTGGGCGGGATGACGCAGTCGCTGTCGAAGAACACGAAGTAGTCGCCCGAGGCTCGCTCCATGCTGTGGTTGCGGGCGATGGAGCGTCCTTCGTTTTCCTTGGCGAAGTATTTCACGTCAAGCCCGGCGGCGCGTGCCTCCTCGACCTGCGGCAGACACGGCACGGTGGAGCCGTCCTCGGTTATGACAACCTCGAAGTTGCGCACTGTCTGTTTGCCGAGGCTGTCGAGCAGGTCGGCTACCTCGTCGGGCCGGTTGTAGACCGGTATTATTATTGAGAAGAGCATATTATTTGGGGTGTGGAGGTTCTGGGTAAATCTTATAAATCTTATAAGTCTTATAAATCTAATCAGCTCATGCGCGACCGGTAGTCCTCGTAGGTGAAGCGGCGTAGCATTTCTATTGTGCCGTCGCTGTGCTGTAGGGCTATGTCGGGATGCTGTATGCCGTTGAACATCGTGGTTTTGACCGTGGTGTAGTGGTTCATATCCTCGAGGGTGAGGCGGTCGCCGGGCTTCAGCGGATGGGGAAATGTCCAGGTGCCCATGTAGTCGCCGGAGAGGCAAGAGTTGCCTCCGAGGCGGTATTCGGGTAGTCCGGGCGCAGGGTTCACGGCCTCCGTGATGGCCGGTTTGTAGGGCATTTCGAGGGTGTCGGGCATGTGGCAGGCGAAGGACGCGTCGATGATGGCCGTGCGTATGCCGTCGTTCTCCACGATGTCGACAACGGAGGTGAGCAGGTCGCCGGTGCGCCAGGTGAAGGCGCTGCCGGGTTCGAGAATCACCTCTACGCCCGGATGGCGCTCGCGAAAAGCGAGAAGCAGGCTTACGAGCGCGTCGCGGTCGTAGCCCTCGCGCGTCATGAGGTGGCCGCCGCCCATGTTGATCCAGCGCAGACGGTCGATGTGCCGTCCGAACTGGCTCTCGAAGGCTTCCAGCACGCGGCGCAGGTCGTCGGCCGAGCCCTCGCAGAGGGCGTGGAAGTGCAGTCCCTCGATGCCTTCGGGCAGGCCGTCGGCGAGGGCTTCGGCATGTTCGCCGAAGCGTGAGCCGGGTAGGGCGGGGTTGTAGATGTCGGTCTCCACCACGGAGCAGCGCGGATTCACACGCAGACCGGGCGACACCCGCAGGCCGGCGCCGTGTGTCGCGTTCCATTCGGCGAGCTGCGGGGCGAAGCGTTCCCACTGGGCCAGCGAGTTGAACGTGATGTGGCTGCTGCCGGTCAGGAACTCGCCGATGGTGTCCGGCGTGTAGGCCGGGGTGTAGGAGTGGACCCTGTCGCAAAGGAACTCGCGGCCGAGGCGCAGCTCGTTCAGCGAACTGGCGGTGCAGACAACGCCGTACTCACGGAATATGCCGAAAGTGCGCCACAGGGCGTTGGCCTTGAAAGCCATGATGATTTTTACTCCGGCGCGCCGGCTTACGTCGGCTATGATGTCGAGGTTGCGCCGCAGCGCGTCTTCTCTTACGAGGTATACGGGGGTAGCTATCATGACAGTATCTTGAACTTGGCGAATTTGAGTAGGAGCACGCGGGGCTCCACCTGGTCGAACTGCACGCGTATGCGGTGGTCGAGCGCGGCGGTGTCGATTTCCAGCACGGTGCCGCGGCCGAAGCGCTGGTGCTCGATGACGGTGCCGGGACTTACTTCGGACGACGAATGGAGCGAGTAGCCGTCGGCGCCGGCTGATGCCGCTGCGGGAGCCGGGGCGGGGGCAGGCATGGGCTGCGGCGGGGTGGAAACGGTGCGGCGGGGAGCCGGAGCAGGGCTGTGGAAGCTGCTGCGGAACGAGTCGGCGCTGCGCTGCGGCCCGGCGATGGTAGCGCCGGACACCATCTGGAGATAGCGCGGGTCGATGTCGCGCAGGAAGCGCGAGGGGCGCCCTATCTTGGTCTGACCGTTGATGAAGCGCGATGCGGCGTAGCTTATCATGCAGAAACGCTTGGCGCGGGTGATGGCTACGTACATGAGGCGGCGTTCCTCCTCGATGCCGCTGAGCGAGTCGAAGCTCATGTGCGACGGCAGTAGCTCCTCCTCGGCGCCGACGATGAATACGTTGCCGAATTCCAGGCCCTTGGCCGCGTGTATGGTCATGAGCGTGACGCGCTCCGAGGCGCCGTCGTCGGGGTCCTTGCCGTCCTGGTCGGTGGCGAGGGATACTTCGGTCAGGAACGACGCCATGTCGGCGGCCGCGGCGTCGTCGCCGCTTTCCTCGCGCTTGTCGGCTACGAACTGGCGCACGCCGTTGAGCAGCTCCTGGAAGTTCTCTATCTGCGATATGCTCTCCGGCGTCTTGTCGTGCACGAGGTTGGCTATCAGTCCCGTGGCAGCGAGGATGTACTCGGCGAGCTCATCGGCGGCCATGCCGTCGGCGGCTTTCGCCGTGAAGTCGAGAATGAGGTTGTGGAATCCCTCGAGCTTGGCGCGGGTGCCGCGGTTGACGTCGAGGGGATGGCTGTCCGGGGCGTTGAGCACCTGCCACATGCTGCATGCGTCGCGCATGGCTGCGGCGGTGAGCTTCTTGACGGTAGTGTCGCCGATGCCGCGAGCCGGAGTGTTGATGACGCGCCGCAGGGCTTCGTCATCGTCGGGGTTGACGCTGAGGCGCAGGTAGGCCACGGCGTCCTTGATTTCCTTGCGCTGGTAGAACGCGAGGCCGCCGTAGATGCGGTAGGGGATGTTGCGCTTGCGCAGGGCTTCCTCCAGCACGCGGCTCTGCGCGTTGGTGCGGTATAGCACGGCGAACTCCTCGTAGCTGTCGCCGGTGTTCATGCGCAGCTGGCTCAGGCGGTTGGCGACAAGGAATCCTTCCTCGTAGTCGCTGTAGGCGCGCACCACTTCCACGCGGTCGCCCGTGGAGCCCGTGGTGAATACCTCCTTCGGTATGCCCTCGGTGTTCTTGGCTATGAGCGTGTTGGCGGCGCCGAGTATGTTGCCGGTGGACCTGTAGTTCTGTTCGAGCTTGAATATCTCAAGCTCGGGATATGCGTTGCGCAGGTTGAGGATATTGCGTATGTTGGCGCCGCGGAAGCTGTAGATGCTCTGTGAGTCGTCGCCCACGACGCAGAGGCGCTTGGTGCCTGCCGCGAGCTGCGATACTATCAGGTGCTGCGCGAAGTTGGTGTCCTGGTACTCGTCCACGAGCACGTAGCTGAAGAACTCCTGGTAGTGGCGCAGTATGTCGGGATTGTCGCGCAGCAGCACGTTGGTGTAGTAGAGCAGGTCGTCGAAGTCCATGGCGTCGGCTGCGTGGCACCGATCGCGGTAGGAACGGTAGATTTCGGCCGTGCGCGGACGGCGTGCGCGGCGGTCGGCCTCCATGAGCTCGCGGTCGGCGGCGTAAGCGTCCGGGGAGATGAGCGCGTTTTTGGCAGTGGAGATGTCGGCGGCTACTGTGGCCGGCTTGTAGATTTTCTCGTCGAGGTCCATGGCGCGGACGATGCTTTTGACGAGAGCGCGGGAGTCGGCGGTGTCATAGATGGTGTAGCTGCTTTTGTAGCCGAGGCGGTCGGCGTGGCGGCGGAGTATGCGCGCGAAGATGCTGTGGAAGGTGCCCATCCAGAGCTGCGAGGCCACCTGCTCGCCTGCGAGGGCGGCGATGCGCTCGCGCATCTCGCGTGCGGCCTTGTTGGTGAATGTGAGCGCCATGATGCGCCACGGCTCAATGCCCTGTGCCAGCAGATGGGCTATCTTGCAGGTGATGACGCGTGTCTTGCCCGAGCCGGCGCCGGCAATCACCAGCTCCGGACCGTCGCTGTAGAGCACGGCACGGCGTTGCGCTTCGTTGAGGCTTTCGAGATATTTCTCAGTCATTTACCAGAAGCGCTTGTTTTCGGGAGAATATTCAAATCCGGCGGCGGCCAGCCTGGCGGTGAGCTCGTCACGGCTGATGCCGAGCGCGAGGCACATGTCGTCGAGCGAGTCGAAGTCGTCGCGCAGCCTTGTGTTGACATAGCTGAGCAGCATGGCCGGTTCCTGTGGCAGTTCGTTCATATCGGTATGGTGATTTGTCTGCAAAATTACGAAAAAATGCTTAACTTTGCATCAAAACCCATAAATATGGATACCGGAGAAATTTCTGAAGAGATAGAACGGCGCATAGCGTCGGTCGAGATGCCCTCGCGGCCTGCTGGACTGTATGAGCCGGTGCGCTATGCGCTGGCCTGCGGCGGCAAGCGGTTGCGTCCGCTGCTGTGCGTTCAGAGCTGCGTGGCCTGTGGCGGCAATGCCGACGACGCCATGAACGCGGCGCTGGCGCTGGAGATGTTCCATAACTTCACGCTCGTGCATGACGACATCATGGACCACAGCGACGTGCGCCGCGGGCGTCCCAGCGTGGCTGCCAGCTACGGCGAGAATCAGGCAATACTCAGCGGTGACGCCATGCTTACTCTCGCAGGGCGTCTCGTCACACGCGTTCCACGTGAAGTGGCTGCCCGCGTGGTGGACGAGTTCAACGAGATGGCTCTGCGCGTCTACGAGGGCCAGCAGCTCGATACCGAGTTCGAGAGCCGCAAGGATGTCACCATCGACGAGTATTTCGAGATGATAAGTCTCAAGACCGGCGCGCTGCTGGCTTCGGCATGCCGTATCGGCGCCATCATCGGCGGCGCTGACGATGCTACTGTGGACGCTCTCGGCGACTATGGCATGGAGCTGGGCCTCGCTTTCCAGCTGCGCGACGACTGGCTCGACACATTCGGCGACGCCGCCACGTTCGGCAAGCCTATAGGCGGAGATATTATCAACGAGAAGGAGACCTGGATGCTGATAACGGCTCGCCGCGACAGCCATGGCGCTCTCGATGCCATTCTCGACGAGGATCTGGAGAACGACGAGAAGATACGTCAGGTGACTCGTCTGTACGAGCGTCTGCGTGTGGGCGAGCGCTGCGACGAGGCTGCCGCCGCGCATCATGCGCTGGCTCTCGAGGCTCTGGACCGCGCGCGGCCGGCACGGCCGGAGATGCGCGAGTTCTTTGCCGGAACGGTCGACCGCATGGCTGCCCGCAAAATCTGAACTGATGCGTATTTTCGATACTCATACCCACCTCTACGAGTCCGATTTCGATGAGGACGGAGGCGGAGAGGCTGCTGTGCGCCGCGCTTTCGACGCCGGAGTGGACGCCATGCTCATGCCCAATGTCGACCTTGCCTCCGTGGCACCGCTGCGGCGGCTTCAGGAAGCTTTTCCGGAACGCGTGTTCGCCGCCATGGGACTGCATCCCACCGAGGTGGGCGATTCGTGGCGCGATGACGTGGCCGCGGTTCTGGCCGAACTGCGGCCGGACGATGTGGCCGTGGGAGAGGTCGGGGTCGACCTCTACTGGGACAAGTCGCGCCGCGAGCAGCAGATGCAGGCGCTGGAGGTGCAGGCGCGCCACGCCCTTGCCGCCGACCTGCCGCTGGTGATTCACTGCCGTGAGGCCCTTGACGAGACGCTGGAGGTGCTTGAGGGCGTGCGCGGCGTGCGCGGCGTGATGCACAGCTTCGGCGGCACGCCCGACGATGTTGATGAAGTGCGCCGCCGGCTCGGCGACGACTGGTACTTCGGCATCAACGGCATCGTCACGTTCAAGAACAGCCGTGTCGGGCAGTCGCTGCCCGCAATCACTGTCGACCGGCTGCTGCTGGAGACCGATTCGCCGTACCTGGCGCCGGTGCCGCATCGCGGCAAGCGCAACGAGAGCGCTTTCATCGTCGCCACAGCGGCTTGTGTCGCCCGTTTTCTGAATCTCGACACGGATGTCGTCGCAGAAAAAACATTCCTCAATTCGTTGAAGTTTTTGAGAATAAATGACGAATTTAACAAATTTTAACGGGGGGGTGGAAATCATTTCCATAATTTGTAATTTTGCAGCGATCTATTCCGGCGGCCAAATGCCGCATATAAAAAACATAATTCAGACGCGCAACACTCTATCCGGACCTTGCCCGTCGCACTCCCGTCTCCGGCTTCTGCCACGAGACGGGAGTGTTGCTTGGAGGGTGTTTGACATTTCTAATGAAGCACATTCTGAACGAACAATATCATGACCGCCATCGTTGTAATTAAAACAGACAACGATGT
The DNA here is from genome assembly GCA_900550395.1 of uncultured Porphyromonadaceae bacterium. GTDB lineage: Bacteria > Bacteroidota > Bacteroidia > Bacteroidales > Muribaculaceae > CAG-873. Next base: position 28,202 of record URSD01000020.1, on the reverse strand, counting down.
CATATACCAAACGTTTCGCTATTATTCTCTGTGCCATCGCGGCATTCCCATGCGCGCATGCCCAGAGCAGTGTCGACCGCCAGCGCCACGCGGCGGCGACCGATGTGCAGGTGTTCGAACTCGGCGGCTCACGCTATAGCCGCGAGCAGGCCGACAGCATAAACCGTATGCTGTCGGAGTATTATTACGATCAGTTCCGCAGCCATCAGGATCCGGAGGCGCCTTATTTTCAGTTCCTGAGCCGTGACGGCGCTCTGTCGATGGGCGTCGGCGGCATGGTGAGACTGCGCGGATGGTACGATTTCGGCAATGTGGTGCGTGATGATGCTTTCGTGCCGTATCTCATTCCCATGACAAAGCCGCGGCCTGACAGCCACAGGCTCGGCACAAGTGCCTCGCACTCGGCGATATTCTTCCGCCTGCTGGGACATAACAGGATAATGGGGCACTATCAGGTGTATGTGGAGGGTAACTTTACCGGTGGCAACGGCGTGGATTTCAAGCTGAAGAAAGCCTATGCAGCCTTCCGCGGCTTCACGGTGGGCCTTGCGCCGTCGACTTTCGGTGACCCTCTGGGCTATGCACCGTCTATCGACCCGCAGGGCGCCAACAACACCATATCCAACAGCGATATACTCGTGCGCTATATGCACACGTTCCCCTGCCGTGTCACTGCCGGTGTGTCCGTCGAGTCCATGCAGCCGCAGGTTGGCGCCGACGGCACAGGTACGGGGAAGATAGATTACTCGTGCCCCGACGTGGCGGCTCTGGTGCAGTACGCCTGGGGGCCGACGTCGCACGTGCGCCTCAGCGGCGTGATGCGCCGGCTGGGCTACCGTGACCTTGAGACGCTGACGAATCATCACGAAATAGGGTGGGGCGCTCTGCTCAGTGCTACCGGCCATCCTGCCGAAGCTCTCACGCTATACGGCTCTGTGAGCTACGGCAAGGGCTACGCCAGCCTGACGAGCGACTTGAGCTATGGCGATTACGACCTGCTGAACTGTCCCGACAAGGCAGGACGGATGTATGCGCCGGCCGTGCTGGGCTATAACGTGGGCGTGCAGTACAATTTCCGTCCCAATCTGCTTGCGAGCGCATCGTTCAGTCAGGTGCGCCTGTACTCCCGTGCGGGCACCGCCGGCAGCGAGTATAAGTACGCACTGTGGGCCGGAGCCAATGTGCTGTGGAATATAGTTCCCCGTATCCGGCTGGGCGCGGAGTTCACGTGGGGACTGCGGTGTGATGTCGACGGCTATGCGCGCTCGTCGCGCCGTCTGGCGGCACTGGCGCAGTTCTCGTTCTGAGCTTACCTGCTTCCGAGCACAAGCAGGCCGAGGCTGACAAGCAGGACGCACAGGTCCGCGGCCTTGGCCCGCACGTGCTGCTCGCGGAGGATGACGACGCCGTACAGGAAGCTTACGAGCACACTGCCGCGGCGTATCATGGAGATGACCGAAATCATGGCTCCCGGCAGCGACAGAGCGTAGAAATAGCAAAGGTCGGCTCCCGTCAGGAACAGCGATATGCACGGTATGCTCCAGCGCCACACAAATGGCGCTCCCGCACCTGCCGCGCGCGGCGCAAAGCGGCGCATCAGCACTATTGCCGACGTCATGATGACACACTGGTAGAGCGAGTACCACGCCTGCACCTCCAGTGGCCGGAAGCGTGTGAGAAGAAACTTGTCGTAGAGCGCGCTGACAGCGCCGAGCACCGTGGCGCCGACGGCCATCCACAGCCACCGCGAGCTGCGCGGCGAGAAACCCTCGCTGGCGCCTATACGCGAGATGAGAAACAGCGACACGAAGCCCAGGAGCACACCGGCCCACTGCAGGGCGTTCAGCCGTTCGCCGAAGACGATGAGTGCGCCTACCAGCACCAGTACCGGCCGGGAGGCGTTGACGGGACCCTGAATGGTGAGGGGCAGATGCTTGATGGCGAAGTAGCCCAGCAACCACGAGCCCAGCACGATGAAGGCCTTGATGACGATAAGGGCGTGACCGGCGGCTGTGTCGCCGAGGCCGAGGCGCCCCTCGGCGAGACACTGCACCAGCACCGGCGACATAAGCAGGGTGCCGAATACGGTGTTGAGCATCAGCACCAGCAACACGTTGTTGGCACGAAGCGACAGTTTCTTGAATACATCATAGAAGCCCAGACCAAGCGCCGAGCATACAGCAAGCAGAATCCACATGGGTAAACGTCATATACCGATGCAAAGGTAAGGAAAAGACGCTCTAAAACATGTTTTATAACATAATTTAAGTGTCTACTTCCCAAAAATGCCAATATAATGATATATTCGACATATATTCCTCTGATAAAAATGAGTAATTTTGCAACGAAATTACCAAAGCCGTCGGAGTGTCATTACTGCCGCGGCCTCACGCTTCAACAGACAAATCAAAATTCCATACAATAATAGTTTTATGAAGGTACAAATGTTCAAGACCCTGAGCATCGGCCTCGCCGCCGTAGGCGCTGCCGCTGCGTTGAGTTCTTGCGGCGGCAAGCAAGAGGCTCCCGCCCAGCAGGCTCCCCAGGTGGCTGTAATGACCGTTGAAAGCGGTAGCAGCGACCTGAGTTCGTCCTATCCCGCCATTATCAAAGGTAAAACTGACATCGACATCCGTCCGCAGGTGACGGGATTCATCACAAAGGTTCATGTCGACGAGGGCCAGCGCGTACATAAGGGCCAGGTGCTCTTCACGCTCGATCAGGTGCAGTTCCAGGCCGCCGTGGAGCAGGCTCAGGCTGCGCTGAATTCGGCTCAGGCAGCAGTCAACACCGCTGCCATCACCGAGGCCAACAAGCGCAAGCTCTACGAAAAGAATATCATCAGTGAGACCGAGTGGCAACTGGCCGCCAACAGCCTCGCGCAGGCCAAGGCTGCGCAGGCTCAGGCCCAGGCATCCCTCACCAATGCCCGCAAGAATCTGGCCTACACCGTAGTGACGGCTCCCAGCGACGGCGTAGTCGGCACTATCCCCAACCGCGAGGGCTCGCTGGCCTCTCCTTCTTCGGCCCAGCCCCTCACGACCGTCAGCGACAACTCGCAGGTCTATGCATATTTCTCCCTTAACGAGAAGGACCTGCTCGAACTCACCGACGGCGGTCAGTACAGCATCGACTCCCGCATCGCCCAGATGCCGGCCGTGAAGCTTCAGCTCGCCGACGGCAGCATCTATCCGATGGAGGGCAAGGTAAGCACCGTCAGCGGTGTAATTAACAACAGCACCGGCGCTGCCAGCGTTCGCGCACTGTTCCCCAATCCTTCCGGCATGCTGCGCAGCGGCAACACCGGCAATGTGGTGATTCCGCAGCACAACGACAGCGTGATTGTGATTCCGCAGAAGGCATCGTTCGAGATCCAGGGTCTGCGCTATGTGTATGTGCTCAACGACAGCAACATCACGCAGACACGTCCCGTGCAGGTGCTTGACATCAGCAACGGCAAGGACTTCGTAGTGCTCGGAGGCCTGAAGCCCGGCGAGCGCATCGTCACCGAGGGCGTGGGCACCATCGTGCGCGACGCCATGCCTGTACAGCCCAAGGCTTCCGAAGCTCCGGAGGCTCCTGAGGCTGCCAAGTGAGTGACGGATAAATAACTAATCATACATCCGAAAAATGAAGTTAGATACATTTATAAACAGGCCGGTGCTGTCCACGGTGATCTCAATCTTCATCGTGCTGCTCGGTATCATCGGCCTCGTGTCGCTGCCCATCACGCAATTCCCGGATATAGCCCCGCCTACCATATCCGTAACCACCACCTACACCGGTGCGAACGCGCAGGCCGTGCTCAATTCCGTGATAGCGCCTCTGGAGGAATCCATCAACGGCGCCGAGGGCATGACCTACATGGAGTCGACAGCCACCAATACCGGCTCGGCAACCATCAACGTATATTTCCGCCAGGGCTTCGACCCTGATATGGCCGCCGTGGACGTGCAGAACCGCGTGGCAAAGGCTGCAAACCTGCTGCCCTCGGAGGTAAACCAGGTGGGTGTGCTGACGCAGAAGCGCCAGACTTCGATGCTCGTGGGTGTGGCCCTCGTGGACACGACTGATACTTATAGCCCTGAGTTCCTCGACAACTATATGAAAATCAACATCGTGCCTGAGCTGCAGCGTGTAAGCGGCGTGGGCGACGTGCTGTGCTTCGGCGCCGACTACTCGATGCGCATATGGCTGAAACCCGACGTGATGGCGCAGTACAACCTCGTGCCCTCCGATGTGGCCGCCGCCCTTGCCGAGCAGAACGTCGAGGCCGCGCCCGGTGCCTTCGGCGAGCAGGGCGACCAGAGCTTCCAGTACACCATGCGCTACCGCGGCCGCAAGGTGACGCCCGAGGAGTTCGGCGAGATTGTGATCCGCGCGTCGTCCAACGGCGAGGTGCTCCGCCTCAAGGACGTGGCCGAGCTTGAACTGGGCCGTGTGACTTACGGCTTCAGCAATGCCGCCAACGGCCACTCCTCCACGATGGCAATCGTGTTCCAGAGCCCGGGCTCGAACGCCACGCAGATCATCAACGACTGTCTGGCAACCGTCGACAAGCTTAAGAACGACCTTCCCAAGGGCCTGGAGATGGAAGTGCCGATGAACAACAACGAGTTCCTCTACGCCTCCATCGACAATGTGATCCACACGCTCATTGAGGCCTTCGTGCTCGTGTTCGTCGTGGTTTACATTTTCCTCCAGGATTTCCGCAGCACGCTGATTCCCGCCATCGCCATCCCTGTGGCCCTCGTCGGAACGTTCTTCGTGCTTAATCTTATAGGCTTCTCGCTCAATCTAATCACCCTCTCGGCCCTCGTGCTCGCTATTGCGATTGTGGTGGACGATGCGATAGTGGTGGTGGAGGCCGTGCATGCCAAGCTCGATCAGGGCTACCGCAGCGCGCGCCGCGCCTCTATCGACGCCATGAACGAGATAGCCGGCGCGCTTATCTCCATCACTCTTGTGATGATGCTTGTGTTCATCCCGGTATCGTTCATGCCCGGTACCAGCGGCGTGTTCTATCAGCAGTTCGGCATCACGATGGCCGTGGCTATCGGCTTTTCGGCTGTGAACGCCCTGACGCTGTCGCCGGCCCTGTGCGCACTGTTCCTGAAGCCCAAGCAGGGCGAGGAGCACAAGCCTCTGAAGGAGCGCATGGGCGAGGCCGTGAAGGAAGCCGCCGCAACCATGGGCGCCAGCTACAAGCGCCGCTTTACGCTCAACATCCATCCGGCCATCACTACCATATTCGTGGTGGCAACTATCCTGCTGATGATTCTCAAGGGCTTCAGCACCGAGCGCCCAGTGCTGCTCGCATGCTCCATCTTCTGTGCCATCGTGGCTCTGATGGGTATATTCAGCCCCCGCTTCCACGCAGGCTTCGAGAAGGGCTACGGCGCTCTGCTTGACAAATACCGCAAGATGGTGAAATTCGTGTGCGCCCACAAGGTCACGGCCTTCGGCAGCGTTATCGTCAGCATCGGCGTGCTCGTATGGCTTATGTCGATCACTCCTACCGCCATGGTGCCCAATGAGGACACGGGCGTAGTGTTCGTGATGGTCGACATGCCCGCCGGCACATCGCAGGAACGCACCCTTGAGGTGCTGCATCAGGTGGACGGCATCATGGCGAAGATTCCGGCCATACAGACGCGCGAAATGATTGCCGGCTACAGCTTCATCGCCGGTCAGGGCGCCACCTACGGCACATTCATCGTCAAGCTCAAGAACTGGAGCGAACGAGGCAAGGGTGAAAGCTCGACCGATATAATCAAACAGCTGTACGGCATGACCGGACAGGCCGTGAAGGACGGACGCGTCATGATATTCGCGCCGCCTATGATTACCGGTTACTCGGCCACCAACGGCTTCGAGATGAAGATGCAGGACCGCACCGGCGGCGACATCAACCAGTTCTTCTCCGTGGTGCAGGGCTTCCTGGCCCAGCTCAACGCCCAGCCTGAGATTCAGACCGCCTACACCACGTTCAACCCCACCTTCCCGCAGTACATGATCGACATCGACGCCGCCAAGTGCAAGCAGGCAGGTATCAGTCCTTCGGCCATTCTCAGCACCCTGCAGGGCTACTATGGCGGTATGTACGTGTCGAACTTCAACCGCTTCGGCAAGATTTACCGCGTGATGATGCAGGCTTCGCCCGAGGCACGCGTCAGTCCGGAGACGCTCAACAGCATCAAGGTGCGCAGCGGCTCGGAGATGGCTCCCGTAGCCAACTATGTGAAGCTGACCCGCATCTACGGTCCTGACCTGCTGAACCGCTTCAACATGTTCACGAGCATCAGCGTCACCGGTCAGCCCGCCGCAGGCTATTCGTCAGGCGACGCCATCGCCGCCATCCAGCGTGTGGCCGCCGAGACTCTGCCCCAGGGCTACGGCTATGAGTACGCCGGCATGACGCGCGAGGAGGCCGGCAGCAGCGGCGGCAACGCCACGGCCATGATCTTCGGCCTCTGCCTGCTCTTCGTCTACCTGCTGCTGTCGGCACAGTACGAGAGCTATCTGCTGCCTTTCGCAGTAATTTTCTCGATACCGTTCGGTCTTATGGGTGCCTTCGTCTTCGCAAGCATCTTCGACATATCGAACAACATCTACCTGCAGATCGCCCTTATCATGCTTATCGGCCTGCTGGCTAAGAACGCCATCCTCATAGTGGAATTCGCGCTCGAACGCCGTATGACGGGCATGAGCATAGTCAACGCCGCCATCGCCGGCGCCGCAGCCCGTCTGCGTCCTATCCTGATGACGTCACTGGCTATGGTGATAGGCCTTCTGCCCATGATGTTCGCCAGCGGCGTTGGCGCCAACGGCAACCGCGCCCTCGGCACGGGTTCCGTAGGCGGCATGCTCATAGGCATGGTGCTCCAGGTGCTCGTGGTGCCTGCCCTCTTCGTGGTGTTCCAGAAGCTCCAGGAGAAGGCACGCCCCATACAGTGGCAGAACGAGGAGAAGGGTGGCAACATCGAGAATGAAATCGAACAATACGCACGCTAATATGAACAAGATATTGAAAACAGCCGCCGCCGTCGTATTGCTGGTAGCCTTCAGCGGATGCGGCATATACAAGAAATACGAAACGCCTCAGGACACGCCCATCACCAGGGCCTACTCCGAGGCGCGCGCCGAGGCTCCGGACAGCACCTCGTTCGGCAGTCTGCTGTGGGAGGACGTGTTCACCGACCCCATCCTGGCAGGCTACATCAACACGGCGCTGACGCAGAACACCAGCCTGCGCAACGCCATGCTCAACGTGGACATAGCCCGCGCGCAGCTGCGCGGAGCTCGCCTTAGCTTCCTGCCGTCGGTGGCCCTGGCCCCCAACGGCGCTGGCGCCAGCTATGCCGGCAGCGACATCAACTGGACCTACCAGCTGCCCGTGCAGGTGAGCTGGGAGATTGACATCTTCGGTAAGCTGCTCAACAGCAAGCGCGGCGCCCAGGAGAGCTTCTACCTGAGCGAGGCCTATGCCCGCGCAGCACGCTCGCAGATAATCTCAGCTGTTGCCAATACGTATTATGGCCTCTCGGCCACCCGTGCCCAGCTCGCCCTGGCGCGCAGCACGGCCGAGGTGTGGAAGGAGACCGTCAGCACGATGGAGGACTTCAAGCTCGTGGGCAACGTGACCGAAGCCGCCGTAGTACAGAGCCGTGCGCAGTACTACAGCATTCTGGCAACCATCACCGACCTGGAGCAGGCCGCCGACAACGTCAACAACACTCTGTGTCTGCTTCTCAACATGATGCCCGGCACTGTACTGGAAACTGCGGCCGACGTAGACCTGCAGGTGGGCTTCAACCCGATCGACGGCGTGCCCATGCGTCAGCTCGCATGGCGCCCTGACGTCGAGGCAGCCGAGCGTCAGCTCGCCGTGGCCTACTATACCACGGCCGGTGCACGCGCTGCGTTCTATCCCGGACTTACCATCAACGCCGCCGGAGGCTTCACCAATCTGCTGGGCAGCTTCGTGCAGAATCCCGGCGACTGGTTCTATCAGCTGGCCGGCTCGCTCGTGGCTCCTCTGTTCGCCCGCGGACAGAACATAGCGCGCCTCCAGGCCGCCAAGGCACAGCAGCAGCAGGCCATGAACAACTTCGAGTACACGCTCATGAGCGCCGCCGCCGAGGTGAGTGACGCCCTCGTGGTATACGCCAAGAGCACCGAGAAGGAAGGCTATCTGGCCGAGCAGGTGAGCAACCTGGAGAAGGCCGCGGAGTACAGTATGGACCTGTTGCGCTACAACCAGCCCGGCACCACCTACCTGGACGTGCTCACGGCGCAGAGCAATCTGCTCCAGAGCCGCATGAACGCCATCAGCAGCCGTCTGGCTCAGGCCCAGGCCGTAATCAATCTCTATCAGGCCCTCGGCGGAGGACGTTAATCTAATACCATATAGCAATGATAAGCAAACTCGCACATGTCGACCCCTCGGCCAAGATAGCCGACGGTGTCACCATCCACGCTTTCGCCTACATAGACAAGAATGTCGAAATAGGCCCCGGCTGCGAAATCATGCCGTACGCCAGCGTAATACGCGGCACGCGCATGGGCGCCGGCAACAAGGTGTATCAGGGCGCCATCGTCGGTGCCGACCCGCAGGACTTCCGCTGGAAGGGCGACGAGACATACTGCTACATCGGCAACAACAACGTCATCCGCGAGCAGGTGATAATCAACCGCGGCATCACGCCCAACGGCGGCACGCGCATCGGCGACGACAGCTTCATCATGGCCGAGAGCCATATAGGCCACGACTCGCACATCAAGAGCAAGTGCGTGCTGGGCAACGGCGTTACCGTGGCCGGCGATGTGGAGGTAGACGAGTGCGTCATCATCTCCAGCAACGCCATCGTGCACGAGGGCTGCCACATAGGCCGCTTCTCGCTCATCAAGGGCGGCACACGCATCGGCTCCAATGTGCCTCCCTACGTGATAATAGCGCATAATCCCGCCACCTACTACGGCGTGAACGCCTACATCATGCGCCGCGACAACCGCTTCACCGAGGAGCTCGTGGACGATGCCGCCAAGGCCTACCGCCACATCTACCAGTGCGGCACATCGGTGTTCAACGCCCTCAAGCGCATCGAGGCCGACATTGAGCCCAGCGAGCTGCGCGACAACATCCTGCGCTTCATCCGCGAAAACAATATGCGCATCGTTGGCGATACGTTCAACGACTATTGAGCGAAATTCGCAAAATTGACAAAAATAAGTCGGCCAAAATTTGGCCGACTTATTTTTTATGTCTAATTTTAGGGCGATGACAGATGAATTTCTGAAATATCTCGAGTGCGAGAAATGCGTGTCGCCGCACACGCTCCGCGCCTATGCCACGGACCTGCGGCTGTGGTGCGAGCATTCCGGCGGCGAGCCCGACCTGCGAGACGTCAGTGTGGACGACCTGCGCTCGTGGGTGGTCGGCATGAGCGCCGACGGTGTGAGTCAGCGCAGCATACGCCGCCGCATTCAGGCCCTGCGCGCCTACTTCGCCTGGGCCATGCGCCGCCGCGGCCTGCGCACCAATCCTGCCGCCGAGCTGAGCCTCGCCAGGCTGCCGCGACGTCTGCCCGACTTCATACGCCCCGACGAAACGGCCGCCGTGCTCGACGCTCCTCTGCCCGCGCCTGACGACTTCACAGCCGTGCGCGACCACGCCGTGCTGCTCCTGCTTTACGCCACCGGCATGCGCTCGGCCGAGCTGATAGGGCTGCTCGATGCCGATGTAGATACTGCGCGCTGTGAACTGAAAGTGCTCGGAAAGCGTAATAAAGAAAGAATAATCCCATTCGGAACTGAAGTGAGACAGACCATAGATACATACCGCCGTCTGCGCGACGCCACCGTAGGCTTCACGCCCGAGACACTGTTCGTGCGCCCCGACGGCCGTCCTCTGTACTATGGCCTGCTCAACAAGATAGTGCACGGTAGTCTGGACGGCGCCGTACACTCGCGCAAGCGCTCGCCCCACGTGCTGCGCCACTCCTTCGCCACCGACATGCTCAACAACGGCGCCGACATCAACGCCGTGCAGCGCCTGCTGGGACACTCTTCGCTCGCCACAACACAGGTCTATACCCATCTGACCTATAGAGATATACAAAACAATTACGAACTTGCACATCCTCGTGCACAAAGAAAAGGAGGATAACATGGACATCCGCATTCAAGCAATCCACTTCGACATCGCCGAAGCCCTCACCGCGTTCATCAACAAAAAAGCCGAGCGCCTCGCCCGCCGCTTTCCCGATATAAGCGCCATAGACGCAACCCTCAAGGTAGTGAAGCCCGAAACGGCCATGAACAAGGAAGCCGTCGTGAAGGTGACAGTCCCCAACCGCGAGGATCACGTAGCCACCAAGGTGGCCGATACCTTCGAGGAGGCCATCGACCTCTGCCTCGAAGCCATCGAGCGCCAGCTCGAGAAGAGCAAGGGCAGATAAGCTCCGGTCAGACGTCAAAAAATATCCGGGGCGCATACGGCTCGTAAAACCGACCGATGCGCCCCGGATTTGTTAAAGATAATTCAATACATAATTCACCGCGCCTGAATTCTATTTTGATACTCTGAAAATAATCCGTAATTTTGCAGCTGTATGAAAAACAGGTTTCTGATGCTGTTTCTGGCGGCTATAGCCGTCGTTTCGGCGTATGCTGCAAAGGTCGACACGCTCAGCGTGCCGGCGAAGTTTATTCCCGGACCGATGAAGGTGAGTGTGGTGGTGCCGGATGCGGCTGCGGCCGACACGGCGCGGCGCTTCCCCGTGGTGTACATTCTTAACGGTCATGGCGGCGACTATTCGTCGTGGCTTAAGATTACGCGCAAGGACCTTCCGGACCTTGCCGACCGCTTCGGCATGGTGTTCGTGCTGCCCGACGGTCGCAATTCCTGGTACTGGGACAGCCCGGAGCGCCCCGAGATGCAGATGGAGAGCTTTTTCGTGAAGGAACTCGTGCCCTTTGTGGACGCTACGCTGCCCGTGATACGCCGTGCCGACAAGCGGGCCATTACGGGCCTGAGCATGGGCGGTCACGGCGCCCTCATGCTGGCGATGCGCCATCCCGACATCTGGCGCAATGCCGGTTCAATGAGTGGCGGAGTCGACATTCGCCCTTTCCCCAAGAGTTGGAACATGGCCGAGCTGATAGGCCCAAAATCCGAGCGCTGGAACGATTACACAGTGGCCGGACAGCTCGGACGGCTTAAGCCCGGAATGCTGAACATCACCTTCGACTGCGGCGTGGACGACTTTTTCGCCGCCGTGAACCGTGAGCTGCACGCGAGCCTGCTCACGGCCGGAATCCCCCACGACTATACCGAACGTCCCGGCCGCCATAGCCATGCCTACTGGGCCAACTCGATTCTCTATCATCTTCTTTTCTTCAACGAGGCCTTTGCCCGCGCCGACGGCAGAAAATGATTCTACGCGAGCTTGACATAACGAATTTCAAGAACATCGCGCGGGCGCGCCTTGAGTTCTCTCCGAGGGTCAACTGCCTGCTGGGCGACAACGGCATGGGCAAGAGCAACCTGCTCGATGCGCTGTATCTGCTCAGCTTCACGAAGAGCTTCACCGGCGCGCCGGACCCCATGCTGGTGCGCACCGGCGAGGACTTCGCCATCGTGCGCGGCTGCTATGAGCGTCTCGGGCAGCCCGAGGAGATAATCGCCGGCCTTCAGCCCGGACGCCGCAAGAGCTTCAAGCGCGGCGGCAAGGAATACCGCCGCATAAGTGCCCACATCGGCCTGCTGCCGCTTGTGATGGTCAGCCCGGCCGATATGGAGCTGATAGGCGGCGCGGGCGACGAACGGCGCCGCTTCATGGACATGGTCATCAGTCAGAGCGATGCCCGCTACCTCGACGCCGTCATGCGCTACGGTCGTCTGCTCGAGCAGCGCAACCGCCTGCTGCGCGACGGCGCCAACGATGCCGGACTTTTCGAGGCGATAGACTTCCAGATGGACGCCGCGGCTGCTGTTATATCCGCCGCGCGCCACGCGTGGGTGAAGGAGCTTGGCTCAGTGTTCTCGCGCTACTATCGGGCCATTTCCGGCTCGCCGGAGCAGGCAGCCGTCGGCCTTCAGAGCCATATGCATCCCGACGGACCAGGACTGGAAACATTGCTCCGCGAGAGATTCGCCCGCGACACGATGCTGCGCCACACCTCAGTCGGGCCGCACCGCGACGACCTCGAACTTACCCTCGACGGCCTGCCCGTGCGCCGCACGGCCTCGCAGGGGCAGTGCAAGACGTTCACCATCGCACTGCGTCTCGCGCAGTACGATTTCCTGCGCCGCGCCTGCGGCCTGCGGCCTCTGCTTCTGCTTGACGATATTTTCGACAAGCTGGACGCCGGCCGCGTCGGCCGCATCATCCAGACGGTGGCCGCCGAAAGTTTCGGACAGATATTCATCACCGACACCAACCGCAGCCACCTCGACGAGATTGTATCTTTCATGGACAGCGACCACCGCCTCTGGCATGTGTCCGGCGGCGAATTCAGCGTTATCGACTCATGAAGCGCAGCGACCCCGAAAGCATAGGCTGCCTCTGGGAGCGATATGTCGAATCCTGCGGCCTGCGCGACAGCTATGAGCTGCAGCGCGTCAGCTACCTCTGGCCCGAGGTCATGGGGCCGGCCGTCAACCGCCGCACCGCCCGTCGCTGGACCGACGGCTCGGTGCTCCATGTTGTCATCACGTCGGCTCCCCTCAAGAGCGAACTCGGCATGATGCGCAGGGATATAGTGGCGCGGCTCAACGAAGCCGCCGGCCGCGAAGTACTCACCGATATTGTATTTCACTGATGAGCAACAAATCACCCGAAGCCGCCTTCGGCTTCCGACACCGCCAGCCCGTGCAGCTGCGCTTTATCGATATCGACCCGCTGGGTCATGTCAACAACGCCGTGTATTTCCAGCTTATGGACCTGGCGAAGTACAAGTATTTCAGCGCCCTGGGCGGCGTACTCGACGGCGACATCACTGTGGTGGTAGTCAACGTCAACTGCGATTTCTACAGTCCGGCCTACCTTGACGAACCCCTTGAGGTACTGACGGCCGTCGAGAGCATCGGCGACAAGTCGCTGCGTCTGGAGCAGCGTGTGGTCGACTCCGCCTCGGGCGACGTCAAGTGCGTGTGTCGTACTGTCATGGCCGGTTTCGACCGTGTGGCTGTGCGCGGCGTCGAGATACCCGCCGACTGGCACCGTCGCATTTCAGCCTTTGAAGGGCGCGAAATGTAGGGCGTATCTGCCTGTATATTGCCATTCGTTTGCGTTTCTCGCGCGAAATACTTAATTTTGCGCGGAGAAACGCAATATTTATATCATTTTACTCTTGCTCTATGAAGAAAACTCTACTCATTGCTTTTATGGCCGCCGCGGCCGTGCCGGCTTATCCGCTGACTGCGGCATTCTCCTCTGATGAGGCTGACCGTCAGGTCTACGTCAACGGCTTCGACAGCGAGTCCGACCTTGAGGGGTGGACTCTCGACCCCGCCTGGAGCCTTACGGAAAATGTATCCATCTACGGTGCCGACGTCAAGCCGTTCAGTTCAGTGGACCCGTCGAGCAAGCTGTCGGCAGGTTGCGACGTCTGGAAAGTGACTAAGGCTGCCATGACGTCGCCGCTGATCGAGGTGCCGGCCGGAGCCTCCCTGAAGTTTTACGCAGCATTTTCCGAGATATGGGGCGTTTACGGCCACCTGGAGGTCACCGTGATTGAGGGCACGGACCGTAAACTGTTGCTCAACTCGTTTCTGTGGAGCCAGGAGGACGGCAACGACGGCGACAGGTGGGTGCCGTTCAAGTACGACATCAGCGCCTACGCCGGACGTAAGGTGCAGTTTGAGTTCTGCTATGTCGACGCAGGCGGCGGTGAGAATGTCTATGTCGACGGTCTCGCCATCACCGTTCCCGACACTTCGGCCGACTCGTCCGTGACGATATCTGAGGGACAGAGCGTCACGTTCGCCGACCTCTCCGACGGCGCCACCGAGTGGCACTGGACTTTTGCCGGAGGCACACCTGCCGAGAGCAACGAAAAGAATCCTACCGTCACATACGCCGTGGGCGGCGACTATGACGTCACGCTGACGGTCGGCGACGGTTCCGGCGCCACCGCCACAGCCGAGCGCAAGGCTTATGTGCATGTGCGCAAGGAGCAGGCCAAGGCTCTGATAGGCCGTCCCGAAGGCACGTACTATTCGCCCTGGGCCATGTACTATGTGCCCGTAGGCACTCCTGTCACCTACCGCGACCTCAGCACCGGCAATCCCACCGAATGGCTCTGGACGCTACCGGGCACCGAGGAAGGCACTTGCACTGAGCAGCATGCCACTGTCACCTATAAGGAGGAAGGCCTTTTCGGTATCAAGCTGCATGCGGCCAATGAGGCCGGCGGCACGGACGATGAGTACGTGGACGCCGTGCAGGCCGGCGGCTCGCAGTATGTATGGAACATAACCCCGCAGGAAAATCCTGATATAGACGTGATAGCTCTCGGCTGGTATGGCAATTACGCCGGCAGCAACTACCTCGGCATGGACCGTTTTGCCGAGCACTTCGAGGGACCTGCGGCTGCCGCGACTGTCGACGGTGTTCAGGCCTACTTCGGCAAGGCCACGGTAGTTCCGGCCAGCGCTGAATATCCTGTGACTGTGAGCATTGCGCTCCCGGCAGCCGACGGCACACCCGGCGAAATCGTCGCCACGGCTTCGCTTAAGGCATCCGAGCTTGTCGACGGCGGTTACGACTACAGCCCCACCACCTTCACTTTCGCCTCGCCTGTGGCGATTGCCAAGGGTCAGGACTTCTTCGTGGTAATAGGCCCGTTCCCCACCAACGAGAATCCGGACGACTATTCCACCGACGACATCGCGCTCTATTGCTCGCCGCGCGTCGACGACCCCTCGGAGCGTGAGGCCACAATGTGGCACTTCCTGCTCGACGAGAATCCCGACTATACCTTCGCCGAGACCGGCCATTGGATTAAGCAGAGCGATGACCCGGGTTCGATTGCCATCACTCCGCATCTCACGTTCGAGCGCAAGCAGGACGGAATTGTCGACATATTCCACGACGCGTCGGAGCCCGTGCGCGTGATCCGCGAGGGCGATAATCTTGTGGCCGACGGCCCCATCGCCGTCTACACGGTCGGTGGCGTCATCGTGGCCCGTGGCGAAGGCCGCGTAGGCATTGCATCCTTGGAGCCGGGCGTCTACATCGTCCGCACCCCCGCCGGAGCCTGCCGCATAGTCCGCTGACGGACATCCCGTTAATACAGAAGCAGGGCTGCATCTTTCGGGATGCAGCCCTGCTTGGCATTTGGGAGAATTTCTGTTCTTAGAGATATTTCGAGAAGTCGGCGTTGCGCATGTCGCCGGTCTCGTTGAAGGCATTGTGGAACTCGTAGGCAGCGTGCAGCGTGTGGGGCGTCTGTCCGTTTTTGCCGGCGTGCAGGTAGTCAAGCAGCAGCGGGCGGTAGTCGGGATGCGCGCAGTTGTTGATGATGGCCTCGGCACGCTGTATGGGATCCTTGTGGCGCAGGTCGGCGATGCCCTGGTCGGTAACGACGATGTCCACGCTGTGCTCGCTGTGGTCGCAGTGGGCCACCATCGGCACGATGTTGCTTATCACGCCGCCCTTGCTGACGCTGGGGCAGGAGAAGATGCTGAGGAAGGCGTTGCGGGTGAAGTCGCCGCTGCCGCCGATGCCGTTCATCATGCGTGTGCCCAGCACGTGCGTGGAGTTGACGCAGCCGAAGATGTCGGTCTCGATGGCCGTGTTCATGGCTATGACGCCGAGGCGGCGTATCACCTCCGGGTTGTTGCTTATCTCGGCCGGACGCAGCACGATTTTGTCGTGGAAGTATTTCAGGTCGTGGAAGAGTTCTTCCTCTGTCTGGTCGGAGAACGTCATGGAGCACGTCGAGGCGAAGGTGCATTTTCCTTTCTTCAGCAGTTCGAGCACGGCGTCCTGTATCACCTCGGTGTACATCATGAAGTTGGGCAGGCGTGTGCTTTCGCCGAGGTCGTAGAGCACGGCGTTGGCAACATTGCCCACACCACTCTGCAGGGGCAGGAACTCCTTGGGCAGGCGTCCGCTTTCGTACTCACTGATGAGGAAGCGCACCACGTTGCTGCCTATCTGCTTGCTTATCTCGTCGGGCGCGGTGAAGGGCTTCACGCCGTCGTAGCTCTCGGTCTTCACGATGCCCACGATCTTGGAGGGGTCGACTTTGAGCACGGGCGAGCCGATGCGGTCGTTGGCCTTGTAGATGGGTATCTCGCGGCGCAGAGGCGGGTCCAGAGGCGTGTAGATGTCGTGCATGCCCAGCAGGCTCTCGGGAAGCTTGCTGTTCAGCTCGATAAAGATGCGGTCGGCCAGTGCGGCGTATGTTGCCACGTTGCCGCATCCGCATCCGAGCACGATTTCTCCGTCGGGGCTTACGTGTGCGGCTTCGATGATGGCCCAGTCGAGCTTGCCATAGAATCCGTAACGCATTTCCTGTGCCATCTCGGAGAGGTGACGGTCGAAGTAGTGCGCGTCGTGTGCGTTGATGCGTTTGCGCAGGTCGGGCAGGTTCTGGTAGGGGGCGCGCATATTGATGGCGTTCGCGCGGGCCAGCATGCCGTCATATTTGTCGCTTGTGGAGGCGCCGGTGAAGATGTTTACTTTGAAAGGACGCCCTTCGGCATGCTCCTTTTCTGCCTTGGCGGCGAGTGCCTGCGATATGAACTTCGGCGAGCCGGGGGCAGTGAAGCCCGAAGAACCTATGCTGTCGCCATCCTTAATCAAAGCGGCAGCTTCTTCTGCCGTGATGTAGTTAAAAGCCATTGGAGAATGTGAGTTTTCAAGGTTTACACATTGTGCGTACCGCACATTTTTTGTAATTTTGCGCAAAAGTAATAATTATTGTGTTACTGCACAAATATTTTGTCCTTAAATGACAGAAAATCATCCTTGCGGCATAACTCCGCATCGCTTATACATAGAGACTTACGGCTGCCAGATGAATGTGGCCGACAGTGAAGTTGTGGCCTCTGTCATGCAGATGGCCGGCTATGAGCTTGCCGACGACGTGGCCGATGCCGACGCCGTTCTGCTCAACACTTGTTCCATACGCGACAACGCCGAGCAGAAGATTGTCGCCCGCCTGCAATATCTCGCTTCTTTGCGCCGCAAGCGCCCAGGTGGCCTGATAATCGGCGTCATAGGCTGTATGGCCGAAAGACTTCAGCAGGAGCTTATCGAGCGCCACGGCGTCGACCTGGTTGCCGGACCTGATTCCTATCTTGACCTGCCTGCGCTCTTTGCCTCGGCCGAGGCCGGAGAGAAGGCCATCAACGTGGAGCTGAGCACCACCGAGACCTACCGCGATGTCGTCCCCGTTCGCATCGGTGGCGCAAGGGTGGGGGGCTTTGTCAGCATCATGCGCGGATGCAACAATTTCTGCTCATATTGCATCGTGCCCTATACCCGAGGCCGAGAGCGCTCGCGGCCCGTCGAGAGTATTCTCCGCGAGATTGCCGACCTGCGCGCCCGTGGATTCAAAGAGGTGACTTTGCTCGGGCAGAATGTCAACAGCTACTGCGCCAAGGGCGAAGGCCCCGACGGTGCCGATGTCAGCTTCGCCGCGCTGCTCGAGGCCGTGGCCGATGCCGCCCCCGACATGCGCATACGCTTCACTACATCGCATCCCAAGGACATGAGCCATGATACTCTCGTTGCCATGGCCGCGCATCCCAATATCTGCCGCCACATCCATCTGCCCGTGCAGAGTGGCAGCAACGCCGTGCTCAAGGCCATGAACCGCAAGTACACCCGCGAGTGGTATCTCGAGCGTGTGGCCGACATAAGCGCCACGCTCCCCGACTGCTCCATCACCACCGACCTCTTCACCGGTTTCCACGGCGAGACAGAGGAGGACTTCGGCCAGACCCTCGACCTTATGCGTAGCGTCGGCTTCGACTCGGCGTTCATGTTCAAGTACTCCGAGCGTCCCGGCACACTGGCCGCCCGCACCATGCCCGACAATGTGCCGGAAGAGGTGAAGATTGACCGCCTCAACCGCATGATTGCCCTTCAGAACGAGCTCTCGGCCGAAAGCAACCGCCGTGACGTCGGCCGTGAGTTCGATGTGCTTGTGGAGGGCGTGAGCCGACGCAGCACCGAGCAGTGGGTGGGCCGCACGTCGCAGAACAAGACATGCGTCTTCCCCCGTGGCGGTTTCCGCACCGGCGACACCGTGCGCGTCAGGGTAGTGGACTCCACCTCGGCAACCCTTATCTGCACTCTCGTATGAAGATAGGCAGCGTAGACCTTGGAGAGCGCCCCGTGGCTCTGGCGCCGATGGAGGACGTCACCGACGCCTCTTTCCGCCTTATATGCAAGGAGATGGGCGCCGACATGACTTATTCGGAGTTCGTGTCGGCCGACGCCCTCATCCGCAATATCGCCGCCACGACGCGTAAGCTTGAGATTCATCCTGCCGAACGCCCCACGGCCATTCAGATCTATGGCCGCGACGTCGACTCGATGGTGGAAGCGGCGCGCATCGTCGAGCAGGCGCGCCCCGACATCATAGACATCAATTTCGGCTGCCCCGTGAAGAAGGTCGCCGGCAAGGGCGCCGGAGCCGGCATGCTCCGCGATATTCCGCGCATGCTGGAAATCACCCGTGCGGTGGTGCGGGCCGTCGCCCTCCCGGTCACGGTGAAGACACGTTTGGGATGGGACCACGATTCGCGCATCATCGTCGACCTCGCCGAGCAGCTCCAGGACTGCGGCATCGCTGCGCTGACGGTTCACGGCCGCACGCGCTCGCAGATGTACACCGGTCAGGCCGATTGGGAGATGATCGCCCGAGTAAAGGAGAATCCCCGCCTGCACATTCCGCTGATAGGCAACGGCGACATCTGCACCGGCGAGGACGCCCGCCGTGCTTTCGACGTCTACGGCGTCGACGGCATAATGGTGGGACGTGCGTCCATCGGTGCGCCGTGGGTGTTCCGCGACATCCGTCGCGCGCTCGCTCCCGCCGGCGCCGACGTGCCTCCGCCACTATCTCCTGCCGAAAAGCTCGCCTGCCTGCGCCGTCAGATAGCCGAGAGCATCGAGCGCATCGACGACTATCGGGGCATCCTCCATATCCGCCGCCATTTGGCCGCATCTCCGCTGTTCAAGGGCATTCCCGACTTCCGGGCCACGCGCATAGCCATGTTGCAGGCGCCCACGCCCGACGCTCTCGAGGCCATACTTACCCATATCGAAGAAAATATATTACCCACACTTCAATGATTTTTAAACATTTATATGCCGTCCTAACGGCGGTAGCCTTTCTGCTTGCCTGTCCGCAGCGCGCACTGGCTGTCGACCCCCGCACCACTGCGGCCGGCAGCTTCAGCGCCGTGCAGGTGGCAGGAGCTTTGCCCGTAGAGCTTCGTCAGGTGCCCGACTCGGCCGGAATAGTCATCATATCGGCTTCCGAAAGGGCGCTTCCGTTTGTGAAGGTGTCCAATACTGACGGTACGCTTTGCATACATTTCGACGGCCACGGCCGCGACCTGCCTCTCGCATCGGAGGTGCGCGCCATACGCGCCTACTACGGCCACGACATGAGGCAGCTCCTGCTCACGGGCAGTTGCCGCGTGGCAGCCGCCGGCATGCACACGTCCGACGACCTCACCGTAGTAGTCACGGGAGGCGGCTCGCTGACACTCGACCGCATTGACTGCCGCAACTTTACGGCCAGCCTTACCGGCAGCGGGCGTATCGGCCTGAACGGTCTGCGCACGCGCAATGCCGGCACATCCGTGGCCGGCAGCGGCTCCTTGTCGGCCGCCGGTATTGACGCCACGGCCTTCAACTGCACCATCAGCGGCAGCGGCTCGGCGTCCGTGGAGGGACATGTGGCCGATGCGTCGCTGGCTCTGCGCGGCAGCGGACAGCTGAATGCCTCCTCTCTCATGGCCGGCGCTCTTGACATCAGCGTCACCGGCAGCGGTACGGTCAGCTACAATCGCGTCGCAAAAGAAGTGAAAATAATATCCGGCCACGATAACGGTGGCACAGTAACCTATCGGCAATGAAGCGATTACTACTTACTCTCGCGGTGCTCATGTGTATGCTCGCAGCAGCCGCACAGACCAAAAACTATGCCCTGAAGCTTGACGATTTCGCCGAGCTCAGCGTCACCGACGGCATCAACGTGGTGTATCACGTCATGCCCGATTCGGCCGGCTACGTCACCTTCACGTGCGACCAGCCTATGGCCGACAAGCTCATGTTCACAAGCGGCAAGAAACGCCTGAAGATACAGGTGGCTTTCGACGACAGCGGCCCCATTCTGGGCCTGCCTACGGTCCACGCATATTCTTCGGCTATAGACAAGATTGAGAACGCCGGCGACAGCACCCTCGTGGTGCGTCTGGCCGGGCCGCAGACCAAGCTGAAGCTGCGCGTCGTCGGCAACGGCACCATGATTGTCCACGACATCTATGCCAACAGCGTCGATGCCGGCATATCCACCGGCCACGGCCATCTGGTGCTCAACGGCCGTGCCGCGCGTCTTAAACTCGTCAACATCGGCACCGGTCCCATCGAGGCCGGCGGTGTCGACGCCAAGGAGGTGCGCTGCTGGGCAGTCGGCACCGGTCCCATCGACTGCTCTCCGTCCGAGAGCCTTACCGTGCTCGGCGCGGGCTCAGGCAAGGTCTACTACAAGGGCAAGCCTGAAAAAATCACCAACAGGTCGATCGGCGTGAAGACCATCCCGGTGGATTGAGCGCAGGAAGGAGGTTGAGTTGAGCACGCTGAAGCAACGCACGGCCGGCACGCTGAAGTGGAATGTCATAGACAGGGTTTCCACCCAGCTGCTGTATGCCGTCACGGGCATTGTCCTGGCGCGCGTGCTCTCGCAGGAGGACTTCGGTCTGGTGGGTGCCGTGCTCGTATTTCAGGCTTTTGCGTCGCTGCTTGTCGATTCCGGCTTCGGCCACGCACTCCTGCAGCGCAAGGCTCCGACACAGCTCGACTACAGCACCATCCTGTGGTTCAACATGCTCATGAGCGTACTGCTCTATGCCGTGGCATGGGTGTGCGCCCCCCTCATAGCCGACTGCTTCGGCGGCGACAGGCGCATCGTCGGCCTGACGCGTGTCATGTTCCTGGCGCTCCCGGTCAACTCCTCGTCGTCCGTGCAGTGCTATCGCCTTATCAAGCGCATGGATGTCAAGATGATAGCCGTTGCCAATTCGCTCGGCATCATGGCCGGTGCCATCGCCGGCATCTCCCTTGCGCTTAAAGGCTTCGGAGCATGGGCCATCGTGTGGCAGACCATCGTCCTCAGCGTAGTCAAAAGCGGTACCCTGTGGCTCACCGAGCGCTGGAGGCCGTCGATGGTCCTGCGCCTCGACATTCTGCGCAGCTACTGGACCATCGGCAGCCGCATGCTCTTCACCTCCTTCATGAACACGCTGTTCCAGAACGTCTACTCGTTCTTCGTCGGCAACCGTTCGGGTCTCGTCTCGCTGGGCTACTACACTCAGAGCGACAAGTGGAGCAAGATGGGCGTCTCCAGCATCTCGCAGGTGCTCACATCGTCGTTCCTGCCCACACTCTCGGCCGTGCAGGACGAGCCGGAGCGCTTCCGCCACATCGTGGCGCGCATGAACCGCTTCACGGGCTATCTGCTCTTCCCGGCCACCCTCGGCCTGGCAGCCCTCGCCACTCCCGTGTTCCATACCTTCTTCGGCACCAAATGGGACCCCTCCATCGTGCTGTTCCAGATGCTGCTCGTGCGCGGCATCTTCACGGTGCTGAACGCGCTGTACACCAACTATCTCCTGGCCCTCTCGCATGCCCGTGCCATCTTCTGGCTCGAGGTGCTGCGCGACGGCACCGCGCTGGTGGCTCTGGCCGCCACGTTGCCGTTCATGGCCCGGAGTACGCCGACCGACCCCGTGGCCGGTCTGCGCATCATGCTCTGGGGGCAGCTGGCGGCATCGGCTTTAACGTGGGTCGTGACGCTTGTCGTCACCTGCCGCGCCGTGCAGACCGGCGTCTTCTCCTTCGTGCGCGACCTCGCCCCCTACGCCACGCTCACGCTCGCAATCATTCCCGTGCTGTTCCTCGTCGGCGGACTTGTGCCGACTCCGGCCGGACGCTTTGTGGCTGAGACCCTCGTGGCCGTGCTGTTCTACATCGGCGCCAACGCCCTGGCCGGCTCCGTGATCCAGCGCGAAGTGTTCGCCCACTTCTCCCGCTGAAAAACATACGGATGCACTCCCTCTGCATCCACCAACAAGTAGGGATGCACCCCGGTGCATCCGCCGCCAACAAAACGAAAAAAAGTAGGGATGCACCCCGGTGCATCCGCCTTCCAAATAAATCGAAAAAAATGGAAAAGAAAGACCTCCGCATAGTATTCCTCGGCACTCCCGAGTTCGCAGTAGAAAGCCTCCGCCGCATCCTCGACGAAGGCTACAACGTCGTCGGCGTCGTCACCATGCCCGACAAAATCGCCGGACGCGGCCACAAGCTCATTCATTCTGCCGTCAAGGATTTCGCACTCTCCCGCGGGCTGCACATCATGCAGCCGGAGAAACTCAAGGACGAGGCCTTCGTTGAGGAGTTGCGCTCGCTGCATGCCGACCTCTTCGTCGTCATCGCGTTCCGAATGCTCCCGGAGGTCGTCTGGGGCATGCCGCCGTTGGGCACCTTCAATCTCCACGCCTCGCTTCTGCCTCGCTACCGCGGCGCTGCGCCCATCAACCGTGCCGTCATGAACGGCGACACCGAGACGGGCGTCACCACCTTCTTCCTCCAGCGCGGCATGGACACCGGCGACATCCTGCGCCAGGAGCGAATCGCAATCGGCCCTGACGAGGACGCCGGCAGCGTGCACGACCGCCTCATGATGCTGGGCGCCGACCTTACGCTCGATACCATTCGCCACATTGTGGCCGGCGACCTCCGTCCCGTCCCTCAGGACGAACTGCTCAAGCACGAACCGGCCACGCCTGCCCCGAAGATTTTCAAGGAGACATGCCGCATCGACTGGACTCTACCGGCCGCCGCGCTGCATAACCATGTGCGCGGCCTCGCGCCGTACCCTGCGGCCTGGACTGTCCTCCGCGATGCCGAAGGCAATGAGACGGAGCTTCAGGTGTTCGCTGTGCGCGTGCTGCCCGGCGAGACGTCCTCGCAGCCCGCGGGCACTCTGCTTGTGCGCAACGACGGACGCATGGCCGTAGCCACGGCCGACGGCCTCGTGCTTGAGATACTCGAGCTACGCGCAGCCGGCCGCAGGCGTATGCCCGCGGCCGACTATCTGCGCGGCGCCCGCCTCGGCGGCCCCGCTTGCCTGGTCTAATCCCGGCGTTATAATCCTCCGAGCTTGTTGGCTATCGCCGACACGCCCAGTATCATGCCGGCTATGCACAGCAGCAGCGTTACGCCCAGGAATATCAGTATGGCTTTCGTTGTACGTTTCATTGCTTTGAGAGATAAGTGTTATACATGTCGGCGAGCTCTTCCGGACCCACGCGCAGCAGCTGGAGCTGACGGAACATCCGTTCCAGACCGCCGCCGTCGATGAATTCGCGGCGCCGCATTGCCACGATGTTTTCCGCGGCTCCTTCGGCCACGTAGAAGCCCATGCCGCGCCGGTTGTAGATGATGCCGGCAGCTGCGAGCTGCTCGTAGGCGCGCATCACGGTGTTCACGTTCACCATCACCCTTGCCGCGTATTCCCGCACTGAGGGTATGCGGCTGTCGGGCAGCATTGTGCCGGCTGCGATGGCGTCGGCGATGGCGTCGGCTATCTGCAGGTAAATCGCACGGTTGTTGTCGTTGAACTCCATTATTACATTCGCTGTATTATCTCCTCCTCGCGCATGCGGTAGTAGGTGGTGATATAGGCGAAGAGGGTGCAGATTATCATGTAAATTATGATGCCGGTGTGGATTGCGCTCATGGACATTGTGATGCCGGAGATAATCAGGTGCTCCTTGAACAGCTCTGCCACAAAGCCTGCGGCGAAGCCGAATATGAATTCCAGCACGAAACATGCGGCTATTGTCTTCAGGAAGGCGTTCTTCAGCCACACGGCGCTGCCCAGCACGTAGAACGACTGCCATGTCACGAGCGTCATCAGCAGTATGTCTATGGGAAATAGATTCGCGCCGTCCACCTCCTGAAAGTTGCACAGTGCGGTCCACCAGCCCGTTACCGGTACCAGTCCGGCGTCGAAAATATATTCGCCGCCGACCACGCGTACAAACTCGGCGATGTACCAGGCTATGATGACGGCCACCGTCACGCCTACGACGCTGATGACAAAGCGCGAGGCGAATTTCTCAAGGGTCGACGACGGCGACATCAGCTGGTTCAGGCGCTCGCCCGGCGTGGCGTAGCCCTGCATGAAGTGCGACGCTCCGAGCGTGGTGAATATCGAGGTGCTCATCCAGCACACATAGGTGATGGCTATGTTCTGGGCGCTCACTGAGTGTCCGCTGGCGTGGTAGACCACCCATGCGAAAAACAGGTTGATTGCGGCCATCACTGCCACCATGGCCAGGATGCGCCACAGCCATGTCGACAGCTCCATGCGCAGGTCGCGCCGAAGCACTGCGCCGAAGCGGCGCGGGCAGAAGTCTATTGAGTTCATTGTTTGTCCTCCTTTCCGAAAATTTCGGCCATAGCGTCGGGACGCGTCGAGGCCAGTTCAAACAGGCATTCCAGGTTTATCTCCGTGTCGTAGCTGCCGTCGTTGAGCAGCACGGCCGAGTAGCCGCCGGGTGCCGGCTGCGAGTACAGCGCGCGCTCGGTGATGGTCGGGTCGCTGCTGTGGACGAATGCCAGGCGCCGGTTGATGTCCAGCGTCGACGCGTTCAGCAGCATGCGCTCGCTGTCGGTGATGAGCACGTGGTCCAGCAGCGTGTCTATGTCGCGCACCTGATGGGTGGAGATCACTATCGTGCGGCTGTCGTCGAGGCTTGCCGCCACGAAGCGCCTGAATGCCATCTTGCCGGGGATGTCGAGGCCGTTGGTCGGCTCGTCCATCAGCACCAGGCTCGTGTTGCATGCCAGCGCGAAGCTCATGAACACCTTCTTGCGCTGACCCATCGAGAGATTCGTCAGCTTGTAGGGCATGGCCTCGTCTATCTCGAAGGTGGCGAGATGGCGCTTCAGGTCGTCGTAGCTGAAGTT
This sequence comes from uncultured Porphyromonadaceae bacterium, assembly GCA_900550395.1. Lineage (GTDB taxonomy): Bacteria > Bacteroidota > Bacteroidia > Bacteroidales > Muribaculaceae > CAG-873. The sequence goes on along the minus strand of URSD01000020.1, from coordinate 2,970 downwards.
GGGATACAGCGGCGCGTTTATGCGCACGTAGTCGCGCAGCGAGATGGCCGGCAGCTCCAGCTCCTCGGGCACGAGAAACATGTCGGTGAGCGTCTGCGGCAGGCGTTTGCGGGTGTCGGTGCCGTTCAGCAGCACGCGGCCGCTGTCGGGTGTCAGCAGTCCGGCTATCAGGTAGAGCAGGGTGCTTTTTCCTACGCCGTTGCGGCCCAGCAGGCCGTACACGGCTCCGGGTGCCAGCTCCAGCGAGAGCCCGTTCACGGCAGCCTTGTTGCGCCCCGGGTACTTGAACGAAAGATTTTCTATACTGACCATATTTGTTAGATTAGGCAGATTAATACCAGCAGCAATACGCTAAGGAAGCTAAGGATTGTGGTTCCGAAGCCGGCGGTGGCGATTATGGAGGCTGCAAGAATCATAATGTGGTGTTGTGGGTTAATAGTGTAATAGTGTCGTATGACACTGCAAAGGTACGAATACTTTTTTATTCACCAAATTTTTTCTCAAAAATTTTTCATTTAATTTTTTTTGTGCTTACAAGGCGCCCCTTTACACTTCATTAATACGGCGAAACGCCCTCTCGGGCGTTTAAGATACAGTGATGCGGGCAGCCGCATCTCCTCATTTGGTATCAACTTCTACATGCCGAGTAGTGATACTGGGTATTTAGGCTCTCATAAATAAATAGTTGAAACGTGGCAAAGGGTGCCCTTCGGGACACCCTTTGTTTACGTATGCGTGCGTACTTCTTCGTTATGCCAGACACAGCACCAAGGCCTGGGCCGCCACCACTCGCAGGAACATTGTGAGGGGATATACCGTACTGTAGGCCACGGCGGGCGCGTCGTTCGCCGTGCTGTTGTTGGCATATGCCAGGGCTGGCGGGTCGGTATAGCTGCCGGAGAAGAGACCCATGATGCTCAGGTAGTTGAACTTGTACTTGGCGCGGGCTATGATGCCTATTATCAGCAACGGCACGAAGGTTATCACGAAGCCCCAGATCACCCACCACATGCCCGTGGCGTTGAATACGGCGTCGTAGAATCCCGCGCCGGCCGAGATGCCCACCGACGCAAGGAACAGACATATGCCCAGCTCGCGCAGCAGCAGCGATGCCGACGACGACGTGTACGTCACCAGCTTCATCTTGTAGCCGAAGCGGCTCAGCAGTATCGCCATCACCAGCGGGCCGCCGGCAAGGCCCAGCTTCATGCCGAAGCCCACGTTTACCGAGCCAAGGATGATACCTAAGATTATGCCGACGAATATCGTTATGAGGTTGGGCTGGTTCAGGCGCTTCATCGAGTTGCCCAGGCGCGACGCCAGGCGGTCGATGTCCTCCAGCCGTCCCACCACCGTTATGCGGTCGCCCATCTGCAGGCGCAGGTTAGGCGCTGCCAGCAGGTCCACGCCGGCGCGGTTCACACGCGTGGCGTTCAGTTTGTAGCCGTTGTGCAGACGCAGCGAGCCCAGGGGCACGCCGTTGTATTCGCTCTTCGTCACGAGGATGCGCCGCGAGTACACCGGCTCCGGTATGCTTTCCCAGTCCATCTCCACCTGCGGGCCCAGCACCGCCCTGAAGCGGTCGGCGTCATGTGCCGAGCACACTATCAGCAGCTTGTCGCCGATGTGGATCTGCGTCGACGATTTCGGGATGGATATATGCCCGTCCGTGCGCATGATGCGCGATACCACGAAGTTGCACTGTATCACGTCGTGCAGCTGTAGCAGTGTGCGGTCCTCTATCAGCTTGTTCGTCACCTCTATCGACAGCAGGAATGGCTTCAGTTGCGAGTTCTCCTGGTCCTCCTCGATTTTCTTTATCTCGCTCGACGTGTTTATGCGGAAGATGCCCTTTATGACGAACATCGCCGCGATTATGCCCACCACGCCGAGAGGGTAGGCGGCCGCGTAGCCCGATGCCATGAGGTTGGCGGCTTCGGCTCCCGTGCCTGTCTGGGTTATGGCCTGCTGAGCTGCGGCCAACCCCGGCGTATTCGTCACGGCGCCGCTCATTATGCCCACAAGCACGGCCACATCCTTGATGTTGCCCCAGAAGTATATGCACAGCGCTATTGCCACGTTCAGCAGCACGCCCAGCACCGCAAGACCGTTCAGCGTCACGCCGCCTTTTTTGAAGGATTCAAAAAAGCCCGGGCCCACCTGTAGGCCTATCGAGAAAATAAACAGGATGAGGCCGAATTCCCTGACGAACTTCAGGATGTTCGAGTCCACTACATATCCGAAGTGACCCATCAGAATGCCGACGAACAGAACGAATGTCACTCCCAGCGACACGCCTCCCACCCGAAGCTTTCCGATATAGATACCGGCCGCAATCACGAACGAGTACAGCACAAGAGTGCTCGCAATCGACGTATTGCCTGGAAAAATCAGGTCAGTAATCCATTCCATGATTGAATTGTACTTATTGAAAAGGTTGAATCTTAGCGACTGCAAAGTTAATGCTTTTTTTCCACAGGACAAAACCCGCCACATATATTTATATAATATATCATCTCCCTTTACTTATACACTATCAACTAAACTCAAAGAATAAGCGCGGGACGCGCGAATTCATGGCCCCTCGCTCCCTCTTACCGATCCCTATCAACCATAAACTTTAAAGAGGAGAGCGGGGGACGCGCGTATCTATGATTAACCCCGCGTGGAGCGAAGCGGAACACGGGGCGCGGCGGAGAATCCCCCATGGCAGAGAACCACGGAGTGGTGGGCTTTTGCAAAAAAAGTCCAATCTGTTATTTTTGTCATCTCTGTATTTTTGTTTCTATGACGCTCTCAGTTCTAACTCTCCACTCCGAACTCCTTCTGTCCCTTCTGACCTTATGTCCATATGTATCTCGTCATCCGTACTAACCTCACACTCAGTACGGAAGTGAAGATTCCAAATCGAAGTGCAAAACTTTGAGGTGAGAATTTCTCATTCTCCTCTCTCCTTCTGGCGAGGGGATG
>URSD01000019.1 GCA_900550395.1 uncultured Porphyromonadaceae bacterium | reverse complement strand
GCATCCCCTCGCCAGAAGGAGAGAGGAGAATGAGAAATTCTCACCTCAAAGTTTTGCACTTCGATTTGGAATCTTCACATCAGGGCGAGACTCATGAGCTTGAAGTGCTGCAGGCCGAAAGGTATTCCCACGATCGTGAGGCAGAACAGAACGCCCCATGCCAGATGGGTGAGAGCGATGGGGATGCCTCCTACGAACCACCATATCACGTTCATCAGCATTGCAAGGCAGCCCGAGGGCCAGCCGGTGCTGTATGCCCGGGAGCCGAAAGGCCATAGGGCCATGGCTGCCAGCTTCAGCGTCTGGAGGCCGAAAGGTATGCCTATGATGGTAATCATCATCAGCACGCTGGAAATGATGTATTCGACGGCTATCATGAAGCCGCCGAATACAATCCATATTATATTGAGGAGCGTGTTCATCGTCCGAAGCTCAGCGTGGTGTAGTAGCGCAGTCCGCCGGCCGAGGCGTAGTTGCCGGCGAAGGTGAGGGTGATGTACTGTCCGTCGGTGCCCCACCATGTTGCGCGCCGGCCGCCTCCTGCAAGCATCTGCACCTGGTAGGGCGCTCCGTAGACGCCGCTGAGGCTGGAGAATACGGCATTGTAGCGTCCCATGTTGCATCCGGGCGTGGAGTAGACGAATTCCGAGCCGTAGAGGCCTCCGTTGCCGTAGTAGAGATTGGCGGCAGGCCAGGAGAAGTTCAGCATGGGGACATCGCTCAGATACACTATGTCATTGTCGTAGCCGCTGACGGTATAGCCGCTGTTTAGCAGGGCGTTGATGCTGATGTTGATGGCCGAGCCGAGGGTGACGCCGAGTATGGTGTGGAACGGACGCCATACGTGCGGATGCCAGTGACGGGGAGGAGGCACGGGGCGGTAGTAGGGGCGTGGCGGCGGCATGTGGGGGCGGTGCGGGCGTCCGTAGTTCACGTGGTGGTGTCCGTAGCTGTAGCCTCCGCCGTGGTGCGGACGGTGGTCGTAGCCGTGCGGGGGACGGGGAGCGTGGCCGTGCCTGTTGTCGTGGTGCGGTTTCTGTCCGAAGTGCTCCGGATTCCTCTGATTGACGTGCTTTCCGGGCCTGCCGTAGTTGCCGGGATTGCCGTGTCGGCCGGGTGTGGCCGGCCTGTCGGGCCTGCGTTGGTCCTGACGCCCATGTTTGCCGGGCGTGCGTGGCTTGTCGGGCGTTTTTGGCGCTCTGTGCTCGCTCTGCCGGGGCTCGCGGTCGTGACGTCCGCGTGCATCAATAGGAGAAGTGCAGAGTGCTCCGCACAGAAGAACTAATGCGATGGTGCGTAGAATCGTTGGCATGACCTTTGTATTTATAGATTAAACAATCTCGTTTGGTAATAAGATTGCGATATTGGCATAAAGTTTAAAAATCCGGTGCAAGATACGAAAAAAGGTTTAATAATGTGGTGTATGTAGCCAATATGTTTCCCGATACCTGCAAAAAAATGTTATTAAGGGTTATTAGTCATTACTTTTTTGTACTTTTGTAGCTCAAATAACTGAATTCGAGAAACTATGGAACATGTTGCACGTCTTTTTGCCGGCAAGCTTCTGCAAATCAGTGCTGTAAATCTCCAGCCCGACAACTGCTTCATCTGGGCCAACGGTTGGAATGCTCCTCTGTACACGGATATGCGCAAGCTGCTTTCGTATCCGGCGCTGCGTACCTTTGTCAAGCTGGAGCTGTCGCGCCTGATTATGGAGCATTTTCCGGAGGTGGAGGCTATAGCCGGAGTGGCTACGGGAGCCATAGCCGTGTCGGCGCTTGTGGCCGACGAACTGGGCATGCCTTACGCCTATGTGCGCACAAGACCAAAGGATCATGGCCTTGAAAATCTGATAGAAGGCAATCTCAAGCCGGGCCTGAAAGTGATGGTAGTCAACGATCTGCTCACCAACGCATCGCGTTCGCGGCGTGTGGCGGAGACTCTCCGCGATGCCGGGTGCGAGGTAGTTGGCATGGTGGCTTTGCTTGACTTCGATTTCGAGGCCGGAGAGGAAGCCCTGGCCGAAATGGAGATACCGGTGAAGTCGCTCTGCCATTACGGCGACCTTCTGGATGTGGCTCTCTCGCAGGGCGTGATACTCCCCGGCGACATGGCCGTGTTCCAGGCATGGCATGACGACCCGGAAACCTGGGCTCCCGACAACATCGATAACGAATAAAACGATTTATGGCTGTATATAAAGCAAACCCTCTGACGGTGGGCCGTCCCGCCGAGTACATCGCGGACCAGTTCGCCGACCTCACGCGCCTGCAGGGCGCCCTTGACAAACTTCCTGCCGAGGAGCGCGCCAAGGTGGGCGACGTCACGTTCACTCCCGATGCGATAGTCATGCAGACGGCGCAGGTGGGCGAGATACGCTTCCAGGTGAAGGAGCGCACGCCGCGCCGCGTGTCGTTCGTAGCCGGCGGTCTGCCCATGCCGGTAGTTATGGCCGTGGATATGGAGCCGATTGACGCCGCCAGCACAAAGGTGGAGGCATCGCTTGATATCGATATCCCCGCCGTGCTGCGCCCGATGGTGGGCGGCACAATGCAGAAGGCGGTCAATCAGTTCTCCGACCTTATCTCAAAGCTGGCGCAGTGAGGCTCCGTGGGGTAGCGTGTGCGCTGGCTCTGTTGCTGCCTGCGGTGGCGTGCCATCATCTCGACGATGACCGCGTGCCGCTTATGCCCGTGTGGCTCAGCTTCAACTCGCAGGCCGAGTGGCAGCTGTACGGCGTCACGGCCGCCATGGACGCGCAACTCTTTGTGAAGCAGGGCGAGCGCCACGAGTGGGTCCCTCAGCAATATCAGTTCTCGGCCCTGAGCGAGACCGGCTACGGCGGTCTGCTCCTCGTCTGCGACGTGATGGGTACGCCCAAGGCTTACGACGCCGCCTGCCCGGTGGAGATAAAGCGCACGGTGCGCGTGTTCATCAACGACGACAATAAGGCCGAGTGCCCTCAGTGCCACAGCACCTACGACGTGTTCTCGCTTGACGGCCATCCTCTTTCGGGACGCGCTGCGGACGAAGGCTGGGGCCTACGCCGTTTCAGCGTCGGACCCGGCTCCCGCGGCGAATACATGGTCGTCCGCCGCTGATTTTATACGATTAGAGCATTGTGTGATTTACTTCGGTGCCTTTTCAGGCTCTATGTACTTCTTCTCCCATTCGGCTACCGTTTCGGGCGTTGCCTTTACAAGGCGTACAAAGTTGTATTCGTATGGTTCCTTGTTCTCGCCGCGACCGAGCCAAAGTTCATTGTCCGTGGATTCTATGACATGAAACCATCCTAATATCGAGCAGTTCAGTGTGCCGGTTTTGGCGTCGTAGGAGTATTTCAGGTCTTTTTGGCTGTAATGTGTATCTGTGTCCTGCAAATCTCCGTTTTCGCCGGGTAAGTACCACCATTTGAAATATTCCACAGCCGAAGTCTTGTCCTTAAAGAAGAAGCGCGGACTCATGTCTCCTCCTGTTACATACATTATAGCACCGTCATACTCGTTAAGGGCATAAGTCCATTTCCCGGGAGCGAGAGTTGTCTTTACGTCGTAAGTATAGCACTTGTCGACCTCCCAGCCGTTGCCTGCAAGATTGCCGAGCACCACGTCCTCTGACGGATACGACGCACTTTCTCCGAAGTTTACGTCGAAATGCATAATGCCGCCCTTATCTGTCCATACTTTGAACGGGAACCGACTGTCATACGACTCCGTTGATTTGGAGCCCGAATCGTCAGCGCCTTTCAATGTTTCCGTATCATTGTCGGTGCATCCACCAACAAGTATAATCAGCATCGTGATGATTATTATGGGAATTGTTGATTTGATGTACATGATTGTCAAGGTTTAGTTATGAAGTATGTGGCTTTTACGTTATAATTAAATTTGTACATATCGGGGGAATTATCACCTAACGGATAGAAAGCATTACTTAAAAAATATCCGTCATAGTCGCCATCCCATCCCCAGTTGCAATGATATAAGAATCTAATTTGAGAGGAACCATCAATTTTTTTTCTTTGAGCCAATGCGCCATCGATGACCCACTCATGACCTGAAAGAAAAGCTCCTGTATTAGAATCGGTTGAGGCTCCATACATAATAGCTGGTCCATATTCATATAAATTATGAATCATTTTTATCTGTTCGGAATAAGATGGATTTAAAAATGGAGTGAAGTCGAATGTATAGCCTAAATTTTTCAAGACTGCATTTAAGTCGGATACGTATGCCCAAGTTGATGAAGTTCCGTATTGCGCTTTCATTAAAACTCCAACTTCGTGGATTAGTCGTGCAACTGTTTCTTTCTCTGACTCGCTGGTTGGTTCACTACAGTCTGTGTTTTTCCAATTGATATAATACCCGTTGATTGTAGAAGGATATTTAAAATAAGTTAATGTTTGAGCTAACGCAACAGGAAGACATCCTGCTACTGCCTGTTGTCCATCGCTTGTGAAGCAATATTTGCTGTAGGGTAATCGCTGCCCCCATTTTTGTATTAGTTTTGTTGGGTAAGTTGTCACAGTAGTCCAGCCGTCATTTTCGGTATCGGATATAAGCATGTTGTAGTCAAGAAACTCTGCAAAGGAGTCTACCGCGAAAGTCTTGCCAACATTATTGTTGGTTAAGGCGTTGTTGTATAAATCGAAGAAAAATTTCAATCCGGGGTTCTCAATCTCATCGTAGGAATGCAAATTGAAATTTGGAACCAATGCGACTACACCTCTTAATTGTTCATTATCTGATACAATCGCGAACCCGCTTTTGTTTGTAAAATTTACAACATAAAAGATTGTATCAAGGGGAGTTGAAATTGAGCGTGATGCATTAGAGTCACTTTTGCTCAAATCTTTCGCGAGCCAAGGTGTAACATCAAGCACTTCTGTAGGTGAATACGCTCGGGAGTCACTGCTGATTGCCATAAATGCATCAGTAGCCATTGTGATTACATTTTCATATCGAGTGTTTGCTTCGTTATCTTTTGGAATAATGCTTTCAGTTATGTCAACTTCGGTGCAAGCACTGAATATGAGTGATGTGAGCAAAGTTAGCAGGAATTTGGTTTCTTTCATGGTTGTAAGATTATTTTTCGCAAATATAAGAAATACCACATTCTATTCCAAATATAATTAAAGTAAATTAATAAAAGTTAACATTGGACGTTCGATGTGGACGTTCGAAGAAGTAACAGCTCAACTATAGGTAGGTGCGAGACCTGCACCGCATCAACTACCCGCAGTGTCAGGTCATGTTCGTCAGCCGCAACCGCCATCCCGCATCATACGAGAAGCGCTTTCGCCGCGACAAGAACATCCTCTTCCGCGTAGCCAACCGCGGCGGTGCCACCCGAGGCTTCGGCACCTTCCACAACGTGCTTGCCATACGCATGCACCAGTACGGCCGAAGTTTCCCCGGCGACCCGCGCACCTAGGACGTCATCAGCAACCTCCTCGCGATGGTTCCCGACGTCCCCGGCACGTCCGTCATCATGGTAGGACGCTACATGGCGCACTCCACGCGCGCCTTCGCCTCCTTCTACCGCCACCACCGCGCCGCCGCCGCATCCCCCTACGTCACCTACGACGCCGCCCGGCTCCCCGCCATGCCCCTGCTGCGAGTCATCACCCGCGACGGCTGGCGCCTGCTTGGCCATCTCCGCCCGCCCCTCCGCCTCCCGAGAGGAAGACGAAGGCGCCCCCGGGCCTCCTGTTCACCTTTCACCCTTCACTTTTCACCGCGCCCATAAAGATGGGTGCATAAGCGGTAGCTGCCACCGCGGCCCAAAGCCAAAAGCAGCAAAGCGAAAATTGACATTTTGGAAAAGCCACAGGGGAATCTCCGATAGCTCCGAATTTTTAGCGGTCGCTCATTTCGCTGATGTGCATCGAGTGACCTTCGTGCAGCATCAGATCCGACATGTAGCGGTTCTCGCGGTCGATGAGCGTTGCCAGCCAGCGGCGGTATGCGCCGTAGTCGGTGATGGGCCGGCGGGCCACTCCGCTGCGTTCGGCGGCTTCGGCCACGGCACTCGACACTACGGGGAGCAGACGCTTGTCGAACGGCTTCGGCAGTATGTATTTCGGTCCGAATTCAAGCTGCTTGTCGGGGTACATGCGGTGCAGCTCTTCCGTGGCGGGCACACGTGCGAGGCCGGCCACGGCGCGTGCGGCCGCCAGCTTCATCTCCTCGTTGATCTGCGAGGCGTCGCAATCAAGCGCGCCGCGGAAGATGTAGGGGAAGCCGAGCACATTGTTTATCTGGTTGGAGAAGTCGCTGCGTCCGGTGGCGAATATGAGGTCCTTGCGTGTGGCGAGGGCGAGGTCGTGGTCTATCTCGGGATTGGGATTGGCGAGTGCGAAGACGATGGGCTTCGGCGCCATGCTCAGCAGCATCTCGGGCGTCATGACGTCGGCCACCGACAGTCCGAGGAACACGTCGGCGTCCTTGAGCGCATCGGCCAGTGTGTGCAGGTCGCGGTCGGTGGCGAATTCCTTTTTGGCTCCGCCGAGGCCGGGGCGGTCGCTGCGGATGACACCGCGGCTGTCGCACATGACGATGTTCTCGCGGCGCACTCCGAGAGCCATGTAGAGGCGTGTGCAGCTGATGGCGGCGGCGCCTGCACCGTTCACCACGAGGCGGATGTCCTCGATTTTCTTGCCCTGGATTTCCAGTGCGTTGAGCAGTGCGGCCGAGGAGATGATGGCCGTGCCGTGCTGGTCGTCGTGCATTATGGGTATGTCGCACTCCTCGCGCAGCCGGCGCTCTATCTCGAAGCACTCGGGAGCCTTGATGTCCTCGAGGTTGATGCCACCGAAGGTCGGCACCATAGCTTTGACAGCAGCAATGAATGTGTCGGGGTCGTGGGCGTCCAGCTCGATGTCGAACGAGTCGATGCCGGCATAAATCTTGAACAGCAGGGCTTTTCCCTCCATCACCGGCTTGGCGGCCAGGGGACCGATGTCGCCGAGGCCCAGCACGGCGGTGCCGTTGGAGATTACGGCCACGAGGTTGCCGCGGCCGGTGTAGCGGCGTACGGCCGCCGGATCGTCCTTTATTGCAAGGCAGGGGTATGCTACGCCCGGCGAGTAGGCCAGGGACAGTTCGGCGGGGTCGGAATACGGTTTGGACGGTATGACCGCTATTTTACCCGGTTCCGGAAATTCGTGATAGGCGAGTGCTTTTTCTTTGAGTGAGTCGTTCATATGCTGTGAATCGGTTGTCGTGAGTTATTGAAGTGTGATGATAGCAATAACGCAAAAATCATGCCATTTGTGCTGCAAAAGTACGAAAAAAATTCATCCATAAATACACTGAAAATTGCCTTTGAGTGGATTTTTTTCGTACTTTTGTCTTTTGTGAAAATAATACTCAATCCAAAATACGAATCCCTGCGGCCGTTTGTGGCTTGTCACGTTCCGCAACTCCCACCCCGGGCCCCACGTGCTCGATGTGCGCGACATAGTCGATATAGAACCTGCCATAGAGCGAGCCCTGACGCGCCCTGCACCGCTGATGGACGCTATGCGCGCCTACCTGAATGAGCGCGAGGCGCATGTCGACGGCCGCAATTCGGCGCGTGTGCTCGACGCCGTCGACGATTTCGCCGCCCGCTGGCAGGGACGTCTGCCCCGCAAGCCGCTGAATCTCGTGCGCAAGCTCAAGCTGCGCAGGCGCATGCACTACTGGCACTGGCGCTGAGGCCGTCTACTGCTTTTTGCGGTATTCGCCCGGCGAGACGCCGGTGTTCTGGCGGAAATAGCGCCCGAAAAAAGACTGGTTGGGGAAATTGAGCGCCGCGGCCACCTGCTTGATACTCACTTCGGGATTTGCCAGCATCGTCTTGGCCTCGGCGATTACGAAACGCGAGATCCATGCGCCGGGCGAGATGCCCGACTTGTTGCGGATGATGGTGGCGAAATAGCGCGGAGTGAGGCCGAGGCGGGACGCGTAGTAGCTGACCTCACGCTCCCGGCGGAAGTCGTTGGAGAGTATCGACAGAAAACGCAGGAACACGCTGTCGGCGCGGCTCGTGGCGCAGCTTTCCGACTGCGTGTTGGTTACGTAGGCGTCCATCAGCTCGTACAGAAGTACGCTGGTGAGCGCCAGCACGATGTTGGCTCCGAACACCGATTCCTCCTGCCGGCGCGTGCGCACGCAGTCGATCATGCGCGATATGCGGGAGTATTGCTGCTCCGTCAGCGAGATCATCGGCCGGATGCGTATCATGGAAAGGTGGCTCATGTCGCTCACGGTCTCGAGGGCCCTGAGCACAAGCTCGAAGTCGGCCATGCCGCACACGCCCTGCATGTTGTCGGTCATTGACGTGACCGACATGTGGGAATAGGCCGGGAACAGAAAGACGTCGCCGGGATGGAGCGTGTAGTCGGTCTGGTCCATGCGTATGGTGAGGCTGCCTGCCGTGCAGAGCAGGAATGCATTCTGGTTTTGCGGTACGAGCTGCTGGAGCAGAGCTATGCCTGCCGTGTCCAGGTCGACGAGTGTTACGTTGCAGTGAGTCATTTGGTTAGAGGTTTTTCACGCCGGCGAAGGTGAGTCGGTGCAGAGGGCTCGGGCCTACCTGTCGCAGGGCTTCGCGGTGGGCTTTGGTGGGATAGCCCTTGTTTACGTCCCAGGCGTAGGCGGGGTATTGCTCCGCGGCGGCCAGCATGAAGTCGTCGCGGGAGGTCTTTGCGAGCACCGATGCCGCGGCGATGTTGGCGAGGCGTCCGTCGCCGCCCACCACGGTGGTGTATGGCGTGTCGGCATAGGGCTTGAATCTGTTGCCGTCCACAGCTATGTGTCCGGGACGGACGGCCAGGGCGTCGAGCGCGCGGTGCATGGCGAGGATGGAGGCGTTGAGGATGTTGATGCTGTCTATCTCCTCTGCCGTGCAGAAAGCCACGGCCCAGGCCAGCGCGGCCTCCTTGATGACGGGCACCAGCTGGCGCCGGCGCGTGTCGCTGAGCTGCTTCGAGTCGTTGAGCCAGGGGTGCGAGAAATCGTCGGGCAGAATCACGGCCGCGGCATATACCGGTCCGGCCAGGCATCCGCGGCCGGCCTCGTCGCAGCCGGCTTCCAGGCAGCGCGGCCGCAGGCACGGCGGCAGGGGCGACAGCAGTTTGGGGTCAGAGGGGGATCTCACAGTTCAGAATCATTTCCACGAGGTACAGCGAGCGCACGTCGGCGCGGCTCACCACTATGTCCTCGTATTCGGGGTTATCGCTGTGCAGCACCAGTTTGTCGGGGTCGGCATGCCGGCGCACATACTTTATCATGCGATAGTCGTCGAGCACCACCACGTAAATCTGTCCCCACAGTATCGGGGCGGTGTCGCTCACGGGTCTTATCGACACCCAGCAGCCGTCGGCGAGCCTCGGCGACATGGAGGTGCCGCGCACCTTCACCAGCGGATATTCAGGGTTGGCGCCGGGTATGTCGAGGTAGCCCACTATGCGGTCGTCGGTGAACTCGCGGCTGAGGTTGGCGTTGCCGGCGCTCACGTTGATGTCGTAGATGGGTGCGCCGCGGCGGTTCCGGGCGAGGCGCGGATGGGTGTCGCCCGACATTTCCCTTGCGTGGATGTCGCGTGGGAAAGGGATGCCGGCGCCTTCTTTCAGCCATGCTTTGGAGACGCCCGTATCGACTACAATGCGGTTGATGAAAGCCTCCGATACGGCCGTGTGGCCCGACAGGATGCGCGAGAGGTTGGAGGGATCCACGCCCACACGCTCGGCGAAGCGCGCCTGGGTCATGCGCGAGAGTTTGATAAGGTAGCGCAGGCGGTCGGTGAGCGAGGCTGATGCTTGCGGCATTGCGAGAGTGTCGAGAGCGTCTTTCATAACATGCAATTTACTGATGCAAAGATACAATAAAAATTGTTGTTGCGCAATATCGCATGCTAAAATTTCACTTTTATCTTCGACACTATGGGCAGATGGTCGGATGCCGAGCGTATGGAAGGTTTGGGCACCGTGGCGCCGACAAGCGTGAAGTCGGCGGCAGGATAGCCGAAAATCCAGTCGAGTTTCTTCTCGGGTGCCTTGGCCGGGAATGTTTTCTCCTCGCCTGTGAGCAGTTTGAAATCTTTGGTGAACAGGCCAATGGCTGCGCTCTCAGGCTCGGAATTGAAGTCGCCGGCCACGATAAGGGGCTGCGGCTCGGTGCGCAGGCGTTCTATGGCCGCGCGGGCCTGAGCTGTGATGGTGTTGGGATCCTGATAGTCGAAGTGTGTGCAGGCGAACGTGAAGCGGTGGCCTATGCCGTCAAGCTCAAACTGACCCACGAGCATGATGCGCGGCTCTACGTTCTTGGGGTTGGGCAGGTCCACCTTCTCCACCTTCACGGCAGGGTGCTTCGACAGTATGCCTATGCCGTAGTAGCCGCCTGCGAAGTTGATTGTACGGCCGTAGAACCCGAACATGCCGGTGAGTTCGGCCAGACGGTTGATGAAGTTTATGCAGTTGTTGCCTTTTGAAATCTCGCGCATCGTGTTGACGTCTACCTCCTGAAGTGCCACGAAATCGGGATTGGCGGCGCGTATCTCCGAGGCGAGGCGCTCCATCGACGCAAGCTCGCCGAAGCGCAGGTTGTAGGTCATCACGGTGAGCTCGCGTTCGCCGTTTTCCGCCGCGGCGCTGAATGCCGCGACGCATAGCAGAAGCAGAAAGAATATCTTTTTCATGTCGGGATGTGATTGTTGCCGCAAAGATAGTCATTCTTTCACATAAACAGCGCTAATAGGCGCTATAAAAACAATCAATAAACAAAGGCATTTTTTGAGGCCCGGTTTTTGTTACTTTGCAAACAAAAAAAGAAAGGATATGACAACTGCATTTATCACATGGCTCGGTGTCGCCATACTGTCGGCACTTGTGCTGCTGCCGGGCTTTTTCATGGCCCTGGTGCGTTTTATGCTCGCGCACCGATTTGTAGAAATAGGTTCCGAGCGAGATATTTTTTATGTTCCGGGCGATGTAGAAGTCCCTGCTTCCAGTGATTATTATGACGAAGATTTCTGAGCCGACTCCACGCGAACTTTGTCTTTTTCTGGCTGAATATGCCGGGCGGTTGCTTGGTTGCGGCGCCACGTGTATACGCATAGAGAAGAATGTCGCGCGTATGGCTCATGCCTTCGGGAGGGAGGTAGAGCTGACTATTACTCCCCGTCATGTCCATGTGTCGCTCGTGACGCCCGGTCATGAAGAATTGTACACCACTATAGCCTCGGCTCGGCCTTCTCCTGTGAGTTTCAACGTTATTTCAGACCTTAGTCGCCTAAGTTGGCAAGTAGCTGATGGCAACGCTACCTTCGCTGAGGCATGTGCTTCGTTGACTCGTGAGGAAAGCTCCCGCAAGCATGATGCTCTGTGGGTCCTGGTGCTTGTATCGCTGGCTAATGCGTCGTTCTGCCGCCTTTTCGGCGGCGATGTTATGGCTATGCTTGTCGTGTGCGTGGCTACGGTGGCAGGCTATCGCCTGAAGCAGTTGCTGCTGGGTGTCCGCGTCGACGGGCGCGTAGTGATGATGGCCTGCGCGTTTGTCTCGTCGGTTCTGGGAGCCACGGACGGCCTTTTCGGCCTCGGCTCGACACCTGCTGTGAGCATTGGCACGAGCATACTCTACCTTGTGCCGGGCGTTCCTTATCTCAACTCGTTCAGCGATATGCTCTATCGTTATTATATATGTGCGTTGTCGAGGCTTATGGATGCCCTTGTGCTGACGGCATGCCTGACGGCAGGGCTTTGTGCAGGCTTGTTGCTGATGGACGAGGGTATGTTTGAAATGTAAGTAAACAGCCTCTAATTATAGCGTTATGGAAGTTGAAATTATCGAGGATGCATTGTTTGCGGCTATAGCGGCTATCGGATTTTCTTCTATCAGCCGGCTGCCGCGACGGGCTTACCCCTATTGTGCGGTCATCGCCGCGCTGGGCCATTCTCTACGGCTGGTGCTTATGACGGTATGCTCCGTGCATATCGTGCCTGCGACGCTGTTGGCGTCGTTCTTTATCGGCACACTTTCCGTTCTGTTGTCGCCATTTGCGAAAACGCCTCCCGAAGCATGTTTTTTCCCGTCGTTGCTGCCAATGATTCCGGGTATATATGCTTATCGCGCTTTCGGGGCTCTCGGAGCCTGTATATTCAGCGGCGGTTCGCCGGAATTCGGCCTTGACTTTTATAGGTTCGCTTACAACGGCCTTGTTTGTGTTGCCGTCCTGCTGGCTATGGTGACCGGAGCCACGGTTCCCGTATTCATTTTCAAAAAAATATCTTTTCGGGCGACGCGATAATCCTTATTTTCATTACTTTTGCATCTGTTATGGAACTGCGACAGCTAAGATACTTTGTCGGTGTGGCCGACAGTCTTAATTTCTCCGAAGCGGCCAGAAACCTGTGCGTCACACAGAGTACGCTTTCTCAGCAAATCAAGCAAATAGAAAGTGAGCTCGGCGCTCCGCTTTTTGTGCGGAGCAGCCACTGCGTGACCCTGACTGAAGCAGGAGTCGAGCTCCTGCCTTTCGCCCGGGCTACTCTCCGTTCGGCCGACATGTGCCGCGAACGCATTGCCGACCTCAAAGCTATTGCCGCCGGTACCCTCAATATCGGTGTGACGTATTCGTTCAGTCCGATTCTTACGGAGACCATTGTCACATTCACCCGCCGCTACCCCAAAATAAAGCTGAATATATTCTACCGCCCCATGGCCGAGCTGATGGAAATGCTTCGGCGGCGCGAGGTGGATTTTGTGCTGGCTTTCCGTCCCGGTAAGCCTGTCGAGGGCGTGGACTCGCACATCTTGTTCCAGAATTCGCTTTCGGCTATCGTCAGGGACGGACATAGCCTTGCTTCACACGACAGAGTGAGTCTTCCGGAACTTCAGCGCTACGATCTCGCTCTTCCTGCATGTGGCCTTCAGGCGCGCAATGCTTTCGACAACGTGGCCGCACCCTACAGCGGCTTCCGGATTAGGATTGAGCTTAACGAAGTCAACATTTTGTTGAACCTGATTCGTCAGACCGATTTCGTGACGGTGCTGGCCGAGGTTTCGATTCACAACGAGAGGGGCGTGCGCGCCATCCCTCTCGACGTCCCCGACAACGAGATGGCTGGTTGCGTGCATGTCCTTCACGACTCCTATCACAAGCGGTCGATGCAGGAGTTCGTGAAGTTGCTCGGCGAGTCCGTCGCAGTACGAGAGCGCCGCGACGCATGGCTGGAATAGAACGCCTGATACGCACGCAGCCCCGGCTGGCGGGCCGGGGCTGTGTGGAGTGAATCAGAGGTCAGGACGGTAGGATTTTGGCGTTGCCGTCGGGCGGGGTCGTGGTGTCGCCGGAGGGAATGTCGTCGGCGCTTTCCACTACTTCCACGCGATAGAACAGGTTCGCTACGGCCGGGCTCTTGTCGACGGCGTAGACGGGGCACTCGATGGCTATCTCGTGACGTCCGAGAGGTGTGTCCTCAGAGGTTACGAATTCAAAACCGTAAGGAGCGACAACCGACGTGCCGAGGCGGTATTTGTCCCAGTAGTATGTGGCCGAGGAGATGATTGCGGCCTTGTCACTCTGCAGGTTCTTGACGTTCACGGCGTCGATTTTGAATGTCTCGCCGCGTACTATGTAGATGGTGCCGTCGACACTGACGCCGTTGCTTATCTCGAGCGAGAACGTCACGTCGGGCAGATCGTCGTCATCGTCGGAGCATCCGGCAAGTCCGCACAGCGGAAGCACGGCCAGAAGCAGCATGTAGAAGAATGTCTTTTTCATAAGAGTCAGATAAATAAGAGAGTTGAATATTCGTTGTTTCTTAATTATTAACATTACTGGCGCGGGAATGTTTAGGCTGTATGCATAAATATTAGTAACTTTGTAAGTTAAAACCTATCTTCTCTACATGGATTTCAAACTTCACTCGAAATACAAACCCACGGGCGACCAGCCGCAGGCCATCGACCAACTGGCGCGCGGCATCCTGGACGGAGCGCCGGCGCAGACTCTGCTCGGCGTTACGGGCTCTGGCAAGACGTTCACGATGGCCAATGTCATCGAGCGCGTGCAGAAACCCACGCTCATACTCAGCCACAACAAGACTCTGGCCGCGCAGCTTTACGCAGAGTTCTGCCAGTTCTTCCCGGAAAACTCGGTGCAGTATTTCGTAAGCTATTACGACTATTACCAGCCGGAGGCATATATCCCCTCGGCCGACAAATATATTGAGAAAGACCTCGCCATCAACGAGGAACTCGACCGCCTGCGTCTGGCTACGACGTCGGCGCTGCTCAGCGGCCGACGCGATGTGGTGGTGGTGTCGAGTGTGTCGTGCCTCTACGGCATCGGCAACCCCGAGGATTTCCACGAGAACGTGATCGACGTGCAGGTGGGCATGACCGTGGCGCGCAACGCATTCCTGCGCAAGCTGGTGGGTGCGCTATATTCCCGCAACGAGGTGGAGCTGAAGCGCGGCACGTTCCGCGTCAAGGGCGACACCGTGGACATCGCGCTCGCATATGAGGACATCGTGCTGCGCATTGTTTTCTGGGGCGACGAGGTGGAGAGCATACAGACCTACCATCCCGTCGACAACATATCGCTCGGCAGCCACGACCGCTTCAAGATCTATCCTGCCAACATCTTCGTCACATCGCCGGCCCGTCAGGCGTCGGCCATCGCGCAGATGCAGCTCGACCTGGGGCAGCGCGTGGAGTATTTCAGGCGCGAGTGCAAGGAGCTGGAGGCGCAGCGCCTCTACGAGCGCACCACCTATGACATAGAGATGATAAAGGAGCTGGGCTACTGCACCGGCATCGAGAACTACTCGCGCTACTTCGACGGCCGCAAGGAGGGTGAGCGACCTTTCTGCATCCTCGACTATTTCCCGAAGGACTTCCTCACGATAATCGACGAGAGCCACGTGACGGTGCCGCAGATACGCGCCATGTACGGCGGCGACCGGTCGCGCAAGGAGAACCTTGTGCAGTACGGCTTCCGCCTGCCGTCGGCGCTGGACAACAGGCCGCTGAAGTTCGAGGAATTCGAGAGCATGACGCCGCAGGTGATGTACGTGAGCGCCACGCCGGCCGACTACGAGCTCCAGCGTTGCGAGGGCATCGTGGTGGAGCAGGTTATACGTCCCACGGGTTTGCTCGACCCCGTGATACGCGTGCGCCCCACTGCCGGTCAGGTCGACAATCTGCTGGAGGAAATACAGCTGCGCGTGGAGCGCAACGAGCGCACCCTGGTGACTACCCTCACCAAACGTATGGCTGAGGAGCTGAACGACTATTTCCTCAAGCTCGGGGTCAAGACGGCCTATATCCACAGCGATGTCGACACTATCGACCGCATAAAGATTCTCGATGACCTCCGCGCCGGAGTGTACGACGTGCTTGTGGGCGTCAACCTGCTGCGCGAGGGCCTCGACCTGCCCGAAGTCAGCCTCGTGGCTATCCTCGACGCCGACAAGGAGGGCTTCCTGCGCAGCGACAGGTCGCTCACCCAGACCGTCGGCCGCGCCGCCCGCAATCTGCACGGCGAGGTGATAATGTACGCCGACCGCATCACGCAGTCGATGCAGCGTACCATCGACGCCACCGAGGACCGTCGCAGCCGCCAGCTGGCCTACAACGAGGCCCATGGCATCACGCCGCAGGCCATCGTCAAGGCACGCCAGGCCATTGTGGGCCTCGACACCCGTATCGACGAGGAGACGGCTCCGGCACGCACGGCGAGAGTGCAGGCCAAGGGCAACGCCCGCGAGCGCCAGCGGCGCAAGGAGCAGGTGGCGGCCGCGGCGGCTGTGGCCGTGCCGTACGCCCAGGAGTATGCCCACGATGCGTCGGCGGCTGTCGCTGCCGACCCCGTTGTGGCATACATGGGCCGCGACGAGCTCGAGCGTCACATCAACCACACGCGCGCCGAGATGCTGCGTGCGGCCAAGGACATGGATTTCATAGAGGCAGCTCGTCTGCGCGATGCCGTCATCCGCATGGAGCAGCGGCTTGAATCAATGAAGAAGTAAGTAATTATGTCGAAAAGTGATAATACAGACAGCCGCTGCGCAATGCCCTCGCCGCAGGACTTCCTGCCCACGTCGGTGAAGGAGATGCAGGCCCTCGGCTGGGACAGCGTGGATGTGGTGCTTTTCTCCGGCGACGCGTACGTGGACCATCCTGCATTCGGCGCAGCCGTGATAGGCCGCACCTTGCAGGCCGCCGGCTATCGGGTGGCAATAGTGCCGCAGCCCAACTGGCAGGACGACCTGCGCGACTTCCGCAAGTTCGGGCGTCCGCGGTTGTTCTTCGGCGTGTCACCCGGCGCCATGGACTCCATGGTCAATCACTACACCGCCGCGCGTCGCCGCCGCAGCGACGATGCCTATACGCCTGACGGCCGCCACGGCGCGCGGCCTGATTATCCCACCATCGTCTACTCCGAGGCGCTGCGCCGCCTCTTTCCGGACGTGCCGGTGATTGCGGGCGGCATAGAGGCGTCGCTGCGTCGCGTCAGCCATTACGACTACTGGCAGGACCGTCTGCGTCCGAGCATCCTTGTGGATTCGGCCGCCGACATGATAATTTACGGCATGGGCGAGCGCACCGTTCTGGAACTCGCCGCCCGCCTCGATGCCGGCGAGAAGATCGCCGACATCACCGACCTGCGCCAGACCGTGGTGCTCCGGCCTCTTGAGGAGATGCCGGCGGCTACCGGCGATGACGGAATCGTGCTGGCGTCGTACGAGGAATGTCTGCGCCACCCCAAGAGTCAGGCGGCCAACTTCCGCCACGTCGAGCAGGAGAGCAACGCTATGGACGGAGGCGTCACGCTATGGCAGCCTACCGGCGGACGCGCTGTAAAGGTCAATCCCATGTGGCCCGCGATGAAGCCCGGCGAGATAGATGCCGCGTTCGACCTCCCCTACACGCGCATGCCGCATCCGCGCTACCGCGGCAAGCGCATACCGGCCTACGAGATGATACGCCACAGCGTCAACCTGCACCGCGGCTGCTTCGGCGGCTGCGCGTTCTGCACCATTTCGGCCCATCAGGGCAAGTTCATAGCGTCGCGCAGCAAGGAGTCCATCATGCGCGAGGTGCGCCGGGTGGTGGCGATGCCTGACTTCAAGGGCTATATAAGCGACCTCGGCGGCCCGTCGGCCAACATGTATGCCCTGGGCGGCCGTGATACCTCGATATGCGCCCGCTGCCGCCGTCCGTCGTGCCTGCATCCCAAGCCGTGCCCCAACCTGAATACCGACCATTCGGCTCTGCTCGACATCTACCGCAGCGTCGACGCCGTGCCGGGCGTCCGCAAGAGCTTCGTGGGCAGCGGCGTGCGCTATGACCTCGCCATGCACGAGACCGGCGACAAAGCCGTGGACGCCACCAACCGGCGCTATTGCCGCGAGCTTATCGCCAACCACGTCAGCGGCCGGCTGAAAGTAGCGCCGGAACACACCAGCGACGTCGTGCTCGACCTGATGCGCAAGCCGTCGTTCAGGCTCTTTCACGACTTCAAAAAGATTTTCGACGAGGTGAACCGCACCAAGGGACTGCGCCAGCAGCTGATTCCTTACTTCATAAGCAGCCACCCCGGCTGCCATGAGATAGACATGGCGATGCTCGCGGCGGAGACCAAAGACCTCGATTTCCATCTCGAACAGGTACAGGACTTCACGCCTACGCCCATGACGGTGGCGACGGAGATATACTACAGCGGCTATCATCCCTACACGCTGGAGCGCGTCTATTGCGCCCGCACTCCGCAGGAGAAGCTGGCCCAGCGACGCTATTTCTTCTGGTATGATCGCGCATATCGCGTGGAGATTACACGCAGTCTGCACCGGCTGCACCGTCCCGACCTTATCAACCGACTGTTCGGGCCGTCCGGAGCGCGCCGCTGAGGCGCGTCGCCGGCTACATGTCGTAGCGGCTGTAAATCTCGTTGGCAAGCTGATGTGCCCGGGCGCGCGTGGCCGAGTCGGCCGCGGCGTGCGGACCCAGGTCCGGTACGCGCACACGTGTGCCGGGACGTATGCGGTTGGGATGCCGCAGGATGTCGGAATTGGCCTCGTAGATGAACACCCAGAAGTCCTTGCGCCCGTAGTGCGTGCGCGCTATGGTGGTAAGGAAGCGCGTGGAGGTCACTGTGTCGTAGACGGGTTCTTTTTCCGGCTCGGGCTTTTCTTCTGCGGTGCTGCTGACGGTGTCGGCTGGAGCTGTCGTCGTGCTGTCTTGTTGTACCGGAGTTGCGATGCTGTCGGCAGGCAGGACTTCGGGCTTTTCGGCGACGGCTGTGGCGGGAGCTTCCGCCACGCCGCAATGCGTGCCGTAGCAGTATCCGCCGGCAAAGCCGACTACCAGGCACAATATAGCGGCTACCCACGGCCATGCGCTGCGCCGCATCACGTACACTACCTCCGGTTCGTCCTCGGTCTGTTCCTCCTCGTTTTCGACCACCTCCTCTTCCGGTTCTTCGGCAGGTATTTCTTCTTCCGGCCTGGCTTCGGGCTGTGGCTCGGGCTCTTCCGGCTCCTTTGGCTCCTGCATGGTCTCCGGCAGCGGTGGCGGAAGAAGTTCCTCCTGCTCCTGCGCCGGCGTTTCCTCCTCTTTCTTCTGCTCGGGTTCGCTGTCGAAAATGGCCGTAGGCGCGTCGGCGGGGATGTCCATGGGGCTGAACAGCGCGAAGGGTGCGTTTACGGCCTCGGCCAGCTCGGGTGCAGGAGTAAACTGCACCTGGCTGTCGCTGCCTTTGCCGCGCCTGAATGTTCCTATGCCCTTGAGCGTCACCGCTTCTCCGGCTGCCACGGATTCGGCCGTAGCGTTGAAAATCGCCATTATGATGCGTGAGGCGGCCTCCGCGTCTATGCCTGCGGCGCGCCCCGCCTGTGCGGCGAGTTCGGGAAGGGCGACAGTATTATTCATGGGCTGACAATAGTTTGCGCAGCTTGCTGCCGGGGCTGAAGCGTACGGAGATATGCGGCGGCATGAGGCGTCGGCGCCCTGTGGCGGCGTCGGTCTCCACATGCTCGTCGTGTTTCTCGGCGATGAAGCTGCCGAAGCCGGGTATGGCTACGGTGTCGAGCGCGCAGCAGCGTTCGCGCAACGCGGCGGCCAGTGCGGCCAGCGTCTTTTCGCACAGGGCTGCGTCGCAGCCGGCGTCGAGCGCCGCTTTTTCCATTAGTCCTTTAGAGTCCATCCGCAGGTCAGATAATCAGCATGGCGTCGCCATATGCGCCGAAGCGGTAATGCTCCTTCACGGCTTCGGAATAGGCGTGCATCACCTGATCGTAGCCGCCGAAGGCCGCCACCATCATGAGCATGGTGGAGTAGGGCAGATGGAAGTTGCTGACGAGCGAAGTGGCTACCGTGAATTCGTACGGCGGGAAGATGAACTTGTTGGTCCAGCCGTCGTAGGGCTGAAGATGTCCGCCCATGCTGACGGCGCTCGCCATTCCGCGCAGCACGCTCGCGCCTACGGCGCAGACGCGCTTCTCGGCGTCCTTGGCGGCGTTAACCGTATCCACAAGTTCCGGCGACACAATGAGCTGCTCGGAGTCCATGCGGTGCTTGGTGAGGTCTTCCACGTCTATCTCGCGGAAGTTGCCGAGACCGCAGTGCTCGGTAAGGAATGCCTGCTTCACGCCCTTGATTTCAAGACGTTTGAGCAGTTCGCGCGAGAAGTGCGTGCCGGCTGCCGGAGCCACTACGGCGCCCTCGTTGCGCGCGAAGATGCACTGGTAGCGCTCGGCGTCGGCCTCCTCGGGCTCGCGCTTGATGTATTCGGGCAGCGGCGTGTGGCCCAGCGCATAGAGGTCGCGCTTGAATGCGTCGCGCGGGCCGTCGTAGAGGAAGCGCAGAGTGCGTCCTCGCGATGTCGTGTTGTCGATGACCTCGGCTACCATCGACTCGTCGTCGCCGAAGTACAGCTTGTTGCCTATGCGTATCTTGCGGGCCGGCTCCACGAGCACGTCCCAGAGCTTGATGTCGGCGTTGAGCTCGCGCAGCAGGAACACCTCGATGCGCGCGCCGGTTTTCTCCTTGTTGCCGTAGAGGAGGGCGGGGAACACTTTGGTGTCGTTGAACACCATCACGTCGCCGTCGTCGAAGTAGTTCAGTATGTCCTTGAACAGACGGTGCTCTATCTCACCGCTGTTGCGATGCAGTACCATCATGCGCGACTCGTCGCGGTTCTCCACGGGGTATTGTGCAATGAGTTCTTCCGGGAGACGGTATTTGAATTGCGAAAGCTTCATATTATGACAATTATATCGTTTTCGTTGAATTTTGGCCGGTATGCGCCTTGGGGCGTCAGGCCTTGCGCTTGCCCTCGTACCAGTCGGGATATTCTATCGGCGCGGCGGCGATGATCTCGGCCGCCTGCTTCACGCTGACGCAGTCGGCTATGCCGTAGTCGCCTACGCGTGTGCGGCGCAGCCGCGTCAGGTGGGCGCCGCTGCCGAGCGCTGCGCCGATGTCGCGCGCCAGCGCCCTAATGTACGTGCCCTTGCCGCACTCCACCCGCACGCGTATGGCCTCAGGGCTGAATTCCAGCAGCTCTATGGCGTGGATTTCCACCGGGCGCGCCTTCAGCTCCACTTCCTCACCTGCGCGTGCGCTCTCGTATGCCCTCACTCCGTTGATTTTGCATGCAGAGAACGCCGGTGGCACCTGAAGTATCGTCCCCGTGAACCGGGCGAGCGCTTCCTCTACCGCCTCGCGGGTGATATGCGCGGTGGGGTAGGTGGCATCTATCTCGGTTTCCAGGTCGAAGCTCGGGGTGGTGGCGCCGAGCGCTATTTCAGCCTCATATTCCTTGCGTCCGGCCTGCAGCTCCTCGATGCGCTTGGTGGCGCGGCCGGTGCATATCAGTAT
Organism: uncultured Porphyromonadaceae bacterium; assembly: GCA_900550395.1. Taxonomy (GTDB): domain Bacteria; phylum Bacteroidota; class Bacteroidia; order Bacteroidales; family Muribaculaceae; genus CAG-873. The sequence goes on along the minus strand of URSD01000019.1, from coordinate 24,404 downwards.
CACGCCTGTTGCCAGCGGGTCGAGCGTGCCGGCATGACCCACTTTCAGACGCGACACGCCGAGGCGCCGCTTCAGCGCGCCGCGCACGCGGTTCACGGCGTCGAACGACGTCCATCCCTCCGGTTTGTCAATGCACAGTATTTCGCCGCTGAAATAGTCCATTTATCAGAAGAGATGGTAGGTCAGACACAGCAGGCCGGCGGCCACGCAGTACACGGCAAACCATACGAGCTTGCCTTTCTTCACTATGTCGAGCATCCATTTGCATGCCATGCAGCCCACGATGAACGAGGCCAGGAAGCCTATCGCAATGGCGCCTATGCCGGCTCCTCCTCCGGCAGCGGCGGCCGATGCGGCAGCCGGCTCCAGCATGTCCTTGATGTCGAGAAGCCCCTCGCCAAGTATGGGGATGATAACCATGAGGAACGAGAAGCGTGCCACGCGCTCGCGGTTGTCGCCGAGCAGGATGCCCGTGGCGATGGTGGTGCCGGAACGCGACAGACCCGGCAGCACGGCCACGGCCTGACCGAGGCCGATGACGAAGGCGTCGGTCCAGCTGATGTCGCGGCCCTGACTCGCTGTGGGGCAGGCTATGGCGTGGCGCGTACGCGTAAAGTAGGCGAACGAAAGCAGCGCCGCCGTTACGAGCAGGCAGACGCCCACTACGGTGAGATTGCCCTCGAACAGCGCCGAAATCTCCTTTTTGAAGAACACGCCCACGATGCCGACGGGTATGCACGACAGCAGTATCTTGCACACGTAGTAGAAGTTGTAGTCGCGCTTGAACGTGAAGAACGACACGCACAGCGGCCAGAACTCGCGCCACAGTATGACAATGGTGCTAAGCACGGTGGCTACGTGCAGCATGACACTGAATTCCAACGACGACTCCGGGTCGAGGTTCACGCCCAGTACCTGCTTGAAAATCTCGAGATGTCCGCTGCTGGAGATGGGCAGATACTCCGACAGGCCTTGTATTATGCCGAGAAGCAATGCGTCTAACCAGTCCATCGTCAAGCTTTTTTACGGGGTTTGATGATAATTGCGATTGCCATGGCTACGAACCCGAGGAATGCGATGGCCGGACCCACTACGATGCGGCGCGTGGAGAATATGTCGGGGTTGAATTCCGTTTCCGTGGTGGAGCCGCCCAGCATCAGTATGAAGCCGAGGACTATCATGGCCCCGGCTATCGCCATGGCTATGAAGTTGGTACGTGTCAGGGGACGCTGCGCTGCGCTCTCATGCTCTATGAAATCATTCTTGTTTGCGGCAGTTGATTTACTATCGCCTGTGTGCGTCGCGCCCTGTTGTTCGGCACGTCCTTGTTGTCCTATGGAGTTTTTCTTTTCCGAGTCCATATTGTAGTGTCTGTCAGTTCATGTAATAATCGTCAATGTCGTGACGTAGATAGCGGTTGGTGGCTATGGCCGAGGCCAGCAGGCATATGAGTACGCCTGCCACAGCCAGCAAGGCATAGACGGCCGCGCTGTCGGCCCAGCTGAATGCCGATGCCAGCATGGGGTCGGCCTGCGTGGCATACGCCTGAATACCTGCGAGTATTGCCGAGGCAACGGCCGCTGCTATGAGACCTGTGACGGCTCCGGCACTCAGGAAGGGCCGACGGATAAATGCCGCCGTTGCTCCGACCAGTCGCATGGTGTGGATGACGAAGCGACGCGAGTAAACCGCGAGGCTTACGGTGTTGTTGATCAGGACGAATGAGATTATCAGCAGCGCACCGGCCACGGCGAGCATGATTAGCGAGAGATGGCGCAGGTTCCTGTTCACGCTGTCGATGATGCCGGTGTCGGAAAGCACGTCCTCTACTCCTTTCTGCCGTGCCAGCACCGTGCTGATGGCCCGGATGCTGTCGGCATCGGCCCACTCGGCCCGCAGGCGCACGTCGAATTCGGCGCCGTAGGGGTTCTCGTCAACCAGCTCCATTATGTCCTCGCCTATGATTTCCGACTCCTGCGCGAGTATCTCCTCCGGGCCTGTATATACGAAAGAATCCACATATCGTGCGCGCGAGAGTATGGTCTTCATGGCGTTCACATCGGCTTGTCCCGTTCCCTGTTCCATCTTTACGGTAAAGCCCATGTTGCGTCGCACGTTGTCCGTGGCCTTGCGCGCCGCGCACGTCATGAGTGCGGTGAGGCCCATGAGTACGAGCACAAGGGATACACTCACAATAGAGGTGACACGCGACCCTAACGCACTGATATGTAAAGCTTTTTTCTTACGCATAAATGAATGAGGCCCTATGGCGTCTAATAAAATGCAAAATTAATACTTTTTTGACCCCTTGTCAAGTGTTTTACGCCGGTTTTTGGATAAAAAGTTGCATATTGAACAAAAATCACTTGCCGATTTCGTTTAACGCGGCCAAAGCCGTAACTTTGCAGTGAGTTTTTAAACAGCCTCTTGGCCGTTCTCCGAAAACCTTTGAAAGCGGGCATTTGTTAATAATGTACTTATTTTACCAAAACGATGGGCAGCATGTTTGAACTACTGATGGATCTGCCTCTGTTCAGAGGCGTAGGCATCGATACCATAAAAAAAATAGCCGGTACGGCAAAACTGCATTTTCTGAAGTACCCGCAGGGAGAAGTCATCATAGACCAGCATTCTCCCTGTACGCATCTGGTATTTATAATCAGCGGCTCCGTGCGTACGTCCACCAGCAATAACAACAACAGTATCTCCGTGTCGCAGACTTTGCGTGCGCCTGACGTCATTGCCCCGGACTTCCTGTTCGGTCGCACCACGCTGTACCCATGCCGGGTGGTTGCCACCGAGGATACCGGCATCCTTAAAATCAGCAAGGCCGACTATCTGAAAATACTGGAGGCCGACCCTGTGTTTCAGCTGAACTATCTTAATGTCATTTCCATGAACGCTCAGAAAAGTGTCGTGGGCCTAATGTCGCTTACCGCCGGCACTCTTGAGGAACGAATTGCATTCTGGGTGATAGCGCTGACGCAGAGCACCGGCGAGAATATCGCCATCGAGTGTCCGTTGCGCAATCTCTGCGCCGTATGGGGCGTGCAGCGTTCGGCGCTGGTTGAGGCGCTCACGCGCATGAAAGAGTATGGCGTTCGCTCGTTCGGACCGCAGGGTGTGGAGATTGCCTCCCGGAAAAAGCTGCTCGATATGCTTATTCTGCACCCCGAGCAGGAGTTATCCAGCCATACAGACTGATATTTTGGCTTATATTTTTAAGGAATCATAATTTATATAAAATATTGATTAATACGGTTGTATGAAAATATACAGCCGTATTTTATTTATATTGCACTTATACGCAGGCTGCAATGCGCTTCTTGTGGATTAATTTTGCAGTGTAAATAATTGTTAGGTCTAAAATATTGGATCTGATAGGTTAGAAAAAATGATTGTAAAAAGGATTTTTAAATGGTTTTAGGTATTTAGTGTTAGAGACACAATATGGAGAGCCGCTTCGTGATGAAGCGGCTCTTTGTAATTTATGTAACTTATTAGTGTCCGATAAAACGGGAACAACCCGCGCTCGTCGCGGGTTGAATCCGGTTAGCCGCGAGTTAAGGAGCGACCGTAGGGAGCGACATACTCGCGGAAGAAGCGTCACAAACGCATCAACCCGCCGGATGGCGGGTTGCACGACGTCCGGGTTTATCATTGGATTTTTCAGAATATTTCGCGGCCGTCAGAGGCCGTGCAACCCGCCATGCGGCGGGTTGATACCATTTGCTGAAGCTACCGCGGATACGGCGCTGTGCGCCTAAATCCGCGGCTAACCGGATTTTACCCGCCATGCGGCGGGTAATCACCTATGAGTAGGGCTTATATGGAGGTTAGTATCTGGTATATCGTATCCTATGACGTTTTACCGGACAGTATTAATATAATAAATAATATATGTGTGCACTACTTCTTCGCGGCTTCGTCAAGGCTGCGGCGCTCGAATGCATCGATGAAGCTGCCGGGCGTTGCGTTATAGATGTGTGCGCCTATGGCCGATGCGTAGCGCGCAATCTGGTGATAGCTGCGGAATGCCACGGTGAAGCTGTTCAGAATGTCGTGCAGGCGGTAGCCGGTGTACTCGGCGGTAGAACGGGCAAGCTCGCGTTTGTCGTCCTGATAGAAGTGCGGCTGTACGCTCACGACCTCGTTCTGCTCGTTTACTTCTATTGTACGCAGCCATGAATGGTCGGCTCCCGTGAGCCATACGGTGTTGAATCCTGCCTTGAGGGCTATCATGATGGCGGCTATGAGCACGTTGCGCGGGCGCGGCATGGCGCGCCCGCTGCGGAATGCCGCGTGGCAGAGAGCGTCGAAGCCTTCGGCGCCGATTGCGTTGAAACCTTCGACTGTGAGGCCGGGAGCCCGTCGGCGTGCCTCTGCCGCGAACGGCACGGGCACATAGAGCGTCAGCGGCCACGATGCCTCGGCAAGATGCTGCCACAGACTGTGCACGTTGGGCTCGTCGGAATGGAAAAAGTGCGGGTCGGCCAGCACGTAATAACTTGGCCGCAGACGGTCGAATTCCGGCGCATTGGCGGCGAAATTCACCGCCATGCAGGGCATGCTCCGGAGCAAGTCTTCATGCTCGGCGATGGTGGTGCGCAGCGAGGGCCCGTTGGCAAGTATTATTATGTTGCCGCCGCCCTGTCGGGTTATGCCGCAGCGGCGGCTTTGCAGCGCGATTTTTGCGATGCTTTTCAGTGATGCCCCTGTCAGCGAGGCTATTCGGGCTATTCGGTCGCCGGTTTTCATGTGGTTGCTATGTATGCGAGGGTGAGGGCTACGGCCATGCCTGTCGCAAATACGGCGCACCAGATGCGGAAAGCGCGCTCATGGCGGTAGCGCATCCAGGTGTAGGCGGCAGCGGGTATCAGCAGGGCCACGAGGGGTATGCCGTAGCGGGCTATCGTGCCTCCGAAGGTGAAGGCTGAGGCCATGTACAGGAGGGCGCCTGTCGCCGTCAGCATCAGGAGAGGATGTGGTGCGCGTCCTCTGCCGAACTGTCGCCCTGCGAAATAGAGCAGGAGGCCTCCGGCGGCATAACGGCAGAAAGAGAAATGGGCCAGCGCCATGCACGGGCCGAAAATAAGGTATTTGCTCCACGACCACGGCAACGGTATTAGGAACTGGATGGCCGTGACGACCGGCACGAGCAGCACGCGCTGCCACACGGGCAGCATCATGTAGCCGTTGAGAACTTCGGTATAGGCCGCCCCGTGGCCGTAATTGCTGTTGTCGTCGCCCTCATCCGGAATTGATGACTCAAGGGAGATATAGCTGCCAATAGGAACTGTGCTGTTCGCCAGCTGCATATACAGCCATATGCCGAAAAGCGACAGAGCTATGGCGCACGAGGCCACGAGGTCGCGGCGCGACGACGGCCTCTGCATCACAAACACGATGGCGGCAAGCACCAGCATGTAGTTTTTGCGCAGGTAGAAAATTCCTGCCGCTGCGACTATTATTGCGAGAACCGGAAGCACCGACACCCTGTCGCGCATGCGCAGCGACGCCCACGCTGTCAGGGCTATGGCGCAGGCCAGCGGGCAGTCCTTTATAAGAATGGTGCCGGAAACCATGAAATAGCACATGGAGGCTGCCAGAACCATGGCGGTAAGGCCCATGCGGCGACGCTGCGCAAGGTCGCCGCCCGCGCACCGCACCGCTATCGCGCCCGTCAGCGCCACCGTGACCAATGCACAAAATGAATTGAACATTAGGGGAATGCTGAAATCATCGCCGAATACGTACACCAGCATCCCTACAAGGTGGCCGTAGTCCTGCGCGGGCCAGGGGCAGGGCATCACGTCGCGTCGGCCGTTGTCGAAGAGCGCATTGTTCCATGCGCTCCACGAGTCCAGATTCATGAGCACCGGCGCCGAGGTGTCGCCGCTGCCCAGGACGGTGATGTAGTAGTGGCAGTTGACGGCAATGCCGGTCCACAGCGCCACTGACGCGCCCCACAGCAGCCAGCCGCCGGGCGTGCAGCTCCATGGCGCATTTCGGTAGGACGCGATGAGCAGCAGATACAGCACGGCCCAGCCGAAGCACAGGGCGGCGGCCGATGCGCCGGGCCATATCAGCGCGGCCATGCCCGTGAGGCATATACCGGCCGGAAAGTCGTAGCGCAGGGGCGGGTATGCCGTGATGCCGTTCATAATCCGGGGCCGAGAGTGAGTGTTGACAGGGAGGTGAGCCGTGAGGCCGCCTGCGTGATGTCGGCGAGCGATACCGACCGGATGTGTTCCGTGGTCTCCGCCGGCAGCGACGCGCGGCCGTGGAACAGCGTGGCGCGGGCTATGCCCAGGATGCTGTTCTCGCGGTTGTCCGACGCCACTATCAGCTGTCCGAGATACTGACGCTTAGCCATCTCCAGCGCGCGCTCGGTGATGGCGTCGCCTGCGGCTATGCGGCCGATGCACTCCTGCACAAGCCTGCGGCAACGCGCGCTGTCGTCGGGGTCGCAGCCGAAGTAAACGGTGAAGGCTCCGCTGTCGGAGTACCATGCGGAGGATGCCTCGACAGTGTAGACCAGTCCGCGGCGCTCGCGCAGGGCTACGTTGAGCAGGGAGTTCATGCCCGGGCCGCCGAGGATATTGGTGAGCAGCGCCACGCTGAAGCGCGACGGGTGGTACATGTCGGGCAGCCGTGCGCCCATCAGGTTGTGGTCCTGATGGGAGTCGATGCGGCGGCGCACGTCGAAAGGTGCGACGTCCGGCTGCGTCAGCTGAGTATGCTCCACTTCCGCGGCCGACGGCTGCATGTGGCGACTGAACACCGTGGCCACGCGGCCTATGCTCTCGGGCCCGCTGTAGAATGCCACCATGTTCGGCGCTGTGTAGTACTGCCGCAGGTATGCGCGGCACAGCTCCGGCGTTATGCGGGCGATGTCCTCGCGGCTGCCGAGGATGTTGTGACCCAGCGGCGAACCGTCGAAGAGCAGTTCGTCGAAGTCGTCGTACACGGCGTCGGCCGGCGAGTCCAGATAGCTGTCTATCTCGTCGGCTATCACCTGACGTTCCTTTTCCAGTTCTTTTGCCGGGAACTGCGAGTTCTGCACGAGGTCGGCTATCAGTTCGGCGGCGCGGGCGGTATTGCCCGCAGGGTAAATGCTGTAGACGGTGGTCTCTTCCTTGGTGGTGAATGCGTTGAGTTCGCCGCCCACGGCCTCCATTCGGTTGATTATGTGCCAGGGCGAACGGCGCTTCGTACCCTTGAAGATGGTGTGCTCCACCAGGTGCGCCAGGCCGTGGGCATCCTCCGCGTCATCGCGGCTGCCCACTCGCGCGGTGACGCCTGCGATGGCTGTGGCCGCGCCGGGAGTGTGCACGTGCACGAGGCGCATCCCGCAGTCCAGTGTGGCGTATTCTATTTGCCTGTCGGTCTTACGCATCCTTCCAGTCTCCGTTGTCCTTTATCAGTTGTATTAACCGTGGCAGGGCCTCAGCGGCCGGTATGTTCTTGACTACACACTGTTTGTTCTTGTACAGACTCACGTTGCCGGCGGCGGCGCCCACGTAGCCGTAGTCGGCGTCGGCCATTTCGCCGGGGCCGTTCACGATGCATCCCATGACGCCTATTTTCAGGCCCGTGAGGTGCGATGTCGCCTTTTTGATTTCGGCGAGGGTGTTCTGGAGGTCGAAGAGCGTGCGTCCGCAGCCCGGGCAGGCTATGTACTCCGTGTGCGAGAAGCGCAGGCGTGTGGCCTGGAGTATGCCGAGCGACAGGTCGCGCAGCGCGTCGCCGTCGAGTTGCGGCGCCACTATCTCTATTCCGTCGGCAAAGCCGTCGAGCAACAGTGTTCCCAGTTCTATGGAGGCTTCAACCACGACCTGCTCTGCGCTGATATTGGCGGGATAGGTTCTGCGGATTATCACCGGCGTGTCGTCGCCTTCGCGCATCATGGCGTGCATCTGCGCGCGTATCGACGCTATGGGGTTGACGGCGCTTTCTTCGGCTTCCACTACACGAACACCGGCAGGAATGTCGGCGGCGCTCATGTCCACACCTACGGCCACGGGCGTCTGTCCGCCTCCCACGCAGCCTATGGCGCGGCTGGCGCGGACAGCAGGGTTGAACACGTCGTAGCCCGGCGCAAGAGTTGCGCCCGTAGGCTCGGCCTTGGCTATGCGCTCTATGTAGTCGCGTATCATGCGGGCCACGGGAATTTCGGCCACCGGATCCTCGCTGAGCGACACGCGAATGGTGTCGCCGATGCCGTCGGCGAGCAGAGAGCCAATGCCCACGGCCGACTTTATGCGGCCTTCGAGCTCGTTGCCTGCCTCGGTGACGCCGAGGTGAAGCGGATAGTGCATGTCCTCGCGGTCCATGGCGTCGACCAGGCGCCGCACTGTCTCCGTCATCACGCGCACATTGGAGGCCTTGATGCTGATTACCACGTCGTTGAAGTCCTCGTCGCGGCATATCCGCAGGAACTCCATGGCCGACTCCACCATGCCCGCCGGAGTGTCGCCGTAGCGGCTCATGATGCGGTCCGACAGCGAGCCGTGATTGACACCTATGCGCAGCGCGGCGTGGCGCTCGCGGCAGAGGTCGAGCAGCGGCACGAGCTTGTCGCGCAGGCGCCTGAGCTCGGCGGCGTACTGTTCGTCGGTGTAGTCTATTATCTTGAACACACGGCCCGGGTCGATGAAATTGCCGGGGTTGATGCGCACTTTCTCCACGCCGGCCTCGACGGCAGCGAACGCAGCCGCGGGGTTGAAGTGGATATCGGCCACGAGTGGCGTCGTTATGCCGGCTTCGCGCAGCCTGCGGCTGATGTTGGCGAGATTGGCGGCGTGGGCCGTGCCCTGGGCTGTGAGCCTGACGAGCTCCGCCCCGGCCTCGGCCAGGCGTATGCACTGGTTCACGCTCGCGTCGGTGTCGAGCGTGGGCGTATTGGTCATTGATTGCAGGCGCACGGGGTTGGAGCCTCCTATGGCTACGTTGCCTGCGTGTGCCACCGATGTGGCGCGTCGGGTATAGTCTGTTCGGTTCATGATTCAGTAGGGTATGCACATGGCTATGAATACGCAGACGGCCGAGAGCAGCCATCCGCAGCACACCTGGGCGGGCGTGTGGCGCTCAAGCACGAGCCGGGCCGAGCCTATGACGCCGCCCAGCAGTATCACGCCCGTGAGCCACAGCATGGCGTTGACGGTGGCGAGGCCGGTGGCCGTAAGCCACAGCATCATGCCCGCCATGCCTCCGGCCGCGCCGGCGTGGGCGCTGATTTTCCACCGCAGGGTGATGAACAGGCTCAGCGTCGTGGACGTGGCCGCGCCGTAGAAGAAGCATTGCAGCCACAGCGGCGCATGCAGTATGTGCAGGTAGAGGGCGGCGCCGAGATAGGCCAGTATGGCTATGAGCATCGGCACCGTGCGCTGCCGGCGGTCGGAGATGCTCATGTCCGATATGCGGCCGGTGCGCAGCATGAGCAGCAGTACGCCCAGGGGTATTACTGCCGTGATGACAGCCACACCGATAGTGGCGCCGATGCGGGTGCGCTCGGGCAGAATCTGTAAAGGTGTTATCCACATAGCCATCGCCATGCAGTAGGTCGGCATCAGCAGGGGAGAGAATACGTCGCTGACTATCTGCGCCGCCCGGTGCAGTCTGCCCCCTTCCTTACGGCCGTCCGATGGCTTCGGCGCGGCGGGTTCAATGGTCTTTACGGGGCGCGCGTAGTCCCCGTTGTTTTCGTTCAGTTCCATTGTCAGTTGAATTTTTTTCGCAGTCTTGCCACGGGCAGACCGATTTTCTCGCGGTACTTTGCCACGGTGCGCCGGGCTATGCTGTAGCCTTCCGCGTCCAGGACGGCGCAGATGGCCTCGTCGCTCAGCGGCGCGGTCTTGTCCTCGTTGGCTATAAGGGTGCGTATGCGTTCCGAAATTGTGTGTACAGAGGCGTCCGACGCCTCGTTCGGGCGCTCGTTGAAAAACATTTTCACCGGATATACCCCTGCCGGCGTGGCTACGTATTTGCCGGCCGTGGCGCGCGAGATGACGCTGAGGTCGAGCCCCGTGTCGGCCGCGATGTCGCGCAGTATCATGGGGCGTATCGTGCCTGCGTCGGCCGTCATGAAGAAGTCGCGCTGGCGGCTGACGATGGCGCGCATCACGTCCAGCAGCGTGCGGGCGCGGGCGTTGAGCATCTTGATGAAGCTCTGCGCCTCGTCGTGGCGGGTGCGGATGAAGGCTCTGGCCTCGCGTTCGCGGCGCGTGACGGCCGGCTGCGATTCGTCGGGCATGAAGCTCTCCTCTATGGCCAGTTCCGGCGTGCGGCCGGTCAGCGCCACGGTGGCGCGTCCGTCGGCATCCATCTCCACGTTGAAATCGGGCACGATGTAGCGCGACGAGTTGTCGCCGCTGCTGTCGGCATGGCCTCCCGGCTTAGGGTCGAGGGCAGTGATGATGCCGATGGCGCGCGACATCTGCTCCGGGCTGACGTCGAGCGCCGTCAGCAGCCTGTCGGCGTGGCGCTTGGAGAAAAGGTCGAAATAGTCGGCCACGATGCGGCGCGCCAGGGCTGTGTCGTCCGTGCGCTTCATGCGGTCGAGCTGCAGCAGCATGCAGTCGCGCAGGTCCACTGCGCCGACTCCGGCCGGCTCCATGCGGCGCACCAGCTTCAGCGCGTCGGCGAACATCTCGCGGCTCACCTCCATGCCTGCCTGCGCGCTCATGTCGTCGGCCATTGCCGCGGGTGACCGCGTCAGGTAGCCGTTGTCGTCCAGGTTGTCTATCACGTATTCGGCCACGGCCCTGCGGGTGTCGTCCAGCGCATAGTCGGCGAGCTGCTCCTTCAGGGCTTCGGCCAGCGTCTTGCCCGGCGCGGCGGCCGGCATGTCGTAGCCGGGCTCGTAGTACGCCCCGCGCTGCTCGCTGCGGTAGAACGGTATGTCGTCGTCGCTGGCATAGTCGGCCCGTTGCAGCTGCTCGGCGCTCTCGTTGAAGGCGTCGTTCTGCTCCTCGGGCGCTGTCTGCTTCTCTATGAGAGCCGGATTCTCGTCGACCACCCGGCGCACCTCGTCCTCGATTTCGGGCGTCGACATCTCCAGCAGGCGCCCGTAGAGCATCTGCTCCGGGTGCAGCCGTTGCTGCAAACGTTGCTGCTGTGTCAGTTCCAGTGATTCTCTCATTGCAGATGCAAAGTTACATATAAATCATGAGATTTCTAAACGGCTGTTCGGCACATTTGAAAAAAAGTGTTGATTTGCGTGTAACGAACATCGCGCTTCTTCGTATATGATATAGAAGTAAAAATCATGAAGAAAATACTTCTCTCGTTTGTAATCTGCCTGCTGTCGTTCGGCAGCGTGTTTGCAGCACCCCGGTTTAAAGGAGTGGACAACAAGCATCGCAAAACGACCATCAGAATTGAAATTCCTGCCTCCGACCGCGATTCCTCCAACGGACTGTCGGTGGATAACGTAAGGCTCAGTAATAATGGTGAAACGTTTACCGCTAAGAAAGTGAATGCGGTATGGGGCGATGACTCGGAAATCATTCTTGAGTTCAAGAAACTCACGACTTTTGCCGACTGCAAGCTTTCCTTTACGGTGAACGGCAAGCCCGTCACCATGGATATTACCGTGGATATTTACAGCTGGCTGATGCTACATTGACCTCGGCCAATGTCTTTGTCCCCAATATCTATTTCAGCAAGTTCCTTCCGTTATCGCTGCTTTCCAATATGCTCATTTGATGGATGGCTATCTGATTTAGCTTGATAAGCCGTTCGCCTTGCGTCATACCCTGCTCAATGAAAACTGCATTGAGATTTTCCATATTCGACAGGCATATGAGTTCGTTGATTGTTGCGTAATCACGTATGTTGCCTTTTAGTTCGGGATGAGCATCACGCCATTGTTTTGCTGTTACGCCGAACATCGCCACGTTAAGCACATCGGCTTCATTTGCGTAGATGAGACTTGCTTGGGCAGGAGTAACTTCCGCAGGTATAAGGTTTTGCTTTATGGCATCGGTGTGTATGCGGTAGTTGATTTTCGATAGCTCTCGTTTCGCAGACCAACCTAATAGTTGCTGTTCCTGCGTTTTCAGACGCTGAAATTCCTTTACTATATAAATCTTGAACTCAGGACTTATCCACATCGCAAATTCAAAGGCTATATCTTTATGAGCATATGTCCCGCCATATCGACCGGCTTTTGCTTGGATGCTTATTGCGTTTGTTCTTGCTGCAAATTCCTTAACGCTTATTTTGAAACTATTTAAACCGGATTGGCTTTTAATTATGGCGAATTCGCCATAATTAAAATTGGGATTATACACCTTTTCCCAAATACCGATGTATTCAAGCGTATTGCGATTACGTAGCCAATCGGTTATGAAAAACTCTCCATCTTTAGCACGTAACATATCGGTAAGGCATATATAGTCTTCGCCATTTACTTTTATAACGTTAACTTCGGTATCCTGTACAGTGATTTTTGTCATGGTAATACGCATTTGTTCGCAAAGTTAAGGAATAATACCGAGAAAGCGCGCATGTGACATGGATTTTGTGTCTGCTGCGTCTCGGCACTTGCGCGGCACCGGTATTTTCGCTATCTTTGCGAAAAAATTAACCACTATTCATGCTGATGCCGAATGAGAAAATGGCGTATAGAGGACAGCGCTGAACTGTACAATATTGAAGGCTGGGGCCGCAACTATTTCTTTATCAACGATAAAGGCCATGTGGCAGTGCGCCCGAGAGAGGGCTATGCCTCCGTGGATATAAAGGATGTGCTCGACGAGCTTCAGGTGCGCGACATTTCCGCACCCGTGCTGCTGCGCTTCCCTGACATCCTCGACAACAGAATCGAGAAGATAAGCAACTGTTTCCGGCTCGCCTCGGAAACCTATGACTATGAGGGCCACAGCTATCTGATTTATCCCATCAAGGTGAACCAGATGCGCCCCGTGGTGGAGGAAATCGTCACCTACGGCAAGAAATTCAACATCGGCCTCGAAGCCGGCAGCAAGCCCGAGCTGCATGCCGTGCTCGCTACCAATATCGCCGAAAACGCCCTCGTCATATGCAACGGCTACAAGGACGAGAGCTACGTGGAGCTGGCCCTGCTGGCGCAGAAGATGGGCCGCCGCATCTACCTTGTGGTCGAGAAGCTCAACGAACTGCACATCATCGCCGACGTGGCGCGCCGCCTGAAGGTGCGTCCCAATATCGGCATACGCATAAAGCTCTCCAGCTCCGGCGCGGGCAAGTGGGAGGAAAGCGGCGGCGACCAGTCGAAGTTCGGACTCAACAGCTCCGAGCTGCTGGAGGCCATCGACTTCATGCAGCGCCGCGAGATGACCGACTGCCTGCGCCTCATCCATTTCCACATCGGCAGCCAGATCACCAAGATACGCCGCATCAAGAACGCTCTGCGCGAGGCTATGCAGTTCTACGCGCAGCTCTGCAAGATGGGATTCTGCATCGACTATGTCGACATAGGCGGCGGCCTCGGCGTGGACTACGACGGCACGCGCAGCTCGGCCAGCGAGAGCAGCATGAACTACAGCATTCAGGAGTATGCCAACGACGCCGTGTCGGCGCTCGTCGATGTCTGCACCAAGAACGGCCTGCGTCAGCCCGACATAATCACCGAAAGCGGACGCTCGCTGACGGCCCACCACTCCGTGCTGATTTTCGACGTGCTCGCCGCCACGGGTCTTCCACAGTGGCGCGACAGCGAGGAGCTCGGCCCCGACGCTCACGAGCTGGCCCGCGAACTCTTCGACATCTGGGACAAGCTTGACGCCTCCAGCATGTTCGAGAGCTGGCATGACGCCCTCCAGATACGCGAGGAGGCTCTGGACCTCTTCAGCCTCGGGATGCTGGACCTGCGCACTCGCGCCGAGATAGAGAAGCTGTTCTGGAGCATCGCCCGTGAGGTCGACGACCTGGCCGGCGGCATGAAGCACGCCCCGGAAGAGTTGCGCAAGATCTCGCGCATGATTCCCGACAAGTATTTCTGCAACTTCTCGCTGTTCCAGTCGCTGCCCGACCTCTGGGCCATCGACCAGGCTTTCCCCATAATTCCCATCACGCGGCTCGACGAGAAGCCCACGCGCACCTGCACGCTCCAGGACATCACCTGCGACAGCGACGGCAAAATCGCCCACTTCATTTCTCCGCAGGGGCTCCAGCCCTCCCTGCCCGTGCATACGCTTAAAGCCGGAGAGACATATTATATAGGTGTCTTCCTCGTGGGCGCATACCAGGAGATCCTCGGCGACATGCACAACCTCTTCGGCGACACCAACGCCGTGCATATAAGCGTCTACAAGGACCATTACGAGATAGACCAGGTCATCGACGGCGAGTCGGTGGCCGATGTGCTGGACTACGTGCAGTTCTCGCCCAAGAAGCTCGTCCGCAACGTCGAGAGCTGGGTCACGGCCTCGATGAAGGCGGGAAGCATCACCCCCGAGGAGGGACGCAACTTCGTGAGCAGCTACCGCGCCGGCCTCTACGGCTACACCTATCTGGAACGCGACTGATTTCCTTCTTCGTGCGCTGTTTCTTCGACATAGCTTTCCGCGGCGCCGCTTTCCACGGCTGGCAGCGCCAGCCGGGCGACATGAGTGTGCAGCAGTGCCTGGAGGAGGCCTTCGGCAAAGTGCTGCGCGCGGAGGTGCCCGTCACCGGAGCCGGACGCACTGACGCCGGGGTGAACGCCCGCCGCATGGTGGCGCATGTCGACATCCCCGACGGCTGCGACACCGCCGCGCTGCTGCGCTCCGTAAATGCTATCGTAGGCCGCGATGTAGCTGTCAGCGCCATGCGCCGTGTGCCCGACGACGCACATGCGCGCTTCGACGCCACGGAGCGCTGCTACCGATATTTTGCTCACACAGGCAAGGACCCCTTCGTCCGCGACCTGTCGTGGCAGGCGTCGCCGGGCCTCGATTTCGAGGCAATGAACCGTGCGGCTGCCTTGCTCCTCGGGCGCCGCGACTTCACGTCGTTCGCCAAGCTGCACAGCGACGCCCGCACAAATATCTGCGACCTCCGCGCCGCCGGGTGGCACCGGCAGGACGCCGACCACTGGTACTTTGAGATACGCGCCGACCGTTTCCTGCGCAATATGGTGCGCGCCGTCGTGGGTACGCTCGTCGAGGTAGGCCGCGGCAAGATGGCCCCGGACGACATCCTGCGCGTGCTCGACGCCTCCGACCGTTGCGCCGCCGGCACCTCCATGCCCGCCCACGCCCTTTTCCTCTGGGATGTGAGCTATCCTTACTGATTGAAGTATTCCGCCACTACGAAGAAGCTGCCGCCGAGAAAAACTTCCCGGCCGCCGCGGCGTGCGCGGTCTATGGCTTCGGCCACGCCGGCACTCCATGTGGCGTCCAGTCCGCGGGCCGTCATCCGTGCGCACAGTTCCTCGGCCGGCATCGCCCGGCCCGTGTGAGCCGCCACGCATATGTACTCCACGCCTCCGGGCAGCATGTCCAGGATGCTGTCCACGTCCTTGTCGGCGCAGAAGCCGAGTATGGCTGTCAGCTTCCCCGCATGCTTTTTGAAATACTGCGAAGTGTACTGCCAGGCGGCGGGATTGTGGCCGCAGTCGCAGAGTACGCCGTCGCGCATCTCCCAGCGCCCGTGCAGCGAGTCGGCGCATGCCATGAATCCTTTCCTTACAGCCTCGCCGCCCACTGTGCCGAGGCGCTCGAGAGCGCAGATTGCGGTGCGCGCGTTGGCCGTCTGGTAGGCTCCGCGCAGCCGGGTGGGGAAGGTGCCGAACGGCGACAGCTCCACCCGCACGTCGCCCTCGGCCGTGCACGTCGCCGCGATGTCTTTGCGGTCGGAGGCAAAGCTTATCGGCGCATGCAGCCCGGCGGCCGTGCGCTCGAACACCCTGCGCACTCCGTCCTCGGCGCTGCCTATCACCACCGGCACACCTTCCTTAATGATTCCGGCCTTTTCCGCCGCAATTTTTTCGGGCGTGTCGCCTAGGATGTCCGTATGGTCGAGCGAGATGTTAGTTATCACGCACAGCTCCGGCGTTATGATGTTGGTGGCGTCGAGACGTCCGCCCAGTCCCACCTCCACCACGGCGTAGTCCACATCGTGACGCCTGAAAGCGTCGAATGCCATCACCGTAAGCAGTTCGAAGAACGACGGCTTCAGCCCGCTGCCGTCTATTGCCGCATGATAGCGTTCCATGAAGTCCGTCACCTCGTCCTTGCCTATCATCTCGCCGTCGATAAGGATACGTTCGCGCAGGTCGGCGATATGCGGCGACGTGTACAGCCCCGTCCTGAATCCCGTCGCCCGCAGCGACGCCGCTATCAGGTGTGCCGTCGTGCCCTTGCCGTTCGTTCCCGCCACGTGTACGCACCGCAGCCACCGCTGCGGATTGCCCATCGCTTCCGCAAGCTTCAGCACCTCGTCGAACCTCGGGTTGTAGGCACTTCTGCCGGCGAGATGGAATGCCTTGAAGTTGTCGTATATGCAGTTAAGAGTTTCTTCGTAACTCATTGTCGACATATTGAAAAAATATATGAAGAATATCTGTGTCGGACGTTCTGAAGAGCGTTCTGAATCCGGCGTTCCCGTTTACCTCGCAGACGGTGTAGCCGTCCCTGCCGAAAAGAATGTCTACCCCGGCGAAATCAAGGCCAATGGCCCTGCTCGCTCCTATGGCGAGGCGTTTCAGCTCAGCATCCATGGGGTAGGGCTCGGCATGGCCGCCCTGCGAGTAATTGGACACCAGACCGCCGTCGGAGGTGCGCATCACTGCCCCTATGCATTCTTTGCCTATTGTCCATACGCGCACGTCGCGTCCGTGGCTTTCTTTTATGTATTGCTGAAGTACGGCGTTGCCGCCGCATGAGTCCAGCGCCAGGGCGTAGCTTGGGCGAGAGTCGCACAAAAACACGTTTATGCCGCGCGACCCGTCGCGCTGCTTCGTCACGAACGGACGGCCGAGAATGCTTTCAGCCTCGGTGAAATAGCTGGGCAGAATTGTGCGTGGCGTCGGGATGCCCGCATTCTCAAGGGCCTGATAGGTCTGCCACTTGTCGAGGCTGCGTGCCATGGCCGTATACGGGCTGAACACGCGTACCTCTTTGCTTTCCAGAGCCGTGGATATTGCCTCGTCGTAGCCGCGCATGACCGCGAAATCCGGAAGGGAGGCATCAGTGTCGAACTCCTCGAATGTGCTGATTGTCACCGTCAGACCCGCCTCCGCGGCTGCCCTGCGCCACCATTGCGAGGCGTTGTCCGGCCTGGCTAACGTGTCTTGTGGAAACAATATGACTCCTTTTATCATATTTTTTCCCTTTCTTTGCTGAATATCGAGTAAAGCACCAGCGGCGCGACTGACAGGAACGCGACTATGCCGCCGGCGAGGCTCATTCCCGGTATGCCGTAAATCGCTATGAACAGGCCGATGAGAGCCAGCAGCTGTTCTGTGATATTCTTGCGCACGATATACACCAGGTCGCGCTCTATCGTGACACATTCGTTGATGTCGCTTATCCCGAGCCTGAACCGCAGCGCTACAGGTATGCACGCCACCATTTCCACGTCGTCCTCGGCGTCAAGATTGTTATTGCGTACCGTTTGTTCAAATGTGTCTTTTGACAAAACATGCACCCTGACCGGTATGGAACGTCCTCTGTGTGTCACGTACACTTTGTCGCCGTCGCTCACCCCGAGACGTTTTATGTTGGTATCGGTGATTTTTATAGCTTCGAGAATTTCGTCGTTCTCGGCGCATCTGACAGCGCGCAGCATTATGGAGGCGTTGCCGATGCAGTTTACCAGAATTTTAGGCTGAGGATGGCGTATGGCCTCATTGTTGCTGATAGGTCTGATGTCCACACACGATGCTATCGCTTTGTATATCCTCGTCATCCTGTTGTGGGTCTCTTCGTCCACCTTGTTGAGGTGCAGGTCGCCTTTGGCATCCGTGTGGTAGTTGCTTATGAAGTATTCATAGTCGGCCGTATCGCATCTCTCGCTCAGCCGGTCGTTAAGCGCGGGAGGAAGCACCATCGGAAGCTGCATGTTCAGTAGCCGGCGCTGAAGAGAACTCAGCCACACCGCGTTCTTGCGGTTGTTGAAGTTGAACTTCGGGTCATACCTCTTTATTTTCAGATATGCCTTGATGCTGTTGAGGGGATTCATTACCTCAGCGTACTCGTATTTGCTCAGCTGCTCGTAGATGTCGTCCGACAAGGATACGGCATCGTTGTCTATAGCCTCTATCTTTGGCTTGTACACGGCGGCTTTTATGGCCTTGCTCTTTTTTACAATGGCAACGGGTACTTCGGCGAAAAGGCTGTCGTACAGACGCTTTCCCACGCTTATTGTGTCTTCGTCGACAAACTGCTTTACAATGCCCTCTTTCGATGCGCTGAGGGAGGTTATCAGGCATGCTTCGTCAATGATATGGCTGTCTCTCCATGATTCAGGCAGCTCCACACGGTTGTGCGGATGGCTCTTATCCAGAATTTTCACAGTAGCACAATCGTAGTCGGTTCCTGAATAACCGCAAAGTTCTGCCATCTTGATGAATCGGGCAAAAACGCCTGCTGTCTTGTCGAATTTGTCAGGATTTTTCTCCGATCGGTTTTTCTGGTTGATTTCGACCTGTATGGCCGGAACTCCGCAGTTTCTGTGCGTGTACGCCGAGATGGTATTGGCTCCGGCTGCCTTGAAATGCCGGTCTACATCCACAGTGTCGAACGACAGACGCGCCAGTTGCTCTATAAGCCGCACTATAATCATGTCATTGCCGATGTTTGCTCCGTCGCCGGTGCCTATCTCGAGGTCGAAGTCTCTGTCCGGCGCGGCTCCGTGCAGATCGATTACGAGCCGTATGCCTTTGTCGGCAACGGTTTCTGCCAGCGCGTCCTTGTATGGGCCACCCTCGTCATGGTTCGGGTCTGTTGTACTGTCGCAGTTGTAAATGACATGGCAGCCGGTGGCGCGGTGAACCATCAGAGCTACTGAAAGCGTATTTACCTCCGCCGGCTTGACGCGTCCGTCGCGCATATGGTCTACGCAGTGCGGCACAGAGATCAGCACCGGAACGGAACCCTCGATAAGTCCGAATTTTCGCCCTTGTTCCCGTACGAGTCGTTTTGCCTGTACTATTGATGCTGTTGAAAAGTATTCCATCATGTCAGAATATGAGCCAACCGCAGAAGCCGGCGGCGATTATGATCCATATGGGATGGATTTTTGTGAAGAGATTGATGCCGAGCGCGGCCACGGCGAGGGCAATGCTCTTGGCTACGTCGCTGTCTGCGCTCCCGAAGTTGGATTCGTTCATCAGCAGCAGGGCGGCGGAGGCTATCAGACCCACCACCACAGGGCGCAGCCCGGCGAACATGCCTACGATGAACTCGCTGTCGCGGTGGCGCCTGATATAGTGGCTGGCGTAGAGCACCAGCAGGAACGACGGAAGCACCACCACCAGCGTACACAGCAGCGAGCCCGCCACGCCCCACCACACCGACGGGAAGCCGTTGGCCTGCGGAGCCACGTAGCCTATGTATGTCGCGGAGTTGATGCCTATCGGGCCGGGCGTCATCTGCGACACGGCCACAATGTCGGTGAATGTCTTTTCCGTGATCCAGCCCGGCGTCACGATTTCGTTCTCTATGAGGGCGAGCATGGCGTACCCGCCTCCGAAACCGAAAAAGCCTATCTTGAGATAGCTCCATATGAGTCGGAGGAATATCATTCGGCATCCCCCTCCTTCCTGCGCTCGAGCGCCAGGCGGCTGCGGCGCGTCAGCAGCCAGCCGCACAGGGCTCCCGCCACTATGAACAGTATCGGGTTGGAGATTACGGGCAGCTTCGACCATACTGCCAGGGCCACGGCCGCGGGTATCCATATCGTGCGCCACGTCAGCCCGGCCGAACGCGCCGAACGTATGACGGGCGTCACTATCAGTGCCACCACCACGGGGCGTATGCCCTTGAATATCGCGGTAAGGGTAGGGCTGGAGGTGATGGTCTCAGGCGTCAGAAACATGGCTATCAGCAGAATAAGTGAGAATGACGGCAGGATGGTGCCGGCCGCAGCCGCCACGCTGCCGCGCAGACCCCGCAGACGGTCGCCCACCGTCACGGCCATGTTCACGGCAAGGATACCGGGCAGCGACTGCGCCACTGCCAGCAGGTCCAGAAACTCGTTGCGCTCTATCCAGTGCCGCCGGTCCACTATCTCGCGCTCTATCAGGCTTATCATCGCCCAGCCTCCGCCGAAGGTGAACGCTCCTATCTTGAAGAACGTGGCGAAGAGCTGCGGCAAAATCTTTTCCCTCATATCTATCTTAGTAAAAACTCCCGCAAATTTACTCTTTTTCCCCGAGTTGATAAATTTAGAACCATATTTATTGCTGAAGTATTATACAAATGTATTACCTTTGCACTACAAACAAATTTCATCTTATGAATACAGCGTCAGTACGTCGGCAGACATCTTTCCGACTCAGCGAAGAACTTCTTGCCATGCTCCAGGATGAGGCTAAGCGTCATAATCGCAGTCTGAACAATCTTGTCGAGAGTGTGCTCATGGCCTTTGTATCAAAGCGTCCCAACAAGCTGACTCTCGCCGCCATGAAGGAGGTGGAGACGTCGGACAATCTTGAGACTCTTGACATGTCTGACTTCCGCAGCTTCGTAGATTCGTTATGAATGTCCTTAAAATCTCCACTCAGTTCAAGCGGGATTTAAAGAGATACAAACATACATAGGCGAAATATTATTGATGAACTTGAGATTGTCCTGAATATTCTTCGGGAGGGGAAACCTGTGCCGGAAAATTACCGACCTCACAGGCTCACGGGTGATTATGTCGGTTATATGGAATGCCACATTGAAAGCGATACATTGTTGATATGGTGGGATAGGGAGGCCGGCGTTATAAAACTCGTACGTTTCGGCTCCCACTCGGAATTGTTTTAGACCTGTTTTCTTCTGATTTTTTCATTTCCCGCGTGAAATAATCAATTTTTTCACTTTCCCGCGGTTGCAGTTAATTATAAAATTGTTAAATTTGCAGCATATTATATCATACTTGTTTACTTAACTACAATCTATCCGTGATGCAAACCCAAAAGGATTTAGGGTTCTGGAAACTGTGGAATCTCAGCTTCGGATTTTTCGGAGTGCAGATAGCCTATGCCCTTCAGAGCTCGCAGGTCAGCCGTATTTTCAGTACCATCGGCGCCGACCCGCACGACCTCAGCTACTTCTGGATTCTGCCCCCGCTGATGGGGCTTATTGTGCAGCCGCTTGTCGGCGCCGCCAGCGACCGCACCTGGACGCGCCTCGGCCGCCGTCTGCCATATCTGCTTGCGGGCGCGCTCGTAGCCATCATCGTCATGTGCTTTTTGCCCAACGCCGGCTCGCTCGGCCTCGGCGTGTCTCAGGCCATTATCTTCGGCCTCGTCATGCTCATGTTCCTCGACACGAGCATCAACATGGCTATGCAGCCCTTCAAAATGCTCGTCGGCGACATGGTTAACGAACGTCAGAAAGGCCTCGCCTACAGCATTCAGAGCTTCCTCTGCAATGCCGGCAGCGTCGTGGGATACATCGCGCCCATCGTGCTCGCTATCTTCCTCAGCAACACCGCCCCCGCAGGCGAGGTGCCCCCGACGGTCACCTGGGCTTTCTATATCGGCGCCGCCATTCTGCTGCTCTGCGTGATATACAGCTTTGCCAAGATACGCGAGATGCCCCCTGCCGAGTACGCCGCCTTCCACGGCATCTCTACCGATACTCCCAAAGAGGGTAAAAAGGGCGGCGAGAGCATGCTGCGCCTGCTCGTCAAGGCCCCGAAAGTGTTCTGGACCGTCGGCCTCGTGCAGTTCTTCTGCTGGGCGGCATTCCTCTACATGTGGACCTACAGCACCGACGCCATCGCCAGTCATGCCTACGGCGCGCCTTCCTATCAGCGTGTCACGGGCGTAAGCGTCAACGGCCGTGAGTACAACGATAAGTACATCTTCAACGGCCAGTCGCCCGTGCTCACCGACGGCCGCCTCGTCATGGCCGGCGTCGAGGTGGACGGCCGCCTGCTGCACCCCGATGTGGTGAGCGTCAACGGCGACACCATCATTGCCGGCGGCGCGCCCGTCGTGCGCGACGGCATCGAGCGCGTGGCCCCGCACCGCGGCTTTTTCGCCACCTCCGGCGACGTAATCTCCGTCGACGGCACTCAGATGCCGGTCGCCAACTCCGCATCCACCGTGTCGGCCCTCTCGCTCGTCGAGCCGGGCACCGTGCTGACCCTCGCCCACATCGCCGCCCGCGATAATGAAAGCGGCGAGTACATCCTCGATCAGACCTCCGAGCTGCCCGCCATCGGCAGTCCCGAGGAAGTCACCGTCAACTACGTCACCGTGCTCAACGCCGCCAGCAGCGAGTATCAGGACGCCGGCGACTGGAACGGCGTACTCCTCGCCATCCAGGCCATCGCCGCCGTGGTGTGGGCCGCCGTGCTCGCCACCTTCCGCCGCCGCAAGCCTGCCTATTCGCTCAGCCTCCTTATCGGTGCCGTCGGCTTCCTCTCGGTCTACTTCATCCATTCACCGCTGCTCCTCGGCGTCAGCTATGCCCTCATGGGCTGCGCCTGGGCCGCCATGCTCGCAATGCCGTTCACCATCCTCACCAACGCCCTCAGCGGCAACCACATCGGCACCTATCTCGGCCTGTTCAACTGCACCTGCTCGTCGTTCATCACGCTCGTGACCGCCGAAATGCTCGGCGCGAAGTACGGCATCGGCTGGTACATCAACTGGCAGAAGGAAATGATGTGCTACGCCAACGTTTATGCAGGACTTATCATTATCGCAGTGCTGTTCTACCTTGTTATCACGGTTCTTTTCAAGGTAAGGGATAAGGTTCTGCTGTGGCAGAAGGGAGTCATCAAATGGTAGGAGCAATAGAATTCAGCGGCGTGAAGAAAAGCTTCCGCCGTCCCGACGGGGAGATCGTACATGCGCTCAACGGAGTGGATCTGAAAATAGAACAGGGAGATTTCGTCTGCCTTATCGGACCTTCCGGCTGCGGAAAATCCACCATGCTGCGGCTGCTTGCAGGCCTTGACCAGCCGACGGAAGGCGCGGTATACCTCGACGGCGAGAAGATAACCAGACCAAACTACGACCGCGGACTTGTGTTCCAGGATCCAAACCTGTTCCCGTGGCTGAACATCTACGACAACATATCCTTCGGGCTGAGGGCAAGGCACATTTTCAAGCAGAAGAGGGATTCCGTCAGGGAATTCATGGATCTTGTCGGGCTGACCGGATTTGAGAAATCCTACCCGCACCAGCTCTCCGGCGGAATGTGCCAGAGAGCCTCCCTTGCAAGGGCGCTAATCGGTCACCCGAAGGCGCTGCTTCTCGACGAGCCTCACGGCGCGCTGGCCGCGTACACAAGAATGAACATGCAGGACGAGCGGCTGCGCATCAAGGCAGAGCAGAACATGACCATGGTGATGGTAACTCACGACGTAGACGAAGCGGTGTACCTTTCGAACAAGATAGTTGTATTGTCGCCGCGTCCCGCGAAGATAGAGGAGATACTTGAAGTGCATCTCAGCCAGCCCCGCGACCGAAACAATCCGGAGTTTATCCGCCTTCGCAGCGAGATACTCAAGGTCCTGGACTTCGCGGGCAGGGAAAAAGACGTGGAATATACGATTTAATGGAGGTAATCAATATGAATTTCAGGAAAATAGCCGCAGCAGCGGTTTCAGCGGCGCTCGCGCTGGCGCTTACAGCGTGCGCACATCAGGAAGGCTCCGGGAGCGCAGGCTCTGGCTCCGGCAGCGCTGACTACGAACTCAAGGTAGGCGAGGTGCCGGGCGCGCTCTGCCACGCTCCGCACCAGCTGGCGGAGGAGAAGGGCTACCTCGACGAAGCGGGGATCAAGCGGGAGCGTGTTGATTGCGGCGGCTCCGACATTCAGGCGGCTCTCGGCTCCGGCATGATCGACTGCGGCTTCGGACTTGTCGGAAAGTTCATTCAGCCGATAGAAAACGGTCTGAACATGGTCATTACCTCAGGAATGCACACGGGCTGCACAAAGCTGCTCGTCCGTGCGGATTCCGGAATCGAATCCGTTGCCGATCTGAAGGGCTGGACCATCGGAGTAAGCTCCCTAGCAAGTTCCGAGGCGATAACCGCAAAGCGCGCTCTTAACGCAGCAGGGGTTGATATTTCCGCGGACGGCGGGGAAGTCGCATTTGCGGTGTACAGCACCACCGACCAGCCGGCAGCGCTGATGAACGGAGCGGTAGACGCTATTTCCACGCCTGACCCGGTAGCCACAAACGCAGAGAACGAGTATGGGCTGAAGGAGCTGCTCGAAACAGCGGTATCGGAGACAGACACGACTGAATACAGCAGCGTACGC
>URSD01000018.1 GCA_900550395.1 uncultured Porphyromonadaceae bacterium | reverse complement strand
ACTCCCTCATCAGACGACAAAAATCGCCCGGAGATTGACCGCCCCTGCGTTAACATCTGTTTTTAAACAGCCTCTAAGACACATGAGACGCCCCCGCCTGCTTCTCGCATTTGTAGCCTCAGCAGTGGCAACCCTTGCCGCCGCTGCCGGCGCGCCCGTGCGTCCGCAGCTGGTGATAGGCATTGTGGTGGACGGCCTGGAGCAGGACTACATCGACCTGCTGCGCGACAGTTTCGGCAAAGGGGGCTTCAACCGTCTGCTGAGCGACGGCGTGGTGATTCCGGCCCTCGACTACGGCACTCCCCTCGACGCCGCCGGCGCCACGGCAGTGCTCGTCAGCGGCGCCACGGCCGACATCAGCGGCATCAGCGCGGCCACCCGCTTCGACCGCGAGGCCCTGCGCACGGTGCCCCTGCTCCACGACCCCGCCACGATGGGCAACTACACCGACGAGACATACTCGCCGGCAGCCCTGGCCGTCAGCACCATAGCCGACGAGGCCCGCATAGCCGGAGGAGGCGTCACGGCCGTCTACGCCATCGCCGCCGACCCGCAGCAGGCCATACTGCTGGGCGGACACGCCGCCAACAGCGCCCTGTGGCTGAACGCGCAGAACGGCAACTGGGCCACATCCACCTTCTACAAGGAGCCGCCCACCACACTCTCGGCACGCAACCGCCTGCGCCCGCTGACAGTGCGCCTCGACACCATGAGCTGGACGCCCCTGCGCCCGGCATCGGCATATCCGCACCTGCCCGACCATCTGACGCGCTATCCCTTCCGCTACACTTTCGGCCGCAACAAGGCTGACAAGGTAGCCAAATTCGTGACGACACCGCTGCTGAACAGCGAGATAACCCAGCTTGCATCGGAGATAATCGACACGCCCGACTTCGGACGCCACGACGGCGCCGACATGCTCAACATAGCCTACAGCATCCGCCCCTTCACCGACAGCAAGAACGCCGACACGCGCTACGAGACGATGGACAGCTACCTGCGCCTCGACCGCGATCTGGAGCAGCTCTTCGCCGCCGTGGACCGCGGTCCCGGCATGGCAAACACGCTCGTCTACCTGGCGGCCACGCCTCCCGGCTCGCGCTCGCGCCGCGACGACGAGCGCTGGAACGTGCCCTTCGGCGAGTTCTCCACGCGCAAGGCCATGTCGCTGCTCAACATGTACCTGATAGCGCTGCATGGCAACGGCGAGTGGGTCAAGGGATTCCACCGCAACGCATTCTATCTCAACGACAAACTCATCAACGAGCGCAACATCGAGCCGGCAGCCATACGTAGCGAGGCGGCCGACTTCCTGGAGCGCATGAGTGGCGTTCGCCGCGCCTTCACCATCGACGACATCATCAACGAGCGCGCCGGCGAGGGCTCGCAGGCTCTGCGGCGCAACACATCGCTGAACCACGGCGGCGACGTCTACATAGCGCCCGCAGCCGGCTGGGAGGTGGTGGACGACTGGCAGACACCGGCCGCCGACGGCCGCACACCCATGGTACACCGCGAGGTGGCACCCACGGGCATAGCTATAATAATGGCACCGGGCATCGACGCCCGCACCATAGCCACGCCGGTGGACGCACGCTCAATAGCGCCCACCGTGGCACGACTGCTGCGCATACGGTCGCCCAACGGAGCGTCGCTTCCTCCTCTGCCTCTTTGAAGTTTAGGGTTTATAGTTTAGGGTTTATAGTTTATAGGTAAGAGGGTTAACTTCACACTCCTAACTTCACACTCCTAACTCCACACTCCTAACTTCCAACTCCTAACTTTAACTGCGCGAAGCGCAACTAACTCCACACTCCTAACTGCCGCGCCGCGGCAACCAACTCCTAACTGAAAATGTCTTTCACCAGCATAATATCCAAAATATTCGGCGATAAATCGAGCCGCGACCTCAAGGCCATTCGTCCGATAGTAGAGAAAATACAGGCCGAAGGGCCCCGTCTGGCCGCACTCTCCAACGACGAGCTGCGCGCCGAAATCGACAAAGTGCGCGCCGATATAGCCGCCGCAACCGCCGACGACAACGCCGCCATCGAGAAACTGCGCGCCGAAGTGGAAACCCTCCCCTTCGACAAGCGTCAGCCCGTCTGGGACGAAATCGACAAGCACGAGAAGAACATCCTCGACACTCTTGAAACGCAGCTCAACGACCATCTGCCCGTGGTCTTCGCCACCATCCGCGAGACGGCCGCCCGCTTCGCTAAAAACGAGACCATAGAGGTGACCGCCACCGACCTTGACCGCCGTCTGGCAGGCGAAGGCCGCGACTTCGTCAGCATCGACGGCGACAAAGCCATCTGGCGCAACCACTGGATGGCCGGCGGCAACGAAATCACCTGGGACATGGTGCACTACGACGTGCAGCTCATAGGCGGCATAGCCCTGCACCAGGGCAAGATAGCCGAGATGGCCACCGGCGAGGGCAAGACCCTCGTGGCCACACTGCCCGTGTTCCTGCGCTCGCTGGCGCGCCGCGGCGTACACGTAGTCACCGTCAACGACTACCTCTCCAAGCGCGACTCCGAGTGGATGGGCCCGCTGTATATGTTCCACGGCTCGACGGTCGACTGCATCGACAAGCACGAACCCAACTCCATAGCCCGCCGCAACGCCTACCTCTGCGACATCACCTTCGGCACCAACAACGAGTTCGGCTTCGACTATCTGCGCGACAACATGGCAATGGCGCCCGACGACCTCGTGCAGCGCAAGCACTACTACGCCATCGTCGACGAGGTGGACTCCGTGCTCATCGACGACGCCCGCACGCCTCTCATCATCTCCGGCCCCGTGCCCAAGGGCGACGACCAGTACTTCAACGACTACAAGCACAACGTGGAGAACGTGGTCCAGGCCCAGCGCCGCCTCGTGACGCAGATTCTCGCCGACGCCAAGGCCAAGCTCGCCAGCGACGACAAGGACACACAGAAGGAAGGCGCTCTCCTGCTCTTCCGCGCCTACAAGGGTCTGCCCAAGAACGGCGCCCTCATCAAGTTCCTCAGCCAGGAAGGCATGAAGAAGACCATGCTCGAGACCGAGGCATACTACCTCCAGGACAACGGCCGCGAGATGCCCAAGGTGACCGACCCGCTGTACTTCGTCATCGACGAGAAGAACCGCAGCGTCGAGCTCACCGACAAGGGCCTCGACGAGCTCACCGGCAAAATCAACGACCCGCAGTTCTTCGTGCTGCCCGACATCGCCTCGCAGCTCAGCGAGCTTGAGCACGAGCCCGACACCCCCGAGCGCGCCGAAAAGAAGGACCGCCTCATGGCCGACTACGCAGTGAAGGCCGAGCGCGTGCACACCGTCACACAGCTGCTCAAGGCCTACACCCTCTTCGAGAAAGACGTGGAATACGTCATCGACGACAACAAGATCAAGATTGTCGACGAGCAGACCGGCCGCATCATGGAGGGCCGCCGCTACAGCGACGGCCTGCACCAGGCCATCGAGGCCAAGGAAGGCGTCAAGGTGGAGGCCGCCACGCAGACCTTCGCCACCATCACGCTGCAGAACTACTTCCGCATGTACCACAAGCTCGCCGGCATGACCGGTACGGCCAGCACCGAGGCAGGCGAGTTCTGGGACATCTATAAGCTCGACGTAGTCACCATACCCACCAACCGTCCCGTGGCGCGCATCGACATGAACGACCGCGTCTACAAGACCAAGCGCGAGAAGTACGCCGCCGTCATAGAGGAAATAGAACGCCTCATCGCCCAGGGACGCCCCGTGCTCGTCGGCACCACCTCCGTCGAAATCTCCGAGCTGCTCAGCCGCATGCTCACCGGCCGACGCATTCCGCACAACGTCCTCAATGCCAAGCTGCACCAGCGAGAGGCCGAGATCGTGGCCCTCGCAGGCCGCAAAGGCACCGTCACCATAGCCACCAACATGGCCGGCCGAGGCACCGACATCAAGCTCACCGACGAGGTGAAGGACGCCGGCGGTCTGGCAATCATCGGTACCGAGCGCCATGAGAGCCGCCGCGTCGACCGCCAGCTGCGAGGCCGTTCCGGCCGTCAGGGCGACCCGGGTTCGTCCGTATTCTTCGTATCGTTCGAGGACCAGCTGATGCGCCTCTTTGCCACCGACCGCGTCATGAAGATGCTCGACACCTTCGGCCTCAAGGAAGGCGAGGTAATCGAGCACAAGATGGTGAACAACGCCATCGAGAAGGCGCAGAAGCGCGTGGAGGAGAACAACTTCGGCATCCGCAAGCGCCTGCTTGAGTACGACGACGTGATGAACAAGCAGCGCAGCTACATCTATGCGCGCCGCCACCACGCCCTCGTGGGCGAGCGCGTCGGCATCGACATCGCCAACATGCTCTACGACTGCGTGGAGAACCTCGTCAAGACCTACGACGGCCCCAACGACTACGCCGACCTCCAGCTCGAGCTCTACAAGGCCCTCACGCTGGAAATGCCCGTCACGGAGGATGAATACCGCAACCTCGACACCGAGGACCGCGTCGAGCGCCTGCACGACGCCGCCATCAAGGCCCTCGACCGCCGCAGCGAGCGCATCCGCGAGGTGGCATGGCCCGTCATCGCCCGCATCGTGGAGAACAACGAGTACACAGGCCGCATCGTAGTGCCCATCACCGACGGCAAGCGCATCTTCAACCTGCGCATCGACCTCCAGCAGGCCTACGACACCCACTGCAACAACATCGTCAAGGAATGGCACAAAGCCATCCTCCTCGTCACCATCGACGAGCTCTGGAAAGAGCATCTGCGCGAGCTCGACCAGCTGCGCCAGAGCGTGCAGAACGCCAGCTACGAGCAGAAGGACCCGCTGGTAATCTACAAGGTAGAGTCGTTCCACCTATTCGAGGCCATGCTCAACGACCTCAACGTCAAGGCTCTCTCGGCGCTCATGCGCGGCCAGATACCCGTGCGCCAGGAAGCGCCTGCCGAAGAGGAGGAGAAACCCGCCACCACGCCCGACGTCAAGGCAGCCGCACCGGAGGCGCCCCGCACCAACTACAATCAGTACCGCACCTCGCGTCCGGGACTGCCCGGCGAGGAAGCGCAGCGCAGCGTGGCGTCCGCGCCACAGGGTCCCTCCCGCGTGGAGACCATCCGCAACTCCGGACCGCGCATAGGCCGCAACGACCCGTGCCCCTGCGGCAGCGGCAAGAAGTACAAGAACTGCTGCGGACGAGGCAAATAAGCCTACTGCAACATTCACTTACAGAAGGAGGCACCCCGGTGCCTTCTTCTGTATTACATTTTTATTAAATCAGCAGCAACCATTGCCCGCAGCTGACGTTTATAGAGTAATTTTGCAACTCTAATCCCAAGACGATCCCCCTATGACCGGTATTCAAGGCCTCACCACCGCCCAGGCGGAAGAGTCGCACCGCCTGCACGGCGCCAATGTGCTGACCCCGCCGCGCGCCACGTCGTGGCTGCGCCAGTTTGTAGCCAAATTCGCCGACCCCCTCATCGTAGTGCTCTGCGTGGCAGCGGTCCTCAGCATCGGCATCTCCATCTACGAGTACAGCGTAAGCGCCAACGGCGAAGTATTCTTCGAACCCGTCGGCATCGTCGTGGCTATAATCCTGGCTACCGGGCTGTCGTTCATCTTCGAGCGACGCGCCGGCAAGGAGTTCGCCCTGCTCAACCGCGTCAACGATGACGAGCCCGTGCGCGTGATACGCGACGGCGCTCCGACCGAAGTACCACGCCGCGACATCGTGGTGGGCGACGTCATCATACTCGACACCGGCGACGAGGTCCCCGCCGACGCCACCCTGCTCGAGGCCACGCAGCTCACCGTCGACGAGTCCTCGCTCACCGGCGAGCCGCTGTGCCACAAGAGCGCCGACCCCGCCGACGCCGACCCGGAGGCCACCTACGCCAGCGATCGCATCCTGCGCGGCACCAAAATCATGGAGGGACACTGCACGGCGCGCGTCACGGCCGTGGGCGACGCCACCGAGAACGGACGCACCATGCAGGCCACCATGCTCACCGACGACGTGCGCACACCTCTCGACGAGCAGCTCGCACGCCTCGGCCGCATGATTTCCATCATCAGCTACATCGTGGCCGCAGCCATCATCATAGGCCGCATAGCCATGTTCCTGCACGAGCAGCAGGGCACACCCGTCACGTGGATGGAGATAACCACGTTCAGCCTCCAGACGCTCATGATAGCCGTCGCGCTCGTGTGCGTCAGCATCCCCGAGGGCCTGCCCATGGCCGTGACCCTGAGCCTCGCCTACAGCATGCGCCGCATGCTGCGCACCAACAACCTGGTGCGGCGTCTGCACGCCTGCGAGACCATGGGCGCAGCCACGGTCATCTGCACCGACAAGACGGGCACGCTCACGCAGAACCGCATGCAGGTGGCAGAGGCCGACTTCTTCGTCAGTGAGAAAGATGCCGCACTCCAGATTGCCGTCAACACCACGGCGCGCCTCGACATGAGCCGTCCCGAAGGCCCTGCCGTGCTCGGGAATCCCACGGAGGGCGCCCTGCTGCTCTACCTCCACGGCCTGGGCTTAGACTCCGACGCGCTGAAAGGCTCCGTAAAAGTCCTCGCCGAGTTGCCGTTCAGCTCCGAGCGCAAATACATGGCGACTGCCGTTGCAACGCCGACGGGCAGCCTGCTGTGCGTCAAGGGCGCACCCGAGATAGTCATGGCTATGTGCGACGGCACAGCCGACGGCCGCGACCTCTCCGGCGTACGCGAGACGCTGGGCGCCATGCAGGCCCGCGGCCTCCGCACCCTCGCCTTCGCCACCGCGCAGCTGGCGCCGGGCGAGACCGGCATCCGCGACGGAGCCATCGAAGCCGGACTCCGCCTCACCCTCACAGGCATTACCGGCATAGCCGACCCCGTGCGCCCCGACGTGCGCGAAGCCATAGAGCGCTGTCTCCGCGCCGGCATCAAGGTGAAGATAGTCACCGGCGACACTCCCGTCATAGCACGCGAGATAGCGCGCCAGACAGGTCTGGCCGACAGTCTGCCCGACGGCGCCGTCGTCACCGGTCCGGAATTCGAGGCCATACCCGACGCCGACCTGCCGCGCCGCGCACGCGAGATCCAGATCATAGCCCGCGCACGGCCCCTCGACAAGCGGCGCCTCGTGCAGGCGCTCCAGCAGCAGGGCGAGGTAGTGGCCGTAACCGGCGACGGCACCAACGACGCACCCGCCCTAAAAGCCGCCCACGTGGGTCTGTCAATGGGCGACGGCACAGCCGTAGCGAAGGAAGCCTCCGACATCACCATCATCGACAACAGCTTCGCATCCATCGCCCGCGCCGTCATGTGGGGACGCTCCCTCTACCGCAACATCCAGCGCTTCATCCTGTTCCAGATGACGGTGAACGTAGCCGCATGCCTCATCGTCATGGCCGGTGCGTTCATGGGTACGGAATCACCCCTGACGGTGACGCAGATGCTTTGGGTCAACCTGATAATGGACACCTTCGCCGCCATGGCCCTGGCGTCGCTTCCGCCGTCGCCGGCTGTCATGGACGAGTCACCGCGCCGGCGCGACGCCTTCATCATCACGGCTCCCATGTGGCGCTCGATCATAGGCACCGGGCTTATCTTCTTCGCCGCGCTTCTCGGGCTGCTCTACGTCTTCGAGCACAGCAACATTACCTCGCTGAGTCAGCTTATAAATGTGCATCTCGGCACGCGCGACCCGCTGACGCCCTATGAGCTCACCCTGCTCTTCACCATCTTCGTGTTCTTGCAGTTCTGGAACCTCTTCAACACCCGTGCGTTCGCCACACGGCGCTCGGCGCTCCACCTCGGCCACTGCCGCGAGTTCCTTTTCATCGCCGCAGTCATCGCCGCCGGTCAGATTGCCATCGTCAACTTAGGCGGCCGCCTCTTCAACGTAGTGCCGCTGCGCGTCTCCGACTGGTTTATAATCATCGCCTCCACCTCCCTGGTACTCTGGATCGGCGAAGCCTCCCGTTCTCTCGCCGGCAGAAAACAGAGAAGTGTCTCTTAAAGGGTGTCCCGCATCAGGAATTGCCGTAACGTCAGATGCCTTATCCCCTCATAGTTCTGAGGGCGAACCATCGGATTCATTGATATTACGTATTTAGGATAATTATCCTGTATCTTCAGCAGATTGCCGAACTCCCTCTCCATTGTCGAATCATCCGCAATAAGGTACGCTACCTGGATGTAAACCGGAATGCCGCCCTTTTCCGCGACGAAGTCTATTTCTCCGTTAGGCAATGTTCCGACGCTTATTTTATAGCCTAATCCTTTCAGATGAAGGTAGACCGAATTTTCAATCACCTTTTCAATATCTCCGGTGCGGTCTGTACCGGAAAGCATATTGCGCAGGCCTAAGTCCTCGAAATAATATTTATCGTTGGTTTCCAATAACCGCTTGCCGTGTATGTCATAGCGCGGTATCTTGTTGATGATATAGGCGTTTGATGCGGCTTTCAGATAATTTATGGCTGTAAGGGGCGTAAGATCCACCCTCTGCGATTTCAGATATTTCGACAACGAAGTAGCCGACACAATCTGACCGACATTATCACTTACGTACGACATAAGATTCTCAAACATAGTGACATTGCGCAATCCCTCTCTCTGAACCACATCCTTCAGGACAATGGTATTGTAAATGTTCTGAATATACTCCCACACCATATCCTCGTTCCCGAGCCCGAGACGATACAGATGCGGAAGCCCTCCGAAACAGAGATATTTCATAAGACTTTCGTCCGAATCGTCAAGACTGTGAAATGTCAGGAACTCTCGGTACGACAAGCTGTGGATGTGAATCTCGATATACCTGCCTCCAAGATAAGTAGAAAGTTCGGATGACAGCATCTTCGCGTTGCTCCCGGTCACCACAATGCGACATTCCTCATCGGCGTTGAGGCTACGGAGTATATTCTCAAAACCATCTATGTCCTGCACCTCATCTATAAGCAGATAATTGTCGCGGCCATCAGCCAGTTTGCCCTCAAGATAATTTGAGAGGTCATTGGCATTCCTTATATTGTCGAATTTTGTCTTTTCTTTATTTATATAAATAATATTAGCATCCGGGGTCATAGTCCTGATCTCGTCTATAAGCTCCCTGACAATATAACTCTTGCCCACACGACGCTGACCCGTAAGAGCAATTATCATGCCCTTGTCGATAAATTTCCATATATGATCGACGTATTGTTTTCTCGCTATAATATTCATGTTGCGAAGTTAGCGAATTTTATTAATCATAACAAACAAAATCGGGAAAATTTGATTGTTATTAATTATAACAAACAAAATCCTAAAATTACGGATTTTGATTGTTATACCAAATAAAATTCAGTCGCTACATAACAAAAAAAGCAGCCGAGGCTGCTTTTTTTGTACGCCCATGGGGAGTCGAACCCCAATCGACGGAACCGGAATCCGTAATTCTATCCATTGAACTATGGGCGCAAACGTGATGCAAAAGTAAGCTTTTTTTCTTAATTTTGCAACATGAACGTAAAAATTGAGGAAAGCTGGAAGCGCGCACTCGCTGCGCAGTGGGACACGGAGGAATTCCGCCGCCTCACCGACTTTGTGCGCGCCGAATACTCCACCCGGCAGGTTTTCCCGCCGGCGCGCGACATCTTCGCGGCCTTCGACGCATGTCCATTCGACAGCGTGAAAGTGGTGATTCTCGGACAAGACCCTTACCACGACGTGGGTCAGGCCACCGGCATGTGCTTCTCGGTGCAGCCGGGCACGCCGATGCCGCCGTCGCTGGTCAACATCCTGCGCGAAGTTCATGACGACACCGGCGCCCCGATGCCGGCCGACGGCGACCTCTCGCGCTGGGCGCGTCAGGGCGTGCTGCTGCTCAACGCCACCCTCACCGTGCGCGCCCATCAGCCCGCTTCTCATGCAGGCAAAGGATGGGAGGAGTTCACCGACGAGGCCGTGCGCCGACTCAATGCCGACCGCGAAGGCCTCGTGTTCATGCTCTGGGGCAGTCATGCCCAGCGCAAGGGCGCGTTCATCGACCGCAACCGCCACCTTGTGCTTTCCTCGCCCCACCCCTCGCCGCTGTCGGCCTACCGCGGCTTCTTCGGCAACCATCACTTCTCGCGCGCCAACGACTGGCTCGTGAAGCACGGACAGACCCCTATCGTATGGTAAGACGTCTGCTGCT
This sequence comes from uncultured Porphyromonadaceae bacterium, assembly GCA_900550395.1. Taxonomy (GTDB): domain Bacteria; phylum Bacteroidota; class Bacteroidia; order Bacteroidales; family Muribaculaceae; genus CAG-873. The sequence continues at coordinate 40,816 of URSD01000018.1, read as the reverse complement.
GTCGCTGACAGTTCTCCTCGCCTGCTACGCAGCGGCCTCTGCCGCCGCGGACACGATGCCCGGCAGCCTCGACGAGCATCTGCGCTCGCTGCAGGTCACCGACGCGCTTACGGGACGCCCGGCTGCCCTGCCTGTGGTGACTCCCGGCACTCCCGGGGTTCTCGCCATAGAGTTCGACATGCTGCGCGACGACCGCGAATACCTGCGTTACAGCCTCCGCCACTGCGACGCATCGTGGCAGCCGTCGGCGCTGAACGGACCCGAATACGTCGACGGCTTCAACGAAGGCATAATCGAAGACTACGCCTACTCGCAGGCCACCACTGTGCCGTACACCCACTACCGCCTTGAATTCCCGCAACCCGACATGATGCCGAAGGTCTCAGGCAACTATCTCCTCAGCATCTATCCCGAGGGCGAGCCCGACCGCGTGCTTGCCCGTGTGCGCCTCATGGTGAGCGAGCAGAGCGCCGCCGTGAGCGCTGCCCTGACATCGCGCACCGACGTGGACTACAACGACGCCCACCAGCAGCTTTCGCTCACCGTCGACACCGAGAGAGCCGACGTGGCCGACCCTTTCAACGAGCTCATAGTGTCCGTGCAGCAGAACGGGCGCCTCGACAACGAGAGGATGCTCCGCCATCCGCTGCGCGCCTCGCGCACGCAGGCCGTCTATGAGCACACCCCGGAGCTGATCTTCGAGGCCGGCAACGAGTACCGGCGCTTCGAGACCGTAAGCGTGACATATCCCGGAATGGGCGTCGAAGCCATAGACTGGCTCGACCCCTACTACCACTTCACGCTCGCCACGGACGCTCCACGCAGCGAGGGCTCCTACTCCTACGACGAGACGCAGAACGGCCGCTTTCTGGTGCGCGTGCAGGGCGCCGCGGACGGCGAGGACGCCACGCAGGCCGATTATGCCGTGGTTCACTTCTCGCTCGACATGCCCGAAATGCCAGGCGCCATGGTGTTTCTCGACGGCGACTTCACCGACCGGCGCTTCGACGACAACTCGCGCATGCTCTACAACCCCGCCACGGGCCTCTACGAACGCGCCATGCTCCTGAAGCAGGGCGCCTACAACTACCAGTACCTCGTGGTGCCTCCAGGCGCCCGACGCGGCTACACGGCCCGGGCCGAGGGCGACTACTACCCCACACGCAACGAGTACACCGTCAAGGTGTACCACCGCGCACCAGGCGCACGCTACGACCGCCTTATAGCCGTGGCCCTAATCCGCTGACCCCGCCATGCTTGAGATTCAGAACACCCTCGTAAGCCTCGACCTTGCAGAACGATTCTTCTGCTGCGACCTTGAACAATGCCTCGGACAATGCTGCATCGAGGGCGATGCCGGCGCGCCCGTCACGCCCGACGAGGCCGAGAAACTGCGCGAAGTCCTGCCCGCCGTGTGGGACGACCTCTCGCCGGCCGCGCAGCAGGTGATACGCGAACAGGGCGTAAGCTACGTGGACGAAGAAGGCGACCTCGTCACATCCATCGTCAACGGCCGCGACTGCGTCTTCACGTGCTACGCGCCCGGAGGCATGTGCCTCTGCGCCATCGAGAAAGCCTACCGCGAGGGGCGCTGCGACTGGCGCAAGCCGGCATCGTGCGCCCTCTACCCCGTGCGCCTCACCGAGTACAGGGATTTCACGGCCGTCAACCTCCACCGGTGGAAGATATGCAAATGCGCCGAAGTGCTCGGGCGCGCCAAAGGCCTGCGCGCCTATCAGTTCCTGCGCGAGCCGCTTGTGGAACGCTTCGGCCGGGACTGGTACGACGAGCTTGCCCTCACCTGCGAGGAATACCTGAAATCCACCGGCGCATAGAGCCCGGCGGCATATCTTACCGTTTCCTATTGCTCTAAGATTAACTGTCAAAATTCAAATAAATTTCAAGATTGCATGTAAAATATTTGCTTTTCATGATAATTAGCTATACTTTTGTGACATACAAGTGCCATATATCCAATTACCATGAAAAGCAAGCACACATTTATGCTATTTATATTGCTGCTGATAAATGCAAATCCATTGAAAACCGGCTATCAGCATGCCGTTAACTCTGCGCGCATTTGGTGGGGATTGTTTACCACCGACAGCAACAAAAGCTTTTGGGGAAGAGCCTGGGAACTTTTTTCACGCTTTACATTTCAGGCAGTTCAAACAAATTTAGGCTTTCTTTATGCACACTGTTCAAATAAATATGGCAATATTCAGAATGTCAGTCACCTGTATGGGGCTACAGTTATCACGACAGGTTCCATGCACACCGGGAGAGCTGTGACAATAGGTAATTATATAACCGGAGGGAGAAATCTTGAGGCGAGTGTTGAAAATGGAACTTTTCAACATGAATATGGGCACTATATTCAAAGCCAACGTCTTGGTTTTGCATATTTACCTGTTGTGGGCATACCAAGTATTATCAATGCGGGCAAAGCTAATAGTAATCATAGATTTCAGCCATATGAAATGAATGCAAACTATTTGGCATTTATGTATTTTAACAAATATGTAGATGGGTTTTATCAAACCAAAGAAAACTATGATGACTGGAATGCTGATAATTATTTTAATAGGATACGAAATCATATGGGCTGGGATTTTCGTCGCCATCCATTAACTCAGTTTGGTGTCTATGTAGACTATTATGATAGTGAATATATGAGAGAAATTCAGAAATCAACAAGTTTAAAGATTAATTTTTGGAACTATCTTTTACCGTTCTTCCCTAATTTTTATTAATCCAGATCGTTAAGAAATGAAAAAGGCCGGTTTATTGTTCATAATAACGCTGCTTCTCACAGCGTGTCCGTGCGTGCTTGACTATGACGAGCCTGAACTACTCTTTTATGTTCAAAACAACAGCAATCGCATCATATATGTATATGCAGACACCCTATGCGACCATACAATCGACATATCCTCTTTAAAATCAGATAAATATGCTGACGGACATGGTACCGTGTTACATCCATATAAATCGGGTGCAATAGTCGATTTTGCCGTGAACAGACAAGCTTTCTTCTCGAAATATCCATACCTGAAAGTCTACATCTGTACCTTTAATATGGATTCTATATTAGCTACATATCCGGTTTCTGAATCTTCGCTTTCGGCTGATGATTGGGTTCTAAAATATGAAGATAAATGAATACTCTCCGATACATTCTGCCTCTACTCCTATGTTTACTTGGGGGAGGCCTGACAAGCTGCCTGTTTAACTCGCCCGACGAGCCTAAACCACTACTAATCAGGAATAATAGCAGCGAACCAATATTTGTATGCATTACAAACAATTGGCCCGACACCGTCTACGATGCCAATAATGGCATATGCAACATCATAGAGGCTCATGATGAAAAAGAATATTACAGCCCTGTCAATCAAAATGGTGATTGGTACGGCAAGGACAATAAGGTACAGATAATCATAATGTCTTACGACTATAAAACCAGTATCGTTGGTGTAGAGCGCCCTCTTGACCGCATCGTCATAACAAAGGAAACAATGAAACGAGCCGGTTGGCGAGTGGCATATCCTCGCAATTCTTCTATGTTGACACCTTTAGAGTCGCCTCGACAATAATTTGTGAAAAGCCACCTCGTTGAGACTTCATTTCTGGAACTACTTGTTACCCGTTTTACCAAATTTTTAAAATAATGAAACCAATATATATTATTGCGGCTCTGTTTCTCTTTATGGGCAAATGCTATGATAGATGCTGTAGCGAAGAGGCTCACTATCTATTCACTTTTTATAATAACAGTACGGAAACAACACTTGTCCGTGTTGGTACAGATTTAGATAGCGATGGTAAAAAATCATTTTACCGTGAAGTACAACGTATTGAGTCCGGTAATAATTATATTTTCAATATAATTGGTTGGGAATCAATCAATGATGTCTTTAAAGCGGATGGAGAGATTCGCGTAAGGGTATACCCATACAATGACATACATTACAAGCTACAAGAGCCGCTTTATGACCACAGTTTCACAAAGGAGGAGCTAAAAGCCATAAACAAAAAAATCTATTTCCCGCCCGAAGAAACAGATGAAGAACATCCGGATATGAGCATAGATACAAACGAGATTTTCGAATGAAATATAAGTATAAAGTAGTAGCTTTGATTCTGTCGGTTGTAATACTTTGTCTGTTAACTGCATGTCCTATGTGCGAGATTGAAGAGCGACAGGATATATTCTATATTGCTAATAACAGTGACAGGGTTGTATTTGCGATATTAGATAAAAGCGATGTCAATTCTGAAATTAATTTAGATTCCATTGAAACTAATCTTTTTGCGAATTTCGGTTGCGGTACTATTCCACCCCATGAGACAAAACCGGCGTGGGCATACATGAGCCGACGGGAGTTTTTTAAACGTCATCCCGAAATCAGGGTTCACATCACCACTGATCCGATTTACACTTCGTCAAACGACAAGCCTTTTGTATTTGACTCAATTCTGAAAACATACACAATTACAAAAGCATCGCTTATGGCCGACGGATGGGTGCTTAAATACGAGGAAGACACCACAGGCCAGCAATGACAGCCGGTGAACGTAACTTTCCAGAAACTTTCCTGCTGAAACTTTCCTGCAAACTTTTTACGAAAAAAATTTGCGGGAATCACAAAAGGTGCGTAACTTTGCAGCACTAAACGACACAGTGTCCGAAACTTTAGCCTAATTATTATTTACATTTCTTGAAAAAAGGACTAAGCATAGGGCAATGCAGGCGGAGCACCGTTGCGACAACGAACAGCTTGCGCGGCAGTATCGTGTAGTAAGTATGATATAATCTCTACACTTAAGTAAACTTACAATGCCTTAATGGCTTAGGTCCTATGCACGTTGCGAAAATGAGCAGGGACTTATTTTTTTGCGCATATCGCTCTTTTAATGTATCTTTGTAGCCAGGATGAACAAACTGCAACTTTACATAGCAAAGAGTCTGCGCGGCTACAAAGGTCTCGTGAACTTCAACTCCACGGAGGAGGTACGCCGGCATATCCACGACCAGCGCACCGCCCTGGAGAACATACAGTATGACCCGCTGGAGAAGAACATATTCTACCTGGTGGAATATATTCCGGAAGGCACGCTGCTGTCGATACTGCGTACCATACCCACCGAGCCTCTCGACCACCTGGCGGCCACTGTCTTCGTGCCGGCCGACCTGCTCGTCACAGCCGAGGAACTGGACGAGGTGGTGCGCGACATCACCCGCAAAATGAGCGCGCCGGGCATGAGCTCGGCCGACGTGGGAGCGCTCCGTCAGCTGTTCGCACGGGAATATCCCGAGCGCGCGGCCGGCGACCGTGGCTCCCTGACGCCGTCCAGTGCGGCCGGCGGCTATGCGCGGTGCAACTACGGAGGCATGTCGGGACGCCGTCTGGCCGACTATTTCGGTCCGCACCTCTATCAGCCCGACTGGACTCCATTCGCCGGTGTGCTGCTTCTCGACGCCGACCTCGGCCTCGACGGCATAGCCGTGGACATCAGCCGCGAGCCTCTGAACGACACTGCGCGCCAGCACACACCGGCCACGCCGCACATCCCTGCCGCACGGCGCGAGGCCGAGAGCGACGCCGTGCGCACACTCACGGCGGCATCATTCAACATAACTTCCCGCACCGACCGTTCGCCGCTGGAGGGTTGCGTCATCACCGTCAACGGCATCACGATTGACGGCGAGCACACGTTCGCCGAGGCTGAGCTGTCGCCTGCCGCCGTGACCGTGACCTGCGCAGGCTACGCACCTTTCTCGGGGCGCGTCAACCTTGCCGGCAGCGCCGTGGCCCACATACGCCTTGACGCCTCCGGACGCATCTACCGCTTCCAGATGCCCGTGCGCTCCACCGAGTACGGCGCGCCCGTCAACTTCGAGATACGCAGCAAGCACGCCGTGACGGAAAGCCCCGTCGAGGGCTACGATGCACTCGACACCATACGTGAGGGCGCCGGACGCATCAATATGCTCGCCTACAGCGGCGGCTCGTCCGGCGGCATGCGGCGACTGCTCATCGCAGCCGCCTGCGGCCTGGTGGTGGGCCTCCTGCTGGGCTTCTGCCTCTTTGCCGGAGGCGACGACGAGACCGTCGGCGCACGCGAGCCGGCGGAGGCCGCCGCGGACGCAGCCGATTCGGCTGCGGTGCCTGCCGTAATGCAGGCCGCCGTGGAACAGCCGGCCCCCGTCAGAGAAGAAGCCGTGAAGGCCGAAGCCCCCGCCCCTGCCGCCGCCCCTGCCGCTACCGAGCAGAGCGTGGCCGCCGCCGTCAAGTACCTCGACGAACACCGCAGCTGGAACCGCGTGGAGATGGAGAAATACGCCGCCCTTGCCGGCCTATTCGACGACATGAACGCCCTGCGCCTCGACCAGCTGCGCGGCAAGTGGGCCGAAAAACTGAAGGACTCCAAGAACTTCGGCGCCGTAGTGCGCGCGGCCGAGGGCTCGCAGCGCAAGAAGGTGAACGTGCACCGCGACAAGCGCGACACATACAACAAGCCCGGCGACGACGCCATAGGCTACGTGGGCTACACCTACTGGATTGACCCCTGACACTCCGCGCCCCGGCGACATGAGGCCCCGCATTCTCATCAACATGCACTACATGGAGATCGGCGGCGCCGAGCGTGCCCTGCTGGGCCTGCTCGAAGCCATCGACACGGAGCGCATGGACGTGGACCTCTTCATCAACCAGCACACGGGGCCGTTCATGAGCCTGATTCCCGAGAAAATCAACCTGCTGCCGGAAATTCCGGCCTACAGCGCCATAGAGCGACCCATGCGCGACATCGTGCGCGAGGGCCACTGGCTCATAGCCTGGCGACGCTGGCGCGCACGGCGGCGCTACCGCCGCTATCTGCGCTCGCTGCCGCCCGACAAGGCCTGCCGCGACGGCTCGGCCGGGCACTACTGGATGAGCGAGGTGGTGCGCTCGCTGCCGTCGCTCCACCGCCTTGGCACCTACGACCTGGCTATATCGTTCATCACCCCGGGCTACATCGTGGAGCAAAAGGTGCTGGCGCGCCGGAAGGTGGAGTGGATACACACCGACTACGCCACCGTGGGCATGGACGTGGCGCTGACGCGCCCCGACTGGGAGGCCAACGACCGCATAATATCGATCTCGCCCGACGTGACGCGCTCCTTCCTGAGCCTCTACCCCGGGCTTGAGAACAAAATAGTGGAGATAGAAAACATCCTGTCGCCCGAACGCATACGCCGCGAGGCCGATCTCCTCGACGTATCCGCCGAGATGCCGGCGGGGCCGCTACGGCTACTCTCCGTGGGCCGCTACTGCCACGCCAAGAACTTCGAGAGCATCCCGGCTATACTTGCGGGAATGCTGGCGCGGGGCGTGGACGCGGTGTGGTACATCATAGGCTACGGCGACGACTCGCTGCTGCGCCACAGCATAGCCGAAGCGGGGATGGAGGACCGCGTTGTGCTCCTCGGCCGAAAGGACAATCCGTACCCCTACATCAAGGCATGCGACATCTACGTGCAGCCGTCGCGCTACGAGGGCAAGTCGGTGACGGTGCGCGAGGCGCAGATATTGTGCCGTCCGGTAGCCATCACGGATTACGCCACGGCACGCAGCCAGGTACGCGACGGCACCGACGGCATCGTCATGCCGATGGACACCGACGCCTGCGCCGAGGCACTCAGCACCCTTGCGGCTGACAGCGCGCTGCGCGGGCGCCTCTCGGCCTATCTTTCTTCGCACGACTACGGCAACGAGGCGGAGATAAACAAGCTGTATGCTCTCGTCGGAGCATGACAGGATAATTACGTAAACGAAAATTCAGAATACCATGAACCGATTCATCACATTTCTTGTCGCGGTGACCGCGTGGTGCGCGATGCCGGCGCAGGAAGCTTACACCGTAATCGCCAACCCGGCCGAGGATGCTTCGACCGGCGCGCGCATCAATTGGCACACCGACGAGGGCAGCGGCCCTGCGGAATGTATCTACACCGAGCGCGCCGACGCGCACTGGAAGCATGCACGCCGCACGCAGGCCGGACAGGAGCTGATAACGGCCTTCGACAGCCTTATGTCGAAGACTCCGGACAGCGCCGACTGCCTCGAGCGTGTGTGTTTCGTGCGCAACACTGCCGAGCTGGACGGTCTGAAACCCGGCACGGAATACATGTACCGCTTCTCCGACGACGCCGGTGCCACCGTGCGCTATTTCAAGACGGCGCCGCAGCGCGGCAGCTGGACGGCGGCCGTAATCTCCGACTTTCACGCCTACACGCCTATTCCAAGCCGCGCCCAAAACGCCATGGCCATGCTCGACACGCTGGAAAGAGTTCATGGCGGCGACTTTGACATGGTGCTGCATGTGGGTGACGTGTGCGCCTGGGGCGGCAGCTACTCCTTCTGGCGCGACCTTTACTCCAAGCCGCAGTTCTCAAAGTACATGTGGGCCGGTGTCAACGGCAACCACGACAACATGGACCGCAAGTCGACACGCCTCTCCAACGATTATTTCCGCTACACCGCCAACAACCCCCTCAACGGCTACGACGGAGAGATGGGCGTGTGCTACCACTTCAGGTACGGCCAGGTACTCTTCATCATGCTCAACAGCGAGATGATGCGCAAAGACGAGGGACTTGCCGCCGCGCAGCAGTGGGTAAGACGTGTAATAAAAGAAAATCCGGCCCGGTACGTAGTGGTGATGGAGCATTACCAGTGGTTTTTCGCCACCACAGGACGCACGTCGCAGTACGAGCGCTGGCACGACCTGTTCGACGAGTGCGGCGTAGACCTGGCTATTGCGGGCAACAACCATATCTATGCACGCACCAACGCCATCTACCACGACCGTGAGACCTCCGGCGACAAGGGAACGGTATACGTGCAGACGCCCTCGTCCGACGGCGACCGAGGCCAGGCTACGGCCGAGTGGACCGACAACAAGGACAAGATACGCTACATCTGGTCGGAGGGCACGAACACCGTCGGCGCGCTGCTGATGAATGTAGACGACAGCAAAATCACCCTTACGCTCTACGACCGCCGCGGCACGCCTCTCGACAGCGTGAAAGTAAACGCCAAACGCTGACCGTTACGTCCCGAAACGGCACCGATAATCCCGGCGCATCGTAAGAGCCTTAGACTATATATTCCTGACGTTCACGATGCTATCGCCAATAGTGTCTCCATCGTAGATTACCGTTGAGGAAATCACATCGGGAAGTATGGTTCTCAGATAATTCATGTTGCGCGTAAAATCACTCTGAAACGTTTTGCCTGCCTTTATTTCAAACAGACGCAAACCACCGGGTGTTGTCTGCACCACATCAATCTCTCTGCCTCTGTTTTCCCTGTAGAAAGCAAGGTTGAGGTCTTTGGCGGCGTTGAAGCGGTCCTTGACCATTTCGCCCACTGCCATATTCTCAAACACAGCACCTTTAAGCGGATGGGTCGACAACTGCGACGGTTCCTCGATACCCAGCAGATAACACAGGAGTCCTGTGTCGTAGAAATATAGTTTTGGAGTTTTTGTCAGGCGCTTGTTTATGTTGGCGAAATACGGAGGCAGGGTATATATAATATACGATGCTTTCAGCAGTGAAATCCACGAGGATACCGTCACCGATGATACTCCCGCCTCCACGCCTATCGACGAGCAGTTGAGCTCCGACCCGGCACGTGCAGCACATAATCGCAGAAAAAGCTGAAACTTGTCAAGCTCGTGCACACGCCCGAGGGCGCGTATGTCGCGCTCCACATATGTCGCATAATAATTACGGTAGAACATTTCAGGCGGGATTGCTTTGGCTACAGCGCCGGGGTAGAAGCCCCTGTACATGAGCTGTTCGGCAGACAAATCCTTCATGCCACTATCCATTTCCCGGAAAGACAGCGGCAGAAGTGTGAACAGAGCAGCACGGCCTGCAAGCGACTGAAGAGTGGTATGGAGCAGGCTGAAATTATTACTCCCTGTCAGCACATAACGGAGCTCGGGCCTGGAATCAACACGGGCCTGCAACGTTGAGAGCAATTCGGGAAAATTCTGCACCTCGTCTATTATTGCCTTGCTGCCTAACGAATCGAGAAAAGAATTCATGTCGGCCTTAGCGGCATTCAACGTGCTGATGTCTTCAAGGTTAGCGAATTTATAATCGGCAAAAACGTGTCTTGCAAGCGATGTTTTGCCACTTTGTCTTGGACCCGTCAGCAAGGCTACAGGATAGTATCGCTGTGATTCAACGACATGCGGTGTTATGGAGCGTGTTATGTATTTCATTTCTTGCAAATTTAAAGTGGCACTTTGAATTTGCAAATATAATTGTTATTCTTCTAATTCCCAATAGCTTGAGCGTTGAAATTAATATTTATAGCGTGCGTAAGGTTAAAAAAGCAAAAAAAATGCGTAATTTTGCGACCGAAATGAAAGAGCGTACACGCAGACTGACGGCAGCGCTGCTGCTTGCTGTTTTCGCGGCCTTTGCCTGCGGAAACACCATGTTCACCCACAGCCATGTGGGTGCCGACGGCGGCGTGGTGACGCACTCGCACCCCTGGTTGTCCTCGGCCCACCACACGCACAGCGCGGCGCAACTGCTGACGCTGACGGCCTTCAACGGCATCGCGTTCGACGGCGGCGCCACAGGCCAGGGCTCCTTCATTCCGCCCGTCCCGGTGTGCCGTGAGGCATCCCGCATGACCGAGGCGCCACGGCTGTATTCAGCCGAGATGAGCGCACGGAGCCTGCGCGCTCCTCCAGCTGTCGCCTGAACGTGATTGAACGACGACGCGCCGCGATGGTGCGCCCAAGGCTACATAACCTTTTTCAAGAATTCAGAATGACAGCAAAAAATATACTTCTGCTGCTGGCGCTCAGTGTGCCGGCAGTCCCCTGCCGTGCGGAGGAGCACCCGCAGGATTCCATCGACATAGAACTCGACGAAGACCCCATGATGCTCGACCAGGTGGTGGTAACGGGCACAAAAAGCGAACTGAAGAGGCGCTTCAGCTCCACGCTCGTGAACGTGGTGCCGGCACGCACCTTCGACATCGTGAGCGCCGCTTCGCTGGCCGACGGCCTCAACTTCCAGCCCGGCGTGCGCGTGGAGAACAACTGCCAGAACTGCGGATTCACGCAGGTGCGCATCAACGGCCTCGACGGCCACTACTCTCAGATACTGATGAACTCCCGCCCGATGTTCTCGGCGCTGGCCGGCGTCTACGGCCTGGAGCAGATTCCGGCCAACATGATCGACCGCATCGAGGTGATGCGTGGCGGCGGCTCGGCTCTGTTCGGCTCGTCGGCCATCGGAGGCACCATCAACATCATCACAAAGGACCCCTCGGACAACAGCGCCGCCGTCAGCCACACGCTCACGAGCATAGGCATCACGGGCGCGCTCGACAACAACACCACGCTCAACGCCTCCGTGGTGCATCCTTCGGGACGCCTGGGACTATTCGTCTACGGACAGAACCGCACGCGCGACGGCTACGACCACGACGGCGACGGCTACACCGAGATAGCCCGCCTGGAGGGGCAGACGCTGGGACTGCGCGGCTTCGCCAAGCCCACGGAGCTGTCGCGCCTGACGCTGGAGTACCACGCCACCAACGAGTTCCGCCGCGGCGGCGACAACATAGAGCTGCCGCCCCACGAGGCGATGGTGGCCGAAGAGACGCGACACCGCATCAACGCCGTCGACCTGGGCTACAACCTGACGTCGCCCACGGCCTCCGACCGCCTCAGCGCCTACGCCGCCATGCAGCACATAGCGCGCCGCAGCTACTACGGCAGCGAGAAAGACCCCGACGCCTACGGCCGCACCACCGACTTCACCGGGCTGCTGGGCGCGCAGTGGACCCACAGCTTCGACCGGCTCTGGTTCATGCCCGCCGAGCTGGTGGCCGGCGCCGAATTCAACTACAACTACCTGCACGACGTCACCGTGGGCTACGACCACGACTCCCGCCAGCACGTGCGCATCTTCAGCGCCTACGCGCAGAACGAGTGGCGCACCGACCGCTGGGGCTTCCTGGCCGGAGCGCGCGTTGACAAACATTCGATGGTCAGCGGAGCCATAGTGTCGCCGCGCTTCAACATCCGCTACAACCCCATGCGCACGCTCAACTTCCGCCTGTCGTTCTCCACCGGCTTCCGATCGCCCCAGGCCTACGACGAGGACTTCCACGTGGCCGTCGTGGGCGGCGATCGCGTCGTCACCGTGCTGGCGAGCGACCTGCGCCACGAGAGCAGCCGCAGCGTGAGCGCCTCGGTGGACTGGTACAGCCACATCGGCGACGTGCAGACCAACGTACTATTCGAGGGCTTCTACACCGACCTGAGCCACGTCTTCGCCCTGCGCGAGCTGCCCGAGCCCGACGCCGCCGGCAACGCCGTGCTGGAGCGCTACAACGGCAGCGGAGCCCGCGTGGGCGGCCTCAACCTGGAGCTGAAGGCCAGCTACCTGAACAAGATGATGGTGCAGGGCGGCCTCACCTGGCAGCGCAGCCGCTACAAGGAGCCGGAACACTGGAGCGACAACCCCGACGTGGCGCCGACACGCCGCATGTTCCGCACGCCCGACCTCTACGGCTACCTCACGGCCACATGGACGCCCCTGCGGCCGCTGACCGTGGCCCTGAGCGCCACCTACACCGGCAGCATGCCCGTGCAGCACCTGCAGGGCAGCGGCACGCCCGTGGACGTGCTTGTGGACACGCCCTCCTTCTTCGACGCAGGCCTCAAGCTGACCTACGAGGTGCGGTTCATGCGCACGGCGTGCGTCGACCTGAGCGTGGGTATCGCCAACATATTCAACGCCTACCAGCACGACTTCGACCGCGGCTATCTGCGCGACTCAGGCTACATCTACGGCCCCATGATGCCGCGCAGCCTCAACGCTTCGGTGGCTATACATATCTGACGCACACGCTATATCCGAAATTTTTCGTATCTTTGCCGCGCTTTAGGGCAATAAAGAAGAAAAATCGGACACAAAATGATGAAAAATATTCTTTTTATCGAGCGATATCTGGAGCCTACGAATGGAGGTATAGAACGCGTCACGTATATCCTGGCCGAGGAATTGCGCAACCGGGGATACGGCACATTCTACGCGTTCATGGGAACAGAATCCGACACTCCGCTGATCGACGACAGCCGCAAGCTGTGCATGGCCGGATGCGAATCCGCGCAGGAACTCGCCGAAGCCCTTACTGCATTCATACGCGCCAACGACATTCAGCTGATGGTGTGTCAGGACTATTTCATCAAGAAGTTGCGAATCGCTTACCCCGATATTGTTGCCGCCACCGGCGTCAAATTAGTCTCCTGCCTGCATCTGAGTCCCGATTTCTTTGAGAAGCGGAGAGCATTCTCATGGCACTTCCGCAAAGATTACATGCGCGACGTCAGGCACCGCATCACCTACAGCATCCTCGGCAACCGCCGCGTAAGGCGCATGCGCATCATGTACGCGATGTCCGACCGTTTCCTGTTGCTGTCTGACAGATACATACCCGTGTTCGCGCGCATCACCGGCATAAAGGACACCTCCCGCCTCGTCGGCATGGGCAATCCCTGCACTTTCCCCGAAGCCGAGGCGTCGCCGGAGAGAGAGAAAGAAGTGCTGGTGGTAGGCCGCATGCTCGAATTCCAGAAGCGCATCTCGCTCATACTGCGTGCATGGCGTCCTCTGGCCGCGCAGCATCCCGGCTGGCGTCTGCGCCTCGTGGGCGACGGAATCGATCTCGACTACTACAAGCAGATAGCCCGGGAACTTGGGTTGAAAAACATTATTTTCGAGGGCCACTCCGACAATGTCAGCCGCTACTACTCCAAGGCCTCGATATTCGTGATGACGTCGCTCTTCGAGGGGTTGCCCATGACGATGATTGAAGCGCAGAGCTTCGGCTGTGTGCCCGTAGCTTTCGACTCTTTCGCCGCCCTGCACGATATCATCGACGGCGATAACGGCATCATAGTGCCGGACGGCGACATGCGCGGCCTCGTGGCCGCCGTGGGCTCGCTGATGAACGACGAGGCAAAGCTCCGCAGCATGGCTGCCAACGCCATGGAGAGCTCACGCCGCAAGTTCGCGCGCGACCGCATCATCGACCGCTGGCGGAAGCTGATTGATAGTTTATAGTTTGAGTTTTAGAGGTAAGAGGGAGGGCGAAAAGAGACATAAGCTTTTTAAATTTATTATTGTCCGGTAAAACGAGGACAACCCGCGCTCGTCGCGGGTTGAATCCGGTTAGCCGCGAGTTAAGGAGCGACCACAGGGAGCGACATACTCGCGGAAGAATCGTTACAAAAGTATCAACCCGCCGGATGGCGGGTTGCACGACACCCGGGTTAATTGTCAGATTTTCAATATATTTCGCGACCACCAGAGGCTGTGCAACCCGCCATCCGGCGGGTTGATGCACTTTACTGAACCTACCGCGGATACGGCGCTATGCGCCTTAATCCGCGGTTAACCGGATTTTACCCGCCATCCGGCGGGTAATCACCGATGAATATAGCTTATATGGAAGTTAGTATCTGGTATATTGTATCTTATAGCATTTTACCGGACAGTAATAGTTTGTAATATGCTGTTTATGTTCGGTGCGAGCCGTGCGGCCGAACAAGTTTTGTGGGTGAGTTTATTATAGACGACGCCCTCTGCGGGGAAGGCAGAGGGCGTCGGCAGATGGGGAGGGTGTGGGGTCAGAAGCGGATTTTGGTGGCGTGGCTGCCTTGTCGCTTGATGTAGAGGTGACCGGCTTCGGGCTGAGACACGCGGATGCCCTGGAGGTTGTAGTACTCGGGGGCGGCGTCAGTGGTGTCGGTGGCAATATCGGTGATGCCTGCGGCAAGGGAGGGTATCTTTATGACGGTCTGGTATGTGTCGGCATCGTCGAAGCAGTAGGAGGCGACTTTGTCGTCCTGGTCGCCCCATACGCAGTTGTGGATAGTGATGGTGCCGGTGGCTTCGTCGTAGGTGGAGAGGGCGAGGTCGTTCTGCGCGAAGGCGTCCTTTATCTCGTCGTAGGTGCGGCTGAGTCCCGCGAAGTAGTCTTCCTCGGTGTTGTAGGGATAGAACCGGGTGTCGTAGACGTCGCCTTCGTCGAACTCAACGTCCATCTCCATGCCGCAGTAGATGCGCCACCGTACGAGCACGCACTCGGGGTCGGTGATGTCGACAACGACAAAGCCTTTGCCCTCGGTGTCAAGATTGTACTCGGAGAACGGAGTGGCGGGGCCATAGGGGTCGACAATAGCTATGAGGTTGCTGTTCTGACGGTTGCGCCATGCGGTAACCTGATAAGGGTCGACCGGTGTTTCAAGGCCTGCGGCAAACCATCCATCGGTGTACGTGGTCTCGCCGGGAAGCACTTCCCACAGCGTGGCGTCCATGGAGAGCATGCGGAACCATACGCTGTCGAATGCGGAGAGGAGCACTTCGTCGTCGGGTCCGACAATGCCGAACACGAACTCGTCCTCGTAGACGAAATCCTCGCCGGCGAGATATGCCTCGTAGGGTGTATCGAGCATTACGAACTCATCGTTGACGGGGTCTTCCTCGATGTGACGCAGCCATATGCCGTTGGCCTCGTCGATAAGCTGATTGGGAATCGTGAGCCGTCCGTCCTCGGGGTTGTAGTCGGCGGTGACGGTGCAGTCCTCCCACAGTCCCTTGATTTCAAATGACTTGCCGTCGGCTCCGGCGGTGAATGTAACGGTCTTGGAAACTATCTCCATCCAGCCGTCGGCGCAGTATTCCCACTCGTAGAGGCCGGCAAGGTCGGCTACGGCGGGAGCAACTTCGGCCCCGGCAACGCGCGCCGGAGTTTTTTTGACGTATGCGCGCGACGCAGAATGGCGGAACGGCGACTTGACGGCCCTCGGGGCGGCCTGCGCGGCGCCGAACACTATAAACAGCGCCGCAATTGCAGCAAAAAACTTTCTCATGGTCTGTTACGTGAAATGCGAACGCCCGCGCCGCGGGGTTTCCGCAGTACGGGCGTCCTGATGAAAACTTAATCGGCTTACTTGATGACGCCGTGCTTGCGGAATACCTTCTCGATCTTCTCGAGGGCCTCGGTGACCTGCTCGCGTGTGTGCGTGGCCATGAGGCTGAAGCGGATGAGGGTGTCCTGGGGAGCGACGGCGGGGGAGACAACGGGGTTTACGAAGATGCCCTCGTCGAGGAGGTCGCGGGTGATGGCGAAGGTCTTCATGTTGTCGCGGATGAACAGCGGAATGATAGGCGTGGAGGTGTTGCCTATCTCTGCACCCATGTGGCGGAAGCCTTCGAGGGCATAGTTGGTGATGTCCCAGAGGTGCTGCTGGCGCTCGGGCTCGGCGATCATGATGTCGATGGCCTTGAGGGCGGCGGCAGTGCTGGCGGGAGTGATGCTGGCCGTGAAGATGTAGCTGCGGGAGTGGTGGCGCAGGAAGTTGGTTATCTCCTTGTCGGTGGCGATGAAGCCGCCGAGGGAAGCGAAGCTCTTGGAGAATGTGCCCATGATGAGGTCTACGTCCTTGGCTACGCCGAAGTGGTGGCATGTGCCGCGGCCGCCTTCGCCGAACACGCCGATGGCATGTGCCTCGTCGACCATGACGGTGGCGTCGTACTTCTTGGCGAGGTCGACGATTGCGGGGTGGTTGGCGACATCACCCTCCATGGAGAAGACGCCGTCGGTGACGATGAGCTTGACCTTGTCGGGCTCGCACTTCTGGAGCTGCTTCTCGAGGGAATCCATGTCGTTGTGCTTGTACTTGAGCGACTGGGCGAAGCTGAGGCGACGGCCCTCGATGATGGAGGCGTGGTCCTGCTCGTCCCAGAGGATGTAGTCCTCGCGTCCGCAGAGGGCGGAGACAACGCCGAGGTTGACACCGAAGCCGGTGCTGTAGATCATTACGTCCTCCTTGCCGATGTACTCGGCGATGCGGTGCTCAAGCTGCTTGTGAAGGTCGAGGGTTCCGTTGAGGAAGGGGGAGCCGGCGCAGCCGGTGCCGTACTTGCGTGTGGCCTCGATGGCGGCTTCCTTGATGCGGGGGTCGTTGACAAGTCCGGTGTAGCAGTTGCTGCCGAACATCATCACCTTCTTGCCGTTGATGAACACTTCGGTGTCCTGCTCGGAGGAGATGGCGCGGAAGTAGGGATATACGCCTGCGGCCTTAGCCTCCTGCGGGGCAGTGTACTTGGAAAGTTTGGCTTGTAAAAGCTTCATATCGTGATTGATTTATTGTTTGCAGAGTAATATCGTGCAAAGTTAGCGCTTTTTTGCCACTTTTTTGCGAATTTGTGGCAAAAAAAAGCATCATGCCGGCGATTTGCGGCATGATGCTTTTGTAATACGGGGCGTTGAGTCGGCGACCGTTAGCCCTTGATGGCAGCGATGCCGGGGAGCACCTTGCCCTCGATGGCCTCGAGGAGGGCGCCGCCGCCGGTGCTGACGTAGCTTACGGAATCGGCCAGGCCGAACTTGTTGACACAGGCAACGGAGTCGCCGCCACCCACGAGGGAGAAGGCGCCCTTCTCGGTAGCCTCGACGATAGCGTCGGCGATGGCACGGCTGCCTGCAGTGAAGTTATCGAACTCGAAGACGCCGGCGGGACCGTTCCAGAGGATGGTCTTGGCGTTGCGGATGACGTCGGTGAAGGTCTTGCGTGTCTCGGGACCTGCGTCAAGGCCTTCCCAGCCTTCGGGGATGTCCATCACACTGCAAACCTGAGTGTTGGCGTCCTTGCTGAAAGCGTCGGCCGCGATGCAGTCGGTGCCGAGCACGAGGTTCACGCCCTTCTCCTTGGCCTGCTTCATGATGTCGAGAGCGAGGTCGAGCTTGTCGTCCTCGCAGAGGGAGTTGCCGATGTGGCCGCCCTGAGCCTTGGCGAAGGTGTAGGTCATGCCGCCGCAGAGGATGAGGTTGTCGACCTTGTCCATGAGGTTCTCGATGATGCCGATCTTGGTGCTGACCTTGGAGCCGCCCATGATGGCTGTGAAGGGACGCTTGATGTCGCTGAGAATGTTGTCTACGGCCTTGACTTCCTTCTCCATGAGGTAGCCGAGCATCTTGTTGTCGGCGTCGAAGTAGTCGGCGATGACGGCAGTGGAGGCGTGCTTGCGGTGTGCGGTGCCGAAGGCGTCGTTCACGTATACGTCGGCGTAGGAAGCGAGGGTCTTGGCGAAATCTTTCTGACGGGCCTTCATTTCCTTCTTGGCTGCGTCGTAGGCGGGATCTTCCTTATCGATGCCTACGGGCTTGCCTTCCTCCTCGGGATAGAAACGGAGGTTCTCGAGCAGGAGCACCTGGCCGGGCTTGAGGGCAGCGGCTGCTTCCTGAGCCTTGGCGCAGTCGGGAGCGAACACGACGTCGGTGCCGAGAGCCTTGGCTACGTCGTCCTTGATCTGTGCGAGGGAGAATTTGGGGTTGACCTTGCCTTTGGGCTTGCCCATGTGGCTCATGAGAATGAGGCTGCCGCCGTCGGCGAGGATTTTCTTGAGCGTGGGGAGCGCGCCGCGGATGCGGGTGTCGTCGGTGATGTGACCGTTTTCGTCCAGGGGTACGTTGAAGTCAACGCGCACGATTGCCTTTTTGCCGGCAAAGTTGTAGTTGTCGATAGTCATTGGAATATGAATTTTTGGTCTTTGTTTCTTTGGGTGCAAAATTACGGAAAAATTTCCACAATGTTGTATTAATAATTGTTATATCGTGGGTGTAAGATAGCGAGGTGAGGTGCAATGCCTCGCAGGATGGGAGTGCAGCCACCTCCGGGGCTGACCATGTTTGGTGCTGACTTAACCCCGGGCGCATGTCGCCCGGGGTTAACAAGATTCATGGCCTCCGGCCATATTCCTATGCGGACGGCAGGCGCCCTGAGCTAATGAAAGCTATGGTCTACAAACTTACGGAAGGGCGCTGTATGTGTGCGTGGAGGGGATGGTGCAGGCTATAGCTGCGTGAATTTCAGCGCGCCGGTGAAGCGTTTATATTCAAGGGCGACTTTGTAGTTCTTTCCGGGCTCGGTGTAAACCTGTGTCTGTGCTGTACGCATAGCCATGGAGGCCTGGAGATACATCACGGGCTGGGTGATGGGTATGCGCATGGTGAAGTCTTTCTTGATGGAAAAGAACGTGGTGGGCGCGCCGTTGACGGTGACGTTGATGCTGTAGTCGATAAGGAGCCATACGCCTTTGTAGGTCAGCTCGATGTAGTTTTGGGTGTCTGCCATTGCAATATGGTTTAGAGTTCAGATTCCTTGAGTTTCTCGGCGTTCTCGGCGATGATGAGATGGTCGATGACGTCCTGGATGTCGCCGTTCATGAAGGCAGCGAGATTGTAGACGGTGTAGTTGATGCGGTGGTCGGTGATGCGTCCCTGAGGATAGTTGTAGGTGCGGATTTTGGCGGAACGGTCGCCGGTGCTCACCATGGTCTTGCGGCGCGAGGCTATGTCGTCGATGTATTTCTGATGCTCCTTATCGTAGATGAATGTGCGTAGGCGGCTGAGGGCGCGCTCCTTGTTCTTGGGCTGGTCGCGAGTCTCGGTACATTCAATGAGTATCTCCTCGGTGACGCCGGTGTTGGGGTTGCGCCACATGTAGCGGAGGCGTACGCCGCTTTCCACCTTGTTGACGTTCTGGCCTCCGGCGCCTCCCGAACGGAAGGTGTCCCACTTGATCTCGCCCTCGTTGATTTCGACGTCGAAGGGCTCGGCCTCGGGCAGTACGGCCACGGTGGCGGCGGAGGTGTGGACGCGTCCCTGGGTCTCGGTGGCGGGTACGCGCTGCACGCGGTGGACGCCGCTTTCGTACTTGAGCACGCCGTATACGCCCTCGCCGGTGACGCTGAGCACCACCTCCTTGAAGCCTCCGGCGGCCCCCTCGCTGGCCGAGGTGACGGCAACGTTCCAGCCGCGGCTCTCGCAGAAGCGCACGTACATCTTGCAGAGGTCGCCGGCGAAGAGTGCAGCCTCGTCGCCGCCAGTGCCGCCGCGTATCTCCAGGATGGCGTTCTTGCCGTCCTCGGGGTCGGCGGGAATGAGCATCAGCTTTATCTCCTCCTCGGCTGCGGGGAGCTGCTGCTGGGCGGCCTCCATCTGCTCGCGGGCCATCTGGCGCAGCTCGGGGTCGGTCTCGGACTCGAGGAGTTCGCGGCCGTCGGCCACGTCGCCGAGCAGTCGGCGGTAGCGCGCCGTGGCGGCCGTGAGGCTCTGCAGGTCCTTGTATTCCTTGGTGAGCCGCACGTAGCGCTTCATGTCGGCAATGACGTCGGGGTCGGTGATGAGAGTTGCCACTTCGGCGAAGCGGGCTTCAATACCGTCGAGGCGGTCAAGCAATGATTGGTCAGCCATTTGTCAATATTTTTGGCAAAGGTACGAAAAAAAACAGTAACTTTGCGCCCGTATATGAATAAGGTTTACATCATCCTGCTCGCAATCCTGCCGGTCATGCCCGCTTTCGCGGCCGACGACGCGTCGTCGGCCGCCAAGAAGAAAAAGGACACGCCGGTGGCGCCCGCCACGGCCTGGACCGTGCTCCAGCCGCTGGGCCTGCGCGAACCTTGCGGCATCGACACGCTGGAGTACAACTACTTCCAGTGCGCCATACCCACGGCACGGAGCAACGCCTGGGCGACGACCGGCAACCTGGGCGCCGAGGGCATAAACATGATATTCGAGGAACGCCTGCCCTACAGCGCCTTCTTCCTGAGCGACGCGCTGCGCACCTGGAAGCCGCGCGAGCACAAGTTCTACAACTCGCGCATCCCGATGACGCTGCTGGGCTACACCACGGGCGGCGGCCGCGACGCCAGTCAGGAACAGCTGACAGCGACCTTCTCCGGCAACGCCAACGCACGCACGCAGGTGGGCGCGATGGTGGACTACCTCTATTCCAAAGGCAGCTACGAGAAGCAGGCGACCAACGACCTGACGTGGGGATTCTCGGGCTCGTACATAGGCGACCGCTACGAGTTTCAGGGCTACTACTACCACTACAACCTCGTGAACAAGGAAAGCGGCGGCATCACCGACCCGCTGTACATCACGGACCCGGCAGAGGTGCAGGGCGGCGTCACGAGCGTGGACCCCAAAAGCATTCCAACACGCCTGAACAACGCGCACACGCGCAACGTGGGCCTGGACCTGTGGCTCAACCACCGCTACAAGATAGGATTCTGGAAAAAGGAGCAGACGACAGACTCGCTCGGAGAGGAGCTGCCGGACTCGCTGGTGAAGCGGACATACGTGCCCGTGACATCGTTCGTCTGGACCATGCGCTACCAGAAGCAGCGCCACATCTTCACCGACAACAACACCGCCGAAACGAAGGAGTTCTTCCAGAATACGTTCCTGACGCCCAACACGACCTACGACCGCACCGACTACAGCGCCTTCACCAACACCCTGGGCATACAGCTGCTCGAGGGATTCAACAAGTACTTCCCGATGGGCGCGTCGGCCTACATAACCTACGAGATGCGCCGCTTCAAGCAGACAGCCGACTCGCTGGACCACTCAGACCCGACCCTGGGGCTGACGCCGCTGCCCGAAGGCGCCGCCGACATGAAGGACAAGGTGAACCAGAACGTAGCCTGGGCGGGAGCGCAGATCACGAAGCTGCAGGGCGCGGCCATCACGTATGACGCCACGGGCGAGCTGGGCGTCGTGGGCGACGTGGCCGGCGACATACGCGTGCGTGGCAACGCCTACTCGCGCGTGCCGCTGCTGGGCGACTCGCTGCGCGTGCACGCCTACGGCGAGTTTCTGAACGAGGAGACGCCATACCTGATGCGGCATTACCGGTCGAACCACTTCATCTGGAACAACGACTTCGGCAAGATGCGCACCTATGCCTTCGGCGGCAAGGTGCAGCTGGGCCGCACCGGCACCACCCTGTCGGCCGGCCTGAAGAACCTCCAGAACTATGTGTACTTCGGCGAAGACGGGATGCCGCGGCAGCACGGGGGCAGCGTGCAGGTGTTCCACGCGAGGCTGCAACAGGATTTCCGCGTGGGGATACTGAACTGGCGCAACACCATCACGTACCAGACAACGAGCAACGAGGACGTGCTGCCACTGCCCAAGCTGGCCGTATACAGCAATCTGTTTCTGCTCTTCCGCGTGGCGACGCTGCACGTGCAGCTGGGCGTGGACTGTGACTGGTATACGCGCTACCACGCACCGGCCTATCAGCCGGCCACGGCCACGTTCGTGAACCAGAACTCCGTGCTCCTCGGCAACTATCCCTTCATGAACGTGTATGCCAACATGAAATTAGGGCGTGTGCGTTTCTTCGTGCTCATGAGCCACATCAACCAGGGATGGCTGGGAGGCAACAACTACTTCTCGGTGGTGGACTATCCTCTGAATCCGCGCCGTTTCCAGCTGGGTCTGAGCGTGGATTTCGCCAACTGACGCGGCAACTATTACGGCCGCCGGGCGTTATTAACGGTATGAAGCAACTTCAGAAAATACGGCACCGGATGCCGCTGCTCTTCGGCATCCTCATCATAGTGCTGGCCCTCATGTGGATGCTGGGACAATGCAGCCGCAAGCATGATGCGGCCTTCGCCCTGACCGACCGCCACGCCGGGGGCGACACGATAACGGTGGCGATAGAGATGTCGCCCCTGCTCTACACCCGCAGCGGCGACAGCATAGCGGGCCTGGACCACGACATAATAAACGCCATAGCCGCAGCACACGGGCGCCCAGTGCGGTTCCGTCCTTTCGTGCCGCTGCACTTCGCCCTCGACGGACTCGAAAAGGGCGACTTCGACATGGTGGTGGCGGCGCTTCCGGCCACGGAGCGAACCAAGAACACCTACTGCATGACGGACGCGGTGTACACCGGGCGCCAGGCGCTGGTGCAGCGTCGCGACTCGGCGTCGCACATCTCGTCGCAGGAACAGCTTGCGGGCAAGGAGGTATGGCTCGTGGCTAAATCGCCCTATGCCGACCGACTCGCCAACCTGGGCGAAGAGCTGGGCGACACCATCTACGTCCACTCCTCGCCGGAGTATTCGGCCGAACATCTTTGCCTGCTGACGGCGGCGGGCACCATACCGCGCGCAGTGGTGGACGAAGCCACGGCCCGGCGGCTGGCGGCTGACTATCCGGAGCTGGACGTGTCGGTGCCGGTTTCGTTCAGCCAGTTCCAGAGCTGGGCAGTGGGCCGGGAGGACCTGCGCGACAGCCTCAATGTGTGGCTCGACGAGTTCCGCCGGACGGCGGCCTACGATTCGCTGCTCGTGCGATACGGGCTGAGATAAGGAGGCATATCTCGCAGAAAATTCGTAATTTTGCGTTGAAATAACAACGGAAATGACAAAGGAAGAACTTCTGCAGAGACTCAACGATATAGAATGGGATGACTTCGAGGTCAAAGAGGCTTCGGGTGGCCTCCCAAAATCCATGTGGGAAACCGTCAGTGCTTTCTCCAACACCGCAGGTGGTTGGATTATCCTTGGCGTACATGAGAACAAAGAAAACAACGTGTCCACATTTGAGATTGTAGGAGTTGACAAACCCGAAAAGATGGAGCAGGATTTGACGTCGACCTTACGTTCGACATCAAAGTTTAATGTCCCTATATTGGGGAGAATATCCCGATTGGAATTTGATGGAAAGGTAGTATTTGCAGTTCATATTCCGCCGAGCGACTGCAAGCCTGTGTATATGAACAACAACCTATCGAATACATTTATCCGTGTTGGGAGTGGTGACCAAAGGGCTACCGATATTGAAATCGGGATATTGCTGAGAGAAAAAACATTCGGGAGCAAGTCTGAGATGGCTGTACCCGGTACATCTTTAGACGATTTGAACGCAAATTCAATAGAAACTTATCGCCGCAGACTTCAAAGATTCAACCCTGAATTAGAGTTTAATTCTTTAGGTCATAACGAGTTTTGCGAACAGACCGGCATATCTAATAACGGTGTTCTTACATTTGGCGGCCTATTGACATTCGGATGCCGAAAGTCCATCACCAAACATCTTCATCATTTCTGGATTGATTACCGAGAAATACCAGGAAGCTCATACGAAGATGCCGAAGTACGCTACACCTATCGTATGCCTGAGCAAGAAAACATTTGGGAATATTTTCAGATGCTGATACAGCGGCTCAGGTTCTTCGCCGACAATCCTTTTATGCCCGGACCTGATGGATTTTCTCCGGAAGATAACTCTCAGCTATACAGTCTTCGTGAGGGCTTGATAAATCTGTTGGCTCATGCAGATTATTTTGGCCCGATGCATTCTTCTGTTACTATCTACAATGATAAAATAGAGTTTCAGAATCCCGGACAATTCCCAGTGTCTCTGACTGGGAATATTAAGAAAATCAAATCCATACCGCGCAATCCAAATATAATAATGTTCTTCCGTTATGCGCGGTTGGCAGAAAATGCCGGTTATGGTATTGGTCGTATTAAGAAATGGGAATCGCTTACAGGCGAAAAGGTTGAAATTGAGAGCGACATCGCAACATCAACCATAACCTATTTCAGACCTATAATAGGTCAGAAAATAGGTCAGAAAATAGGTCAGAAAATAGGTCAGAAAATAGGTCAGAAAGAATTATCGACCCGGGAGAGACTATTGATTTTAATAAGCGAAAATCCAAAAATAACAAGAAAAGAACTCGCGGAAAGTCTGAATATCCCATCTTCGACAGTTCAATTTCATATAGAAAAACTCAAATCCGAAGGTAGTTTAGAAAGGATAGGTGGAGCGCGAGGCGGATACTGGAAAGTAGCTGATTGATTAGAATGACATCTGGGCAAAAGAAACAGAAGGTCTTATATTGAGGAGCTTTTGGCGCCTGCGCTAAAAAAGCTAAAATTGCTTGCAGAGTTGGGGGTTTTATTGCTATCTTTGCTTTCGGAATAAATTCAACAGACAATCCTCATGGCCACCAAACCCAAAACCGGCGCAGCAAAAAGCGCAGCAAAGGAAAAAAGCAAGACAACCACACGTAAGGCCGCTAAAGCGGCACCCCGAAAGAAGATATTGCCCATACTGCGCAACGACCCCTGGCTCGAGCCTTACGCCGAGGCCATAGAAGGACGCCACGCCGACGCAATACGCAAAGAAAAGGAGCTGACGCAGCAGTGCGACTCGCTGGCCGACTTCGCCAACGCTCACGCCTACTTCGGGCTCCACCGGCTGGCCGACGGAAGCTGGGTGTTCCGCGAATGGGCACCGAACGCCACGAGCATCACCCTGACAGGCGACTTCTCAGGCTGGAAGGAACAGATAAAATACCGCGCCAAGCGCATCAACGAGCAGGGCGTGTGGGAACTGCATCTGAAGCCTGACGACATACACCACGGGCAGCTATACAAAATGCTCGTGACCTGGCCCGGCGGCTCGGGCGAACGCATACCGGCCTACGCCACGCGCGTGGTGCAGGACGAAAAGACTGCCATATTCTCAGCGCAGGTGTGGCAACCTGAGGAGCCATACCGCTGGACCGTTGACGGATTCCGTCCCGATACGAAGCCGCTGCTGATATACGAATGCCACATAGGCATGGCGCAGGAGCGCGAGGGAGTGGGCACGTACGACGAGTTCCGCGAGAACGTGCTGCCGCGCATCGCAGCCGACGGCTACAACGCCATACAGATAATGGCGATACAGGAGCATCCGTACTACGGCTCGTTCGGCTACCACGTGAGCAACTTCTTCGCGCCATCGAGCCGATTCGGCACGCCGGAGCAGCTGAAGGCGCTGATAGACGCCGCACACGAGGCAGGCATAGCCGTAATCATGGATATAGTACACAGCCATGCCGTGAAAAACGAGGTGGAAGGCCTCGGACGCCTGGACGGCAACGGCTCGCTGTACTTCTACGAGGGCGACCGGCGCGAGCATCCGGCGTGGGACTCGCTGTGCTTCGACTACGGCAAGAACGAGGTGCTGCACTTCCTGCTGAGCAACTGCAAGTACTGGCTGGAGGAGTTCCGCTTCGACGGCTTCCGCTTCGACGGCGTCACCTCCATGCTCTACTATAATCATGGTCTGGGACAGGCATTCGGCAGCTATGCCGACTACTACAACGGCGCGCAGGACAGCAATGCCATCTGCTACCTGACACTCGCCAACAAGCTGATACACACACTCAACCCATCGGCCATCACCATAGCCGAGGAGATGAGCGGCATGCCGGGGCTGGCGGTGTCCGTGGCCGACGGAGGCATGGGCTTCGACTACCGCATGGCAATGGGCATCCCTGACTACTGGATCAAGACCCTGAAGGAGAAGAAAGACGAGGACTGGCATCCCACATCCATATTCTGGGAACTTACCAACCGCCGCGCCGACGAAAAGACAATATCGTACGTGGAAAGCCACGACCAGGCACTCGTGGGCGACAAGACGGTGATATTCCGCCTTATCGACGACAAGATGTACTGGCACATGATGAAGGACGACGACGACATGACCGTGGCCCGCGGCATAGCCCTGCACAAGATGATACGCCTGGTGACGCTCGCCACCATCAACGGCGGCTACCTCAACTTCATGGGTAACGAGTTCGGCCATCCCGAATGGATCGACTTCCCGCGCGAGGGCAACGGCTGGAGCTACAAGTACGCCCGGCGCCAGTGGGACCTCGTGGACCGCGAGGAGCTGAAGTACGTCTATCTCAACGACTTCGACAACGCCATGATAAGCCTTGTGAGCCGTGTCCACAATTTTCAGGCGTTGCCGGTGCGGAAGCTGTGGGAGAAGGACGACGACCAGGTGCTGGCCTTCATGCGCGGCGACCTCGCGTTCGTATTCAATTTCAGCCCCGACAAAAGCTACGACGGCTACGGCATACTGGCCCCCGGCGGGTCGTACCGCACGGTGCTGACAACGGACAATCCGGCTTTCGGCGGCTACGGCAACGTGGACGAGAAAGTGGAGCACCTGACGCAGGCTGACCCTCTCTATGCCCCGCACGGAGTGGAGTGGCTGCGCCTGTATCTGCCGGCCCGCAGCGCAATGGTGCTGAGACGGAAGAAATAATGCATATGAGCACGGATTCCAACAAAATGACCCGCCGCAAGGCCATCAAACGCATGGGCCTCACCCTGGCCGGCGGTCTGCTCGCCTCGGGTGGCCTCTCGGCGCTCGCCTCATGCACAAAGGAGAAGAAAACAGCCAGGTGTAATGGCTAAGTCGTCGCGGGCCAAGGTCCGTTAACACGCGCTGTCGCTCCCTGCCGGAGCTCGGCGCGTGAAGTGAAGAGGTGCACTGTCCCATGGCTCGTCGGCTTCGCCTCCTCACACATGGGCTGAAAAATGCGCGCCGCGCTCCGCGGGCTCCCGTAAATTATATCCTGATTAGCGGTAATCTGAGTAAAAATAATTGGGAACAGCAAATTGACCGTACAAGTACCGAACAACCTACCGTACAAGTAACCGAACAAGTTCGCGCTTTTTAATAATCCGGTAACTACTTCTTGCGCGGGAGGATGATGCCGGCGAGGAAGAGGATGAGGAGGAGGCCGAGATAGGCGGCGGAGAGGCGCAGGGCAAGGCGTCCGTCGTCGGAAGCCTCCACGCGGTCGAGGGCATCGGCGCGACCGGCCGCATTCTCCACGAGGTCAGTGTCGAGCGACTCAAGGTTGCGCTTCCACACGATGCGGCCGTCGCGCAGGTACACGGCAGCTATATTGCCACGCACGAGAGCCTTGATGTCTGTGTCGTCGGCAGAATAGACGTCGAATACAGGCGCAGCAAGCAGTTTCCACTCCTCCAGACCGCGCGCGCCCGTACCCACGATGGCAGCGGTGGCGATTCCATGAGCCGATGCATAGCGGGCAAGTTCGTTGGCGAAGCGCGAGCGTATCAGGAAATGCTCACCGGGCTCGGGGACAGCGAAGACGAGCTGGCGTCCGGTACTCTCGAACACTTCCACTTCGTCGTCCTCCTCGTCGAATGCGGCGATGGCCCCGCCGTCGGCGCTCATGTCGGTGCCGAGGGGATAGTCGCGGAAGTCGACAAGGGGCTGAACGTTGTAGCCCGCGGCCGCGAGTACCAGCGAATATAATACAGTGGAGAGCACCACTACCCACTGCACGCCGCGGCGGAAGAGCCCGCGGCAGTCGTTGTTGTGCAGAAGCAGCCACACGCAGCCGGCGGCAAGAACGATGTTTTTCAGAAGCGTGGCCGTGTTGCTGATGACGAGCATGTCGCCGAAGCAACCGCAGTCGGCCACAGGATTGGCCCATGCTATATACACCGTAAGAGGCAGCATTACAGCCATGATGGCGGATGCGGCGACGGCAGAACTATGGCGCAACACGCCGGTAAGCACGCATACGCCCACTGTAAGCTCGAGTGCGCCGAGAGCCACGGCGGCAAGGACGACAGGCTCGACGGGCATGCCGTGGACGCCCCAGGCATGCAGGTACTCCTGCATCTTGTAGAGGGTGCCGTACGGGTCGATACTCTTGGCCCAGCCGCCTGCAATGAAAGCCGCACCGACAAGGATGCGGCACAGCCATGTGGCGGCAATAGCGAGTGCGCTATGCTTCGCCGGCCTCGGTGAGTTTGATGATTCCGAAGACGGCATAGTTGAGCATATCCATATAATTGGCGTCGATGCCTTCGCTGACGGTGGTGTGCCCGTCGTTGTCCTCAATCTCCTTTGTACGTTCTATTTTGGTGAGAATGAGGTCGGTATAGCTGAGGACCCGCATCATGCGCCATGCCTCGCCATAGTCGTGGTTCTTGGCCTTCATCAGCGCCTTGGCGCGGGCGGCTACGGCGTCGTAAAGCTCGAGTGCCCTTCCGGGGGTGATGTCCTTGGAATCGGCGAAGCCGTTCTCAAGCTGTATGATGCCGATGATGGAATAGTTGACGATGGCCATGAACTCGGGCAGGATGCCCTCGCCTACCGCGCTTTCGCCGGTGATTTCAAGCGTGCGGATGCGCTTGGCCTTGATGAACAGCTGGTCGGTCACGGCCTCGGGACGCAGGATGCGCCAGGATGCGCCGTAGTCGTCGAGCTTGTGGCTGAAAACGTCGCGGCAACGGCGCAGAGCGTCGTCAAACTGTCGGTTGGTGTCGGGATTGCTCATGGTTCAGTCGGATATTATTTCGCACTGGCACATTTCGTCGTATTCAGCCCATTCGGGGTCGTTCTCCGCACTGATTTCCAATGGCAGCAGCGGCATGGGGTCGGCCAGGGCTGCGTTGAGTTTCTTGCCGAATATATTGGTGCTGAGGGTATAGAACACCCATGTGCGCTCTCCCGCACCCGTATAGATACCGGTCAGCACCGCCACGGGATCAGCGGCAAGCTGAGACTGCATAGCGTCGGTGGCCGCCTCCATCAGACGTGCCTCCTCGTCGGAGGGCATGCCGTCATGGCCGTAGGGCCACGACACCGTGACGCGGATTTTGAAACGCGGATTCTGCCGGAAGGCCTGCACGTCGCGGCGTCCCGTCACCATTATCGTCTGTCCGTCCGCCGCTTCGGCGGGCGCTGTCCACCAATCCATTGAAAAATATGCCGTTATATTATAATTAAAAAAGCACGCGGGACAGCGTATAAGCCGGGTTATGTGGGCGGCGTGCTGTCCCTGCCCCGAAGGGAGGGAGCCTCGCCGGCCCGTCCGTCATTTATCTGAGCAGTCTACCCCCCGGCACCGGGCGAGCAGCCCGGTGGAGCCGAAGCTCCCTGCCGGTATACTTGACCTTGCAACCCGCAAGACATGCGGCACGCCATATCGCTGTGGCGTCCGGTGGGCTCTTACCCCGCCTTTTCACCCTTGCCGTCGGCCCGAGGGCCGCTTGGGCGGTTGTTTTCTGTCACGTTACTCTACCGTTGCCGATAGCTCCCCGAGGGGAGTGCGGTGCTCTTTGTTGCCCGGACTTTCCTCTTCCGCCTCATTACGCACGGAAGCGACGGACCCGCCATCCCGGTGCTTTTATATGATTTTAAGCGTATCCGCGGATAATGCCTCTCTTGGCATTGCGTACGAAAAGGATTATCTCGTCGCGCTCCCGGGTGGCGGGCAGCTCAGCCTCGATGCGCTCTATGGCATCGCTGACGTTGAGCCCCGACAGATAGAGGTAACGGTATATCTCCTGGATATCGCGGATAGTGTCGTTGCTGAAGTTGCGGCGGCGCAGGCCTATGCTGTTGATGCCTGCGTAGCTGATGGGCTCGCGTGCGGCCTTGACGTAGGGGGGAATGTCCTTGTTGACGAGGGCGCCCCCCTGAATCATGACGTGCGGGCCGATGTGGCAGAACTGATGCACGAGAGTGCCGCCGCCGAGGATGGCGTAGTTGTCGACCTGCACCTCGCCTGCGAGCTGCGTGGCGTTGCTGATGATGACGTTGTCGCCGACAGCGCAGTCGTGGGCCACATGGCTGTAGGCCATGATGAGGCAGTTGTTGCCGACGGTGGTGCGTCCGCGCGCGGCGGTGCCACGGTTGACGGTCACGCACTCGCGGATGGTGGTGTTGTCGCCGATGATGGCGAGCGTGTCCTCGCCGCGGAATTTGAGGTCCTGAGGTATGGCTCCGATGACCGCACCGGGGAAGATGGTGCAGTTGCGGCCTATGCGTGCGCCCTCAAGGATGGTGACGTTGCTGCATATGCGCGTGCCCTCGCCTATCTCCACATTGGCGTCGATGGTGACGAAAGGATCGATGACGACGCTGGGAGCTATCTTAGCGGCGGGATGCACGTAGGCCAGTGGTTGTTTCATAGGTGTGTTTTCTTACTTGTTCTTGATAATCTGCGCCATGAACTCGCACTCGCACACGATCTTGTCGCCCACGAAAGCGCGTCCCTTCATCACGGCCATGCCGCGGCGCAGTTCGGTCATGAACGACACGTGGAAAATCAGAGTGTCGCCGGGGACTACCTTCTGACGGAATTTCACATTGTCGATTTTCATGAAATATGTGGAGTAGCGCTCGGGCTCGTCGACTGTGCCGAGCACTAGCAGACCGCCGGTCTGAGCCATTGCCTCGACGAGGAGGACGCCGGGCATTACGGGTTCCTGCGGGAAGTGGCCCATGAAGAAGGGCTCGTTGGTGGTAACGTTCTTGACGCCGACGATGTAGTTGTCGCTTTTGTCGATGATTTTGTCGACGAGCAGGAAGGGATAGCGGTGAGGGAGATGCTCGCGGATGGCGTTGTTGTCCATCAGGGGCGCCGCATTGGGATTGTAGACGGGAGCCTGAATGTCCTGGCGCTTGATATCGCGGCGGATCTCCTTGGCGATGCGGGTGTTGATGGCATGGCCGGGCTTGGTGGCGATGACCTTCCCCTTGAGGGGACGGCCGATGAGCGCCATGTCGCCGATTACGTCGAGCAGCTTGTGGCGCGCAGGCTCGTTGTCGTGGGTCAGAGGTGTGGTGTTGATGTAGCCGAAACCGCCCACGGTGTGGTGCTCCACACCCATGAGGTCGGCAATCTTGTCAAGGCTCTCCTGACTCATGGGCGAATCGTAGATGACGATGGCGTTGTCGAGGTCGCCGCCCTTGATGTAGCCGGCGTTGACCAGCGGCTCGATCTCGCGCACGAACACGAAGGTGCGGGAGCCGGCGATCTCGCTGCCGAAGTCTTCGATGTGCTCCATCGAGGCGTACTGGTTGGAGAGCACGGGCGACTCGAAGTTCACCTTCACCTCGACGCTGAACTCGTCGTCGGGAAGAATCAGAATCTTGCTGCCGCTTTCCTCGTCGGCCACTTCGATTTTATGCTTGACTATGTAGTAGTCCTTGTCGGCTTTCTGCTCGGTGAGGCCGGCGGCCTCTATTGCCTCGAGCCACAGGCGCGAGCTTCCGTCGAGAATGGGAGCTTCAGGCGCGTTGACACGGATGAGGGCGTTGTCGACGCCGCAGGCATAAAGCGCGGCAAGGAGATGCTCGACGGTGCTGACAGTGACGTCGCCGCGTCCGAGCACAGTGCCGCGCTGTGTGCTGAGGACATTCTCAGCGAGGGCATCGATCACGGGTTCGCCTTCAAGGTCGGTGCGCTGGAATTTATAGCCGTGTCCTTCGGGCGCGGGCATCACGGTGGCATCCACCATTGCGCCGGTGTGCAGGCCTTTGCCTGAGAGAGTGAACGACTGGCTGAGTGTGAGTTGCTTCATTGGTTTATGGAGGGTGTGATTATTTTTCGTTGAGTTTCCGGAACGCCCTCTCGAGGGCGTTGATGCGGTTGATGGTGTCGGGGAGGCGCTTGATGCATGCGGCCTGACGTGCGTAGTCGCCGAAAGGCACAGCCGGCGAACCCATTATGCGCGCATCGTCGGCGACATCGGCGTGTATGCCGCTTTGGGCGCCTATCTGCACGCGGTCGCCGACGCTGATGTGGCCTGCGAGGCCAACCTGTCCGCCCACCATGCAGTTGCTGCCGAGGCGGCTGCTGCCGGCGATACCGCTTTGCGAGGCCATTACGGTGTTGCTGCCGATCACCACATTGTGCGCCACCTGAATGAGGTTGTCGAGCTTGGTGCCGCGTCCCACACGCGTGGCGCCCATGGTGGCACGGTCGACGGTGGTGTTGGCTCCGATCTCCACATCATCGGCAATCTCCACGACGCCTATCTGCGGAATCTTGCTGTAGCTGCCGTCGGGCATCGGTGCGAAGCCGAAACCGTCGGCACCTATCACGACGCCGGAGTGGAGGACGCAGCGGGCGCCCACACGGCAACCGTGGTATATCTTAACGCCGGGATAAACGACAGTGTCGTCGCCTATCGTCACGCCGGGACCGACATAGGCCTGCGGATAAATCTTGACATTGCGACCGAGACGCGCGCCCGCGCCGACATAGGCGAAAGCGCCCACGTAGACGCCCTCGGGCAGCTCCACGCCCTCTGCAACGAAGCTGGGCTGCTCCACGCCGGAAGGACGGGCATTGAGCGCGGCGTCCACCATCAGCATTAGCTGCGACAGCGTGGCATATGGGTCGTCGACCCTGATAAGGGTGGCATGCACGGGATGCTCGGCCACAAAGTCGCGGCGCACGAGCACGACGCCCGCGTCCGTAGTATAGATATGGTGGGTATATTTAGGATTTGCCAGGAAGGTGAGAGCGTTCTTTCCGGCCTCTTCTATCTTGGCAAAAGTGCTTACGCAAATATTTTCATCGCCTTCTACAGTGCCGCCGACGGCGGCTGCAATCTGGCCTGCGGTAAATTCCATCTGTGATAATTTCAAAACCGATGCAAAGGTGGCAAAAAAATTCGGTTTTTTAGCTATAGCTGTGCCGAAAAGTTGCCCCGAGCGGGCGTATGGGACAACAAATTGCCACAAAAGAGCATCAGACCTCGTTCAGATTATGGCCCAT
The DNA here is from genome assembly GCA_900550395.1 of uncultured Porphyromonadaceae bacterium. Taxonomy (GTDB): domain Bacteria; phylum Bacteroidota; class Bacteroidia; order Bacteroidales; family Muribaculaceae; genus CAG-873. The sequence goes on along the minus strand of URSD01000018.1, from coordinate 7,498 downwards.
GCGCTCTTTCTTAGTATGCATGTAGCGGTAGTTGTACGGATTGGGGGCCACCTCCACAGGCACGTTCTCCACCACCTGCAGCCCATAGCCTTCGAGGCCCACGCGCTTGACGGGATTGTTGGTGAGCAGCCGCATCTTGCGTATGCCGAGCAGGTTCAGTATCTGCGCGCCCACCCCGTAGTCCCGTTCGTCGGCGCCGTGGCCCAGATGTATGTTGGCCTCCACGGTGTCGAGCCCCTCTTCCTGAAGCTTGTAGGCGCGGATTTTGTCCATGAGGCCGATGCCGCGGCCCTCCTGGCTGAGATAGACCACGGCTCCGCGGCCCTCCTTCTCAATCAGCTGCAGGGCCTTGTGCAGCTGCTCTCCGCAGTCGCAGCGAAGCGAGCCGAAGATGTCGCCGGTGGCGCACGACGAGTGAACGCGCACCAGCACGGGTTCCTCGGTGCGGACGTCGCCCTTGATTATGGCTATGTGCTCCAGGCCGTTGCTTTTCTGGCGGAACGGAATGAGACGGAAATGGCCGTAGCATGTGGGCATGTCCACCTCCACACCCTCCTCCACGAGGCACTCGTTGGCCATGCGGTAGGCTATGAGGTCGCGGATGCTGATGAGGCGGATGCCCCAACGGTCGGCGTTCTCGCGCAACTCGGGCAGGCGCATCATGGTGCCGTCGTCGGCCATTATCTCCATGAGGGCGGCCGCGGGCTCGAGACCGGCGAGGCGCGCCAGGTCTACTGCGGCCTCCGTGTGGCCGGCGCGGCGCAGCACGCCGTGGTCCTGGGCATAGAGAGGATTGATGTGGCCGGGGCGACCGAAGGTGTCGGGCGTGGACGAGGGGTCGGCCAGCGCACGGATGGTGGCGCAGCGGTCGTGGGCGCTCACGCCCGTGGTGCAGCCCTCGAGTTTGTCGACGGTTACGGTGAAGGGGGTGCCAAGCACGGAGGTGTTGTTCTCCACCTGGCGCGGCAGCTCCAGCTCGCGGGCGCGGCCTATGGTAATGGGCGCGCACAGCACGCCGCGGGCATTCTTGAGCATGAAGTTCACCTGTTCGGGCGTGATTTTCTCGGCGGCGACGATGAAGTCGCCCTCGTTCTCGCGGTCTTCGTCGTCCACCACTATCACCATGCGTCCGTCGCGGATGTCGGCGATGGCATCGTCTATGCTGTCAAGTTTTATCTTCTGTTCCATTCTGATTCTGTGAGAGGTTCTGATAATGCTCCGTAAGCAGGCGCGTGGTCTCCTCTATGTCCCGGAAGCGACGCGGAGTGGCCCTGAACGGATAACGGTTAAGCAGATATATCACACGCGGGTCGCGTGAGTTGGAAAGATAGTCCACCACGTTGTTCATCGAGGGAGTGACGGAAGCCACTGTGGCCGAAGCGAAACGGCGTCGCCACGGCGGCCGTCGGTCAAGCACGGCGCGCACGCGACGTTCGGCTTCGGCCTCGGCTTCAAGCAGCCGCAGTGCCTCGCCGGTCTCCACCTCGCTGATGACGAATTCCTTCACCTCCAGCGTGCGAGGCAGTTCGCGGCCGGTGAGTCGGCGGAACAGCGCGGTGTAGGCGTCGACGTTGAACACGGCGCTGTCGCCCACGGCCTTATAGGTAAAGAATACGCCCAGCGGCAGCAGCACGGCCGAGCTGAGCCAGATGCCTTCCCACACCTCCACCTTGCCGTCGCGGGCCATCTTGTAGCCGGCGTTGTCGACAATGAAGTAGAAGATGAAGAGCAGCACGCTCACCACCAGCGGCGTACCCAGGCCGCCCTTCTTGATGATGGCGCCCAGCGGCGCGCCTATGAAGAAAAATATGATACAGGCGAACGACAGCGTGAACTTGCGCTGAAGCTCTATGTCGTGGCGGCGCATCAGCTTGGCCTGATCGTTGAGGGCAAGGCTGCGGAACTCGTACTCCTGCCGCTGCCGCTTGGCCGAGGACAGGGCCTGCGTCAGGTAGGTCTTGGCCATGGCCGGAGTGGGAGCGCCGAACACGGAATCCACGTCTATATCCTCGGCACGGAGCGCATGCGTTTTGGCGCCGCCACGGCTGTGGCGCGAGCCCTGATAGCTGCGCCTCTGGCCTATGCCCATGACGGAGGCGGCCTTGAGGTCGGCGGCGTAAATGCTGCCTATGCTGTCTACCTCGGCACCTATGCTGTCGATGCTCCGGCGCAGCTGGCTGATGTTCTGGCCCACGTACTGGCTGCGGATGCCACTCTCGTCCATGCGGTTGAAGTTGGCGTCGAAGGCGAAATATATCTGCTTGTCGCTGAAATTCTCGCGGCGGAAGGGCATATAGCGCGCCGAGGAGCGTCCCATGGCGTTGTCGCGCAGGTTCTCGAACATCTCGCCGTGGTAGAGGTGCAGAAACAGGCGCGTCTTGTCCTCCGTGAAGTTGAACTTGCCGCTGTCGGCGAGTATGACGCGCGCGTTGTCTATGCCGTTGCTCAGGTCGTAGATTATCATGTCGTAGAGCATGCCCGTGTCGGGATTCTTGCGCTCCACGTAGAGGTTCATGTTGGGTATCTGGTCGTAGAACGAGCGCTCGGGAATCTCCACCTCGGGCGACTTCTGGCGCACGCTGAACAGGAGCGTGTACATGCGGCTCTGCGCCACGGGCAGCAGATTGTTCTGGAAGAAGAACGCGCCTATGCTTATAAGCACCATGAGGACTATAAGCGGACGCATGATCCTGAAAAGCGACACGCCCGAAGCCTTCATGGCCGTTAGCTCGAACTTCTCGCCGAGGTTGCCGAAGGTCATGAGCGACGCCAGCAGGATAGCAAGAGGGAGGGCGGTCGGCACCATAGTCAGCGCCGCGTAGAAGAAGAGCTCGCCCAGCACGTCGACCGACAGTCCCTTACCCACCAGCTCGTCGATGGTGCGCCACAGGAACTGCATCAGCACCACGAACAGCGATATGAAGAAAGTCATGGCGAACACCGGCACAAACCGCTGCAGCATGAACGTGTATAATCGCTTTATTCTGAACATAAGCCGGGCTTATTGAAGAAAACGATGCAAAGATACGGAATTTTCGTGAAATGGTGTCAACAAGCCGGCGCGTCGGGGCGTTTTATTCTTTCAAAATCGCTCAATCTCGCTATAATAATAAAATCATTACTCCAATATTTTTGTAATAATTTTCGTTTTTAGTATAAAAAAGCATTACTTTTGCAATGTTGAATCCCGGTAGCCCCTGTATATCAAGCTATCGGGTTTTGTTTTGAAAAGATACGGAATTTCCGTGAAATGGTGTCAACAAGCCGGCGGGTCGGGGCGTTTTATTGTAAATTAAACGTCACAACTATGAAAAAAGCTCTCCTCCTCTCTCTTATGGCCGTCATATTGCCGGCTCTCGCATCGTACGCCTCCGACGATGAAGGCGCTGTGTTCGTTGTTCCTGTCAATGCCGACGGCACGGCCACCGTCAACGCCGACGGCAGTTATAGCGGACAAGTGGCTATGACCGCGACCGAAGGCCAACCCGGGCTAACCGCCACGCACGTCCGTCTGGACCACGGCTTTATATTCCTTGCCGTAAACGGAGATGCGAGCAAGCACACATTCTATACGCTGCGCGGCGACGAGGTATCGTTCGACACAAAGAACCCGCTGATGATAGAGACCGACCTCAGCCGCCACATCAATGTGCCGGAAGGAGTCTACGACATCACCTTCTACAGCAGCACGGGCTCAGGAAGCAGTTTCGCCATAACCGCCCACACCTCTACCGGTGCGTACGACATCACGGCCGACGCTGACGTTCCGGCCGTGTACTACGACATGCAGGGACGGCGCGTTGCAGACAGCAGCCTCGCGCCCGGACTCTACATCGCACGCCGCGCCGACAAGGCATATAAAGTATTGGTAAAATAGGAGGCACCCTCTTACCTATACACTATCAACTATCAACTATTTCCCATAGCGCGCCCGCAGCTCCTCGAGCTCCATGCCGGCAAGCTCCCACAGGCTCATGGCATTCTCCATGGCCTTGGTGGCGGCGGCATGGCGGTCGTAGATGTCGGCAGGCGTGTTGCCGGCGGCTATTTCGGCCTCGATGGAAGCTATCTCGCCCTCCAGACGGGTAATTTCGGCCTCGGCCTCCTCCACCTTTTTCTGTGCACGGCGCAGGGCCTTGTCGCGCTCGCGCTGCTCGGCATAGCTCAGGCGCGGCGCGGCAGGTGTTGACGCCGGGGCAGGCTTCTTTTCGGCGGGAGCCGCAGAGGCCGGCTCCTTTGGAGCAGGCGCCGGTTTAGAGCGTTCCAGCTCCTGCAGGGAGGCGATGCGCTTCTTTTCCAGGAACTCGTAGATGCCGCCGAGGCACTCGCGCACTCGGCCGCCGCCGAACTCGTAGACCTTCGTCACCAGGCCGTCGAGAAACTCGCGGTCGTGGCTCACCACTATCACCGTGCCGTCGAAGTCGCGTATGGCCTGTTTCAATATGTCCTTGGTCTTCATGTCGAGGTGGTTGGTGGGCTCGTCGAGTATGAGCAGGTTGACGGGTTCGAGCAGCAGGCGTATCATCGCCAGACGCGTTTTCTCGCCGCCACTGAGCACTTTCACTTTCTTGTCGGAAGCCTCGCCGCCGAACATGAACGCGCCCAGGATGTCGCGTATCTTCAGGCGTATGTCGCCCACGGCCACGCGGTCGATGGTGTCGAACACGGTAAGCTCGCCGTCGAGCAGCTGGGCCTGGTTCTGGGCGAAGTAGCCTATCTTCACGTTGTGGCCCACACGCAGCGAGCCGGTGAAGGGAATCTCGCCCATGATGCACTTCACGAGCGTCGACTTGCCCTCGCCGTTCTTGCCTACGAAAGCCACCTTCTCGCCGCGGCGGATGGTGAATGTGCAGTCGTCGAACACGCGGTGCTCGCCGTAAGCCTTGCCCACGCCGTCGAGAATCAGCGGAAAGTCGCCCGAGCGCGGCGCGGGCGGGAAGCGCAGGTTCAGGTGCGACGTGTCCACCTCGTCCACCTCAATACGCTCTATCTTGGCGAGCTGCTTCATGCGGCTCTGCACCTGCACGGCCTTGGTGGCCTTGTAGCGGAAGCGCTCGATGAACTGCTCCGTGTCGGCTATCTGTTTCTGCTGATTCTGCCAGGCGCGCATCTGCTGCTCGATGCGCTCGCGGCGCAGCTCCACGAAGTGGCTGTAGTTCACGGCATAGTCGTAGATCTTGCCCATCGAAATCTCGATGGTGCGGTTGGTGACATTGTCGATGAACGCGCGGTCGTGGCTCACGAGCACCACGGCCTTGGCCTTGGTGGCGAGGAAGTTCTCGAGCCACTGTATCGACTCGATGTCGAGGTGGTTGGTCGGCTCGTCGAGCAACAGCACGTCGGGGCGGCGCAGCAGCAGCTTCGCCAGCTCGATGCGCATGCGCCAGCCGCCGGAGAACTCCGCCGTGGGACGGTCGAAGTCGGTGCGCAGAAAGCCGAGGCCCAGAAGCGTCTTCTCCATCTCGGCCTCGCAGTTGTCGCTGCCCGACATGGCAATGGCTTCCGTCATCGACGTCATGCGGTCGATCAGTTCGTGATAGGAGTCAGACTCGTAGTCGGTGCGCTCGGCCAGTTCGGCGGTCATGGCGTCGAGGGCGGCCTGCATGCCGTCAATGTGGGAGAACGCCTTGCGCACCTCCTCCTTGACCGTGAGGGTATCTTCCAGCACCATCTGCTGCGGCAGATAGCACACGCTCACATCCTGAGGCACCGACACGGTGCCCGACGTGGGCTTCTGCAAGCCGGCTATAATCTTGAGCATGGTGCTCTTGCCCGCGCCGTTCTTGCCCACAAGGGCAATCTTGTCGCGGGTGTTTATCACATAGCTTATGTCGTTGAAAAGCGGTACGGCGGAAAACTCCACCGACAGGTTATTGATGGAAATCATACTCTGCTCGTGAAATTCGCGTGCAAAGTTACTGATTTTTTCGGAGAAAACCGGCCTCGTGTCACTCCGGCTGCACGGGCACCTGGCGGCGGAAAGCCTCCTTGAAGGAAATCATGGTTTCGGTGCGGGCCAGGCCGAGAGCCTGAATCTGGTCCTGGAGTATGTTCAGCAGATGGTCGTTGTTGCGGGCGTAAAGCTTTACAAAGATGTCGTACTGGCCCGTGGTGAAATGACATTCCACCACCTCCGGAATCTTGCGCAGCTCGTTGATGACATGGTTGAACTGCGAGGGGTCGCGCAGGAAGAAGCCCACATAGGCACAGGTCTCGTAGCCCACGGATGCCGGATTGATAATACACTCCGAGCCCTGGATGACGCCGGCTGCCGTCAGGCGCTGGATGCGCTGATGCACCGCCGCGCCGCTGACACCGCATTCCCGGGCGATTTCGAGATACGGCTTGCGGGCATTGGCCGAAAGCATTTTCAGTATGTTGAGGTCAAGTTTATCAAACTGCTGACGATTCATGGCGTATGAAAGGAAAATTCTATATTCAAGTTTTGTGTGGTTTATAGTTGCAAATTTCGTGTTTTTAGTTCATATTTGCAAATATTTGTGCGAATTTCTGCCTGTAAATTGACAAAATACTCCGGAGCGATTTGCGGCCGCTAAAAATTTTATATTATTTTCCCCGATTTTCTTTTTGGTTTGCGTTCTATATAATATCTTTGCACTGTCATTTGGCCCTCCGGGGCCGACGGCACATTGATATATACAACCATTATATCTGACCAGTTTCAAAAATGATTTTCAATTTCCGAATCGTCTCCGACGAAGTCGACAACTTCAAGAGAGAAATAAAAATTGATGCCGAGGCTACATTCCTGGACTTCAAGAACGCAATCTGCGACGCCGTCGGCTACGACAAGAACCAGATGTCGTCGTTCTTCCTGTGCGACCGCAACTGGGAGAAAGAAAAAGAAATCACCATGGAGGACATGGGTTCCGACTCCGACCAGGACGTATGGCTCATGGAGGATTCCGTGCTCAGCGACTTCATTGACGACGAGGGGCAGAAGCTGCTCTTTACGTTCGACTACCTGACCGACCGCAGCTTCTTCATCGAGATGCGCGAGCTCATCACGGGCAAGACGCTGCACGACCCCCTGTGCACACTCTCGCTGGGTCATGCACCGGCACAGACGGTCGACATGGACGAGTTCGACGCCCGCATGGACGCCAAGGCCGCTAAATCCGCCTCGGACAACATCGACGACCTCGACGCCGATTTCTATGGCAACGACGAGTTCAACCCCGATGAATTCGATGCCGCAGGTTTCGACGAGATGACATTTGACGAATAAATCCACACATTTTATATAATCACAGCGGCGCCGCAGGTTCCACCCTACGGCGCCGCATTTTTAATCCGGCTGCATGCAGGGATGCATGATTCGTGCAAGTGCGGTTCAAATAAGGTTGGGCACAGGAAAAAGTTGTCCATAAAACAACATATATATATATGGCCGGAGGCCATGGATATTGTTAGCCCCGGGCGCGTGCCGCCCGGGGTAATGGACCAACTACGGGTTCAGCCCCGGAGGTGGCTGCAC
>URSD01000017.1 GCA_900550395.1 uncultured Porphyromonadaceae bacterium | reverse complement strand
GAAGAACGGAAAGCAAAGGCCATACTTGACCTCCCGGCAAATCAGGAAAAGCTGAAACGAAGATCGCTCGAACCTGAGCCGGTATTCGGACAGCTCAAGCACAATCACGGATACACCCGCTTCCGTCACTTCGGCTTGGCCAAGGTTACAATGGACCTCGGCTTCGTATTCATGGCTCTTAATATCCTGAAACTGCATAAAAACATACAAAAATCGGCCTGAAAGGACCGATTTTCATCAAATTCCCGGTGTTATCCGGATTTTAAACCCCTGAGAATCGAAAATCCCGGGGTGATTTCGAAAAATTCCGATTTTATCTGAAATATTCAATTCTCAGAAGCTTTGACAATGGAGGTTTTGCAACACCCTCTTGATGGGGTATGGGGTTGCCGGGACCAAGGTCCGCAAGCACGCGCTGTCGCTTCCTGCCGGAGCTCGGCGCGTGGAGGATGGTGGTGCGCTGTCCCATGGCTCGTCGGCTACGCCTCCTCACGCATGGGCTGAAAACTGCCCGCCGCGCTCCGCGGGCTTCCCCTTTTTGGTTAATAGTTGAGAAGGGATAGGTAAGAGGGGTGCGGCCGGAGGCCGCAGTGAGCAGTGAGGTTGCGCTTCGCGCAGTGTGGAGTTAGGGGTTATGCAACCCGCCATGCGGCGGGTAGATGTGTGATGGTGGCGCTACCGGAGGTACGTCGCTCCCTATGGTCGCTCCTTAACCACCGGCTAACCATATCTTACCCGCCATGCGGCGGGTAATTGGTTGATATATAATGTGATGGTTTTGGGTACACGAGCCGTGCGTCACAGGCGGGGGCAACAGCTTGCGGATGGGGTGTAAAAAAACCGTCCGGAGGCCTCGCGGAGTCCGGACGGGTTCTACCTAAAAACTGTTCTTATTCCTTTAAGGAATCATCGTACTTGACAGGGTACGGGAGCTTGCCGTTGGAGAATTGCCAGTCGAAGCCTTCGCCCCATCCGGGAGTCTGAGTGAGCACCTGCTCGGTGAGTATGATCTGTTTGTCGGGGATGGGAATGAATCCGCGTGTCTCCTGGTAGCGTTTCTGGAGTCCGTTGCCGGAGATTTCGGCGTATCCGCCGGGGACGCGTGCGCCCATGTACTGGATATAGGCTCCGCGCTGGTTGTCGCTGATGATCTGTCCTGCGTTCTGGGGGTACCAGCGGCGGAGGTCGTTGAAGCGCTGTCCCTCGAAGGCAAGCTCGTAGCGGCGCTCTTTCTGGAGGCGCTCGAAGGTGTAGCTGCCGTAGGGCTTGAGTCCTGCGCGCTGACGTAGGCGGTCCATGCCTGCTGAGGTGTGCTCGAGCTCGTCGAGCATGAGGAGGACGTCGGCGTAGCGGATGTAGATGGCGTCGTTGCGGTTGTCGTACTGGTTGCTGTTCTCAAGACCGCCGCCGAAGGCGTAGAAGAAGTTCTTGTAGATGGTGGCGGCGTCGCTTGCGGAGTAGCAGGTGGAGACGATGTACTTCTTGTTGTGGAAGCATGTCTTCTCTACTTCCTTGGCGTCGTTGCCCTTGTGTGTGGCGAGCTCGGCGGCCTGTCCGGCCATCCAGTTGCCGCCGTTGCCTCCGCCGTAGATTTCGGCGGCGTTGTCGACGGCGAGGACGGAGCCCCAGAGGCGCTTGTCGGCGAAGCCGTAGTCGGGGTCGGTGGCCCAGTCTTCGACCATGCGGGGGTTGACGGTGCCGTTGGTGTAGCCTATGCCGTAGGGGTAGCATTCGGCGTTGGGGGCGGATTTGGAGTTGCGGAGGCCGAAGAATTCGCCCATGCGGTTGTAGGATGTGTTGCTGTGCCCGAGCATGAGGGTGAAGTGGCATGCCCAGATGGTCTCCTTGGAGTGGTTGCCCACCCAGTGGAGGCCGTTGCGGGAGGCGTAGGTGTTGAAGTCGGTGTTGAATGCGAAACCTGAGGAGAACTCGTTGGTGTAGGGCCATATCTCGCGGGGGTCGTTCTCGAGGTCGAAGCCGGAGTTGTCGCGGCAGTCCTTGAGGTAGTTCACCACCTGTTCCTTGGTGAGTCCGAAGAGGTCGGATTTCTGGTAGAAGCCGGTGTAGAACATCCAGACGCGTGCGAGCAGGGCCTCGGCGGCGTAGCGGGTGGCGCGTCCGGCGAGGTTGTCCTCGCGGCTGTAGCCGTAGCGCGCGGGCATCAGTTCTATGGCTTTGAGCAGGTCGTCCTTGATGGATGTGTAGACGGTCTCTACGTCGCTGCGGGGATTGTTGACGATGGCGGTGGTGGTGAGCACGGGGAAGGTCTCGTAGAGGTTGGCCATCTCCCAGGTGACCCATCCGCGGAGGAAGTACGCCTGGCCGAGGAGGTAGTCCTTCCACTCGCGGGACTGGAAGAGGTCGTCGGCGATGAGTGGAATCTGCTCAATGGCGTAGTTGGCGCGGAAGGTGGCCTCGTACATTGTCTTCCAGGTGCTCTGTATGGATGTGTTGTCGGTGGAGACGTACATGAGTCGGTCCCAGCCCTGTGCGCCGGTGTTGGATGTGGAGCCTCCGCCGAACATGTCGTCGCCTGCGAGGACGTGGATGAAGACGGTGGCTCCCTCGGGGTTCTTGTAGACTTCGCCGAGGCGGTTGTAGATGCTGGTGACGATCTGCTCGGCATCCTTCTGTGAGGTGGGGAAGGTGGAGGTGTCGTACTTGGAGTAGTTGGTTGTGTCGAGGGCGTCGTCGCAGCCGGCGCAGAGTGCCGCGGCCGCGGCAAGGATGACGTATATGGTGTGTTTCATGGCTCTTAGAATTTGATGTTAAGACCGAAGGTGTAGGCTTTTGGGCTGGGGTAGTAGCCTATGTCGATGCCTGAAGCCCAGGAGTCGTCGCCTCCGTAGCCGACTTCGGGGTCGAAGCCGTCGTAGCCGGTGAAGGTGAGGAGGTTCTGTCCGGTGAAGAAGACGCGGAGCTGCTGCATGGGCAGACGCGGGAAGAGGTGCTTGAAGTCGTAGCCTACGGTGATGGTGCGGATCTTGAAGTAGTCGGCGTTCTGAGCCCAGATGTCGCCTACGTAGCCGTTGCACTTGAAGTTGTTGTGGCTGCCGTCGGTGAAGCGGGGGAAGGAGTTGGTGGAGCCTTCGCCGGTCCAGAGGCGCTTGACGAAGTTGTTGGTGTAGTTGTCGTAGTCGCTGTTGGCGAAGGACCGGTAGCTCTGGAGCACCTGCTGGCCGAAGGCGCCGCTGCCGCTGACGGCGAAGTCGAGTCCTTTCCAGTTCATGGAGATGTTGAGGCCGAGGGTGACGTCGGGATGGGGGTTGCCGATCATGACGACGTCCTTGTCGTTGTAGCTGCCGTCGCCGTCCTGGTCTATCCAGATGACGTCGCCGGGACGTGCCTTGTCGTAGCCGTCGATGAATGCGTAGCCGGCGTCGCGGTAGGCGTCGATCTGTGCCTGGTTCTGGAAGATGCCTTCGCTGGCGATGCCGGTGAAGTAGCCGATGGGCTTGCCGACGCGTGCCTCGTAGGCGTTGTACTGGCTGAGGTTCTGCGAGATGACGTTTGTGGCGCCGTGGATGATGCCGTCGGAGTTGTCGATGGAGGTGACCTTGTTGGAGTTGGTGGCGAGGTTGACGCCTACGCTGTAGTTGAAGTCGCCTACGCGGTCGTACCACGAGAGCGAGAGCTCGACGCCCTGGTTGCGTACGGAGCCGCCGTTGATGACGGGCGAGCCTGTGCCGTAGGAGTCGAGTGTGGGAGCGTTGACGAGCCAGTCCTTGGTGGTCTTGCGGTACCAGTCGAAGCCGAGTATGAGGCGCTGGTTGAGGAAACGTGCGTCAAGGCCGAGGTTGAGCTGCTCGGATTTTTCCCAGCTGAGGTCGGAGTTGGGTATGATGTCGGGGAAGGCACCTGTGCTGATGGATGTGCCTCCGGTGGTGAAGTCGTAGGGCGCGTCGAGGGAGACGGTGGCGAGGTACTGGAAGTTGTCGATGTTGCAGTTGCCGTTCTGTCCCCAGCTGCCGCGGAGCTTGAGGAAGTCCATCCATGAGCGCACGGGTGCCATCCAGGATTCGTTGGTCATGATCCAGCCTGCGGAGACGGAGGGGAAGGTGCCGTAGCGGTGGCCGCTGGCGAAGTTGGATGAGCCGTCGTGGCGGAGGATGAAGGTGAGGAGGTATTTCTCGGCGAAGTTGTAGTTGACGCGTCCGAAGCCGGAGATAATCTTCTTGTAGGGGATGGTGTTGCCGCCCCAGACGGAAACCATCTCAGGGTCGATGGGGCTGTCGCTGCTGCTGAGGTTGGCCGATTCCCATGTGCCGAACTTGGTGTCCTTGCGCCATGCGCCTACGCTCATGCCCCATCCCTGCTGCTCCATGGACATGCCGACGAGTGCGTCGACGTGGTGCTCGCCGAAGTCGTGGGTCCACTGGAGGGTGTTCTCCCAGGTCCAGAAGGTGTTGGTGGACGCTTCCTGCTGCACGCGGTCGTACTCGGAGTAGTCGCGGCTGGAGAGTTCGTACTTGGGGGTGTAGGTGCGGTTGTTGCGGTTGTAGTAGTTATAGCCGTAGGTGGACCGGAAGCGCCAGTCCTTGTGGGGGTTGATTTCGAGCCAGAAGTTGGACTGGAGGCGGAAGCGGCGGTTGTCGTAGCTGCGTAGGGAGTTGTCCTCGAGCATGTTGTAGCCGCTGCTGGGCAGCTGCATGTCCTCGGCCTGCTGATCGGCGTAGGTGAAGAAGGAGCCGTCGTCGGCGTAGGCGGGAAGAAGGGGCGTGAGCACGAGGAGGTCGTGGAGCTTGTTGCCGTAGATGTTGCCCTGGGAGATGCTGTTGCTCTTGTAGGTGGAGAAGGTGACGTTCTCGCCTATCTTGATGATGTCGAGGTCGCCGCGGCGCCAGATGGTGAAGTCGGTGTTGAGGCGTACGGTGGTGCGGTTGTACTTCGGGGGCTTGGGCACGCCGAGGGTGCCTTCGGTGTTGGTGTTGGTGAAGCCCATGGAGAAGCGCACGAGGTCGTTGCCTCCGTCGACGGTGACGGCGTTGTTGTAGCTGGGCGCGTTGTTGTTGATGAACTCGTGGAGCCAGTCGGTGCCGCGCCAAGAGCCGTTCTGAAGCGAGGCCCAGCGTCCGGGCATGAGCTGCTGCCAGTCGTGGATGCTCTGTCCTTCGTTGATGGTGCCTTTGGCGACGAATGCGCGGTCTACGAGGTCGATGTATTCGAGGCCTGAAACGGACTTGACGCCATTGAGGTTGGCGCGCTGTATGGAGTAGTAGCCGTCGTAGCTGACGTTGACCTTGCCTTTGCTGCCTCGGCGGGTGGTGACGAGGATGCCGCCGTTGGCGGCACGTGAGCCGTAGATGGCGCAGGAGGCGGCGTCCTTGAGGATGTCGATTGACTCGATGTCGGCGGGGTTGAGGGAGTTGAGGTCGGCGCCGGCGATGCCGTCGATGACGTACAGCGGGCTGGAGTTGCCTGTGGTACCGATGCCGCGGATGTTGACCTTGAAGCCGGCGTCGGGCTGTCCGTTGTTCTGTACGATGTTGACGCCGGGGACGCTGCTGTAGAGGGCACCGAGGGCGCTGGTGGTGTTCTGGCGCTGGATGTCCTCGCCCTTGATGTTGAGGGTGGCGCCCGTGAGGAGGCGTTTCTTCTGTACGCCGTAGCCTACGACCACCACTTCGTTGAGCGAGCTGGTGTTCTCGCTGAGGGTGATGTTCATCTTGCCACCCTGTCCGGCCTTGCGGCTGACGGGCGTGCAGCCGACGTAGGAGAAGTTGAGTGTGGCGCCTGCGGGTACCTGTATCTCGTAGTTGCCGTCGACGTCGGTGGTGGTGCCTCCCTGGATGGAGGGGCTGGTGACGGAGACGCCTGCGAGGGGCTCGCCGGTGTTGTCGCAGACGTTGCCGCGCACTCTGACGGTGGCGGCGGCAGCGGCTTTGGGCTGCGGAGCCTTGTTGAGAACGATCTGCTTCTTGTCGATGACGAAGCTGATGCCGCGGGAGGCGAAGAGCTTGCCGAGGGTGGAGTCGAGGGACTCGTCGCTGACACGGATGGTGACGGGCGACGAGACGTCGATGACATCGCGGTTGTAGAAGAAGCGGTAGCCCGTCTGGGCTTCGATTTTCTGTAGCACGCTTTCGAGTGGCGCGTTTGTGGCGTCGAGCGTGACGTTGCTGGCTGCGTCATCGGCCCATGCGGGAATGCATGAGAAGAGTGCTGCAAGGGTGAGCACGGCCGTGACAGCATGCCTCCGCATGGCGGAGAGCATAGTCCGTAGGTTGGTTTGTTCCATAAGTAATTGAAGAAGGTTTTTCAATGGTATTTCAGGTAATACATGTTAATGACGTTCGAGGGGCGTTTTTACCACATGCAATTTTAAGAATTTTTTAAAGAAAATGCGGGGTGAAATGAAAAAAATATTTAAGACGTGCCGAATCGGGCTTTGCCACATGCAATTTAAGTTAAATTATGTTTATAGAAACATTTTAAGAAAAAAGCTTGCGGCCGCGAGTTCAAATGGTTATCTTTACGGACTCTATGGAAGAAACTCCCGCCACCGACTCGCTTCTGCTGGCTGCCCTGCGTCAGGACAGCCATGAGGCATATTTCACCATATTCCGGCGTTACTACGCGGGCCTGGTGGTGTTCTGCGGCCAGTTCATACCGGACCGTTACACGTGCGAGGACATAGTGCAGGACGTGATGACGAAGCTGTGGGCCGAGCGCAGGGAGCTGGTGATACGGCGCTCGCTGAAGTCGTTTCTGACGGCTCTGGTGCAGAACCGCGCTCTGGACGAGCTGCGCCACAACCGGGTGAAGTCGGACTACGCGACGGGGGTGCATCTTCAGATCCTGTCGCTCTCGCCGGAGGAGCATATGTTCTACTCCGACCTTGACAATGCGCTGCGGGAGGCGATGGCGACGCTGAGCGAGCCTGTGCGCGCGACGCTGAGCCTGCGCCTGAACCACAACCTGAGCTATCCGCAGATAGCCAGGCGGCTGGGTGTGTCGCAGCGCACGGTGGAGACCCGCATGAGCAAAGCATTGAAAATCATACGCGAGAGCCTGCGCCACTACCGCCTGCCCGTGCTGGCCGGAGGCGCCGTTCTCCTTAATAATACCGTCAACAATATTGCATTATGGATATAAACGACATCGCGGATATCGACATAATCATAGCGCGCTATCTTGCCGGCGAGGCTACTGAGGAGGAGGCTGCGGCCCTGCTGGAGTGGATAGAAGCTTCGGAGGCGAACCGTCGCAGCTTCTTCGCGCAGCGGGATATATGGCATGCGCTGAATCCGCCGTTCGCGGCGGACGAGATAGACGTGTCGGCGGCCGAACGTCGCAATATGGCGGCCGTGTTCGGCGCAAGGACGCAGCGGCCGAAGGACGCCCTGGCCGGAGTGGTGCGGGCGTGGAGCCGCGTGGCGGCAGTGCTGGTGGTGCCGCTGTTAGGGGTGCTGGCATATTTGCTGACGCACGGCGGCGACCGGGCTGCGGCGGGGCAGATGCTGACGATATCGACGGCCTACGGCTACACGATGGAAACGGTGTTGCCGGACAGCAGCCGCGTGTGGCTCAACGCCAACAGCTCGCTGACGTATCCGGCGTCGTTCGAGGGGCGGAGCCGCGAGGTGTGCCTGCGGGGCGAGGCCTACTTCCAGGTGCAGTCGGACCGGCAGCATCCCTTCAGCGTGCATGCGCGCGACATCACGGTCACGGCCACGGGCACGCAGTTCAACGTCAATTCCTATCCGCGCAGCTGCTCGACGGGCATCACGCTGGTGGACGGACGCGTGGAGGTGACGTCGCCGGGCGACACGGTGGTGATGCATCCGGGCGAGCACCTGGCGCTGAGCCACGGCGACGCGACGGTGACGCACAATGCCAACATACGCAAGTTCTGCTCGTGGCGCGACGGCATACTGCTCTTCGACGACGAGAATCTCTCGGACATATGCGCCCGGCTGGAACAGATATATAATGTGGAGTTCGACGTGGACAGCGCCGTGGCTTCGGACAATTATCACATCACGCTCAAGGGCGAGAGCATAGGAGAGGTGATGAACCTGCTGCGGCTGAGCGCTCCGGTGGACTGCGAGATGGAGGAAGACGGACGCGACAGATGTCCCGCCGCGCGGCAGCGCATACGCATCACCCGGCGCTGACGCGGCGCAGCGTGACGAAGCGGTAGCCGAGGCCCGAGGCGGGGTCGGACAGCGGGCCGGAATCGGCCTCCATACGCCACACGGCGGGGTCGACGTCGGGGAAAGCGGTGTCGGCGTCGGGTGTGTCGGCGTCGATGACGGTGAGGTCCAGAACGGTGGCGATGTCCATGGCGGCACGGTAGAGCTGCGCGCCGCCTATTATCATCACTTCCGGCGCATCGGCGCACATTGCGATGGCTTCGGCGAGGCCGGGGGCTGTCTCGGCTCCTTCGGGACGCCAGCCCGGGCGGCCGGTGACAACGATGTTGCGTCTGCCCGGGAGGGCCGATGGCAGCGACTCGAAGGTGCGGCGCCCCATCACTACGGGTTTGCCCATCGTGAGGGCACGGAAGCGGCGCATGTCGTCGCGTATGCGGAATATGAGGCTGCCGCCGCGGCCTATGGCGCCGTCGCGGCCCACGGCGGCTATGATGGTGATATGCTGCGTCATACGCTTACCTTGCCGGCGATGTGGGGGTGCGGGTCGTAGCCCTCGAGGCTTATGTCGCCGTAGTCGAAGGCGAAGATGTCGCGCACGTCGGGGTTGAGGCGCAGGCGGGGCAGCGGACGCGGCTCGCGCGTAAGCTGCAGGCGCACCTGGTCGATGTGGTTGTGGTAGATGTGTGCGTCGCCGAGGGTGTGGACGAATTCGCCGGGCTGCAGGCCGGTGACCTGCGCCATCATGTGCAGGAGCAGGGCGTAGGAGGCGATGTTGAAGGGCACGCCCAGGAAGCAGTCGGCGCTGCGCTGGTAGAGCTGCATGCTCAGGCGGCCGCGGTCGACGTAGAACTGGAAGAGGATGTGGCAGGGCGGCAGGTTCATGTGGCCGAGGTCGGCGACGTTCCAGGCGCTGACGATGTTGCGTCGGCTCTGGGGGTCGCGGCGTATGGTGTCGATGGCGGCGGTTATCTGGTCGATGGCCGTGCCGTCGTAGGCGGGCCAGGAGCGCCACTGGTAGCCGTAGATGTGTCCGAGGTCGCCCGTGTCGGGGTCGGCCCATTCGTTCCAGATGCGCACGCCGTGGTCCTGAAGGTAGCGGACGTTGGTGTCGCCGCGCAGAAACCAGAGGAGCTCGTAGACGATGGACTTGAGGTGGAGCTTCTTGGTGGTGAGCAGCGGGAAGCCGTCGGCGAGGTCGAAGCGCATCTGGCGTCCGAAGACGCTGCGTGTGCCGGTGCCGGTGCGGTCGCCGCGGTCGTTGCCGTTCTCCAGGATGTCGCGGAGGAGGTCGAGATATTGTTTCATGGTGTCAGTCGGTTCCTTCTATTACTATTGCTTTGTAGGGTTCGGATGGGCACACGGTCTCGCACTGTCCGCAGCCGGTGCATTTTGTGAGGTCGAGCTGCGGGCCGCGCCGGCCGTCGGAGAAGACGGTCATCGTCAGCGCTCCGTAGGGGCAGCGCCGGGCACAGCGTCCGCAGGTCTCGCCGCGGCCGTAGGCGAGGCAGTTCTGGAGGCGTATGCGCGCCTTGCCGATGACGAAGCGGCGCTTCTCGCCGAGGGTCAGCGGCACGATGGCTCCCGAGGGACACACCTGCGTGCAGCGGTTGCAGTCGGTGGCGCAGGCGGCGGCCGAGTAGTCCATGACGGGCTGGAGGGTGTGTTCGAGTCCGAACTCACGTGTGGAGGGCCGCAGCACGCCAGTGGGGCAGGCGGCCACGCATGCGGCGCATGCGGTGCAGCGGCGCAGGTAGGCGTTGCGCGATGCGAACCCGGGGGGCAGCGGGGCGTTGAGGGCTTTCAGCGGGCGCGGCGCCCAGGCCGGACCGGAGGCCGCGCGGCGCCCGGTGGCTGTGGCCGCGGCCACTACTATGCCCAGGCGCAGGAAGCTGCGCCGGTCCATGCGCACGGGCTGCGAGGCGGCGTTCTTGCTGTAGCCGGCGGTGGCAGCGGGGCGCGTGGGCTGGAGCAGGGGCGTCGTCAGGCGATGGCGGTCGCGGCGGTAGGTGATGGCGCCAGTGGGGCAGACGTCCATGCAGTCGAAGCACACCACGCAGCGCGAGGTGTCGACAGTCATGTCGGCGGGGTCGATGCAGGATGCCTTGCAGACGTCGGCGCAGCGCGAGCAGCGTACGCACATGTCGGTGTTGACGTCGGCATGGTACAGCGAATAACGGCTGACGAGGCCCAGCGTAGAGCCTATGGGGCACCACGCCGTGCAGATGTGGCGTCCGCGCCGCCACGCCACGGCGGCCACGACGCCGAGTGTGGCGAGGGCCACTACGGCCGAGGCTATGCCGATGCCGGCGGCGCGTCCGGCGGGCGATACCACCGCACAGCGGGCGGCGGCCACGATGCGCGCGTAGGCGCTGTAGGGGTCGAGCAGGGAGGGCAGGATGGTGAATCCCAGGGCTACGCATATGCCGGTGACGGCCAGCACCGAGTAGCGGCCGCGCAGGGAGGGCGCCTCGTAGCGATAGCGCGTCGCACGTCCGCGGCGGTGGCGCTCCAGGGCCATGCGCAGGCGGGCGGCGACGTCCATCAACGTGCCCATGGGGCATGCCGTGGAGCAGTAGATACGCCCCAGCAGCAGGGTAGCCACACTCCAGAGGCCGAGCCACACGGCGCTGCCGGCCATAATTGCCGGAAACAGCTGCATGCGGGTGGCGACGCAGCGGGCGCCAAGGGCCACGGCGGCCGTGACAGCCAGGGCTATCGCCGCCCCGACGCACTGCCGCGCCACGCGTATCCGATGGTATTGCTTAGTCATGACTGCACAAAGATACGGATAAAATGCGAAAATCGGGTAACGGTTCCAGAATTAGGAACTGATAAAAAGCTGTTAAAAAACAGATATCATCCAAAATCCCTTATTATTATATGGATTTCTATCGTAAAAAATCACTATCTTTACAGCCGAATAAATCATTCGTAATAAAAAACACATATCAGAATCGTTTTTGATGACCCGCAGACTGGTATCTGAGCGAAAATTGGCGGCAGTGCCCTCGGGCGTTGACGATGCCGTAGGCGTGCCGGATCTCAAGTGGTTTGTGGCAATTGTAAACTCGCGGCATGAAAAATCCGTCGCCGATAAACTTCATAAGATTAACGTAGAAACCTATGTGGCTACTCAGCCGGAAGTGCGTGTATGGGCAAACGGGCGACGCAAGAAAATTAATCGCGTGGTAATTCCCTCAATGGTTTTTATAAGATGTACTGAAGTCGAACGACGGAACCTTGTAACCCTTCCGTACATCAATCGCTTTCTGGTCAATCGCTCGGCAGAATCCGGCGGCCTGAACAAGCCCATAGCGGTGATTAACGACGCTGAAATTGAAAAACTTAGATTTATCCTCGGAAATTCAGAATCGCCTGTTTCATTCATACCGACAGAATTTCGCATAAACGATAATGTAAGAGTGATTCGCGGCAATCTTCGTGGGCTTGAGGGAGAGATAAGAAAAAACTTCGACGGCACACACTCTCTGGTCGTAAGCCTGTCTCTCCTTGGTGGCGCTACAGTAATTATCCATCCTCTCGACGTTGAGAAAATTGCCCGCTAACATCATTCAGCACATGCCACTGATTTCTGTCATCATACCTGTATATAACGCTGATAAGTATTTAGAACGTTGTATAAATTCACTGCTTAATCAGGGCTTTCAAGACTTTGAAATTGTCCTTGTAAACGATGGATCTACCGATAATTCTCTGAAAATCTGTGAGTACTATTCTCTAAAATATCCTCAAAAAATCAAACTGATTTCTCAAAGAATAAATTCCGGAGCATCGATTTCCCGAAAATATGGTGTAAATGAATCTGCCGGAGATTACCTGATGTTTGTTGATAGTGACGATTATGTTGCCCCGAATTATCTTTCAGCACATTATGCCGCAATACAGCAATACAAGTGTGATATGGCAATCAGTCGTGTTAAACGTATTGATACATATTGCTTGCCACAATGTGAAGACCTCGAACCGCTGCGAATCATTCCTGCAGCGGAACTATTTGCGAGATTCTTCAAATATGAGTTCTGGGGATTCCCCGGCGGTTGTTATAAGCGCAGCCTTTTTGATGATATAGAATACCCGGCAGCAACAGTAAATGAGGATTATTATGTCAAGGCTCAGTTGTTTTGCAAGGCCAACTCAATTGTATATATTAATACACCATTATATTTTTATGAACAGCATGAGGGCAGTCTATCCAAACAGACGTTATCTTTTAGAGCATTAGGAGAATTTGATAATGCTGTATCGACTCATTTGTATGTAAAATCAAATCTAAAAGAATACGTTAGCCAGTCCTTGTCCATTGCGGCCGAAGTTTCATGTAAATGGCTTGTAACATTAAATAAAGATAAGACTGAGAAGTACGCAGACTATCGAAGCAAAATAATATCATTTCTTAAATCAAATCTTTATCGAATTATATTCTCACCTCATCTTCTATGGAAGACAAAGGTTGTGCTATTGGTGAATCTGCTAAAAGCAGCATAAATATGAACGAAAATTGGACTATAATAATTAAGCCTAAAAAAAGAGCGCTGGATATAAACCTCTACGATTTATGGCGGTACAGAGATTTGTATATTATGTATGTCAAGCGAGACATTATAACTGTGTACAAACAGACTGTACTGGGTCCGTTATGGTTTCTTATTCAGCCGATTCTGACCACAATCATGTTCACATTTGTGTTTGGCGGTTTGGCAGGAATTACGACCAACGGAATACCTCAGCCATTGTTTTACATGGCGGGTATTGTTCTATGGAACTACTTTAATTCATCATTTACGGAATCTTCTGATGTTTTCGGGAAAAATTCTAATGTATTCGGAAAAGTTTATTTTCCACGTCTGATTGTACCATTAGCGTCGATTACATCAAATTTAATAAAGACCGGGATTCAGGGATTTCTATATGCTTTAATGATTCTCTATTATTATGTCAAAGGAGCTGATATTCATTTGACATGGGCGGTATTTCTTGTGCCGGTTCTTGTATTAATGGTAGCATTGCTTGCAATGTCCTGGGGACTGATTTTTTCATCATTAACGACAAAGTATCGTGACCTTAAGCAGTTAATAGCTTTCGGCGTACAATTGTTTATGTACGCGACCCCCGTCATTTACCCTCTGGATGCCGCACCGCCTCATTACCGTCATATAATTGAACTGAACCCCTTGTCTTCGATTTTTGAAGCCTTCAAGTATGCTACATTAGGGTGCGGAGAACTTCACTGGGGCCTTTTAGCGTATAGTTTTATATTCATGTTGGTGTCGTTGTTTGTTTCAATCATTATCTTTCAAAAAGTTGAAAGGACATTTATGGATACTGTTTAGATCAGGCTTGAAACAACAGCAACCTTTTATATTAAATATATGACAGCAATAGAATTTGATAATATAGGCAAATTATATCGTTTGGGTGTTGTCGGCACCGGTACCTTATCGCACGATTTAAACCGATGGTGGGTCACTAAAATTCTGAGAAGAGAGGATCCGTATTTAATCATCGGAGAAACAAATGAGCGAAGCAAAAGTGGCAACAGCGATTATGTATGGGCTCTAAAAAATATAACATTCAATGTCAACGAGGGCGATGTGGTAGGAATAATCGGCAAGAACGGTGCAGGGAAATCAACTCTGCTTAAATTGCTATCACGAGTCACGGCTCCTACGCAGGGTGAAATCAGAGCCCGTGGCCGCATTGCCTCTCTGCTTGAAGTCGGCACCGGTTTTCACCCTGAAATGACAGGGCGTGAAAACATCTATATGAATGGAGCTATAATGGGAATGACAAGAAATGAGATATCTGCCAAACTCAACGATATCGTTGAGTTTGCCGGTGTAGCAAGATATGTCGACACTCCTGTTAAGCGCTATTCAAGCGGTATGACAGTGCGTCTTGGGTTTGCTGTTGCTGCGTTTCTTGAGCCGGAAATATTAGTGGTTGATGAGGTCCTTGCCGTCGGCGATGCTGAATTCCAGCGCAAGGCTCTTGGGAAAATGAAGGATGTCTCAAGAGGGGAAGGCCGGACTGTTCTTTTCGTAAGTCATAACATGGCTGCAATAAAAAGCCTGTGTACGCGATGCGTTGTCCTTAACAATGGCATGGTTTCCTTCGACGGAGATACACAAGCGGCAGTAGATCAATATCTTGATAAAAATATCATTCTTGAGACAGGGAGAATATGTGATGCCATCAAGTTCAAAAAAGACTACATAACGATTGATACAATAAAGATTAACGGTAGTGATGCAAATTTTGTAAATATCAAGTCACAACAGGAATTTATAGACGTGGAGGTGCAAGGCTTCACCGACGAGCTATTGAAAATTGAGATGAAACTGTACATCCGCAACACGAGTGGTGTAGCAATGGCCGCTTTGATTGAAGGACGCTACCGAGCTAATGTCCTGGAAATACCGGCAGGTGCATTCGTGTTAAAAAAACGAATCAAAGTACCGAGATTTGTGAGTAGCGGCGATTACATTATGGATATATACCTTCATCAGCCATTGATTCAGGATTATGTATATGCACCATCTTGTGCCAATATTCATTTTGACGGGAATTTTGAAGGCTTCGGCAAGCCTTTGATTGGACATGCCGATGGCTTTTTCGGCCTCGAAACTGTAAATGATTGATTTATGAAAATGCGGATTGTATATGTGTTGATCAGCAGAGGTTCTGATTATTATACCGAGCAAATGATGCTCAGTATTTATTCGTTAATGAAATTCAATCCGGATGTGGAAATCACTATTGTGTGTGACGTTGAGACACGAGAATTGTTGTATGGGAATGATTTTATATCATCAAATCCATTGATTACAATCCATAGCGAAGAATTTGAAGAACATATTGAGCAGAAGACGCGTTCGAGATTCCTTAAGACGTCACTGCGGGAAATTATCAACGGAGATTTTCTATTTATTGATACAGATACCGTCATCTGTGGTTCGTTGTCAGATATTTACAATATGCCGTACAATCTCGCCATGGTTTATGACTGTAATCAGATAAAGATGGTAGAACCTACTGATGCTGCAATAGTCGACAGATGCAGAAAAATCAATCCTTCTGTCAATGTCATTGGTACTCCGTATTATAATAGTGGAGTGATATTGGCTCGGGATACGAAAGCTGTTCATGATTTTTATACATTATGGCACAATAATTGGAAAATATCACTTGCCAGCGGTCTTAATTTAGACCAACCGGCTTTATGTGTAACTAACAATCAGACTCAATTTAAAATAGCTCGGCTCGACGACTCATGGAATTGTCAGTGCAAATATAAGACATCAGTGAAGGGTGCACGTATAATTCATTATTTCAATCCATCAGCTGATGTTCAGTATTCTGAGAGTCTCTTGGCCTTTTTATTGTATGATGAAATAAGAAGCAAAGGCTTTAAAAGCGAATACATAGACAAGCTTATTGTTAATCGACCCGAGATTTTGTGTACACTTTTACAAATTAAAAAAGACGCTTTTGGCCAATATTGCTCGTCGCCGCTGATTGATGTTTACTTTAAAAATCGTCGATTATTCCGCGTGTTGGAGACAATAGCCGGACGCATTATGCGATTTATATATGACAGATAACCAGTCAAAGACGTTCGATATTATTAAAATTAGCGCGGCAATTATAATTGTTGCACGGCATTGTCATTTCATAAATGAGTGGCCTCTATTCGATCTAATTGTGGGAAACTTTTCAGGCATATGTATCCCATTATTTTTTATGATATCATCATACCTTTTTATAATAAAACTCAACTCCAATGCGGATGTAGGCTGCAAGAGACGGGTATTGAGAAAGTCATTGGTGCGTCTGGTAATTCTTTTTGGTATCTGGTATGTTTTGATGATGCCATGGACATGGGAAAGATGGTTTAGTGTTGCGACTTTTAAGGAAACTGTAACAGCGATTTTTTTTCATTGTACGTTCAGTGGCTATTGGTATATCAAAGCCCTTATAATTAACCTGATTGTTATCTTTTTTTGTAATAAAAACAAAAACTTCAAGACATTCATCTGGATTTTCGCAATCAATTATTATATATTTACATCATATAATAATATTTTACATTTTATCAATATTCCGTTTTCTCCATATTATCATTTTGCATACCATTTAATTCCATGTATGATAGGACTTGAGGCTGCCGAAAAGGGCGATTTCAATCTGTTTAATAATACAAAAAGAAGCCGTATCGTTACCATATTTCTACTCTATGGGTTAAGTCTTATTTCAGCCCTTTTCCTTCCGATTTTTAAAATCGTTGGCGCGTGGTTAATCTGTTCTTTGATGGAACAAATAAGAATGCCTAAGGCTCTGCCGTATAAATCGATACGTAGGGCATCGACCATATTTTATATGCTTCAGTTTTGCGTTATATTTAGTTTCGCAAAAGTTGAATATTATAATCCCTTGTTTACAAACAGTATTGTCCGTACTGTTATTGTTCTTTCAATTGTTGCCGTGGCATCGATTTTAATTATAAAACTTTCCTCCTCAAGGATGAAATTCTTAAGATATTTGTACTGATGGATAAGAAGAAAGTTTTATTTGTAGTTGAAAAAATATATGGTGGTGGAGTTGAAAACATAGCTCGCACTATTCTCAAGAATTGGGATTATGAGAAGTATGATGTCACGTTGTGCACTTTCTGTCAACAAGATGTGTCTTCTTTGACATCATATCTTCCGATTAAATATAAGTATATACTTCATGAGTTCTGCGAATCGGATAATATACTGAGGCGGCTTGCGATAAAATTGTTGAATAAAACCAAACTTTTGGTTTATTATCATTTCCCCTCCAAAATATTTACAGCTGTTTTCTTCAATTGGAACTACGATGTCGCCATTGCCTTTATAGAAGGATATGCTACGCGAGTTGTGGCCGGAATGTCCAGGATAAAAAAACGCATAGCATGGCTGCATACGGATTTCTCTGGTAACCATTGGACCAAGGTAGCATATAGGAATCTTAATGAAGAAAAACAATGTTATTCTGCGTTCGATAAAGTTGTCTGCGTGTCGCAAAAAGTTGCATTTTCAGCCGGTAGAATCCTTGATTTAAAGAAGGAACCGATGGTTCTGTATAATCCTATTGACGTTGAACAAGTTAGAAACCTCGCACAAGAATCGATCGATATAGCGAATCAGAATCAAAAAGATATCTTAAAAATAGTCACTTTAGGTAACCTGATTGAAGTTAAAGGTTATAAACGTCTGCTTTCCGCATTTTCAAAATTGTTGAAATCTGGCGTTGAAGCTGAGTTATACATTTTGGGACATGGTCCGCTGTATGGCGATTTGAGCCAGTGCGCGGAGTCTCTCGGTTTAAGCGGGAAAGTTCATTTTGAGGGCTTTGTGGAAAATCCGTATCCTTATCTGAAAATGGCCGATATTTATGTTTGCTCTTCGTTTGCCGAAGGATTCAATACCGCAATTACTGAAGCTTTGATTTTAGGACGCCCGGTTGTTGCAACAGCTTGTTCCGGCGTAGATGAGCAATTAGGAAAAAACAATGATTACGGCATTATGGTTGAAAACACTGAAGAGGGGTTGTTCCGGGGAATAATTTCGATGACGGATCCTGATGTACGGTATCATTATTCAAGGAAGGCTATCGAATCTTCATGCAGGTTTAACCTCCGTGATAATACGGACAGAATATACAGCGTTATAGAGGAATGATATCTGTAATTATACCGCTATATAACAATAAAGATTATATCTATAAGTGTCTTGCTTCATTATCCGTACAGTCATATCGGGATTTTGAATGCATTGTGGTTGATGATGGCTCGACAGACGGGAGTGGTGATATTGTCGAACTATTTGCCCAAGATGACTGTCGCTTCCGAGTCCTGCATATTGAGAATGGAGGGGTCTCGAATGCTCGCAATACAGGTATTAATCACAGTAGGGGCGAATATATAGTTTTTGTTGACAGTGATGATTACGTTAATGAGCATTATTTATGGAATCTGTATGTCAACATGGATAAAAATACCGACATGGTGGTATCCGGATTTCAGATTTCTGGCGAAAAATCCACCGGTATAGTTGGCGTCTCTGCCGAGCTTTCAATTGATATTTTGAAATCCAGCTCTTCTGGTTATTCAAAGGTTGCAAAGTTGCTTCAATGCCCTTTCGCAAGAATATATCGCAGTGATACGATTCGCAATTATCATCTTGAGTTTCGCACAGATATGAAGTTGGGAGAAGATCTATGCTTTAATTTGGATTATCTTGCACATTCTGGAAATGTAAAATTTATTCCACATGTCGACTATTGCTATCGCAACAACGGACCGTCCTTATCAAGGCGGAAGAAGTATCCGTTAAAGGAACTCTATCAAGCCGGAGGCGTTCACAAGGAATTTCTAAAAAAACATAACAAATGGGATTCCGTTGGCAGGGAGTATCTTTACAAGCAGTTGGGAGGTTATTTATATGATGCTCTGTTTGATTTGAACAGTTCTTATTCGGATATACGGGCGTTTGTGAGAGCATTTGAACATGAAGACTTGTCGGGCTGTATTCAATACTTCAATTATCCCTGGTGGTTGAAAATGTCGTTGAATTGCCGCTTGCCAATTTTAATTTATTTGATAAAGAGATTTTATAAGGAGACTGAGCTATGAAATTTGATTTTTCATCTGTTAAAATAATTATATGGGATCTGGATGATACTTTTTGGATTGGCACGTTGTCTGAGGGCCCGGTGACACCTGTCGAGACCAATATCGAATTGGTAAAAAGATTAACGGATTGTGGTATCGTCAATACAATCTGTTCGAAAAACGACCTGAACCCCGTGATGGAAAAACTGACGGAGCTCGGAATATCCGAATATTTCATATTTCCTTCGATTGACTGGACTCCCAAAGGGAGGCGTATAAAATCTTTATTGAAAACAATTGGCCTTCGCCCTAAGAATTGTCTTTTCATTGATGATAATATGCAAAACCTTCAGGACGTAATGTTCTACAATCCCGGAATTACTGCTGTGTCGCCTGACATAATTAAAGATTTAACTGACTACATATCTTCTGTGCCGCCAAAAGATTTAAAGCACAACAGATTGCGTCAGTATCATATATTGGAGGAAAAGAATAAAGCAGCCCAACAATTTTCAGACAATACGGAATTTCTGTTCAGTTCTAATATACAGGTAAGGATTCAGGCCGACTGTCAAAGCCAATTAAAGCGTATTGCAGAGCTTGTCTTGCGCTCTAATCAGCTCAACTACACAAAACGCCGGGATACAAAAGAAGAGTTGGAAAGACTTATATGCGATCCTGACTGCAATTGTGGTTGTGTATTTGTTTCAGATAATTTTGGGGACTATGGCATGGTGGGCTTTTTTGCAGTAAAAAATCATAAGTGCATTCATTTCCTGTTTTCTTGTCGGACAATAGGACAAGGCGTAGAGGAATATGTATATGCCGGACTTGGATACCCGGAACTTTCGGTTATCGGTGAGGTCGTGACACCATTAACCAAGAATCCGGCTCCTGCATGGATAAATCAGCATATTGACAAAAAACGCATTGGTAACCATAAATATTCCGGTAAGGTGATATTCAAGGGAGCATGCGACCTGGCGCAGATGAGTGAGTATCTCGACACCACAAACATCATTGAGGAATTCACTTATATTGGCAACGAGAAAAAAAATACAATTGAGCACCACAATCACTCTGTCAATTACCTGCAATGGCATTTCCTTCCGCAAGAGGATAAAAATCGTTTGAATGATACACTGATATTTAATGATACAGAGATGTTTCAAACGTCAATGTATGATGACGATGTATCACTCATAATTCTATCGACAATGATAGAGCCGAATATTGGAATCTATAAAAATCGTAAAACCGGATTCAAGATTGCATTCGGAGAGTCGTCGTATCCTTTAACAGACAATAATAACTGGGCTAAATATAAGGACGGAACTATTTTTAATGCCGGAAATGTTTTCTCCGACCGATGGCTCGCCTGGTTTTCTTCTGAATATGAATTTTGTGGAAAACTTTCGCCTGAGGAGATTCTTTACAATGCAAAAGAATTGTTGAAAAAAATATCACCTAAAGCCAAGGTTTGCTACATACTTGGCCCGGAAATACCTTTTAAACAGGAGCAGAACCCTAATTATTTCGGCCGTGAAAAAATATACGCTCAAATAAACACTTTGTTCAGGAAATTAAGCGAATCGGACAGCAGGGTGCTGATTGTCGATGTAAATCAATGGGTTAAGCAGCAAGGCGACTTTACCAATAATATAAATCATTTTCAGCGTAGAGTCTACTATAAAATGGCTCAATGCGTCAATCAATACATCTCGGACTCAGTTGGCTACAAGGTACATAAGAAAAGCATCCTATACCTTAAATATCGCACTCTGATCGATAAAATCGGCAAAACAGGATTATTCAGCACACGATTCTGGAAATTTATCCGGAATGTAAAATCATAAACGGTATTTGTAAGGTATACGTATGTCGATATGTAGAGTTATAATATGCCTTCCAAGACGATGGATGACTGATGAACATAAATGAATATTGTGATGCGGGACAATACTGAATGTCGTGCATAGACGATTTGCACCGCCGATTTGCATTGTTGAACAGAATCGGTTTTCGTCGGCATTTTCCAAAATATTCAGTAACTTTGTGCCACTTCCGTTCGTTGTATCTTTATAGATCATAAAAGACAAAGTATTATGGAATCTACAAGACAAGCCAAGATAGCCCGCCTGCTGCAGAAGGAACTCAGCGAGATTTTCCGCCAGCAGACGGCGAAGACACACGGCACACTGGTGACTGTCACCGCAGTGCGCGTGTCGCCCGACCTTTCCATTGCCCGTGCCTATCTCTCCGTATTCCCCAGCGACAAGGCGCAGGCGATGCTCGACAGCATAAACGCTTCGGCCAAGACGATACGCTACGAACTGGCTCAGCGCGTGCGCTTCCAGTTGCGCAAGACTCCCGAACTGGCGTTCCATCTCGACGACTCGCTCGACTATATCGAGAATATCGACCATCTGCTCGAGAAATAGTCGCCGCCGGCGCGCTGCCAACCTTTCATTAGACAATGCTTGCACTGAACATAGCCCGACGCTACCTGCTGTCGCGCAAGAGCCATTCTGCCGTAAACATCATCTGCGGAGTGGCTATCGGCGGCGTGTCGGTGGCTGTTATGGCTATTGTGGTGGTGCTGAGTGTGTTCAACGGTTTCGCAAGCCTTGCCGAGAAGCAGATGGGCCTCTTCGACGCCGACCTGCGCGTGGAGCCTGCCGCGGGCAAGACCATCGCGGGAGCCGACAGTCTGGCCGCCCGTGTGGCCGCAATGCCGCAGGTGGCGGCAGCGGTGCCTGTCATCGACGAGCGCGCGCTGGCAGTCTCGCCGTCGGCGCAGATGCCCGTGCGCCTCAAGGGCGTGGGCGCGGCGTTTGCCGACGTCACCGATATGGATTCCATCATCGTGGACGGGGCGTATGCCGTGGACAGTGTGTACGGCTACGGCCCGGCGCACCTCTCGGTGGGCGTGGCCGGCTACATGGGGCTGAGCCCGCGCGTGGGCAACATCGTGGGAGTCTATGTGCCCCGGCGCGTGGGCCGCATCAATCCGGCCAATCCCGCCACAGCATTCCGAGGCGACTCGCTGGCCGTGCGCTCCGTGTGGCAGACGCAGCGGCCCGACTATGACGGCGACCGCATGATAGTGCCTCTCGCCACCGCCCGCCGCCTGCTCGACTATGAGAACGGCGAGGCTTCGGCCGTGGAAATACGCCTTGCCGCCGGCGCCGACCCCGACGCGGAGGCCGCACGCCTGAGTGCCGCCCTGGGCGACAGCGTGCGGGTGCTGACTCGTGCGCGCCAGAACGCCGACTCGTTCCGCATGATCGCCGTGGAGAAGTGGCTCACGTTCCTGCTTCTCGTGTGCATCCTGGCTGTGGCCTCGTTCAACATCGTGTCGACGCTGTCGCTGCTCGTCATCGAGAAGCGCGACAACATGGCTACGCTGCGCGCTCTCGGCGCATCGCGCGCGATGACGCGGCGTGTGTTCATGTGGCAGGGCGCGCTGATAGCGCTCTGCGGCGGACTGCTCGGAAGCCTGCTCGGTGTGGCGCTCAGCCTCGGGCAGCAGCACTTCGGGTGGGTGCGCCTCAATGCCGAGGCCGACGCGCTCACCATTCAGGTGTATCCCGTGGAGGTGCATGCCGCCGACCTGCTCGTGGTGGCGGCAGTCGTGGCGGTCGGCGCCGTGGCATCGGCCCTTGTAACCCTTCTTTTTACCAAAGACCTGGAGAAATAATGCAGACAATACTTTTCCACGACACCATATTCGGCCCCATCCATTCCCGCCGGCTGGGCATCTCGCTGGGCATAAATCTCTCGCCGCGCGACGGCAAGATATGCAGTTTCGACTGCCTGTACTGCGAGGCCGGCTACAACGCGCAGGGCCCTGGCACCACAGGCCTTCCCCCGCGCGAAGAGGTGGCCCGGCTTCTGGAGTCGCGGCTGAGGGAGCTTGCGTCGGAGGGCGTGCGCCCCGACGTGCTCACGTTCAGCGGCAACGGCGAGCCTACGTTGCATCCGGAATTTGCCGGCATCGTAGACGATACGCTGCGTCTGCGCGACTGTTATTGTCCCGGCGCCAAGGTGAGCGTGCTCGCCAACAGCACGCAGCTGCACCGTCCCGACGTGGTGGAGGCGCTGCGCCGCGCCGACAACGCTATCCTCAAGCTGGACAGCGCCGTGGAGGAGACCATGCGGGCGCTCGACCGCCCGGCGTCGCCTGCTTTCACCGTGGCGCTGGTGGTGGAGCAGCTTGCCGCCTTCGGCCCATCGGCCATAGTGCAGACCATGCTGACACGCGGCACGCATGACGGCAGCACAGTGGACAACACCACTCCGGCCGAGCTGGACGCGCTCATCGAGGCATACCGCCGCATACGTCCGCGCGAGATAATGCTCTATACCATAGACC
Organism: uncultured Porphyromonadaceae bacterium; assembly: GCA_900550395.1. Classification (GTDB taxonomy): domain Bacteria; phylum Bacteroidota; class Bacteroidia; order Bacteroidales; family Muribaculaceae; genus CAG-873. Next base: position 27,979 of record URSD01000017.1, on the reverse strand, counting down.
GCCGCACACCCGAGCAGTCGCTCGAACACATCCCGCGCACCGAAATGACGGCCGCCGCCGAGCGCATCACCGCCGCCACGGGCATCCACGTGCAGGTCAGCGCCTAACTTATTGGCACGATTTTTGTTATAGTATCATACACCAACACTTATATAGATATGTTAACCGACTTCGACCGTCTCAGCTATGCCCTTGGCATGAGCATGGGACATAATTTCAAAGCATCCGGCATAGAAAAGATCAACAGCGCCGACTTCGCGGCCGGCGTGGCCGCCGTCTACGAGGGCGCCCAGCCCCGCATCTCCTACGACGAGGCCAAGGACATCATACGCGAATACTTTACGGCACTTGAGGCCAAGCAGCAGGAAGCCGCGCAGAAGATGGCTTCGGTCAATGCCGAGGCCGGCAAGGCCTTCCTGGCCGAGAACGGCAAGCGCCCCGAGGTGAAGACTACAGCCACAGGCCTGCAATACGAGGTGCTGACGCAGGGCGACGGCCCCGTGCCCACCGCCGGCGACCGCGTGGTGGTACACTACACGGGGCGCCTCATCGACGGCACCGTATTCGACAGCAGCGAGGAGCGCGGCGAGCCTGCCACATTCGGCGTCACTCAGGTCATCCCGGGCTGGGTGGAGGCTCTGCAACTCATGAACGCCGGCAGCACCTGGCGCCTGTTTATCCCCTCCGAACTCGCCTACGGCCCCCAGGGCGCCGGCGGCGCCATAGGCCCCAACCAGACGCTCATCTTCGACGTCACACTGCTCAAGGTAGAAGGCAAATGAAGCGCCTGCTTGCGGCTCTGACCGTGGCCGTTGCCGCCGTTGTTCCAGGCGCCGCACAGACGCCGGCACCGGCACCGGCTGACAATGCTACCGACAGCCTCTCGGCTGCGCTCGGTACCGTGCTGGGCACGTCCATAGCCGAGATTGTCGACGCCTTCGAGGGCGGTGGCATCGCCGTGGACCGCCGCGTGGTGGCCGAGAGTGCAGTGCGTGTGGCTACGGGGCGTCCCGGCGCAATGGACGTTGACCGCGCCCGTGCGCTCGTCAACGACATGCTGGCTCAGCTCAAGCCCATTGCCGGAGTAGACAGCTTCGACACCGCCTCGCAGACGGCATTCCTCAATGAGGCCGCCGCCCGCGAGGGAGCCGTGCGCACGCCTTCGGGCGTGGTGCTGGAGGTCATCACCGAGGGCGAGGGCGCCATGCCGGGCGAGAACGACAGCGTCAGCCTTTTCTATGTGGGGCGCCTCTCTGACGGCACAATCTTCGACGCCACGGACGATCCCGTCGTCTTCCCGCTGCCCGACCTTGTGCCGGGCCTGCGCGAGGGGCTTATGCTCATGCGTCCGGGCGGCAAGTACCGCCTCACCATTCCTCCGGAGCTGGCCTACGGCGAGGGCGGCATCCCCGGTGCAATTCCGGGACGTGCCGCGCTTCAGTTCGTGGTGGAGCTTCTGGGAGTACAAAAAGAGAAATAACATTTCACAACCAACATAACGCATAAAAATGAAGAAATTAATGTTTGGAGCAGCCGTGCTGGCTGCTGTCGCAGCAGTATCCTGCTCGCAGAACAAAGGCGCTGACGCCACCGCAGAGGAGACATTCCATGTGTCGGCCGCCACTTCCGACTCCGTAAACGCCGCATTCGGCAACTTCGTGGGCTCGAGCATACTCGGCGAGTATGAGCGCCTCGACTCGGCCATGCGCGCCAAGCAGCCCAAGGCTGACATCATCAAGGGCATACAGTATGCTCTCGGTGCTCCCGACCAGGAAGGCGTGGCTATCGGCATGCAGATAGGCATGCAGATGCTCGGCAACCTCAACCGCATGAAGGAAATCGGCGTCGAGCCCGACCGCACTGCCGTCATGAACGCCTTCAAGAAGGCATTCCTGGCCGACAGCACCGACATCGAGTCGTTCCGCGAGGCGCAGAGCGCTTACCAGATGCTCATGGGACGCATTCAGGAGGAGAGCAAGAAGTTTGAGGACGAGAAGAAGGCCAACGCTCCCGAGGCACTTGCCAACAAGGCTGCCGGCGAGAAGGCACTCGCTGCCGCCAAGGCCGACGACCCTGCCGTGAAGGTTTCGGAATCGGGTCTCGGCTACAAGATCGAGAACCCCGGTGACACAGCTAAAATCACCCGCCGCGACGTGGCTCAGATCAAGTACACCGGCCGCCTTGTCGACGGCACCGTATTCGACAGCAGCGACGACGCCCGCCTCTCGCCCGCCGGCGTAGTGCCCGGCTTCGCCGAAGGTCTTCAGATGCTTGGCAAGGGCGGTAAGGCTACATTCTACATTCCCGGCGACCTCGCTTACGGCGTGGACGGCGCACCTCGCGCAGGCATCGGCCCCAACGCCATGCTTATCTTCGACGTCGAGGTGCTGGATGTGAATCCCACCGTGAAATAAGAGACGCTTCTACTGATAAAAAGGCAGTTCCGCCAGTGACGGAACTGCCTTTTTTTGCTTTTTTCACATTTTAAGGAAACTTTTTTTCATTACCTTTGCCACATCATAACCTAATTTCCACGCCAATGAAAATATTCCGACACCTGTTGCTGGCTGTTGCCATCCTGACAGCCGGAGCTGTTCAGGCTCAGTGCCATACGGACGCTCCCGCAAAATCTCCAAAGTACATTTTCTATTATATCGGCGACGGCATGGGCATGGGCCCTGTTATGGCCGCGCAGACCTACAACCGTGTGGTTCTCGGCAACGAGCAACCCCTGCTGATGCTCCGCTTCCCTGTCGTGTCCTGGTGCCAGACATGGTCGGCATCGTCCACCACCACCGACTCTGCGGCCGCCGGCACTGCCCTCTCCACCGGCACCAAGACCCGCAACGGTATGCTCGGCATGGGTCCCGACACCACGGCCGTCTATTCCGTAGCCACGGTGCTGCACAATGCAGGCTGGGGCGTCGGCCTGACGTCGAGTGTGTCGGTCGACGACGCCACCCCGGGCGCATTCTACGCCCATGTGCCCAACCGCGGCATGAACTATGAGATAGATTGCGAGTATGCGCGCTGCGGCTACGAATTCCTGGGCGGTCCCGGCTTCCGCGGCATGCGGGGCGACAAGAAAGACGAGATACTCTCGCTCCTGGAGCAGAACGGCGTGCAGATAGTACGCGGACCTGAGGGCGCAGCCGCCATCAGCAGCCGCAGGGCCATACTTTTCGACGCCAATGAGGACAATGTGTGGGACATCGGCTACACCGTTGACTCCATCGACAATGCTCTCACACTGCCGCTGCTGGCGCAGACCTGCCTCGACCACCTGGAGAAAAACTCGCCCGAGAATTTCTTCATGATGGTGGAGGGCGGCAATATAGACCACGCGCTGCATGCCAACGACGGCGGTGCCGCCATCAAGGAGATCATCAACTTCAACCAGGCGCTCCAGGTGGCCTACGACTTCTATCTCAAGCACCCTGACGAAACCCTCATCGTAGTCACCGCCGATCACGACACCGGCGGCATGGCTCTCGGCAACCGCACCATCGGCTACAAGTCGGAGCTTCAGCTTTTCAACCATCAGCGCAAGAGCAAGGAAGCTTTCAGCCGTCGCTGCCAGGCCATGCTCCGCGACCGTCGCGTGTATACCTGGGACGACATGCGTCAGATACTTGAGGAGGACTTCGGACTATTCACCCATATTCACGTCACCCCCGAACAGGAACAGATGCTGAAGGATAAGTTTACGGCCACTTTCGAGCTGCGCAACAGTGAGGACCAGAAGACGCTTTACGCCAACTTCGACGCCTTCTCCGTGGCTGTATTCGGTCTTGTGAACGAAGCCGCCGGCATCGGCTTCACCACCACGAGCCACACCGGCAATCCCGTACCCCTCTGCGCCATCGGCGTAGGCGCCTGCAACTTCAAGAGCCTCAACAACAATAACGAGATAGCTCCCACCATGCTCCGCCTCGCAGGCAAGTAAGTAATCTCGCAGACATATAAATCAGGCCGGCAGTATGAGCGCTGCCGGCCTGATTTATTGTAGTGGTCCGTCGCTACATCAGAAGCGGTAGGACGCGCCTACGGCAAAGACGCTGTATGAGTTGGGATAGCCCTTTTTGGAACCCTTAAGGTTGGCGCTGATGAGACCGGCCTGAGCATCGACGCCCCAACGGTCGGTGATCATGTATGTGGCGCCGACGTAAACGCTGATGGCGGGAACGATTTTTGAGTCGAAATCGTCCCATTCTGCATGGTCCAGGTCGTTATATTGATAACGGTCGGTGGTTTCGTACGCGCTGTTTTTATTGTGCTCGTTCACATTGGCTGATTTGAATCCTTCCTCATTGTGCAGATTTGATACCATCCAATGCATATAACCTACGCCCGCACCGATTTTGGCATATGTGTCGAGGCGTTTCATGGGAGAGAAATGCAATGCTACGGTAATCTGAGCGTTGATGTCCTCACGTGATACGTCGGCTTCGGCTGTGCCAACGCCCTCACGCCTGATTTCTTTTGTGTCGTTGAATGTTTCCCATTTCTTTGTTGAAGGATGGTAGATTTTGCCGTACGAAGAACGTGTATATGTGTAATTGTACTTGCCGGCTACCTCTGTATCAATAGTTCCGCCGTAGGTGTTGTTGACGTTGAATCCGAGGCCGAGGGTGAAGCGGTCGCCGAAGTTGGCGATGCCCCATTCCATGCCGAGATGCTGGTCAAATGTCACCTTCGAGTTGTCGGGATAGGCCACGATGCCGACACCGACGGTGAGGTCTGCTTTGCGGTCGCCTTTATCGAACACTTTCTGTGCGGTTGCAGCCAGTGGCATGACTGTGCATAAGGTAATAGCAAGAATACTTTTGATTGCTTTCATTTGTTTTGAGTCTGTGTGTTGTGTATGTTACCGATTATTCCCAAGGGAATTTCTCAACTTTAATGAAATTCATTTCATCCCACTCATCAAACTCTTCATCGTAGGTGCGATAGGAGAGTGTGTGCTCAGTGAGGTTTGTGATTTCGATTTCCCCAACACCTTCTTCTGATTTGACGGTGAGCTTCTTGCCTTTCAGTTTCCATGTGAACGATTCGGTGTCGGAGTAGCCGTAACCGTCGCCTAAAATGCATGTGCCGTCAGATTTGAACTGAAGCCAGATAGAGTCCTCGTCAAAGTCTTCATACATCCATTTGCCTACGAGGTCGCTTTTGGAGGGTTCGTCATCGTTGCTGCAAGATGTCATTGCACCGCCTGCGAGAACGGCAACAAAGAGCATCATCATGAACTTGAGCAGCAGCTCTTTCTTAAGTTTCATACGTGATTGGTTTAAAGTGTTACTGTTTGTTAATATATATTTAAATCGGTTGCAAAGATACTAAATATCATGCAAACCACCCCCCCCTAAAGTTAAATAATGTTAATTAGGGTGCTTTGGGTGTTTGAATAAAAATTATTACTGTCCGGTAAAACGCTATAAGATACAATATACCAGATACTAACTTCCATATAAGCCATATTCATCGGTGATTACCCGCCGGATGGCGGGTAAAATCCGGTTAGCCGCGGATTAAGGCGCACAGCGCCGTATCCGCGGTAGGTTCAGTAAAGGGTATCAACCCGCCGGATGGCGGGTTGCACGGCCTCTGACGGCCGCTAAATATTCTGAAAATATGACAATTAACCCGGGTGTCGTGCAACCCGCCATCCGGCGGGTTGATACTTTTGTGACGATTCTTCCGCGAGTATGTCGCTCCCTGTGGTCGTTCCTTAACTCGCGGCTAACCGGATTCAACCCGCGACGAGCGCGGGTTGTCCTCGTTTTACCGGACAACAATAAATAAAAATATGTAACTATTCGGCGAGTCGTTTTAATAGCTAACAGTAGACAATTTACGGGAGCCCGCGGAGCGCGGCGGGCAGTTTTCAGCCCATGCGTAAGGAGGCGAAGCCGACGAGCCATGGGTCAGCACACCACCATCCTCACGCGCCGAGCTCCGGCAGGAAGCGACAGCGCGTGCTTATGGACCTTGGTCCGGGAAATCCACATTTGCCCGGGTCAGCCGTAATAATTATTTTTGCATCAAAATCTCCAATGCCATAAGCAAAATGTGATTCTCATACATCAGAGGCGCCTAACGAGATAATTGCACGCGTCATGTATTACAGCGGCGTAATTGAGCATTGGGGCCGTGGTCTGTCAATGATATTCGAGGAGTGTAAGCATGCAGGACTCCAACAGCCAATGGTAACTCAACTTATCCCTATACCGCCGGGAGGCTGGTGCCCTCGAGGGTGCGGTAGAGGTTGAGGGCGTAGACGTCGGTCATGGCGGAGATGTGGTCGAGCACGGCCTGGATTTTGCCGAAGAGGGTAGGGGCCTGCACGTCGTACTGCTGCGGAAATTTGGCAAGCAACAGGCGGGAGTAGTTGAGCTCGGGATGCGTCACGGCGCGGATAAGTTTCTCCATCAGGTAGGAGATGATGCGGTTACCGGCCAGCTCCACGTCCACTACGGAGCCGGCGCAGTAGATACGGCGACTGGAGAGGCGGGTGCAGCGCTTGTAGCCCTCGCGCTCCAGAGGGCGGATGTCGCCGAGAAGCGGCGTCCGGAAGTCGCCGCGCAGGATGTCGTCCTCGCGGCGCAGGAAGGCTTCTGCGCACTGCTCCACAAGAGCGCCGATGACGCATGAGCGCAGGTAGGCTATCTTTTCGTTGGGGTCGTCGACGGTATCCATGATGCCTGTCATGTGGGCCTGCCTCTCGCTGTCGAAGAACGCCATGAAGGCGTCTATCACCTCGTCGGTGCCGAGTATTTTGAGCTTGTGGGCGTCCTCTATATCCATCACTTCGTAGCAGATGTCGTCGGCAGCCTCGACGAGAAATACCAGCGGATGGCGGGCGTAGTGTATGGTGCCGTCGGGCGTCGGGTGTCGTTTCATGCCGAGGGTCTCGGCCACGCGCACGAAGTCGTCGCGCTCGCTGGTGAAGAATCCGAATTTGCCGCGGGTCGCAAGCGACGACTCGAAGGGATACTTGACGATGGCCGCCAGGGTGGAGTAGGTCATGGCGAAGCCGCCGGCGCGGCGTCCCTTGAACTGGTGGGTGAGCACGCGGAAGGCGTTGGCGTTGCCCTCGAAGGTCGTGAGGTCGCACCACTCGGCGTCGCTCAGGCGTTCGCGCAGATGGACGCCCTCGCCTTCGCTGAAGAAGGTGGCGATGGCGCGCTCGCCGCTGTGACCGAAGGGCGGATTGCCGAGGTCGTGGGCCAGACATGCGGCGGCCGTGATGTCTCCAAGGGCGCCGAGCTTATGTACCCATGTCTCCCCGGCATAGCGCTCGCGCAGCGCGTCGGCCACGCGGTCGGCCAGGCTTTTGCCCACGCATGCTACCTCCATAGAGTGGGTGAGGCGGTTGTGCACGAAGATACTGCCCGGCAGGGGGAACACCTGCGTCTTGTTCTGTAGGCGGCGGAAGGGCGAGGAGAACACGAGGCGGTCGTAGTCGCGCCGGAAGTCGCTGCGCAGGGCGCTTTTCTTCGGGTCGTGGTAGTGCTCCAGCCCGAAGCGCTTGTCGCATATCAGGGAGTCCCAGTTCATCATAGCATCCATATTGCGATTGAGGTGAGGAGGCTCATGGTCGCGAGCACCCACGCCAGCGCGATGCGCTCGCGGGCACATGCGAGCGCCGCATAGGCATAGAAGGCGATGACTGCGGGATAGGCCCACAGCATCCACGACGGCTCCGCGGCGCGGCCTATGAGCGTGGGCCATGCGGCCAGCGGCAGCAGCGTGACGACGACGGCAGCCTTGAGCCAGGGATTGGAGATGCCGCGCCTCATTTCTTGTCTTTTTTGTTTTTTGTCTCGCGGTAGGCCTCCACCGTGGCCTGAAGCCCGCGTTCCAGGCTCCAGTGCGGCGTGAAGCCGAAGTCGCGCCGGGCGTCGGAGATGTCGCAGTTCCAGTTGCGCTGACGCATGATGCGGTACTTGTCGCGGTTCAGCGTCGAAGCCTTGCCCTGAAGTGCGGCTACCTTCTCGGCCACGACTGACGCTACGTAGGCCGCCCACAGCGGCAGGCGTACGGGGATGACGAAGCGGCGCCCCAGCAGGCGTGCCGTCAGGCGGCGGAAGTCGGCCTGCGAGTACGCCCGGTCCTCGCTGAGGATATACTTGCGGTGGAGCGTCGCCGGCGTGTTGAGAGCCAGGAACATGGCGTCCACAAGGTCGGCAACGTAGATGAAAGTCAGCATCTGGCGGCGGTAGCCCACGCCGAAATCCCATCCGGCGTCGATGCTCTTTATCATCATGAGGTAGTCCTTCTCGTGCGGGCCGTAGACGCCCGTCGGGCGGAAGATGGTCCAGCGCAGGTCGGGCTGCAGCTCGAGGCACGTTTCGGCCTTGATTTTGGAGAGGCCGTAGCGTGTGTTGGGATTCGGGACGGTGGCCGACGTCAGCGGCGCGTAGGTCTTCTCGTCGCCGGGGCCGAGGGCGCTGAGCGAGCTCATGTAGAGGAACCGCTCCGGCAGCATGCCCACTTCGTGAAGTACCTCCGTGAAATCGCGCACATACTCATAGTTGATGCGGTTGAAGTCGCGGAAGTTGGCGCACTTGGTGGCTCCCAGATTCCAGATTATGAAGTCCCATCCCTGCGGCGACGGCGCCTCGCGGCGCAGCGTCGCGGCTATGGCGTCCGGGTCGTCGTAGTCGAAGTCGACGATATGCAGCCCTTCCAGGCCGAGCCACCGGCGCGATGTGCTCGGGCGCACTCCGGCCCATGTCTCGTAGCCCCGGCGCAGGGCTTCCGAGGCGATGAAACCGCCGATGAAGCCACCGGCTCCCACTATAAGCAGCGTCTTTTTCATATTGAAGTCAGTAGAATGTATGGTCCGTGGCTGAACTTTGTCGGCCAGCGGGCCTACAAATATACGAAAACTTTGCATATGGACGGAAAAATTCGTATCTTTGCGCCGCAAAGCCCGGATGGCGGAATCGGTAGACGCGTCGGTCTCAAACACCGATGGAGCAATCCGTACCGGTTCGATCCCGGTTCCGGGCACCGCAGCCCCTCTGTAACTCATATAGTTGCAGAGGGCTTGTTTTTATAATACGATTTGGAGTATTTATTGTCTCCGCCGCACGCCACAGAACGGAAAACGCAGTTTTTTGAGGGTTAAAATTATAGGAAAACGCAGTAAAATGACCCATAAAATTCATGGAAAACGCAGTTTTTTCAATATAAATTCATATATTTGCACCAATAAAAGTCTAATTATATGCTATATAGGAAAATTGCAAAGCGAATAGAGCAGTATCTATCGTCTAAGTCCCATAGGATGCTGATGGTTGACGGCGCGCGTCAGATTGGCAAGTCGTATATAATTCGTCATATCGGCCGGAAAATGTTCTCCAATTTTATTGAAATCAATATGGAGGAAGATAAACTCGGAGATCGTGTATTCGCAGAAGCGAGAACCACCAAAGATTTTTACATGTCTTTGAGTGTAGTGGCCGGCGATAAGATGAAAGAACGAGAAAATACTCTTGTTTTCATTGATGAGATTCAGGCTTACGACCATCTTCTTACGCTCGTGAAATTTCTTATGCAGGAAAATAGATTCATTTACATAGCAAGTGGATCATTGTTGGGTATTACGCTTAAGAATACACAATCAGTACCGATGGGAAGTCTTGAAGTGGAACATATGTACCCGATGGACTTTGAGGAATTCCTTCTTGCAAACGGGGTTGGCGGAATGGCTGTCGACTCTATGAGGGAGAGCTTTGCGAATCGTGAAGGCTTGTCTGAGACCATGCACAATAAGATGATGGATTTGTTTAAGAAATATCTTGTAGTCGGAGGTCTGCCCAAGGCAGTCGAGACCTTTGTTGAAAGCCGTAATATCGTCGAAATAAGATCGATACAAGACGAGGTGCATGATCTGTATGAAGTTGATTGCACCAAGTACGAGGAGGAACACAATCGAAGATTGAAGATTCGGCGTATCTATGAAATGGTGCCGTCTATTCTTGAAAATAAAAAGAAGCGAGTGGTTATCAAAGATATTGAAAACAAAGGCTGGAAAAGGACGGAGAACTATATGGAAGAGTTTGATTATCTGATTTCTGCCGGCGTCGCACTTGAGGTCAAGGCAATCAGCAAGCCATCATATCCGTTGGTAGAGAATAGCGGGAAGAACCTGCTGAAACTTTATTTGAACGATGTTGGTATTCTGTCGTCGCTTTACTACCGCAACAACATCAAGGCGATAATGGACGACATTAGGAGCATCAACCTTGGCTCTGTGTATGAAACTGTCGTGGCTCAGGAGTTAAAGGCTCACGGATATAATCTATATTACTATGACAACAAGAAAAATGGAGAGGTTGACTTTTTGATTGATGACGTGGATAATCTCTCGAACATTCCTCTTGAGGTTAAATCCGGTAAGGATTACAGCGTCCATAGTGCATTGACGCGTTTTCTGGCAACGGAGGAATATAATGTCAGAAATGCCTACGTATTGTCAAATGAACAGAAAGTATATACGGAAAAAGGTATAACATATATCCCCGTTTATTATGTCATGTTCTTTGAGAATGTATCGAATGTGATGGGAACGTTTATAGATTAGTTCTCGCAGTGTTAAGATTTTTCTATCCCGGCCCGCGGAATGAACTTTCCGCGGGCCGGGATGTTCTTTTATCAGAACCAAAATCGAAAACAATCAACTCATCTTATAAAATTAAGGAATATGACAACTGCTCCTCTTCAGGGTATCAAAGTCGTGGACTTTACGGAAGTGCAATCCGGCCCTTCTTGCACACAGCTTCTTGCCTGGCTCGGTGCCGAGGTAATCAAAATAGAGCGTCCCGGTGTCGGCGACGCCACTCGTAAGGAACTTCAGTTCGACCCCAACGATCCCAGCTACTACTTCCTTCAGCTGAACAGCGATAAGAAATCGCTCGCTCTCGATGCCAAGACGCCCGACGGTAAGGCCATCCTCACCAAGCTCATTCAGGGCTGCGACATCTTCGTGGAGAATCTGCATCCCGGCGCCATGGACAAGCTCGGCTTCTCCTGGGAAGCCGTGCACGCACTCAACCCCAAGTGTATCTATGGCACCATCAAGGGATTCCCCGTATCGTCCAAGTACGCCAACCTTAAGGCCTACGAGCCTGTGGCACAGGTGACGGCCGGTGCGGCTTCCACTACCGGCTGGTACAGCGGCGACGACAACATCCCCACGCAAAGCGGTGCCGCCCTCGGCGACTCCAACACCGGCATGCACCTTACCATCGGTCTGCTTGCAGCCTTGCAGCAGCGTGCCCGCACCGGCGAAGGCTGCTACGTCTACCAGTCGATGCACAACGCATGTCTTAACCTCTGCCGCATCAAGACCCGCGACCAGCTCACGCTCGACCGCATCGGCTACCTCACGCAGTTCCCGCAGTACCCCGACGGCAAGTTCGGCGACTGCGTGCCCCGTTCCGGCAACACCGAGGGCAGCGGCGTGCTGGGCTGGACCTACAAGTGTAAGGCCGCCGGCGGCCTTGACAGCGAAGTCGACGCCAACAACTACGTATATGTGATTCTGCAGCGCGGCGCCAAGGACTTCGAACTCGCCTGCCAGGCTTTCGGCTTCCAGGACTGGCTGACGAATCCCGACTTCAATACCGCCGATGCCCGCGACCGCCACAAGGCCGAGATTCTCGCCCGTATCGGGGCATGGTGCGCCGACAAGACCAAGTTTGAGGTCACCGAGATACTCAGCAAGGCAGGTGTGCCTGTGGCTCCCGTGCTCTCCACCAAGGAAATCATGACCGACGAGAGCCTCTACGACGGCAACACGCTCGTGCGCATCAACCAGGGCGGCAACATCGGCGAGTTCGTCACCGTGGGCGTGCCCTTCACCATGAGTAGCTTCCAGCCCACCTACGGCCCGTGCCCCGAACTCGGCGGCAACACGGCCGAAGTGCTCACCGAACTCGGCTACACGGCCGACGATATCGCCCGCTTCAAGGCCAACGGCACCACCGCGCCTATGCCCAAGCCTGCAGCAACTCCTGCAAAATAAGGTTTTCATACGCTTCCAGGCGGAGGATCGGCCTTCACGGGCTGATTCTCCGCCCCGCAGGCGTAACACCGGCCATTCTCCTCTCTCGACTCACTTTGAAAATTTAACGAACAATGACTACAAATACAACGCCGGCAGCCGCCGGCAAGCCGCAGTTTCCCGAGCAGGTCACAGGCATGTACATACTTGCCGAATCGCTGCGCCGCCTCGGGCTCATGCATGTCTACGGCCTCGTCGGTATTCCCGTGACCGAGGCCGCCTATGCCATGCAGAAGCTGGGCATAAACTATTACGGCTTCCGCTTCGAGCAGCAGGCCGGCATGGCCGCCGCCACCCACGGCTACCTCACCAAGACTCCGGGCGTCCTGCTCACGGTCAGCTCTCTCGGTTTCATGAACGGCCTGACGGCCACGGCCAACGCCACCGTCAACTGCTACCCCATGATTCAGATTTCGGGCGCCAGCGACCCCACCATGGTCGACATGGACATGGGCACCTACGAGCAGCTCGACCAGCTCAACACAGCCCGCCCCCTCGTCAAGGCCGCCTTCCGCTGCAGCCATGCCAAGGACATCCCCGTAGCCGTCGCCCGCGCTTACCGTGCCGCCGTCAGCGGCCGTCCCGGCGGTGTCTATATCGACATGACTACTCCTGCGCTGGCCGAAATCATGAATGCCGCCGATGCCGAGAAGCTCTTCTATACCCCCGTCGATGTGTACACGCCGGTAGCACCCTCGCAGGATGCCGTCGCCCGCGCCGTGGAGATTATCGCCTCGGCCAAACACCCCGCCGTACTGCTGGGCAAAGGCGCAGCCTACGCGCAGATCGACGACAGGATCAAGACACTCATAGAGACATACAAGATACCGTATCTGTCCATGTCGATGGCCAAGGGCCTGATGCCCGACAAGGGACCGCTGAGCGCGCTCTCATGCCGCAGCACCATCATGGAGCAGGCCGACGTCACCATCGTCATCGGCGCCCGCATCAACTGGATGCTGTCGTTCGGCCGCGGCAAGTGGAACCCGGCCATGAAATTCGTCCAGCTCGACGCCGAGCCCACCGAGATGGACCGCAACGTGCCCATAGCCGCACCCGTAGTGGGCGACCTCGGCCTGTCGCTCGACGCCATTCTCGCCGGCCTGAAAGGCCGCACCATGGCCGCCGACCCCGCATGGCTCGCCTCGCTCCAGGCCGAGACCGCGGCCAAGAACACCAAGTTTGCCGCCCGTCTCGAGGCTGCCGCCACAGCCATGCCCATGAACCACTGGACGGCCCTCGGCGCTATCAAGCCCGTGCTTGAGGCCAATCCCGATGTCATCCTCGTCAACGAGGGCGCCAATACGCTCGACGACACCCGCGATACCGTAGACATGGCTCTGCCGCGCCACCGCATCGACTGCGCCACATGGGCCATAATGGGTATGGGCATGGGCTCGACCATCGGCGCCGCTGTCGCCACCGGCAAGAGCGTGGTTGCCATCGAGGGCGACTCGGCCTTCGGTTTTTCCGGAATGGACTTCTCCACCATATGCCGCTACAAGCTTCCATGCACTGTCGTGATATTCAACAACGGCGGCATCTACAACGGCGTCGGCGTAGACCCCAGCGGGCGCGGCGACGTGGCTCCCACCACGCTCGACATCAATGCCCGTTACGACAAGTTCGGCGACGCTTTCGGCGCACAGACTTATTACGTCACCACTCCGGCCGATCTCTCCAAGGCCCTGACCGATGCCATAGCCTCGCGCAAGCCCTGTCTGATCGACGTGCAGCTCGCCGCCGATTCCGGCAAGGAAAGCGGACACATAGGCTACCTCAATCCCACACCGCTGATCGACTACACCGTATAATCCCGCATACCGTGCCGCAAGGACAGCGATATAGCCGTCCCTGCGGCACGGCTCACGTTTCACATCAACCAAAATTCAAACCACAATGACACACATCATATTATACGCCATTGTCCCTATCGTGGTCATCATGCTTCTCGGTTACGTGTCCGGGAAAAAGGGCGTCTTCTCCGGCGAGGATGCCAAGAAGTTCAACAAGGTTGTGCTCGACTATGCCCTGCCTGCCGCCTTGTTCGTGTCGATAGCCCAGGCCAGCCGCGAGGACCTCTACCACGACCTGAAGCTGTCGCTCGTGTCGCTCGTCGGCATCATGGCGTGCTTTATGCTCGTATATTTTGTGTTCCGCTACTGTTTTAAGAAGAACACCGGTGCCGACGCCGCCGTGTCGGCCCTTATCAGCGGTTCGCCCACCATCGGCTTCCTCGGCTTCGCCGTGCTGGAGCCTATCTTCGGCACTACTCCCGCCGTGGCTCTTGTCGTTGCCATCGTCGGCATCGTAGTCAATGCCGTCGGCATTCCCGTGGGCCTCTCGCTCATGAACGCATCTCTTGAGAAACAGAACCCCGCGCAGAAGCACCAGAGCGCCTGGGCGCCTGTCATTCACGCCCTTGAGCAGCCTGTGGCCTGGGCTCCTATCCTGGCCGTCATACTCGTGCTCTGCGGCCTCAAGTGGCCGGCCTGGGCAAGTCCCTCATTCGACCTGATGGCGAAAGCCAACGCCTCCATGGCCGTATTCTCGGCAGGTATCACGCTCTCGGCCATCAAGTTCTCCTTCAACTGGCAGGTTGTGCTCGGCTCTATCATGAAGATGGTGATGATGCCTCTGGTTATCCTCATTATGGGTCTCGCATGCCATATGGATCCCCTCAACCTCAAGATGCTCGTAGTGGCTGCCGCCCTGCCGCCGGCATTCTCCGGCATCATCATTGCCGACGAGTACGACACATATGTAGCCACCGGCACCTCGTCGCTGACTTTGAGTGTAATCCTTTTCGTAGGCTTCTGCCCGCTGTGGATATGGCTCACTGATGTGGCTCTGAAGATGTTCTGAAGATAAGTCTTATTCCTGTTGTCCGCCCGTGCCGGGTCTCTGAATAGAGGCGCAGCACGGGCGGATGTCGTTTAAACAACTTGCGGTTTTCGTGTGTTAACTATAAAACAGCTGATTATGAAATTCATCACATTGATAGCCGCAGCCCTGACGGCGCTTTCTGTCGGCGCGCAGAGCCATGTCGACACCTACAACGACTCGCTCATAGCCTCGCACCGCTTTGTGTGGGTCGATGGCAAGCCCGCACCCGAAGAAGTCGGAGCCTATGTCGATTCGGTGCGCCGCGTCATCGGCAAATTCTACTACGACCAATTTCATCATTTTCAGGACCCACAGGCCCCGTATTTTCTTTTTCTGAGCAAGGATGCCGCCCTCGCCATGGGCATTGGCGGAGCCGTGCGCATGCGTGCCTACTACGACTGGGGCGGCGCCGTGCCAGCTTCGGCTTTTGCTCCCTACCTTATCCCGATGGAGGCCGATCCCGCGGTACGGCGCGCTGTCAGCGCCACGCCGTCGGGCACCTGCCTGTTCTTCCGCGTGATAGGGCAGAACAAGCTCCTCGGCGAGTATCAGCTCTACATCGAGGCCGACTTCACGGGCTATCAGGGACGAGACTTCAAGCTCAAGAAGTCCTACGCCATAATCAATGACTTCACCGTAGGCTACGCCCCCTCCACGTTCTCCGACCCCGCCGCGCTTCCGCCTATGGTCGATGCCGCCGGCCCCAACAACAAGATTTCGCCCACCACCTGCCTGGTGCGCTATATGCCCGTGGTGCGCGACCGCTATGTCTTCGCCGTGTCCGCCGAGATGCCTGCCACGGCCGCCGACCACACCTCAGGCCTCACCGCCAAGGTGCGCGACTGGCTCCCGGACTTCGCTGCCTTTGCACAGTACCAGTGGAATCGCGGCCAGCATGTGCGCCTCTCCGGCATTCTGCGCACCTTGCCCTACCGCGACGTGGCCGCCGGGCGAAACCACACCGTCGCAGGGTGGGGCGTACAGCTCAGCTCCGTGGCCCACCCGCTGCCGCCCCTCACCACATACGTCACCCTCAACTACGGCCACGGCTACGGCAGCCTCGGCGGCGACCTGCTCATGGGCAACTACGACCTTACGCCCGACCCTGACATGCCCGGACGCATGTACGCGCCGCGCTCGTGGGGATGGTGCGCCGCCGTGCAGTACAACATCCGTCCCAACCTCTTCTGCACCCTGCTGGGAAGCCAGACTCGCTACTGCCCGCGCCGCCCCGTAGCGCAGGACGAATACCGCACCAGCTATGTAGCCGCCCTCAACGTCTTCTGGATGATGACGAAGCGCATGACCGTCGCCGCCGAGGCCGACTACGGCTACCGCCGCAACACCGACGGAGCCCACCGCAGCTCCAAGCGCTTCAACCTCATGTGTCAGTTCTCCTTCTGACCCACGTAGCGCACCCCCGCATGTAGGGACGCACGGCTCGTGCGTCCACCATTAACAACCTGATTATCAATCATTAAATATAAGAGCTCCCCACTCCTCACTCCCCACTCCTAACTCCTAACTTTACTCCGCGTCTTTTATTATCCGCGCCAGGCGTGAGGTGACGGCTTTTTGCCCCGCCGCGTTCAGGTGTACCGCGTCGCTGAACATCTCCGCCCGGTGGCTGAACTCCGGGTCGAGGTTGAAATAGTAAATCGCCGTGTCGGCGTCGGCAATCGCGCGGTAAAGGCTGTCAACCCTCGCATACGCTTCCGGCTGAGCTTCGTTGTAGACGTACAGCCCCGGCATGCCTACGAGCAGAATGCGTATGCCGCGTTGCCGCAGCATTTTCAGCGTGTTTCGGAAGGTGCCTATACGTACGCTGTCCGGCGCTATGTATCTGTAACTTCCGCTGCCTACGTGCCGCCGTGCCGCTGCTGTGTCCACCCGGTTGTGGTGTATGTTGTTCCAGTTTCCGGCCATGCCTCTGAGGGCGTAACTGATTTGCTCGTCGTTATATCGTGCAAGCGGCACCGTCTTATACAGCAGCCGCCTGCCTGCCGACAGCTTTGTTGCCAGCAGGCTGTCGGCCGCCGGTGCGCCCGTCAGTGGCAAAAACATGCGGTGCATATTCTTGGTGAGGCGTCGGTTGTTGAAAAGCCACGGGTCAACGGCATATACCACTGTGTTCACCGAATCTCCGGCCTCCGAGTCGAGGACATAGTGCAGCAGCACGTCGCGCTCCTCCACTCCCGCACCCGAGAGGCAGAATTTTGCTATATTTCTGCCGAGGCTGTCCTCAAGACCTTTCTTGTCGCTGCCTTGCGCCAGCTGCGAGTGACCCGTCAGCAGTATGTGCGGATGTCGGTCCAGGCCATAGAATCGGTGCAGCCCGTACTTCAGCAGCGCGTCGGCTGCGAAGTTCAGGACAGTGAATGCGGCGATGGCGATAATGATTCTGCGCAGTGTCGGTCTCATGTTCAGAACTGCATATAGATGAATTTATCGCCGCTGAAGCAGAAAAGAGCTATAACGCAGAGCAGCAGCACGCATTCGGCATCAGTCATTTGCTGCATGGGCCGGTTGTGCCGCCGGCTTAGCCATTCCCGCACCACGAACAGCAGCAGAAGCACGCCCGTGATGGCGAAGGATGCGAACGACCGGTTCAGCAGCATGAACGGTACGGCCGGTGCGTCAGAGAAAATACGTCCCACGATGGCCGCGGCCGTGCCGCAGTCAGGTACACGGAAGAATATCCACGCTATGGTGACGATTACAAAGCACACGGCGCCGTACGCCACGGCGCCGCGGTCGAGTCTAAGATAATGCTCCAGCAGGTAGACGGCGGCATGTATGGCCGCCCAGATGATGAAGCCGGCTGTCACGCCGTGCCATATGCCGCTGAGCAGGAACACCGCGGCTATGTTCAGCACCCATCGCATAGGACTCACCCGGCTGCCGCCCAGCGGGATATAGACGTACTCCCGGAACCACGACGTGAGCGATATGTGCCACCTGCGCCAGAAATCCTTGATGGACAGCGAGAAATACGGAAAGCGGAAATTCTCCATTATCCTGAAGCCGAGCATGCGCGCGCAGCCTGTCGCCATGTCGGCGTAGCCGCTGAAGTCACAGTATATTTGTATGCTGAAGCACACGGCCGCTAATGCCAGGGTGGTGCCGTTGTAGCTCGTCGGCGTCGAATATATGGCTGACACATAGTCAGCGAGGCGGTCGGCTATCACTGCCTTCTTGAACAGACCCCACACGAATGCCTTGATGCCGGCGCCCACGGCGGCGGAGTCGATGATTGCGGGCCGCGACAGCTGGGGCATCAGCGACCCGGCTCGCTCTATCGGGCCGGAGAGCAGTGTCGGCATGAACGAGATGAACAGACTGACTTTAAGGATGTTTCGCTCCGCCGGTATCGTGCCGCGGTAAACGTCAATCGTATAGCTGAGAGCCTGAAATGTGAAGAACGACAATCCCACCGGCAGCAGCCACGACGAGCCGAACGCGGCGCCGTACTTGAAGAATCCGAGTAGTCCGAGGCATAGGATTGCGGCTGTGGCTACGGCTCTTTTCCCGTGAGGCCCGGCGGCCGATAAGGCGCACGTGTAATTGACGGCTATGACCGCACAGAGCAGCAGCGGCAGCCATGGCCCGAAGCTTCCGTACAGCACCAGCGATGCCGCCAGCAGCCACGCATTGCGCAGCACTGTGCATCCGTAACGGTTCAGGACATAATTTATGCCCCATACCGCCACGAAAAATACGGCAAATTCAAGGCTGTTGAAAAGCATGTGCGGTGCGGACTGTGTTCAACCGACAAAATTAGTCATTTTCCGCATTATAAAAAAGCCTCCCATCCCCTTCGCTCTTGCGTACACGCCTCCCCCTCTTGCCTATCCCCTCTCAACTATCAACTAAAAAAAGAAAAGCGCGGGACGCGCGAATCCATGATTAACCCCGCGTGGAGCGCAGCGCAACGCGGGGTGGGGCAGAGAGCATCATACACGACAGAGCCCCGGAGGGGCGGGCTATAACTCCTAACTCCACACTCCTCACTCCTAACTGTCCATATGTTTCTCGCTATCCGTACTAACTCCCCCGCATTAAAAAAACTAAAAATGAGGGACGAACGGTGCATTTATGGGCATAATATGTTAATTTTGCACTTTATTAGAGCAACTTTAGAGTAACCAGTCAAACATACATATGGCAGAGATTAAGACCATAGGCATTCTGACTTCCGGCGGCGATGCCCCGGGCATGAATGCCGCAATCCGTGCGGTCACACGTGCGGCAATTTTCAATGGGCTGAAAGTCAAAGGTATATATCGCGGTTATCGCGGTCTTATCTCCGACGAGATAGTCGATTTCCGCACACAGAATGTGTCGAACATCATCCAGCAGGGCGGTACCATCCTTAAGACTGCCCGCTGCAAGGAGTTCACCACGCCCGAGGGTCGACGTCTGGCCTACGACGTAATCCGCCGCCACGAGATCGACGCCCTCGTGGTGATAGGCGGCGACGGCTCGCTGTCCGGCGCCCGCATCTTCGCCAACGAATTCAATTTCCCCATCATAGGCCTCCCCGGCACCATCGACAACGACCTCTACGGCACCGATACCACCATCGGCTACGACACGGCCCTCAACACCATCATGGACTGCGTGGACAAAATCCGCGACACTGCCACGAGCCACGAACGCCTCTTCTTCATCGAGGTCATGGGCCGCGACGCAGGCTTCCTCGCCCTCAACGGCGCCATAGCTTCCGGAGCCGAGGCCGCCATCATCCCGGAGATCAGCACCGAGGTCGACCAGCTCGCCGAACTCATCAAGAACGGTTTCCGCAAGAGCAAGAACTCCTCGATAGTGCTTGTGGCCGAAAGCCCCGTCACCGGCGGCGCCATGGGCATGGCCGAGCGTGTGAAGAACGAATATCCCGGCTACGACGTGCGTGTCTCGATTCTCGGCCACCTGCAGCGCGGCGGCTCCCCCACGGCCCACGACCGCATCCTGGCTTCCCGCATGGGCTCCGCTGCTATCGACGCCCTCATGGAGGACCAGCGCAACGTGATGATTGGCATACGCAACGACGAAATTGTATACGTTCCGTTCTCCAAAGCCATCAAGAACGACAAACCCATCAACCGCGAGCTCCTCAACACTCTTCGCAAGCTTTCCATCTAAGGTTTAAGCCACAAGTATACAATACGTAACACTTAATACTTAATGCTTTATACTTCATACTTAATACTTAAACCTTCATACTTCTTTTGATGGACATCAAGCGATACAACATCGTCAACAACGCCATGGGGTGGCTGTGCTTCCTCGTGGCCGCGCTGACATATCTGCTCACGATTGAGCCTACGGCCAGCTTCTGGGACTGTCCGGAATTCATCACGCAGGGCGCGAAACTCGAGGTAGGCCATCCGCCGGGCAACCCCATCTTCATGCTCGCGGCCCGCTTCTTCGTAACCCTCTTCGGCGGCAGCATGAGCATGGCCGCCGTGGCCGTCAACAGCATGTCGGCGCTCCTGAGCGCAGCCACCATCCTGCTGCTCTTCTGGACCGTCACCCACCTGGTGCGTCGCCTCGTCGTGCGCGACGGCGCCACCGAGATTTCCCTGCGCAAGACGCTGATAATCATGGGCAGCGGCCTCTGCGGAGCGCTGGCCTACACCTGGAGCGACACTTTTTGGTTCTCGGCTGTTGAGGGTGAGGTCTACGCCTTCTCCTCGTTCTGTACGGCGCTCGTGTTCTGGCTGATTCTCAAGTGGGAGAACCGTGCCGACGACCCCAACAGCGACCGCTATCTCGTGCTCATTGCCTACGTCATCGGTGTCAGCATCGCCGTCCACCTGCTCAACCTCCTGTGCATCCCCGCCATCGGCCTCGTGTTCTACTACCGCAAGTGGAAGACGGTCAACGCCAAGGGCTCCCTCATAGCTCTCGGCGTCTCCTGCGTGCTCGTGGGTGCCATCCTCTACGGCCTCGTGCCCGGATTCATGAAGGTGGCCCAGGGCTTCGAGATATTCTTCGTCAACTACATCGGCCTCGGCTACAACATGGGCGTCCTCATCTACGCCATCGTGCTGACGGCCGTCCTGTGCTGGTCGGTACGCGAGCTTTACCGCCAGCGCTCGCGTTCGGCCATCATCGTCAGCTGTCTGCTCGGCCTCGCCCTCAGCGGCCTTCCGTTCATCGGTCCCTGGTGGCTGGGTGTGCTCGTGCTCGCCGTCCTGGCGCTGTGGCTCCTCGCCTCCTCCGTCCGTATTCCCGTGCGTGTGCTCAATGTCGCCATGCTCAGCGTGCTCGTCATCTTCATCGGCTACTCCAGCTACGCGCTGCTGCTTATACGCGCTTCGGCCAATACGCCCATGAATCAGAACGCTCCGGACAACGTCTTCTCCCTCGCCTCCTACATGAGCCGCGAGCAGTACGGCGACCGTCCGCTGTTCTACGGCGTCGCCTTCGCCGAGGAGCTTGAGACCGTCAACGACGGCCAGGGCAACCTCTATGTGCGCGTCGACCGCAACGGCCGCCCCATGACGCGGGTGCTCGACGGCTACCTCCGCGACGAGGAAGGCGGCGCCTACAACGACGCCGAGCCCATCTGGTCGAAGGTCGTCAAGACCGCCGAAGGCCAGCCCGACGAGTACGTGCAGGAAACCGACAAGCCCCACTACCGCACCGTGCCGGACATGAAGATGCTCTTCACTCGCATCTACAGCACCGACGAGCAGAACGCCCGCCACGTCAGCGCCTATAAGGGCTGGGCCGACTACCGCACACCCGACATTGACAACATACCCCGCGAGGTGCTCGACCGCTGGGCCGACGCCGGCTATGCTCCCCTTTACGAGGTGGCGCCCTACATGAGCCATCAGTCCACCGTCACCACCGCCGTCGACGCCCTCGGCAACCCCGTGGCGCAGACCACGGCATGGAAGCCCGGCTTCGGTGTCAACCTCCGCTACTTCGTCAACTACCAGCTCAACCACATGTACTGGCGTTACTTCATGTGGAACTTCGCCGGACGCCAGAACGACATCCAGGGCAACGGCGAGCCGCAGCTCGGCAACTGGATTTCCGGCATACCCCTGATCGACAACGCCCGCCTGGGCGACCAGAGCCTCCTCCCCGACGAGTTCGGCAAGGGCAACAAGGGCCATAACGTGTTCTACATGCTGCCGCTGCTGCTCGGCCTTATCGGCCTGCTGTGGCAGGCACTCCGCAGCTTCGGCCCCGACGGCAAGCGCGGCATCGAGCAGTTCTGGGTGGTGTTCTTCCTCTTCTTCATGACGGGTATCGCCATCGTGCTCTACCTCAACCAGACTCCCGGCCAGCCCCGCGAGCGTGACTACGCCTTCGCCGGCTCGTTCTACGCCTTCGCCATCTGGATTGGCATCGGTGTGGCCGCGCTGGCCTATCTGCTGCGCGACCTCGTGGAGCTCGTCACCAAGCGCAAGGCAGGCGAGGGCGCCAAGTGGGTCACGGTGGCCGCAGCTGTCGCCGTCGGCGTCGCCGTGCCCCTGCAGATGGTATCGCAGACATGGGACGACCACGACCGCAGCGGACGCTACACGGCCCGCGACTTCGGCATCGACTACCTCCAGTCGCTCGACGAGAACGCCATCATCTTCACCAACGGCGACAACGACACCTTCCCCCTGTGGTACGCCCAGGAGGTGGAGGGTGTGCGCCGCGACGTGCGTGTGGTAAATCTCAGCTACCTCACCACCGACTGGTACGCCAACCAGCTGCGTCATCCCTCCTACGAGGACAACGCCATCGAGACGTTCGCCACGCCCGCCGATTACGCCTACGACCGACTGGCCTACAGCTTCGTCGTGCCGCAGACCGACAGCCTCGTCTCCGCCGAGAGCTCCCTGCGCCGCCTCTACGCCTCGGACAGCCGCACCTTCGGCGCCCACCTCATGACGGAGCCCAACATCCGCCTGGAGGTCGACACGGCCGCCGCTTTCGCCCGCTTCGGCATCAACCCCGCCGACAGCGCCTCCGTGCTGCTGCGCCATTTCGACGCCCCGCGCGTCAACATGCGCGACCTCGGCTCGGGCATGACCCTGAGCCGCACGCTCTCGCTCGACATGTTGGCCCATTCGCTCAAGAACGGATGGAAGCGTCCCGTCTACTTCGCCAGCACCGTCCCCTCGAGCTACTACCTCGGCCTGCGCCCCTACCTGAGTGCCACCGGCCTGGTCTACGAGGTCACTCCCTTCCGCGATTCCCCCGTCAACGTCAACGCCTTCAAGAGCTACGAGAACGCACTCTCGCGCTTCCGCTGGGGCGGACTTGACGCGCCGGATGCCGATCGCCTCTACCTCGACGAGACCGTGCGCCGCATGGTCGGCTCGGTGCGCTCGGCACTCTTCTCCACCGCCGAGGACCTCCTCGTGGAGCCCGACGCGCCTGCCAGCGACTTCGCCGTGCGCTACGCCCGCGAGAACGGCCAGCCCGTGCCCGCCACGCAGCGCGACATGGCCCGCGTCATGCTCGACCTCATCGTCAGCAAGCTGCCGGGCGAAGTCTCGCCCTGGGACGGCATGATGGACGTCTACATCGCCTCCAAGTACTACGACATGTGGCTCGACACGGGCCGCGCCGACGACCTCGAGAAGGCACGCCGCCTCCTCGATGCCGGCGAGAAGCGCTACGCCCAGATTGTGCGCTACGCCTCGTCGCTGACGCCCTCGCAGCACGCCCAGCTCGGACGCACCGACGATTACGCCCTCCAGTACCTCGGCATGGTGGTAGGCCTTCAGAACCAGATGGACGTCGTGGAGAAGCTCGCCAAGATGCCCGATAAGAAAGACCTGCTCGTCGCCGTGCGCGAGCGCCTGCAGCTTGAGTACGCCCTCCGCGTGTTCCCGCTGCTTTACGTCGACGGCTACGACGAGGCCGACATCCGCACCGCCTCCGGTGTGGACGCCTCCACTCCCACGGCCGACCTGCCCCCCGTGGCCTACGAGAGTGCCGTCCTTCTGGAGGCGCACAAGGCCGCCGGCATCGACCCCATGGCCCGCACATCCGAGATAGAGAAGAAGTACGGCATCGACCGCCGCGCCTGGGGACAACTGCTTTGACCTGCCTATGCTGATCGAACGCCCGCCTCTGCTGTATCGCCTCCTCTTCCCGGAGGCGATATGGCGTATAAAGCACCCCCACCGCCGCGTGGTCTACCTCACCTTCGACGACGGACCCGTGCCGGAGGTGACCCCCTGGGTGCTCGATACGCTCGACCGCTACGGCGTGCGCGCCACCTTCTTCATGGTCGGCGACAATGTGCGCCGCCATCCCGAGCTCCTGGAGGAGGTGCGCCGCCGCGGCCACAGCTACGGCAACCACACCATGCACCATCTCCAGGGCATGCGTGTCAAGGCCCGCAACTACTGGCGCGACATCTGCGAGGCCGACGCCCTCATAGAGAGCCCGCTGTTCCGGCCGCCCCACGGCATCATGCGCTGGAAGCAGGCAGCCGCCATCAAGCGCCATTATAATATAATAATGTACGATCTCGTCACCCGCGACTACTCGCGCCGCCTCACGCCCGCCCGCGTGCTGGACAATGTGCGCCGCTATGCGCGCAACGGCAGCGTCATCGTCTTCCACGATTCGCTGAAGGCCGAGCGCAACATGCGCGTGGCGCTCCCTGCTGCCATAGAGTGGCTGCAGAGCGAGGGCTACGGGTTCGAGGTCTTTCCCATGACGTGACATGATGTCTGCCGGTGCCGACCTGTCTTCTGCCGTACGTCGCCTGTGTGCCGACGCCGGCGCCTGCGCCTGCGGAGTGGCCGCGGCCGGAGAGGTGGCACCGGAAGACATGGCGCTGCTCGACGCCTGGCTGGCCGAAGGCCGCCACGGCTGCATGGACTACATGGAGCGCTGGCGCGGGCTGCGGGCCGACCCGCGCACGCTGCTCCCGGGAGCGCGCTCGGTGCTGGTGTGCGCCTTCTCGTGCCGCCAGCCGCAGCACAGCGCCCACATCGCCGACTATGCCCTGGGCAGCGACTACCACGCCGTGCTTCGCGCACGCCTTGAACCCGTGGCCGAGGCCATACGCGCCATGTGCGGCGGCGACACACGCGTGTGCGTCGACTCCGCGCCTCTGCGAGAGCGCTACTGGGCCATGCGGGCCGGAGTTGGTGCGCCGGGCCTTAACGGCAAGATTTTCGTGCCGGGCGCGGGCTGCGACGTCCTCCTGGCCGAGATTCTCTGCACGGCCGAACTGCCGATCGACGCTCCGGCCTCCACGTCGGCCTGCACCGCCTGCCGCCGTTGCGTCGAGGCCTGCCCTGCAGGCGCCCTCGACGGGCGCGGAGGCGTCGACGCGCGGCGCTGCCTCTCCTGCATCACTCTGGAGTGGCGCGGTCCGCTGCCTGTCGGCACCGACCTGCACGGCCGCCTCGCCGGCTGCGACGTGTGCAGCCGCGTGTGCCCGGCCAACCGCGGCGACGCACTTCCCGTCGCCGAGCTGCTGCCGCGTCCCGACGTCCTTGCCCTGACCCCTGCCGCCGCGGCGGCGATGGGCCGCGGGGTATTCGGGCGTATGTTCGCCGGTTCGGCGCTGATGCGTCTGCGCTACGGCGGTCTGCGTCGCAATGCCGACGCCATATTGCATATTGAAAAATCATAACCTATTGAAGATATGAGATTTGACGAGTTAGACCTAAGTGATGATATTCTCGACGCACTCGATGCCATGAACTTCAGCGAGTGTACCCCCATTCAGGAACAGGCTATTCCTGCCGTGCTTGAGGGACGCGACCTCATAGCGGTGGCGCAGACAGGCACCGGCAAAACCGCCGCCTACCTCCTCCCCGTCATCGACCGCCTGGCCTCCGAGCCGGAGCCGGACGCTATCAACTGCATAGTCATGGCTCCCACCCGTGAGCTCGCGCAGCAGATCGACATCCAGATGGAAGGTTTCTCCTACTACGTCCCCATCAACTCCGTTGCCATATACGGCGGCACCGACGGCGCCACCTTCGCGCAGCAGCAGCGTGGCCTCAAGATGGGCGCCGATGTCGTCATCGCCACCCCGGGGCGCCTTCTGGCCCACATGAGCATGGGCTACGTCGACCTCAGTAAGGTGCAGGTGCTCATCCTCGACGAGGCCGACCGCATGCTCGACATGGGCTTCTACGACGACATCATGCAGATTGTGGCCCAGACGCCCTCCTCCCGTCAGACCCTCATGTTCTCCGCCACCATGCCGCCCAAGATCAAGCAGATGGCGCAGAAGATTCTCAACGACCCCGCCGAGGTGAAAATAGCCGTAAGCCGTCCGGCCGACAGCATCGACCAGTCGTGCGTCCTCTGCCCCGAACGCCACAAGACGCCCGCCCTGCGCTACCTCTTCGCCTCAAAGGCCTCGAAGCGCGTCATCGTCTTCGCCGCCTCCAAGCTCAAGGTCAAGGAGCTGACGCGCGAGTTGCGCCGCGCCGGCTACAACACCGCCGAGATGCACTCCGACCTCGACCAGGAACGCCGCGACGAGGTGATGCACGGCTTCCGCAACGGCCGCATCGACATCCTTGTCGCCACCGACATCCTCGCCCGTGGCATCGACATCGACGACATCGCGCTCGTCGTCAACTACGATGTGCCCCGCGAGGCCGAGGACTACGTCCACCGCATCGGCCGCACCGCCCGTGCCGGTGCCGGCGGTTCCGCCGTCACCCTCGTGGGCGAGCGCGACCGCCAGCGCTTCGCCGGCATAGAGCGCTTCCTCGGCAAGCCCGTCCGCCGCGAGGAGATTCCCGCCGAGTACGGCGTACGCACCGACGACGGCACCGTAGACTACGACGAGGATGCTCCCCGCCGTTCCGGTTCCCGCCACGGTTCCGGCTCCGGTAAGCGCCGCCACAAGCCCAGCAACAGCAAGTCCGCCCCACGCCGCAAGCCCAAGCAGGATGCTCCATCCGCCGCCCCCTCCGCGTCGGCAGAAGCCCCCGCCGCACAGCCTTCCGCCGAAGGCTCCGCACAGCCCAAGAAGCGCCGTCACCGTGGCGGTCGTCGCCACCGCCGCAGCGGCCGGAACCCGTCCGCCGATTCCGCACCGCAGCAATGACGTCGCAAAGTTACAACACAAAAAAGCCGATCAATGTAGTTTTTGTACAAACACCAAAATTTTTTTGATGCTACCTCGGCTGGCGAGAAACAAAAGGAGTTAGGAGTGGGGAGTTAGGAGTGAGGAGTGTTCATATATATTATTATGGCCGGAGGCCATGGATTTTGTTAACGCGGGCGCTTGCGCCCGTGGCCGGAGTCCATCCTCACATTCAGCCCCGGAGGCGGCTGAACAACCCGCAAACAGAGAAAGATGTGGTTATATGCAGCCACCTCCGGGGCTGCACCTGTAATTAGTTCATTACCACGGGCAACAAGTGCCCGCGGTTAACAAAATCCATGGCCTCCGGCCATAATATGTATCCACTCCTAACTCCTCACCCCTCACCCCTCACTCCTAACTCCTCACTCCTAACTCCTTCTGTCCCTTCTGACCTTATGTCCATATGTATCTCGTCAGGCGAGGTGTTTTATCGTCATCCGTACTATTCTGATATACAGCAATGAAGGATTTTTCTTCAAAAATTTCCTCAAAAATATTTGGTGGTTTCAGAAAAAGGGTGTAACTTTGCACTCGCTTTTCGGAGGAAGGGCGCTGCAAAGTCGGCCAAACAATATAAAACAGTCGTACAACGAAAAAAAGTTGTTAAAAATTTGCCAAAAATTTTGTCAGTTCAAAAATTGGTATTAATTTTGCGGAGCGTTTCTGAAGAAACGGCGAAAACGAGAACATTGAAAGATTTACAATAGATTTAGACGAAGTAGTACAAGAGAACGAGCCGGCATAGCCGGCGAAGATATCTCTGTCAATTCGGCCAGGCGATTCAATGAAGCGGCCGGGGCGGACATTTCGGAGTTGGTCGCAAGGGATTGCGAAGGCAATAACAAAAAACGAGATTGCCTTTTTGATTGAAAAAAAGAAAAGACAATATAACAACAACGAAGAGTTTGATCCTGGCTCAGGATGAACGC